>JAGAKX010000037.1 GCA_017625435.1 Clostridia bacterium
ACTCTTACAGCTGCTATCACAAAGACCCTCGCTATGAAGGGCGGCGCAGAGTTTATGGACTATGCAAACATCGACAAGGCTCCCGAAGAGAGAGCTCGTGGTATCACGATCAACACAGCTCACGTTGAGTACGAGACAGAGACACGTCACTATGCACACGTTGACTGCCCCGGCCACGCTGACTATATCAAGAACATGATCACAGGTGCTGCTCAGATGGACGGTGCTATCCTTGTTATCGCTGCAACTGACGGCCCCATGGCTCAGACAAAGGAACATCTCCTTCTTGCTCGTCAGGTTGGCGTTCCCTACATCGTTGTTTTCATGAACAAGTGCGATCAGGTTGACGACGAAGAGCTCCTTGAACTCGTTGAAATGGAAATCAGAGAAACTCTTTCCGAGTATGAATTCCCCGGCGACGACACACCCATCATCAAGGGTTCAGCTCTTAAGGCTCTTGAATATGCAGGAACAGATATGTCTGCTCCCGAAGTAGCTTGCATCAACGAGCTTATGGCTGCTGTTGACAGCTACATTCCCACTCCCGAAAGAACTGCAGACCTTGCTTTCCTTATGCCCGTTGAAGACGTATTCACAATCACAGGTCGTGGTACTGTTGCTACAGGTAGAGTTGAAAGAGGTCAGCTCAATACAGGTGCAGAAGTTGAAATCGTTGGTCTTACTGACGAAAAGAGAAAGGTAGTTTGCACAGGTATCGAAATGTTCAGAAAGATCCTTGACTATGCAGAAGCAGGCGACAACATTGGTGCTCTTCTTCGTGGTATCCAGCGTACAGAGATTGAACGTGGTCAGGTTCTTTGCAAACCCGGCTCAATCAATCCTCACACAAAGTTCTCAGGTCAAGTTTACGTTTTGAGCAAGGATGAAGGCGGTCGTCATACTCCTTTCTTCAACAACTACCGTCCTCAGTTCTACTTCAGAACAACTGACGTTACAGGCGTTATCTCTCTTCCCGAAGGAACAGAAATGTGTATGCCCGGTGACAACGTTGATATGGACGTTGAACTTATCACTCCCATCGCTATCGAAGTAGGTCTTCGTTTCGCTATCCGTGAAGGCGGCCGTACAGTTGGTTCAGGCGTTGTTATCGCTATCAACGAATAATCGATAAACGATAATTCACATTTATAAGAATCCCCGTACACTCAACCGAGTGTGCGGGGTATTTTTTTGAATAATCAGTGTATCATAATTTAACATTGTAGGGGTCGGCGTCCCCGACGACCCGTTTTGATAAAAATGACAAAGTCCGCATTATTTATCGTGGCAGATAAAAATGTGCCTTTGAGGGACATAACATTTGTAATTTTATTTTCTGCCGGGCGGGATGTCGGGGACGCCATCCCCTACAAGGTAAGGCGGCATTACAGCCTCAAGGAAAACTCTGTGTGAAATCAAGCTGACTGCAAGGCAGGAGGGGCGACCCCTCCCCTACGATACAAACGGTAAATTATGCCGATAAATTTTAATTTAGTGAAAATTCACAGCAGCATTTTGAGTAAAACAAGGAGTATTACCCCCGGGATGCCGCCCAGAGCGCTGATTGTCAGGGTGTAAGGGTTTACGGGCATACCGTTTGTTCCCGTAAAGGACATAATAAGGTCACAGCAGAAAAGGGCGGAAAGCCCCGAAAACACGGACAGAAGGATTTTGCCGAGGCTCAGCTTTCTGAGCATAAAGATTATAAGAAAAATTACCGAAGAAATAAGAAGTATAAAAAGAATATTCATAATATCACCGTTAAATTCTATGTTTGTCCTTATTAAAAAATGTATAATTAAGCCCCTGATTCGCTAATTTTTTTCCGTAAACCGATATATACTATTGGTAGAGGTGATATGATGGAAAGTCATTCAAAAACTTATGAGCAGTTCTGTTGGGTAAAGGGTAAAAATATCGTTATGGAGGAGACGGTTTTTCATAACGGTCTCAGGCGCGTTATCTGCACGAGCATTTATGAGTGTGAAAACAAGGGAGGCTGTAAAAACAAGAGCCTTAAAAAGCTGTGGGGCGGCGAAAGGACAGAAGATTCTTTGCAATGTGAAGAATTGACTAACGGATAATAATTTGATATAATTTATTACAGTTCGTTTTGCGGGCTGTAATTTTTTTTGAAAGGAACGGCAAAAGCCGGTTTTTGATATGGAAATTTTATCACTTTATCCCACACTTAAAGAGACAATATGGGGCGGACGCACCTTAATTGATGATTACGGCTTTACGACTGACGGGGACAATGCTGCGGAAGCCTGGCTTCTTTCCTGTCACAAGGACGGCCCCAGCTTTGTGCTCGGCGGAAAATATGACGGTAAGACTCTTGCAGAGGTAATTGAGGCAGAGGGAAGGGAAGTTCTTGGCACAAACAACAAGGATATCCGTGATTTCCCCGTGCTTATAAAGATAATTGATGCAAGGGATAAGCTCTCGGTACAGGTGCATCCCGACGACGATTATGCCTATAAATATGAAAATGAAAACGGTAAGACAGAAGCCTGGTATGTGCTTAAATGCGACGAGGGAGCTTCTCTTATATACGGTGTGAATCACGATATGGAGCGTGAGGAATTTGCCGCTGCTATTGAAAACGGAACGCTTTTAGACGATGTAAATGTAGTGCCCGTAACCCCTGGGGATGTTGTTTTTATCCCTTCGGGAATGCTTCACGCAATCGGAGAAGGAATTCTTCTTGCGGAGGTTCAGCAGAGCTCAAACTCCACCTACCGCGTGTTTGACTATATGCGCCGTGACAAAAACGGAAATTTAAGAGAGCTTCACGTTAAAAAGGCTGTTGACGTTATGAATCTTAAGGTTACAGATGTCAATTTCTCTGCAGAGGGAAGCCCCGAAAAAACAGGGGATGCTGTTAAAACATATCTTACGGGCTGTCAGTATTTCAAAATGACAAGGGTAGAGCTTGACGGCACTTATACGGATACTGCCGACAAAACCTCCTTTGTGTCTCTTCTTGTTCTTGACGGTGAGGGAAAAATCACCTCAGAGGACGGTGAAATTGCCCTTAAAAAGGGTTCAAGCATATTCATTCCTGCTTCTAAGGGTGAGTATAGCGTATCGGGTAAGCTCGAAATACTTGAAACGAGAACATAATTATGTCGCAGCTCAGTTGTCAGAATTTAAGACTTTCGTACGCACAGCGTGATATTTTGATAAATGCCACCTTTGATATTGCAAAGGGAGATAAAATCGGTCTTATCGGCTCCAACGGATGCGGAAAAACCACCCTTTTCAAGGCTCTTTGCGGTGAGCTTGAACCAACTGAGGGCAGAGTTATAAAGGCAAATCTGACGGAAATAGGCTTCGTAGAGCAGCATGCCTGCCAGGGAAGCACATTATCCGTTTATGATGAGCTTCTGACTGTCTTTTCGCATCTTTTTAAGATAGAGGAAGAGCTTGAAGTCCTTCACAGAAAGGTAGAGCTTACCGAAGGCAAGGTGCCCGAATATCTGGAAAGACAGGCTTCTCTTACGGAAGAGTATCAGAATAAGGGCGGACTTACCTTCCGCAACAGAGCACATTCCTGCCTTATGGGACTGGGCTTTACCGCAGAGGAGGAAAAGCTTCCCGTAACCGCGCTTTCGGGCGGACAGAGAACAAAGCTCAGTCTCGGAAAATTGCTTCTGAGTGAGCCTGATATTATGCTTCTTGACGAGCCTACAAACCACCTTGATATAAAAAGCGTGGAATGGCTTGAGGATTTTATTAATAAGTTTACGGGTACTGTGGTAATTGTATCACACGACAGATATTTTCTTGATAAGACCACAAGCCGTACACTTGAAATAAGTGCAAAAAAGCTTTATCAGGGTAAAGGTGCGTATTCCGAGTATATGAAGCAAAAGGAGCTTCGTCTTGAATCGGACCGCCGTGAATACGAAAAGGCACAGCTTGAAATCAAGCGTATAGAAAAAATGATTGAACAGCAAAAGCAATTCAATCAGGAGAGAAATTATATTACAATTGCAAGTAAGGAAAAGCAGATTGAACGCATAAAGGCTGCAATGCCCGAAATTCCTCCTAAAGAGCATACCGTGAAGCTTCGTTTTTCGGAGTGTGTAAGAGCGGGAGACGAGGTGCTTACTGCCGAAAATCTTGCAAAATCCTATGACGGAAAAACTCTTTTCAGCGGTGTGTCAATAAAGATGTACCGCGGAGAAAAGGTGTTTATTCTGGGACCTAACGGATGCGGAAAAACCACCCTTTTAGGTCTTATTACCGATAGAATCCCCAAGGATGCGGGGCTTTCACGCTTCGGCTATAACGTAAGCGTCGGATACTTTGAACAGACTCAGAAGAGCCTTATGTCGGACAAGACCGTGATAGAAGAGCTTTATGACCGCTTCCCCGGGAAGACAGTATCGGAGCTCAGAGGATATCTCGGTGCCTTCAATTTCAAGAATGACGATATAGAGAAGCTTATGCGGGATTTGTCGGGCGGTGAGAGGGCAAGAATTGCACTTCTTATTCTCATTCTCAGAAAGCCCAATTTCCTTATTCTTGACGAGCCCACCAACCACCTTGATTTTCAGTCCAGAGAGGTGCTTGAAGAGGCTCTTAAGGAGTATGACGGCACAATACTCTGCGTATCTCACGACCGTTATTTTGTAAACCGTCTTTCCTCGAGAATTCTTTATTTTGACGGGGAAGCGGTTACGTCCTACGACGGAAACTATGACGATTACCTTTCTTTTATTGCAGGGAAGGCACAGGCAGTTTCTTCCGAAAAAGCCCCGAAAAAGGTTAATGACTATAAGCTTCGTAAAGAACTCGAAAGTCAGGAGAGAAAGAGAAAAACACGGCTTTTAAGGCTTGAAAAGGAGCTTGAGGAGGCACAGACAAAGAGGGATGAGCTGAACAGTCTGCTCTCGACCCCCGAAACAGCGGCAGATTTTCAACAGGTAATGGAACTGACCGCTGAGCTTCAGAAAATAAACGAGGCTATTGAAGAAATGGAAACAGAATGGCTTGAGCTGTCGGAATAAAAGGAAATTTTTTACTTGCAACCGTCAGTTGACACATTTTAAGCCTGACTTGATAGACAAAAGCCTTATAATATGCTATATTTCAGATGACAGATACATTTTGTCATCTGATTTTTTTGTATCGGGGGAGAGAGAATGAACTTAGGTGAAAGGATATATGAGCTGAGAAGCAGGGCAGGGTTTTCTCAGGGAGAGCTTGCGGACAGCCTCGGAGTTTCGAGGCAGGCAGTTTCCAAATGGGAGAATAACAGCGCGGTTCCCGAGCTTGACAAACTCCTTAAAATGAGCGAGCTGTTTGGAATCAGTCTTGACGGACTTGTAAAGGGTGATACGGCACAGGAAATAAAAAGCGGGTATGACGTAGAGGAAGCTGCAGAGGAAATTGCTCCTGCTGTAAATACCGTAGCCGACGTGCAGGAAAACGGAAGATTTCCCGTAAGAAAAATTTTTGCCTTAATATTTTTCGGACTTACTCTGCTTACTGCGGTGCTGTCACTTGCTTTATCGGATATTGATATATTAACTCTATGTGTTCCCTTTGTCGGCTTCGGACTTATCTGCTGGTTCTGTAAAAACTACACGGGGCTTAACTGTCTGTGGTTTTTTTATATGCTGTTTCAGTACTTTACTGTTTTTATGATGGGCGGACTGAATTTCAGCATATACGCAATACGGCTTATGTTTTATGATACACGGTATCTGTTTATGGGACTCGGGGCACTTGCCTTGGCTTCCTTTATGATTATTTTTACTGTTCTGAAGGTAAAGAACCGTCCCTTGAAAAAGCCGCAGAGAGCTAAAGCAGGAACAATTTTAAGCTGGGGAGCCTTCGGCTTATATTTTGCTGTGTCTTTGCTTGTTGGACCTTTTCTTACGGATTCATTGGTAATAAGCCAACAGGAGCACAGTAAGCTGAGTGCGGCACTTCAGTTGCTGAGCTTTGCCGATAATCTTTTGCCTGTCATACTTTTTGCTGCAGCATTATCGTTTACCGTAAGATACATAAAATATGTAAAATCAAAAAAGCATAAAACAGAAAAAAATACGGACGGCGTAAGGGACTGTACTCTTAAGGACAGTTTTTGAAATTTAACAAAGAACATTACCTACCGACAGGAAAAGGACGAAGAGTTGTAAAAACTCCTCGTCCTCTTTTCTTTGCAAGCACTACATTTGTATACACAAATGCGATGATTCAATTGTCGATATGCCTCGCGTTGCTCGGCTCGATATATTCGCCTTCGGCAAATTCGATATGTTTTCGCTTTGCAAAAACTCGATATGATATAAATCCGCGCTCACACAGTGAGCATATCGAGTGCGTCAGCACATATAGAACGCGTTAGCGTATATCGAAAATCCGCAATAGCGGATTTATATCGATGCGTAGTGTCCTTAAGGGCACTACGCTATTTTATTCGGGAACGACAATCTGTAAGGTCATATCCTCTTTTGTGATTGCATTTATAATAATTTCTTCTATGTATTCACCCGTGACGACGGATTTGTAACGGAAAATTACCGTTGTGGCACCGGGGGAGACGGCTGTAAGTCTGAATTCATAAGCCGAGGCTTCCTCGTTATAGTATTCAGAGGAAAGCACAGCTACATTTTCGTTTTCTATGGTGCACACCCATTTGCTGTGGGAGATTTCATTGGCATTGAGAATAAGGGTTGCGGTACTGCCCGAGCCTGTTACCTGTAAATTTGCATCAACTGTTTCGGCACCGTCTGTTACGGGCTCTTCGACCACATCCTTTGAGGATATGTGGGTCAGCACGCCGTTTGTATAGGTGTACTTCTTTTCTGACGCTGTTGTTGTGGTGAATCTTTCGTAAGCTGTTATTTCGTTTGTAACGGGGTCAAAATCGGGATTTGCAAGGTTTGAAAGAGACAGCTGATAACGGAAGGTGCGGCCCCCGTTATCCCACATAAAGCAGAAGTAATAGGAATTGAGAGCATCCTTGTAGTAGCACACACCGAAATCGGTATATCCGTCAAAGTTCATATCGTCAAAGAGGGCAACGGGCTTGCCGTCGGTTTTGGAAGGGGAGTAGCCTTCGGCGAAAATTGTGAACCTTCTCTCCTGATATTCGTCGAAAATAAGGAAATGGTCATCCTGAAAATAAATTACAAGCTTTCCGTAAACCTCGGACTGAAAATCTCCCACGCGGACTGCCTTGTCGGAGGAAAACCTGATAGTGACTTCCTGAGCATTTGCCTCGGTTGTCTGTTGGTCTGCGGTTGTGTCCTCGGCAATAGTGGTAGCCTCCGATTTCGGCTCCTCAGGGTTATTCCACCCCGTCTTGTGGGCGGGCTCCTTTTTACAGCTGGTGAAAACAGACAGTATAATTATCATCACGGCAAATAAAGCCGTCAGCTTTTTTATCATAAAAGTTCTCCTTTCATAAAGGCTTATACTTAATTTTATCATTTTTTTATGTCATTTTCAACATAAATTGCTCAAAAAAACAGTTGTGTTTATAAAATGTGTGTGATATACTGAGTTTAGGCTGACGGAAGTCGAACACATTACGGTTTCGCTCGTCGCCTTATTCCGCATAGCTTCACACTCATTTTTGAAATGCGTCAGCCTTCCTGCAAATTCGTGCATTGCTACACGAAAAATCCGACGGCAGAAACTCTTCGACCTGCCAAACAGGGAATTTTTTGTTTTGGCAAAGCCGAAGAACGAAGGAATACTGCCGTATTTCAAGTGATGAGGCAAAGTCAAACGGAAAATTATCGTTTGTCAGGCGTGATGGGTTCAACTCCCGTCAGCCTAATAAATATATCCATAAGGAGAATTTTTATGAAAAAGTTTTTTGAAGATTTCAAGGCATTTGCACTCAAGGGCAACATTGTGGATATGGCAATCGGTGTTGTTATCGGCGGTGCCTTCGGTAAAATCGTTACAAGCCTTGTAAACGATATCATCACTCCTCTTATAGGACTTTTTACGGGAAATATTTCTCTTGCAGACCTTAAGGTTATTCTTGCCCCTGCAGTGCTTGATGCTGCGGGTGAGGTTGTAACTCCCGAGCTTGCAATTACCTACGGCGCATTTTTACAGACAATTATTGATTTCCTCATTATTGCTCTTTCCATTTTCCTTGTTATGCGTATTGCTATGAATGCACACAAGAAGCTTGAAGAAATGAAAAAGAAGGAAGAGGAAGAGGCTCCTGCCGAGGAAGAAGCTCCTGCTGATACAGAGCTTTCCGTTCTTCTTGAGATTAAAGAGTTTCTCAGAAATAAATAAGTTTTCCGACAATAAAGATTTCGGAAGGAGTTAAATGTAATGAATGAACTAAAGAAGAAATATGGCTTATTTACAGCTATATGTATGGTTGTAGGTATTGTTATAGGTTCGGGTGTTTTCTTTAAGGCACAGACTGTTCTTGACAAGACTGCAGGTAATATGCTGCAGGGTGTCCTTGCGTGGATTATCGGCGGTGTTATAATGCTTTCCTGTATCCTCGCTTTCTCGGTGCTTGCACAGAAATATGAAAAGGTCAACGGTATTGTTGACTATGCTGAAATGACCATAGGCAACAAATACGGCTATCTTATCGGATGGTTTATGACAAGTCTCTACTATCCTACAATGACTTCAATCCTTGCATGGGTAAGTGCACGTTATCTTATGACGTTTATCTGCTCTGCAAATCCCGGTTTCGTTATGCATATACCTGCAAATGCCGGCGGCACGGTGCTGGGTCCCGAAACTATGACCGTAGCCTGCTTCCTTCTGGTGCTGAGCTTTGCTATCAATGCTCTCTCGCCCAAAATTGCAGGTAAGATTCAGGTTTCCACAACGGTTATCAAGCTTATACCTCTTTTGTTAATGGCTGTTGTCGGTGTAATCTACGGCTTTACTCATCCCGTAACAGAGGGTGCTGAGCTTACAATGCTTCAGGCAAACTTCTCACAGCCTGTTGAATCCTGGAGCTATCTTTTCTCTGCTGTTGTTGCTACTGCTTTCGCTTATGAAGGCTGGATTATTGCAACCTCTATCAATGCCGAGCTTAAGAATTCAAAGAGAAATCTTCCCATAGCTCTTGTAGTGGGCGGTATAATTATTATTGCTGTTTACGTATTCTACTTCATCGGTGTTGCAGGCGGTGCAGAGGTTTCCGTGCTCAGAGACGAAAGTCAGGGAGCACCTGCAGCATTCCTCAATGTTTTCGGACCTACTTTCGGCAACATTCTTAATCTCTTTGTCGCAATTTCCTGTCTCGGTACACTCAACGGCCTTATGCTTGGCTGCACAAGAGGTCTCTTCTCTGTTTCTGTCAGAGGCTACGGCCCCCGTCCCGAAATCTTCAAGCAGGTTGACAAGGAAACAAATATGCCCGTAAACTCCTGCGTTATCGCAGTTCTCCTTTCCGCCTTCTGGCTTCTTTATTTCTACGGTGCAAACCTTTCTGCAGGAAAGCCCTGGTTCGGTCTGTTCAGCTTTGACTCCTCCGAGCTTCCCATTGTTACGACCTACGCTCTTTACATCCCCATATTCATTTCCTTTATGATAAAGGCAAAGGATGTTTCATTTGTAAAGAGATTCATTCTTCCCGCTTTTGCCATCATAGGCTCTGCCGCTATGGTATTTATGGCAGTCTATGCCCACGGTATTGCACCCTATCAGGCAGCTCAGAATGCCGAAGAGCCCTATTTCAGCTGTCCCGTTATTTTCTACCTCATTATTTTCGCAGTTATTATGGCTGCAGGTGTGCTTGTAATGAACGGCACAAAGAAAAAGGCAAAGAAATAAAGCTTAACAATAAAAAAGCAGAGCTTAGAAATAAGCTCTGCTTTTTTATTGCTGTTGCGGGAGGGGAAACCCCCTCCCCTACGACGGGGATTGAAGTTTTTGTAAAGGGGGAAGCTTTATTCAACTGTAATGGTGACGGGGATTTCCGCGGTTTTTGTCATTGCGGCAGCCTCACTTGTGCCCGTGGTGTAGGAAAGCTCTGCCTTTGCCGTGTAGGTGCCTTTTCCGAGTATGCTTGAATTTACGTCAACCTGCCAGCGGAAAATATCCGGCTCGCCGTCGGTTGCCGTAAGAACAAGCGAATCCGGAGCCTTTGCTTCTTCCTTGCCCGTAAGGTCTGTGAAAACTATACTGTCGAAGGCTATACCCGAAAGAGTGAAGCTGTTTATTCTGCCGTAAAAATCACCCTGTGTTTTCTTTACCTCAAGAAACATTGTAAGGGTGCAGTTCTCTGCCTCCTCGGAGGTCTTTTTTATTGTGAATTCCGTATTTTCGAGGGAGTAGAAAATTCTGTCTGCTATAAGATTCTCGGTTTTACCGGCTGAAATATCGGGCTTTCTGCCACCTGCTATTGCAGAAGCTGTGACAACAACTGCCGTCAGCACAAGTACCGAAATCAGGGTCAGAAGTATTTTGTGTTTTCGCATTTCTCAGCCTCCTTCAGAGGATATTTTATAAAAAAACGCATTAAAAGTCAATCTGCAAATATTTCCCGTGCTTTTTCGTACAGCTCTTCCTTTGTCATAAAGGTATTAAGGACAGAAAGAAGGTTTTTACCCGTAAGCCTTGCGGGAAGTCCCATTGAAAGGAGAAGGGCACGTCTTTTATCTGCGCTGTTTTCCCGACCTGTAAGTCCCGTTTCAAACAAATCTGAGGCTGTTATGGGATTGTCTGTCGGTTTTTTCTCAGTTTCCGAGAAAAGTCCCGTGTTCAGAAGTGCTTTTTCAAGAAGGGAATTGTCTATTCCCTCAACACCCAGCTTCCCTTCCTTTGAAGGAGAAGCCTTTCTTTTTTCCTTGCCGTATATGTCTGGAATATAGGCGTGGGTTATTTTATCCTCAGGGACAATATTTTTCAGGAAGTTTCTTATTTTGAAGCCTGCGGCATCGGAATCCGTCAGAATTATTATGCCCTTTTCCTCTGCAATCTTTTTTATAAGAGTCTGCTTTTCCTTTGAATTGAAAATGCCGAAGCCCTCTGTTGTGATTATCAGCCCGTCAATTACCGTTGTAAGACGGGCTTTGTCATAGCGTCCCTCTGTAATTACGGCTTTTTCTGTGTGAAGCATAATTAACCTCCGAGAGAAGAGAGCTTTGAAATAAGCTCGGTTAAAAGAATGTCGTCTGAAATTCTGCTGCTTTTGCTTTTTACGTCTGCTTCCGAGAGAATTCCGAGAGCCGAGCGAAGGGTTGCCACGGAGCTTTTTCTGACAAAGGGGGCGATTTTCCCGAAGGTGTATTTTGTTTCCTTGTATCCGAAGGCTGAGGCAAAATCGCTTATCTGCTTGTCCGCATTATAGGAAAGCTTAAGCCTGTAAGCATTTACGTAAGCACTTGCAAGGGCTCCGATAATGGAGCTCGAGGGTATTTTCTGACGAAGAAGCTCATTGAGGATTTTATACGCCTTGTCCGTATCCCCCGAAAAAATACCTGCACTTATGTCAAAAACCGAGGCTTCAACGCTTTTTACCGCTGTTTCGTCTATCATTGCCGTTGTGACGGGCTGTCCCTGAGAATAGGCACAGACCTTATTGAATTCATTGAGAATCGTCTGCAGGTCTTCACCTACGGAGGAAACAAGATAAAGTGCCGTATCGTAGTCAATTGATGTGCCCCTGTCCTTTGCCCGTGAAACGAGAAGCTTTGCAGTTTTAGCGGGGGTACGGTGCTCAATTTTTACGACTGTGCCGAGCTTTTCAAATACCTTTATAACGGCATCCCATTTTGTATTCTTGCCCGAGGGGAGGGTACTGCTTCCGTAATAGAATATCATTACGGTGGATTCGGGTATATTTCTGAGATTTTCTTCAAACTGCGTGAGTGCCTTTGCTGAGAGGGAATCAAGGGGATAGTTTCTTACAAGCAGGCAGGTTTTTTCTGCCATAAGAGGGAGATTTTCCGCATCCGCAAATATGGTTTCAAGCTCGGTTTCGTCATCCTCGTACTTGTGGAAGTTGAAAAACATAAGAGATTCATCAACCGTTTTCCCCGTAAGCAGATTGCAGTAATGCTCCTTCAGGTAATCGTCGTCACCCGAAAAGAGAAAGATATTTTCTTTTATTTCGCCTTTTAACATTTTAGCGAAAACATCTTCGTCAACAAAGGGCATAGGAATCTCCTTTTACTGTAATGGTAATGTTTCTGTCAATTGAAGAAATGAAGGAGGACAGATGCTCCTTATAGATGTCGGTTACTATTATAACATCAGCGAAGGCATCTGTGTCAAGGGTTTCGGGAATATTGCTGCGGCAAATAAGTATATCTCCCCATAAAAATTCCCTGTGTGCATCCCCGAAAACAGAAGAAGGGTAAGGACAGATAACAATTTTTGTTTCTCCGACGTAAAGGGATACTGCAGATAAGCTCTCAGTTGTGTAAGAATAAATACGGCAGTCGTCCCGTAAGGATATGCTGACGGGAGTGCTGTATTCATAAGTTCTGACGGTGCTGAGGGGCATAAGAGCCTCCTGAAGATACTCCGTGTTCCCGTTTTCAGTATCCTTTTCTCTCGGAATGAGAAGAAGGTCCGTTTTTGTGATGCCCTTACGGTTAAGAGAGCGTGACAGCTCGGATATAAGAGAATATGACCCGCCCGAGCCTATTACCGCACAGCTTCCCTTACAGTCTGACACGGAAATCAGCGTTGCGTTTTCTTTGCCGAAAACCGTAATTTCGGTTTCATCCCTGTGGGTGTATATATCTGCCCCTGTCAGCCCCGTAAAAATAAGTGTTCCTGCAAGTATACAGATAAATGCTTTTTTCTTTTCCTCGAAAAATATGAGAAAAAGGATACAAAGGACTGCGGTTATCGTAAATACGGGTATAAGAAACGAAAGCTTTACGGGGATAAGCATAAAATCAGCCTCGGAAAGCTTCAGGACTGTGTCCGTAAGACTGCCGCACAGCGCTTCGGAAAAATCACGGACAGCAGAATGAAGAATATTGCCGGAGGGCAGAATTACGATAAAGAACGAAAGCACCATTATTGCTTCTGCCAGGGGAGTGATAATAAGCGAAGCCAAGGGAGAAAGAAGAGAAGCGTAGCCGAAAAACAGGGAAACCACGGGAAGTGTGGTCAGTATTACCGCAAGAGAGGTGACTGTATCGTAAAAGGGCTTCATAAGTCTTAGCTTTATTTTACGGAAAAATCCGCGGAATTGTTTCTTTTCGGGAAGAATGTATTCGTCCCAGAAGGCTATTGCTCCCGTAGCAATAAAGGACAGAAGAAAGGATACATTGCCTGCAAGATAAGGATTAAGGCCCGTAAGAATCGTACCCGCAAGTCCAAGAGAGTTAAGAGCGTCTGCCTTTCTTCTTATTAATCTTCCCGTGAATACGGTTAAAAGCATTATTCCGGCTCTGAGCACCGACGGTGAAAAGCCCGTGAACACAGTATAGAAAATAACGAAAAACGAGGCGAGTATGTTTGGAACGGCGGATATTTTTGCACGTCTTCTGAAAATAATAAAGAACATACCCGTCCACAAGGACAGATGCATTCCCGAAACTGCGAATATATGTGAAATTCCGCATATTCTGAAGGCAGCGGAAAGCTCAGGGGATACATTATCCCGTGAGCCCGTGAAAAGTGCCTGCGAAACAGAACAAGCATCCTCTGTGAGAGCTGCTCTGAGCTTTGAGGCGGAATAGCTTCTGATTTCAAGTATTGATTTATAAAGGCTTTGCTCTCCCTTTGTTACGGTGCTGTTTTCAGTTTTATAAGTGCAGGCAAGATGGCATCTGTCGGATAATGAATGATACCTGAAAATGCCCTCACCCTCAGCCGCAAAGAGTCGGTCAGAGGTTATTTTAAGACGGTCCCCGTAAGAGAAAACCGCCTTTTTATCGGTGTAAATTTTTATGTCCGAATAAATTTTCCTGTTATCCGCTGTGCACCGTGACAGCAGAGCGGATTGAATATTTCCGCGGGAATCATAGCTTATGTCCGTGACCGTACCCGAAATCTCCTTATTGTAGCCTGCAAGAGAGCTCTCTTTTTCCCTTACGGTATCGTAAAGCGAGAAGGATGTGACAGATAAAAGAGTGCAAAGCAGCAGAATAAGGACAGCCTTGCAGATGGCAGCTTTTCTGAATGCTGAGAATAAAAACAGGCCCGAAAGCACAGGGACTAAGACCCATAAGGCACAGTAACTGCCCGTCATAAGCATTACGGAGGATAACATCATTCCCGCAAAGCTTATTATAAACGGCCTTCTGATTCTCAGCATAAAAACCACTCTCCTTTACTGTGCATTGAGGGCTTTTATGGCTTCCTCGAGAGTTTCTACCGGTGTACCGGCTATAGCCACCCCGTAACAGGGAAGCCCTTTTGAGAAAATTCGGATTCTTCCCTTTAATACGGCAAGCTTCTTTGTGATTTCCGTATCTATTTTCTGTGTATAAAGGCAGACATAGCCGTCATTCTGTGAGATTTTATAAATACCGTGGGCTGTTGCGGCACTTCTGATAAGAGGAATCTTAAGAAGCCCTAAAACGCTCTTAGGAGGCTCGCCATAGCGGTCAATAAGCTCATCAAGAACATCGCTGAAATCCTCCTCAGTCTTTATGTCCGCAATGCGCTTGTAAACGGCAAGTCTTTGCTGATAGCCCGAAATATAGCCTTCGGGGATGTGTGCATCCTGCTGTATATCAACCTGACAGACAGCCTTGGGAGCGGCTTCCGTCTTTGTGCCTCTGAGCTCCTCAACAGCTTCGCTGAGAAGATTCATATACATATCGTAGCCCACCGATGCCAGATGTCCGTGCTGCTGTGCTCCAAGGAGATTTCCCGCACCTCTTATTTCAAGGTCGCGCATTGCAATTTTGAAGCCCGAGCCGAACTGAGTGAATTCCCTTATGGCGGAAAGCCGTCTGTCTGCAATTTCAGTCAGCTGCTTATCCTTTTTGAAGGTGCAGTATGCACTTGCACGTCTTGTGGAGCGTCCCACACGGCCTCTTAACTGATGAAGTTGTGAAAGCCCCATGTGGTCGGCATTTTCGATAATAAGTGTGTTTGCATTGGGCACATCAACGCCCGTTTCGATAATGGTGGTGCAGACCAGAATGTCGACTTCTCCCTCCGTAAGGCGCTTCCATACATCTGTCAGCTCATTTTCCTGCATTTTACCGTGAGCGCAGGCGATATTTGCATCGGGGAAGAATTTTTGGAGCTTATCTGCAACAAGATCAATATCGTTGATGTTATTGTGAAGATAATATACCTGACCGCCCCGTCGCAGCTCCTTTGCAATTGCCTGAGAAATAATGCCCCAGTCGTGCTCTATAACAAAGGTCTGTACGGGGTGTCTGTCCATAGGAGCTTCCTCAATAACGGACAGATCGCGTATTCCCGACAAAGCAAGATTAAGTGTTCGGGGAATGGGTGTTGCAGAAAGGGTCAGCACGTCAACACCGGGGAATTTTTCCTTCAGTTTTTCCTTCTGCAGAACACCGAAGCGCTGTTCCTCGTCAACAATCAGAAGACCTAAATCCTTGAATTCAACGTCCTTTGATATGATTCTGTGAGTACCTGCAACAATATCAACGGCACCTGCTTTTATATTCTTTATAATCTGCTTCTGCTGCTTGGGAGTTCTGAAACGGCAGAGCATTTCAGCTTCGATGGGGAAGCCCTCAAAGCGGTGAAGAATGGTTCTGTAATGCTGGAAGGCAAGAATTGTGGTGGGCACGAGAAGTGCTACCTGCTTGCCGTCGCAGATGCACTTGAAGGCAGCTCTCAGAGCAACCTCTGTTTTGCCGAAGCCGACATCTCCGCACAGCAGTCTGTCCATAGGACAGCCCTTTTCCATATCAGCCTTTATCTCGTTGATACAGCGGAGCTGATCGTCTGTTTCGTCAAACTCAAAACGGCGCTCAAAGTCATTCAGCATATCAATATCGGGAGAGAATGCATAGCCTGAGGTATTCTGACGCTCGGCATAAAGACGGATAAGGTCCTTTGCAATATCCTTTACGGCACCGCGGACCTTGTTTTTTGTTTTTTCCCAGTCGGCGGCACCTATGGTGTTGAGCTTTACGGTTCTGTTTGAATCCTCCTCGTGAGGACCGATATATTTTGAAATAAGCTCAAGATTTGTAACGGGAATAAACAGCACACCGTTCTTGGCATACTGTATTTTTATATAATCCTTAACTGTCTTGTTTATGGTCTTCTTTTCAATGCCTCTGAAAATACCGATGCCGTGCTGCTCGTGAACAACATAGTCCCCCTCGTGAAGCTCCTCAAGGGAGTTGAAGGCATTGGCTTTTTTGCTGTATTTCTTAACAGACCCTCTTGAAGCCTTTGCGAATCTGCCGTAGCTTACGACAAGAAGCTTTTCGGCAGGATATTCCACACCCGAGTTCAGAGCACCCGGCATAATGCTTACGGTACCCTTTATGATTTCATCGGGCATTTCCTTATAAAGCACCGCCTTGCGGCCGTCGTCGGAAAGGCTTCTGTAAAGACTTTCCGCATTTTTAAGATTACCGGCAAAAACTGCTACGGAATACTTGTTTTTAAGAGGTACGGCAATATCCTCCGTAAGGTACGAATAAGAGCCGTCCCAGGCGGAAATCTGATTTATATGGTAGTTTATAAGGTCCTTTACGGGGGTATCAAAGCTGCCCCTTGCAAAGTTGTCAATATAAACTGTCTTTCTTTGGTTATATGCCTTATGAATGTCGCTGAAGGAAAAATAATAATCGTCAAGCCCCTTGCAGAGCTCACCCTCAGTAAAAAGCTCCTTTAATTCCTCGTTAAAAAGCTTTTCCGAGGAAACAGCCCCCTCCTTTACACCGGAGGTTTCAATTGAAATAAGAAGGGCATCGGGGAAATAATCAAGGGGGGACACCAGCCCTGCGTAAGCCAGGGGCAGATACTTGTCAAGGCATCCGGGGGTTATACCGCAATCCAGTAAATCCGCATCCCTTTTAAGGAAGCTTTTTACCTTGTCCGCATTTTTTGTTCTGACGGTTTTTGCAAGGGAAATGAGCTTTTCCGACATCTGTTTGTAATCGTCAAAAACAATTTCCGTAACGGGGGACAGGGATACCTCGGACACTCTGTCCGTTCTTCTTTGCGTTACTATGTCAAAATAGGATATTGTATCAATTTCATCGCCCCAGAACTCAAGTCTTACGGGAGCATTAAGGTTACAGGGATAAATGTCAAGAATACCGCCTCTCAGGGAAAACTGACCGGGTCCCTCAACCATTTCGGATGCCGAATAGCCGCACTTTATAAGCTTCTTTCTTATGTCATAGGTAGAGATTTCCTGTCCCTCGGAAAGGGTAAAAATTCGGGACTGAAGCTCTTTACGGGGCATAATTTTCTGAATTGCCGCCTCGGCGGAAAGGATGAGCACATCGCACTCACCCGATATAATTTTCGAGAGTGCGCCGATTCTTTTCTGCTCGTATTCCCTGCTTCCTGCTTCAACCGTGTAGAAGTTGAAATCCCTTGCAGGATAAGTGACTGCCCTTGTGCCGAGAGCCAGAAGATCCGTGCAGAGCTTTTCAGACGTCCCGTCGTCGGGAGTCAGCACAACTGCGCCGTGTGAAGAGTCTTCACACAGCGTATGTATAAGCAATGCCTTGGGCGTGGGAGGAAGCCCTAAAATACCGAAGGGGTAGCTCCCTTTTTCAAGGTTATAGCTTATTCTTTTGTATTCGGGGGAGCTTTTGAAAAACTCGGAACACCAGGACATATTTTTTCACCCGTTATATCGGCTCATAGCGCCGTCAGTATCACCGTCAAGTATGTATTTAAGGGCATCAACCGCCTTTTCCATTGTCTTTTTAAGTGTATCAATATCGGATTTTGAAAATCTTCCGAGGACGTAATCCTTAAGGTCGTCGTCCTTGTCTTTTCTGTCTCCGACACCTAATTTAAGACGGGGGAAAACATCGGTATTCAGCTGCCATATTATGCTTTTTATGCCGTTATGACCGCCTGCTGAGCCCTTTTTTCTGATTCTGAGGGTTCCCGTGGGAAGCGAAATATCGTCATAAATGACAATTATATTTTCAGGGGGGATTTTGTAGAACTCCGCTGCCTCCTTTATTGCCTCACCCGAGCTGTTCATATAGGTCTGAGGACGCATAACAAGGCAGGGATGTCCCTCAATCACCGCCGTGCAGGTAAGGGAGCGGTATTTCACTCTGTCGGTCTTTATTCCGTATTTATTGCAGAGAATATCAAGACATAAAAAGCCTGCATTATGCCTTGAATATTCATATTCCTTTCCGGGATTGCCAAGCCCCGCAATAATGAATTCGGGCTTTCCGGCAAACATCGGTGAAACTTCTGTTTTTTTCTTAAAAAATGCCATTTTATATCTTCCTTCTTGCAGGGGACGTCCCCTCGTTATATAATTTCGTCAAATTCCGTTTTTATAAAAAATTACAACCCTCTTGAACGGGATGTCGGGGACGCCATCCCCTACAAATGAAATCGTAATTTGTTCCTCTCGGGAAAATCTCCGAATTCCGACCTCTGACCTCTGACCTACTCCCTGTACGGTTTTTTCTTCTTCACCCACTCTGCCTTTACAACCTGCCGTGCACGGGCAATTGCAAGGGAGTCGGGCGGTACATCATCAGTTATTGTAGAGCCTGCCGCCGTGTATGCACGGTCTCCTATTTCCACGGGTGCTATAAGATTCGTATTGCAGCCGATAAAGGCATTGTCGCCTATTTTACAGCGGTTTTTCTCTTTTCCGTTGAAGTTTACCGTCACCGTGCCGCAGCCGAAATTGACACCCCGTCCCACATCGCTGTCACCCACATAGGTAAGATGCGAAACGGCGGTTTTTTCTCCGATTTCGGAGTTTTTTATTTCGACAAAATTGCCGAGCTTTACTCCGTCTTTTATGACGCTTCCTGGACGGATATGAACAAAGGGCCCTGCCGTAACACCGCTTCCGATAACTGCCTCCTCCGAGTGTACCGAATCCAGAACACTTCCGTCTCCCACCCGGGTTTTATAAAGCACCGTACCCGGTCCTATCACGCAGTTTTTTCCCGTTACACAGCCCTCTTTTATAATCGTGCAGGGGTAAATCACCGTACCCTCACCTATTCTTGCCGAGGGGTCAATAACCACTCCGTCGGTGCAGGGAATCTTTACACCCTGCTTTATTAGTATCTCAAAATTGTTACCGTTATTATCCAATACACAGCCCTCCAAAAAAACAGTACAGACTATGTATATTATTAACCAAAATATTTTAACACATTAATAATAAATCTTCAAGTAAAAAATTTTTTCACCCACAGCCGTTGGCGAGGTAGTAAAAATAGGTCTGTAGGGCAGGGTGCCGTTGGTAAGGTAATATGTAAGAGGTAATAGTGAAGAAGTTATTTTCTGTGAGGCTCTGAGGTGGAAATAAGTTTGTAGGGGAGGGCGTCCTGTCAAGGGGGACATGGTTTACAGATTGTCCGAGCACATGGTTTACAAATACAGATATTCATTAACCGCATAATTACAGGAAATTCATATTGATTTTTGGTGTCAAGTCCGCCGCAGGCGTTCATTTAGACTTGATATC
>JAGAKX010000004.1 GCA_017625435.1 Clostridia bacterium
ATACTGTGATGCTGTTCTTGATAAAAGAGAAGTAGCAATTGTAGCAGATGCACATAAGGAAGAAACCTTCTATACAGTAAAGCAGAAGGCAACCTGTGAAGCAGACGGCTACAAGGCAATCCTTTGCGAATACTGCGATGTTGAACTCAGAACAGAGACAATCGCAAAGAGAGCTCACGATTACAAGGATAACGGTGTTCAGAAATCAGCTACATGTATAGAAAAGGGTGTTATGAACACAATCTGCCAGAATGCAGAAACAGATACACACGAAGCATGCACACACGAATACACAAGAGAAATCCCCGTTGATGCAAATGCTCACATCTGGGAAACAACATACACAGTTGATGTTAAGGCTTCTTGTGAGGCTGCAGGTTCAAAGTCCTTCCACTGTGCACTCTGCGATGCAATCAATACAGAATCCGTAACAGAAATTGCACAGAGAACACATAACCTTGTTGATACAACAGTAATTATAGAATCAACATGTAGCACCTACGGTACAATGGGTCAGAAGTGTGACCACGTTGCTTCCGATGAGTATGTTGCTTGTGCATACACAACATCAAGAGCTCTTACAACACTTAATGCTGATAAGCACGAAAATGTTGTTACTGATGAAGCAGTAGATCCTGATTGTGATGATACAGGTCTTACAGAAGGCTCACACTGTGAAGCTTGCGGCGTAACAGTTGTAGCTCAGACAGTAGTTCCTGCAAAAGGTCATACAGAAGTTATTGACGAGGCTGTAGAAGCTAAGTGTAACGCAACAGGTCTTACAGAAGGTAAGCACTGCTCAGTATGTTACGCAGTTCTTGTTGAGCAGGAAGTAGTTCCTATGTCTGACCACAGAGAAGAAGAAATTCCTGCAGTTCCTGCAACATGTATAGCAACAGGTCTTACCGCAGGTAAGAAGTGTAAGGATTGCGGAACAATCACTCTCGCTCAGGAAGTAACCGATAAGGTTGCCCATAAAGAAGTTGTTGACGCAAGGGTTGAGCCCACTTGCGAAGGCACAGGTCTTACAGAAGGTAAGCACTGCTCAGTATGTAACGAAGTTCTTGTTAAGCAGGACGTTATTGAAGCAACAGGCCACGATTGGGATAAGACAAAGGATGAATCCAACCTTACCCGTCCCACCGCTACAACAAAGGGTTACTACACATACACCTGTAAGAATGATGCAAGTCACACAATGACAGAAGACGTTGTACGTGCAGACTACTCATCTTACGACAAGGTAATTGATGCTGTTGAAAAGCTTATGGATGAAGACATTCCTGCAGAAGACAAGGCAAAGCTTCAGGAAATCCTTGACAACCGTCTCAGCGAAGGTCTTCTTGACAGCGAGCAGGAAGAGCTTGACACAGCAGTTAATGAGATTACAGAAATCATTACAGAAGTATATCCCGACTCCGGCTTCATTCTTGAAATCAGAGGTGCAACAAGACACTATGCAGGTACAGTTCTCAACCTTAAGGCTGTTAAGGTTAACGAAACAGTAAGCATAGACGCTACAAACGTACAGTGGACATCTTCCGATGATTCAGTAGTATTCTTCTCCAACGGCAAGCTGATTGCTATCGGCACAGGTACAGTTACTCTTACTGCTACAAGCGGACTTCTTACAGCTACAAAGACAATTACCGTAGTTGAAGGCGGCAACGTAAGAAAGGTTAACTTCACACCTATGGCTAATATGCACTTTATTGTTGAAGACTACTTCGCAGTATTCAACGGTGCAAATATAAACTGGTCCGATGACTACGAAATCCGTTTCAGAGTATACACCTACTCCTCATTTGCATTCGAAACATACATCGTTTACATCAACGGTGTTGAGGCAGTTCCCGATGAAGACGGTTACTACACAGTACCTGCAAACGCAGGCGAGGTTAAGGTAACAATCTCAGGTGCAGTATATGCTGATGACGGAGAAGGCTCCGGCGGAACAGGTAAGTTCAACTTCTGGGAGTGGCTCATTAACCTCTTCAGAAAGATTATTCAGTTCTTCAAGGATCTTTTCGGCGTAGCATAAGCTTACAATAAAAAATTCCTTCCCGAGCAATCGGGAAGGATATTTTTTTGCGGTTTGCTTGACATAGAATCTTCACTATATTAAAATAATTATATATTTCTTTTTTTTGGAGAGCTATTATGAAATATGCACTTGTGGGCTGCGGCAGGGTTGCTCCCAGCCATATAAATGCCGCGGCAAAAAACGGCTTTGAAATTATCGCTGTTTGCGATATTGATAACGGACATATTGACGATATGTTCAGCCGTGCTGTGCCTGTTGACAATGAAAATATAAGAAGGTATTCCGATTTTTGTGAGATGTACGATAAAGAGAAGCCTGAGCTTGTCAGCATTGCACTTCCCAGCGGTCTTCATGCCGAGGCGGCAATTGAAGCCATAAAAAGGGGCATAAATGTTATTATAGAAAAGCCTATGGCAATGAGCATAAAGGATGCCGACGAGATTATCCGACTTTCTAAGGAATATAACGTAAAGGTATCTGCCTGCCATCAGAACCGGTTCAACATTGCTGTGCAGGAGATGCGTGCTGCCCTTGAAAACGGAAGATTCGGTAAGCTTTCCAATGCTGCTGTTACTGTCCGTTGGTCAAGAGGTGAGGACTATTATTCTCAGGCAGATTGGAGAGGTAAATTCGAGAGTGACGGCGGTACGCTTATGAATCAATGTATCCACGGTATCGACCTTTTAAGGTGGATGTGCGGAGACTGTCTTAAGCGTGTTTACGGGGCAACAAGACGTCAGCATCACCCTTATATTGAAGCAGAGGATGTGGGTACTGCCGTATTTGAATTTGAAAACGGTGTAATTGCCACGGTTGAGGGTACCGTAAATGTTGCGGGCTTTGATATGGAAGAGCATCTGACCCTTTTAGGTGAGACAGGAACCGTAAAGCTTGGCGGAACAAGTGCAAATACGATTGAAATATGGAAATTTCTTGATAATCCTGAGGACAGCAAGGACGGTTTCCACGAAAAAACTCTGAATGTATACGGTAACGGCCACACAAGCCTCTTTGAGGATATGGCATTGGCTATAAGGGAGAACAGAGCTCCTTATGTTGATGCAGAGGCAGGAAAGCGTGCCCTTGAGGCTGTGCTTGCAATTTATAAGTCCGCTTACACGGGAGCTCCCGTTGAGCTGCCGCTGACAGATGCTGCAGGAATAGATTTTAAGGATATGTTCGAAAGATGATAAAAGCAGTTATTTTTGACCTGGATCACACTCTTTTTGACCGTCACGGCACACTTAAAAGCCTTGTGCCGAAGCTTCGTGAAGAGTTCTCCGTCAATGAAAATATGAGTGACGGCGAAATCGGTGAAATATGGTGCTATGCAGACAGCCACTTTGTTTATTCGGGATGGGAACGGATTCTTGCCTATCTTTCCGAAAAAGGAGTTTTTAAGGAAGCACCGCCTTTCCCGGATTACAGCGCATTTATTTATAAACACTTTGCGGTGACGGCAGTTCCTTTTCCCGAGACAGTCCCGATGCTTGAAGAGCTTCACAGTATGGGACTGAAAACGGGTCTTATAACAAACGGAAACCACGCTTTGCAGTATGCAAAAATCGGTTTATTGGGACTTGAACCCCATTTTGACGAGATAATCGCAACGGGAGACTACGGAATACATAAGCCCGACAGAGCTATTTTTGATATAATGCGTGAAAAGCTGGGCTTTGCTCCCGAGGAAATGGTATATGTAGGAGATAATCCCGTAAATGATATAGAAGGGGCGCGAGGTGCCGGCTGGAAAACCGTGTGGATGAAATCGACGGGCTGGTGGGACGAAAGAATAGCCCCTGCAGACAGAGAAATCTCTAGGGTAACCGAAGTAATTGATATAATTTTGAGCTTGGAGGAATAAACTATGGAACAGTTATACACACGTTGGGGCAGAGAGCTTAACAGAGAAATGCCCTTATCAGAATACCCCCGTCCTCAGATGGTAAGAGATTCTTACATCTGTCTTAACGGCATCTGGGAATATGCAATTTATCCCACGGGAAGAACCTTCCAGGGCTACGAGGGAGATATCGTTGTGCCCTTCAGTCCCGAATGTCTTTTGAGCGGTGTCGGCAGAAATGTCACACCCGAGGATACACTTTATTACAGAAAGAAATTCGCCTTCACAAAGTCCGGCGACAGAGTTCTTCTTCACTTCGGCGCTGTTGATTATAAGTGCGAGGTAAGCGTAAACGGTGTCTGCTTCGGTACACATACAGGCGGTTATTTCCCCTTTGAAATTGACATTACAAAGGCACTTATTGACGGTGAAAATGAAATTACTCTTAAGGTAACCGACCCCTCCGAGAAAGGCTCTCAGGCTTCAGGCAAGCAGACCTCAAAGAGAGGTAATATATGGTATACACCTCAGTCAGGTATATGGCAGACAGTATGGCTTGAAGAGGTTCCCGAAAATTATATCAAGGCTCTTAAAATCACTCCCGATATTGACAGCGATACCCTCAAGGTTGAAGTTGAGGCTGTAGGTAACCTCGGTGAAGTTACCGTAACTGCCCTTGACGGTGAAAGGGTGCTTTGCTCTGCCGCTACCACAGCAGGCTCCGCTGTGCTTAAAATAGCAGACTACGAAAAATGGACTCCCGAAAATCCTAAGCTTTACGACCTTGTTGTAAAGTCAGCATCCGATGAAGCAAAGAGCTATTTCGGTATGAGAAAGTTCGGTATCGGTAAAGATAAGGACGGTTTTACCCGTCTTATGCTCAATAATGAGCCTTATTTCCAGAACGGTCTTCTTGACCAGGGCTACTGGAGTGACGGTATGTATACCGCTCCCTCAGACGAAGCACTTATTTACGACATTCAGACAATGAAGGATATGGGCTTTAATATGCTCAGAAAGCACATTAAAATTGAGCCTCTTCGTTGGTACTACCATTGCGACAGACTCGGTATGCTTGTATGGCAGGATATGATTAACGGCGGTGACGTTTACTATCAGGCAGCTACAACAATTCTTCCTGCTTTCGCTCTTGCAACAGGTCTTAAAAAGCCGCTCGGTGTCAAGGATACACAGGAAAACTACAAGCTTTTCTCCCGTCTTGATGAGAAGGGCAGAGACGAATACTACGTTGATGCCGAAAGAATGATAAAGGGTCTTTATAATGCTGTATCAATTTGCCTCTGGGTGCCCTTCAATGAGGGCTGGGGACAGTTTGACTCCGTAAAGGCTGCGGAATTCTTCCGCGAGAAGGACCCCACAAGAGTAATTGACCACGCTTCAGGCTGGCACGACCAGGGTGCAGGTGATGTAAACAGCTTCCATATCTATTTTACTCCCTTTATGTTCCCCAAATACGGCAAAAATGACGACAGAGCAATTTGTCTTACGGAATTCGGCGGTTATTCAATGTCAATTGACGGTCACCGCTTCAACACCGATAAGACCTTCGGCTACAGAATCTATAATTCCAAGGATGCCCTCGAAAAGGCACTCCATACTCTTTATATCAAGAGACTCAAGCCCCTTATTGCAAAGAAGGGTCTTTCCGCTCTTGTTTATACGGAGGTAAGTGACGTTGAGGATGAAACAAACGGCCTTCTTACCTATGACAGAGAAATCGTCAAGGTAGACGTTGATTTTATGAAGAACATTAATGAGCAGATGAAATTATAAATCATAATTTACAGAAGTAATTTCCCAAGAGGCTGTGTCGTGCATTAAATATTGTAGGGGATGGCGTCCCCGACATCCCGCAGGTAGAAATGAAAAATACAGAAGTTATGACCCTGTGAAGCACATTGTTATATGCCACGAAAATTAAACACAGACAAT
>JAGAKX010000038.1 GCA_017625435.1 Clostridia bacterium
AACGCCTGCGGCGGACTTGACACCAAAAATCAATATGAATTTCCTGTAATTATGCGGTTAATGAATATCTGTATTTGTAAACCATGTGCTCGGACAATCTGTAAACCATGTCCCCCTTGACAGAAACCCCGCCCCTACCGTGTTATTCTTATAAGCTTCTTAAATACTGAATGCTCTTTTCAACGCAGGAAATTTCTGTGTTGCCCTTGTCGGGGGAGTCCTGCTCAACAATGAACCATTTTGCTCCGGATTCCTCGCCTGCTTTGATGATTGCAGGGATATCCTGAACACCGCTTCCCACGGGCTTGAAGCTGAAATCCTCTTCGCTTGCTGTTTCCTCATTATCCTCGATACCGATAAGCTCATAAAGCTTTTTGGGCTTATCCTTGCCCTTCATAACGAAGTCCTTAAGGTGGATAACGGGTGTTCTGCCCTTATATTTGAGAATGTAGGGAGCAGGCTCTTCACCGCCCACATTTACCCAGCAGGTGTCAAGCTCTGTCTGAAGACAGTCTGCAGGAACGGTATTGTACATAACGTCAAGACCGTATTCGCCGTCAATTTTAACGAACTCAAAGTCGTGGTTGTGATAAAGAAGGGTAAGACCCTCGGCTGCAGCCTTTCTTCCGATTTCCTCAATCTTCTTAAGAGTTTCGGGATAGTCGGGTGTGCCGGGACGGTACTTTTCGTCAACGTAAGGGATAGCAATAAACTTACAGCCGATTTCCTTATAGTCGGCTATAACCTTGTCCAAATCCTCCAGCATATCTGCGAGAGGCACGTGCGCGGATACTGCTTCAAGGGAATACTTTGCGAGAAGCTCCTTTATTTCACAGGGCTTCTTGTCGAAAAGACCTGCGAATTCAACACCCTCGTAGCCCATTTCTGCTACTTTTTTAAGTGTTCCCTCAAAGTCCTTTTCCATTTCGTTTCTGACTGAATATAACTGAAGACCTATAGGTAACATAGTGATTCTCCTTTAAATGATATTTTCCTTATTTTACCACAGTAAGAGGTCTTTTACAATAGGAATTTCACCGAAAAAATCACGTAAGTCCTCAGTTGTCACCGTGTCTCTTTCTCTGATTCCCAGTCTTCCTCCCGTGATATCTCCCGCATACTCTGTTGCGGTAATAAGTGCCGTTATACACATAATGACAAACACGGACAAAAGAAAGCTCTTTATAATCTCAAGAAGCTTTTTGTCATATCTTTTATTTTTCTTCATAGGCGTTTATAATTTCAGACAGCACCTTTCCCGTAAGATATCCCGAATACATAGCCTCGTCAAGGGTATTTGCATCCGTACCCGTTTCAAGAAGAAGAGAGCACACGCCTAAATCCATATTGTATTTTCTCTGGCAGAAGTATAAGGGCTTCATAAGCCCCTCGTAGCTTTCCTCTGCGGTTTTCTGAAAGAGAAGTGCGAATTTAAGGTTATTCTCCCAATTCGGAAAATCCGTTATGTACCCTTCCTCGGCACCCGTTATAATCATCAGCTGTGCCGCTTTTCTGCCGTCAATCTCCGCTGTGGGCTTGGCGTGTTCCGTATCGGAATAGTAAATAGCATCCCTGTGCACATCAAGGACAATCTGTATGGTGGGATTTTCACTAAGATGCTTTTCAACGCTTACCCTAGAGCGTGAATAAGCCCCCTCATACACCTCGTCATAAATTCCCGTGTCGTGAATATAGCCTATGCCGTTTTCAGAGAGCACCCTGCAGATTTCATCACCTACGCGTATCATATTTTTTGCGCTGTCGGTGCTTCTGGTTTTATAATCCTCATAAAATACACCGTTGTCGGAAAGAAGATAGCTTTCCGTGGTGTGGGTGTGGTAAATAAGCACCGTAGGGTCGGATTTATTCTTTATGCTGATGTCGGGGCCTTCTTTTATAAGCTCTTCAAAATCGGGCTTTTTCGTGGCAGTTGTGTTCTTTATGTGAATACCTCCTGCTGTGTCCGTAGCACCCGAGGTGCGGAAAAATACCTCCTTTGTGTTGCCCGAAACAGAGGTCTTCCCGAAGGTCTCAAGATATTCCTTTTCGAATTCCTCTACATCCTCAGGGGTCTCATAAAAAGACGGCGTATCCTCTTTTTTTTCGGGGACAGTATTTTCCTCCTCGGGGTCGGCCTTCAAGGGAGCCTCTGTTCTGCTTTCTTCACTTTTTTCGATGATGAAAAGTGAGCATCCCTTATCAATAAGCTCTGTCACGGGAAGGGCGAACCTGACTGTAAGAATAAGAGACAGAAGTGAAAAAACTATTTTTATGAGCCAGCTGTATTCACCCCGTAAAAATCTTTTCACACTTTTCAGCCCCTTTTTAAGAAAATCTCTTCTTAAAGCTTATGCTGATGTCAGCGAGATTATTTCTTCACGGCTTAAATTTTTCTGCAAAGCGCAGTTTATCCCGAGAGCAATCAGTCTTGCGCCTGCGGAAGTGATGATGTCCGTATCCTTGGGGGTTACCATCATATCGGAAAAGCTGCTGTCACGGGGGCTTTTTCCCGTAAGGTCAAAGGAGAGTGTTGCGGCATCAACAACCGTGGGAATCCCTATTGCAATTACGGGCACACCGAGAGTTTCCCTGTTTATTGCCTTTCTTTTATTTCCCACACCGGAGCCCGGCTCAATTCCCGTATCGCAAAGCTGAATTGTAGTGCCCAGTCTCGTAACACTTCTTGCGGCAAGGGCATCAATCACAATAACGCAGGAGGGCTTTATCTTTTCCGTTATCCCCGAAATTATTTCCCCCGTTTCAATGCCTGTTTTACCCGTAACCCCGGGGGAGATTACCGCAACATCACGAAGACGGGGGAGCTTCAGCTCTTTTTCAGTTTCCTTTGGTATATGTCTTGTTGCAAGGATGCAGTCTGCGCATTTGGGACCTATTGCATCGGGGGTAATATCAGAATTACCGAGTGCTGCCACAAGCACCGTACCTTCCCGGGGAAGGAGCCCCGTAAGGCTTTTTATAAGAAGCTCAAGCCTTCCGTCGCACAGCACCTCGGAATCGGTAAAGGAATCCGTTTCCAGGGTCACGTATTTTCCCTTGGGCTTTCCGAGAGCCCTTTCACCCTCTTCACTTGAGATTTCAATTGTTGTGGCACGGCAGTTTTCATTCTCCTCAAAGCTTATGTTTACACCGTTTATCTCTTCACGGGGAAGCATTTCGTGCCTTTCAAGGGCTAAATCTGTCCTTATATTCATAATATCACCGTTATTATCTTTTACAGCTTTGTAAATAATATACAAAGCCTTAAAAATATGAAAAAAACAGTTGATTTTCCCGTGACTTCGTGATATTATATAGCACGTATGAAGAGAAGGAGGTGTAATACTATGCCCAATATCAAGTCCGCAAAGAAGCGTGTCCTTGTTAACAAAACAAAGGCTGCACGTAACAAATCCGCTAACTCTGCACTTAAGACAGCTATCAAGAAGGCTAATGTTGCTATTGATACTAACGCTGCAGACAAGGCTGCCGCTGTCAATCTCGCTGTAAAGAAGATCGACCAGGCTGCTGCAAAGGGTCTTATCCACAAGAACAACGCAGCTCGTAAAAAGTCTGCTCTTGTTACAAAACTCAACAAGGCATAAGAGTGCCGAGCGTTTTGCAGGCACTCCGCATTTTACGGAGCTGCTCCGAACTCACGGATAAACGGACCGTGTTAAACCGTTTATCCCAATTCTGAAAGGACGGTAATACTAATGAAAAAAGCACTTAAAATCATCGCTATCGTTATAGCAATTGCCGCTGCAATAGCCGGTATTTATGTTGTTGTTACAAAGTTTATCAACAAAAAGCAGAACACAACAGATGAAGAAAATTATGTATCCTGCTCTTGCGAAGAAGAGTTTTCTTCCGAAACAATAGCTTAACCCGGGATATATAATAAAGACGGCGGCATATTATGCCGTCTTTTTTTGTAAATAAATAGGGACATCAGCCATTGTCGGTTGATGTCCTTTCGGTTTATATGCTGTATTTCTTTTCAAGATAAGCAGAAATTAGCTTTATGATTTTTTCGGCATACTCCAGCTGAGTAACTGCATCCTGCTTTGAAACGATGTAAAAATCATCATAGTCGCTTGCAGACCTTACTCTGAAAAGAGAGGAAATTGCATCAGAAATGCTTTTGTCAAATAATTCGGTTTTAAGGTAAATCTCCCTGAATTTGGATATAATCCCTGAATGCTTTTTTGAGTCATATCCGTCGAGAATAAGAACTGCTCTCAGAGAATGAAAAGCCGCATAGTAGGCTCTGTTTGCAGTGCCTTTGTATTCGTTCGCTGCCATAAGGATTCGAGCTTCATTAAGACAGTCCTGTGCATGAAGCATACGTGCTTTTGAAAGTGATATTAATTCCTCATTAAGCAATTTTCACACCTTCTTTACATATATTTCTGTAAAACGGAAGCACATCGGCATAGCGGTTGAAGGTAGCAGCGTCCTTTTCTGTAATTGAAACCACGATTCCGTATTCAAAAAGAAGAAATCCGCATAGCTCGTCAATTTTCCCTCTGTATGAAGCTATTTTTTCAGCAGGAAGGTTTACTACAAGCAATATGTCAATGTCAGATTCATCATTGAAGTCGCCCCGTGCATAAGAGCCGAAAAGAATGGCGGAATGAAGCTTGTCGCCGAAAATCTCTCTTGAGCTTTCAGCCACACAGTCAAGTATTTTCTTTAACGTGTTTTCCGTGCACATGCAAACACCGCCTTTCATTGATATTATATACAAAATTTTTTCTTAAATCAAGTAAAATCAGATTATCAGCTGTTTTACGGTATATTCTGCAATTCTCAGCCCTGCCTGAGAGGGTATAAAGCTGATGCTTGAGGGGGGAAGTCGCTTTTCGTCTTCGTTTTCGGGGATGAATTTCGGGGAAACGGGTACCTCGGGGGAATAAAGCACGGTCACCTTTTTCAGTCCTGCATCGCGGTATTTCTTTCTCATAACACGGCATAAAGGACAGTATTCCGTCTTATTTATGTCCGTTATCTTAAAGAATTCTCCCGACATTTTGGCTCCCGTACCCATAGAGGCTATAAGGGGAGTGCCCGTATTCTCACACCTTACGGCAATTGCCGTTTTTGCCGCCGTGTCGTCAATTGCATCAACGCAGAAATCATATTTTCCTGTAAAAAAACCGTCAATGTTATCTGTTGTCACAAAATCCGTGATAATGCTTATTTTACAGTCGGGGTTGATGTCAAGAATTCTGTCACGGGATACCTCGGTTTTATATTTCCCCACGGTGGAATGAAGGGCATAAAGCTGACGGTTTATGTTGGAAAGGGAAACTGTGTCCCCGTCAACAAGGGTAAGTGCGCCCACGCCAGCTCGGGCGAGAGCCTCTGCCGTATAAGAGCCCACACCGCCCAGACCGAAGATTATCACGGACGAATTATTTAATTTTTCCACAGCCTCTGCTCCTAAAAGCATAGCTGTTCTCGAATATTCTTCTCTCATTTTTACACCGCTTTGTATGTTTTTTCTAATAATAACATTTTTTTTTCAATTAAACAAGTATTTAAGTCTTTCTTAAAATCCTTGCCAAAATAATAAAAATGTGGTAAACTTTATACAGAAATAAGCAGGTGATTGTATGTTAGGGGAAGCAGAATTTAAAAATATTTTCGGCAAAAAGCTTGGTTTTCTCAGAAAACAACGGGGGATGACCCAGAGTGAACTTGGCTATCAGCTTAATTACAGTGATAAAGCGGTATCCAAATGGGAAAGAGGAGAGAGCATCCCCGATGTTTATACCATTTATAAAATTGCCGAGCTTTTCGGTGTGGGAATAAGCGATATGCTTTCAGCTTCGGAAGAAATAAATCTTAAATCGGCAAAACCAAAGGGAGAACTCAAGCCCTCGCGGTATTTTGTGCCGGTAATTATTGCCGTGAGCATTTTTTTTATAGCCTCTGTAATTTTTCTTGTGCTGAAAAATATCCCTGCCGTAAGCGGATATGCACACTTTCCGTTTTTATATGCGGTTCCCGTTGCGGCAATTACGCTGACAGTTTTTTCGTCCTTGTGGTGGCGGATGGTATTCAGATGTATATTCGTTTCTCTTATTATCTGGTCATCTGCGCTTGCACTTTATTTTACTATGGGAATGGAAAATCTTGTTTATATATTCGTTCCCTGTGCCGTATTGCAGATTGCCTGCATTATTGCTTATCTGTTTGCGTGGTTTGTTGTAAAGAAAAAATAAACTGTCCGTAAAAGAAGAACTCTCAGGAGCTGAGCATAATCAGACCCGAGAGTTTTTTTGTTATGGTTTTATATTGCCGTATATATCCCTAAAAAATGAAGAAGCGTTCCCGTGAGAACAAAAATATGAAATACACCGTGAAAATATTTTTTCTTTTTACCTGCTGCATAAAAAATGGTGCCGACGGTATAAATAAGTCCGCCTGCCACTACGAACGCAATAATCTCAGAGCCTCTGGGGCAGTGCTTATAAATGGGATATATAAGTACTGCACTCATCCAGCCCACCGTCATATAAAGAATCATCTGTACTTTTTTGTATTTTTCGTGGTCAATAAATGTCAGTACGACTCCCGCGGTGCTGAGAATGAAGCTGAGCAGTCCCATAAAGGTTGCAAGGATTTTATTGTACGGATATACGCAGATAATCGTAAGGGAAATGCTTGTGCCCGTTATCAGCATAAAAATGGTTGAATGGTCAAGCAGACGCATTATTTTTTTTATGTCGGATTTTCTCATTGAATGATAAAGGGATGAACAGGTGTAAAGAATCACGGCAGATAATGCAAATATTGCCGTGCCGAGATATGCGTTGGTATCGGTTGCTTTAAGAAAACAGAATACGAAAGATGCAATTCCCAGAAGGATACCGGTACTGTGAGAAACAGAATTGAAAATTTCTTCCCCTTTTGTATAGGTTGGCAGTGTGACATTTGCAAGCTTCATAATGTGCCTCCTTGGGTAAACTGTAATTCTATAGTAGCTACTTTTCGCAAAAATGTCACCCTACCGATGCATTTCGGCTTATCTACAGATAAAAACCAACTCTACCGTGAGTAGAATTGAAAAAATATCCTTGAAAAACACAATATTTTCAATAGTAAGTAAGACTTACTTGCTTTTTATTAAAAATAATAGTAGAATTATTATGATTATGCAGGCGTGACGGGTTCAGCTCCCGACAGCCTGAGTTAAGGGGGATTTTATGAAAACCATTAAGCTTAAAAATTCTCTTGCAAGAGAAATAAAGATTTACGGAAAATACGATTCTGCCGTTCCTAAGGGAATCTTTTCCGTAAAGAGCGGTGCTCCCGATTTATCGGGTGTGTTATATCCGCTTCCTTCCCGTAAAAAGGATTATACCTGTTTTGCGAAATACGGAAATGTGCTGTGGATGGGTGCGCCCAACGGACTTACCCGTTATGATGAAAATGCAGAGTATGAAATTGATAAGGTGCAGTTTTTCTCAGCTTCCCGTGACCTTCCCGACAATGAGGTAAGGGCAGTTTATGCTGAAGAGGGTGACAGAGAAAGCGTATGGGTAATGACCGCAACGGGTGTTACAAATATCGTCCTTTCCGAAATCACCTGCGAGGAAAAGGCTTTAAGACTGACAGAGGAAACGGAAAAATACGTTTCCCGCCGCGGTATGTGTACCCAGAGAAATCTTACCGTACCCCGTGAGCTTTCCTCGGTTGTGCCTTACGGCCATTCCGATAACTCAGGTACCTTTACCTGCGGATTTGCTATAGGAGAGCTTTGCAAATATGCGGTTTATAAGAAGAAGTACGGTGCTGATGACGAAAGAACTCTTGCCGCTAAAAAGAGCGCAATAAGAGCCGCTGAGGCATGTCAGCTTCTTATGTATATTCCCGGCCGTGGTGACGGCTTCGTTGCAAGAACCTATGTTGTACCCACAGAGCCCGTGCCCGATGACGGTCTTTTTTATAAGAAAATCGGTGATAAGGCAGTTGTCCTTCCCACAACCGATGCCAAGAAAAAGGGACTTGCGGGCAAGGAGATTTACGCCGGTGCTCCCATTCCCGAAAGACTTTCACACCTTTATACAGACCTTGGCTACTCTCACGACGGTATTGTTTATAAGGGAGATACAAGCTCCGACGAAATCACCCTTCACTATCTCTTTATGTATTTCTTCCACGAGATTATGGGAGAAGAGGACCCCGAGCTTGACGAAATTGTAAAGACTGCAGCAAAGAACACAATGAAGCACATCATTGACCACGGCTTCGAATTCCACGAGACCTCAACCGGTAAGCCCACAACCTGGGCAAAGTGGAGCAAGTCTTACTTTGAGACACTTCTCGGCTGGTCCGATGGCTGTCTTAATGCTGCAGAGCTTCTTATGTACCTTAAGGTTACAATGCACATCACGGGCGAAAAGGGCTTATGGGAAGAGACCTACAATAAGCTTGTGAATGAAGAGGGATATGCAAGACTTACCTCTCTTCATAAGGAGCGTTTCCATATTTCCGCACTTCTTGAGGGCGGTGAGGACGTTGAAGGACTTATGTACGGCGACAATATGCTTGCAACAAGTGCCTACTGGCTTCTTTGTACCCTTGAAGAGGATGAAGAGTTAAGAGAGCTTTACAAAAACGGCTACAGAGGCTGGAACGGTACCTTCCGCCGTGAGCACAACCCTGCTTACGACATCCCTTATATGCTTTCCTGTCCCGAGGATGAAATTGATACCGATGCACTTGCAGATTGGTTCAGACGTGTGGGTATTACAAGACTTGTAACGTCTGTAAGCCTCTCATCACGTCAGGACGTCCCCTGCCGTAAGAGAATGGGCGGAGAAAAGGAAGCATCATGGAGACTTTGCCCCGATGAGTTCCCCATTTCAAAATATGACAGATGCCCCTATACATACAGGGACCACGACGGCGGAAGAGACTGCTATCAGGTTGAAAGCTGCTACGTTTATACATTTGCTTACTGGCTCGGAAGATACGCAGGGCTTATAGAGGAGGAATAAAAAATGGCTGATACATCAAGAATACATCTCATAGGCAATGCTCACCTTGACCCCATCTGGCTGTGGCGCTGGCAGGAGGGCTGCGGTGAGGTTCTTCAGACCTTCAGAAGCGCACTTGACAGACTTAATGAATATAACGACTTTATTTTCACCTGCTCCTCTGCCGCTTATTATAAGTGGGTTGAGGAAATTGACCCCGATATGTTCGCTGAAATTACGGAAAGAGTAAAGCAGGGCAGATGGATACCCGTAAACGGCTGGTGGGTACAGCCCGACTGCAATATGCCCTCAGGCGAGTCCTTTGCCCGTCAGGCACTTTATTCACAGCTTTATTACTATGAAAAGTTCGGCAAAATCTGCACAACGGGCTATAATGTAGACTCCTTCGGTCACAACGCTATGATGCCGCAGCTCCTTTTCAAGGGCGGTATGACAAACTATGTTTTCCAGAGACCCACTCCCAACGAGAATCCGAATATCCCCGTTACCTTCCTCTGGGAGAGCATGGACGGCTCAAGGGTTCTTACCTACCGTCTTCCCCACGGCTATGCAGACCACGGCAAAAATGCAATTGATTCGGGACTGGAATGTGCCGAAAAATTCATTAATGAAACAGGCCACGGTATGATGCTGTTCTACGGTGTCGGTAACCACGGCGGCGGCCCCACAAGAGGAGATATTGAATATCTCAAGGAAAATATGACCCGTGAGGGCTGGCATAAATTACAGTTCTCATCCCCTGATATGTACTTTAAGGCTCTGACCTTACAGTTCCCCGACCTTCCCTTATGGAAGGACGAATTACAGCATCACGCAAGCGGCTGCTATAGTGCCACAAGCCTTGTCAAAAAGCTCAACCGTCAGGCTGAAAATTCACTTTTTGCATCTGAAGTCTTCTCAACGGTTGCAAATAAGGAATATAAGATGTCTGCTAAAACAGAGGACTTCAGGACTGCCTGGCGTGAGGTATGCTTCAATCAGTTCCACGATATTCTCTGCGGCTGCTCCATAATGGAAGCTTACGATGATGTAAGAGATTCTATGGGCCACGCTATGAATATCTCCTCCAAGATTTACAATGAAGCAGTTCTCAGAATCGCAAGAAAGATTGACACCTGGGTAGACGGTGTTTCCGACCCCGTCTGCACGGAAGTCAGAAATCAGTCCTGCGGTAATTTCCCCCGTCCCGTTGTTGTGTTCAATCCCCATTCATTTGATATTGAGGTTGCAGTCCGTGCTTATAATGCCTCGAATAAGGTAACGGACTGTGAGGGCAACGACGTTCCCTTCCAGAATGTGCGCTCCTCCCGTTCAAACGACTCTCATATGGATACCTGCTTTATTGCAAAGGTGCCGGCTCTCGGCTACAGCACCTACTGGCTTACCTGGTGGAGAGAAAATGACGAGGTAAAGAGCATTTCCTCTGACGTAACCGCTGAGGGTCTTACAATTGAAAATAAATTTATAAAGGCTGTCTTCTCCGAAAAGACAGGCGCAATCGTAAGCCTTATCAATAAGGAAACAGGCTTTGATTATGCAAGTGCCGAAAAGCCCGTTGCAGTTCCCACGGTAATTGACGATAGTGACACGGACACCTGGGCACATAACGTATTTACCTTCCACAATGTAAAGGGCACAATGGAGTGTGAGGGCATTGAACTTGTAGAAAAGGGACCTGCACGTGCGGTAGTAAGAGTGAAGAGCAAATTTGGTGAATCCCACCTTTCTCAGGACTTTATTCTTGCTTCCGACTCAAAGGTGCTTCGCGTAAAGTGCAAGGCGCTGTGGCAGGAAAAGTTCACTATGCTTAAAATGTCCTTCCCCGTAACAGGAGACAATGCAGAGAACACCTACGAAATCCCCGGCGGCTTCATAAGAAGACCCGTAAACGGCGAGGAGGAGCCTGCTCAGCGTTGGGGTGCAATTTCTGTTGACAATGACGGTGAAAGAAGAACACTTGCAGTTCTTAATGACAGCAAGTATTCCTACGACTGCAATGGAAATGACCTTCGCATAACTCTTATGAGAAATGTTATTTTTGCAGACCACTATTCACACCGTCCTGCAGCCGACTTCAATTTCACAGACGAAGGCAAGCAGACCTTTGAATACGGCATTTTCCTCTGTGACGGGGAACCCGAAATGAACGGCATCACCAAGGAGGCAGCCCTCTTCAATGTCCGTCCCGTGCTCGTTCCCGAAAGCTATCACAAGGGCACCGAGCCTCAGACCAAGCGTTTTATCTACTGCGATAAAGACAATGTCATTATGACAGCATTTAAACTCGCAGAAGACGGCTCAGGCGATACTGTTATGAGATTCGCAGAAACCTCCGGTAAGGAAACAAGAGCTGCTATTGTCTGCGATATGCTTGACTGCGGCTTCAAGGCAGACTTCCTTCCCTGTGAAATCAAAACCTTCCGAGTAGATAAGGACGGCAGAGTAACCGAAGAAAACTTCCTCGAAGGAAACATTAAATAACATTAATTTGCCCCCCTTGCAGCACAATTTTTTTTGTCTGAGGGGGGGCTGTTTATTGGTTATTGGATTTGTTGGAAAAATACGTTAATAGTATGAATGAAACAAGGAAGATTTGCAAAACAAGAGTTATAGACAGGAGTAGAACGATTAAGTCATCAGAGGGGCTGATAAAAGAAAATGCGATGTACAGAAGAACAGAAAAGATACAGGTTATACATAATGAAATTCTAAAAGAATTTTTTTTCACCAAAATTCCTCCTTTAACTTAATAAGTATAATAATGATCTGAATAATCCCAAGAAAAATAGTTGTTATAATATTTTTTTATGATAGCACCGGCTTCGATTGAAACTCCTCCATTGATAATATCCCAAGAAAATGAAGCATCAAATGGTGATTGTAATTGGATATGAGCATATTTTGCACTTAATGATAACATTTGATTGGGAGTGTTGTATTCTGTAACTCTTCCTTTTGATGAAATTATTACCATAATGTCCTCATAAGATTTAGTAGGAGTGTCATCGGGTAGGTCGAATGTAAAATAGCAACCATTTTCGTCGATATAGTCTGCTTGATTTTTTTCAAATGTATATGCAGCATTATCACCAACTGGTAAAATAGAACTAAAAGGTGCAATCAATATAAATGTGTGATTCCCGTTACTGTTATTTAACCATGTAATTTCGTTTGACGCTAATGATACAGCGTCAATTTCACGACAATAAGGTGTATCCAACCATGAAAATACCGATAAGAAACTGTAGGTTCCGATTGCTTCATTAGTTTTAAATATTGCACTTGTTGATATAGACATATAACCGTTCTCTGATATTGTTTCTTCTCCGATGGAAACGTCTCTGCTGGTTTTCTTTAACTTATTGGAGAAATACTCTTGTCGGCTGATTTGTTTAACCGCGCCATCGGAATTTTGGAGTTCGTAATAAGATGTACTGGTCACAATTTTGCTAAGATAATCAAAATCGTCAACTAATTCAGAAAACAGACCTGATTTTTCAACATTATTAACATTTAATTTTTCAAAAATATAAATTACTTTATCTTCTGTTGAGAGAAAAGTTAATTCAATTGAGTTTTTTATTTTTGAAATATCGGCAGTTTTAATTTCCGTGTAATCTATATATGTAGTGGTAATCCCTTCATCTATATTTGTGGTTATGGATGCATTGACAATAGGCAATGACAGATAAATAAAAATAACAGAAAAAATAACTGATAAAAATTTTTTCATATGATTATCCTCCTTAAATGAATTTAGTGATTATATAGTATAAAAAACATTGGTATCACATCCTTCGATTATTAATTTTTAATGTTATCTTTATTTTTTATGTTTCTCTATATTTAAATAATAGCAATATAATCAAAAAAATGCAATAGGGAAGAAAAAACAATCTAAAAATAGTATTTCAGAAAATAAGACATATGGTGGCACATTATGATGTTTTATGTATCTTTTGTTAGGAAAGAGATTTTATTTAATGTTGAGATTGGAAACGTGGGTTATCTTCTCCGTTAAAAGAAGATAACGAAAGTGCAGAGGCTTTACGCTTCTGCACTTAAATTTTATATTATGCCGACCGCAAGGTCCCGAAACATTTGCCGAAAGGCAAATATATCACTCATTCCGCAGGAATGAATATCACTTCCCGAAGGGAAATATCACTTTTTGCGAAGCAAAAAATATCACTTCATAATTTAGCTCGCTAAATTATGATTACTCCGCCCAGGTGCCGTTTTCAAAAATCTTAGTGGCCTTTCCGTCCTTATAGCCCGTGATTTCCATATCGTCGGCACCAATCATAAAGTCAACGTGAATCATACTGTCGTTGATTCCCAGAGCTCGGCACTCCTCGTTAGTCATATCAAGGTGGCCGTCAATGGTGTCGTTGTAGCCGGCACCGAGTGCTATGTGACAGCTTGCATTTTCATCGAAAAGTGTTTCGTAAAATAAAATTCCGCTTTCACTTATGGGGCTGTTCTTGGGGATGAGAGCAAGTTCACCGAGCATTGAGGCGGTTTCATCCATAGTAATCATCTTTGTAAGAAGTGACTGACCCTTTTCGGCATCCCATTCCACAGCCTTGCCGTCCTTGAAATTAATCCAGAAATTCTCAATCAGCTGACCCTCATAGGAAAGAGGCATAGTGGAAACAACCTTGCCCTCTGCTTTTCCTGCAATGGGGGAGGTGAATACCTCTTCCGTGGGCATATTGGGATTGAAAACCACACCCTGCTTTGTAAGCTCGGCGCCTCCGCACCAATGACCCTCGGGAATAAGCCAGGCCTTGAAGTCCGTACCATTGGAGCTCTTGTAATGAAGGTAGTCAAACTTATAGGAGTTGAGCCATTCGCACTTCTCTCTGAGGGTCTTGTTGTGTTCTTCCCATTCTGCCACGGGGTCGTTGTCCTCAGTTACGTGCACGGTCTTAAGAATGGCATCCCATAATTTATTGTAAGCCTGAGATTTTGTAAGGTCGGGGAAAACCTTCTTTGCCCATTCGTAAGAGGGAACGGCGGCAATTGTCCATTGATGGCGGTTTTCAATTGCATCCCTGTAGGGCTTTATAATGGGGTAACGGGCAATTCGGGCCTTCTGCATCTTTTCCTGATTTACACCCTTAAGGCCGTCGGGATCCTCGCTTATGATGTAAATACGGCAGGGAAGCTCCTCGGTCATCAGCTTCAGCTTCTCCTCCTCCCACTTTTCAACCTTGGAAAGAGATTTTAATGTTCTGTGGCGGTAGTCAAGCTTTGTAATGGGCTGATAGTCCCACTCCATCATAACCTTACTTGCACCTGCCTTGTAGCACTCGTCAACAAGAATTGTTACAAATTCGTACTGATCAACGCTTGCATAGAGCTTTACGGGCTGTCCCTTCTGAATATTTGCGCCTGTTCTTGCAATAAGGCGGGCATATTTGCGCTGTATTGTCTTTTTCAAAATAATCACTTCCGATAATGTACTTTAACTAAGATAGTAACACTTTTATTATGTTTTTTCAACATTGAAAGCATACAAAAATTACAAAAAGAGTGATAAAAATTACATTAAGAAAATATTAACTTTTAATGTGCTATGATATATTTGTAAAAATATAAGGAGGAATGCTATGAATTTCAGTATTATTTATAACCCCATTGCAACACAGTTTTCCCAGGCAGCCCTTGACCATCTTATTTTCAAATTTGTTGAAAAGGGTCTCAAACTCAACACAGTAGCAAAGAGTGAATACTCGGGTCACGTTATCAAGCTTATTAAGGAGCTTGACCCCGTATCAGACTATCTTATAACCTTCGGCGGTGACGGAACTGTTAATGAAGCAGTCCGTGCCTTTAACGATATAGAACAGCACAGCGTATATGCCCATATTTCAGTAGGTACTACAAACGATATGGCAAACAACTTCAATCTTGTAAGAAAGAATGCCATTAAGAGCATTGACAAGCTTGCGGAAAAAGGCAAGGAATGTCTTATGGACTCCATTATTGTAAACGGAGAGCCCGTTTGCTATGTTTCCGCATTCGGTTATATTGCGGCCGTGCCCTATCTTGTAAATCCCACACTCAAGAAGAAATTAGGCCATGCAGCCTATGTTTTTGCTGCAATGCCTCCTCTTCTCAGAGGTCCTCAGAAAATTAAGGCTACATATACTGCAAACGGAATCACAAAGAATACCAACATTCTTCTCGGACTTATCACAACCTCGAAGGGAATGGGCGGTATTACCCTTTATGACGACGTTGATCTTAACGACGGTAAATTTGAAGTCTGTCTTATTCACGATTTTACTCCCGGAATGATAGCAAAGCTTTTCGGTGAATACCTGACTGACAGCATTGACCTTTCAAAATATCTTAAGTATGCAGATGTCTTCACCACAGATGAGCTTCACATAAAGTTCACGGGTGTGCTTCCTTACGATGATGTTGACAATGACGGAAACAAAGCAGATTTCAGTCTTACGCTTCACGAAAATGAGCTTCATTACACTATGGGCAAGAAGATTAAGATTCTGATGCCCGAATATTAACAGAATAAATTTTACAGTCTGCAGGGAACTTTCCTTGCAGACCGTTTTTGTTTTGGGGCAGGATTTTATTTTGAAATTGCAGGGGACAAATTTCTGCCGTTATTTAATTGACAATGCATACAGTAATTGTTATCATATAAATAACATTAATTTTCGGAGGAGATTTTTTATGGCAGCAACCTTAAAAGCTCTGATATCCTTTATGGAAGTATTTTTCCTTTCGATCGGTCTTGTTCCTGTTGATATGACGGTTAATTACGGCGGTGAGGAGTACGTTGCCCACGAAGTTAACACACCTCTTTATATCGTAGAAGACGGCGAGAGTGATTATTACATCGTAACAGCAGACAATCACGACGAATGTATTGATACAGCCGCAGAAGAGCTTCAGACATATATTGAAAAAATCAGCGGTGCAAAGCTCGGTATTGTTCCCGAATCCGCTCTTCCCGAGGGGGCAGATGCTGTTTACCTCGGTGAAACAGCCCTTTCAGATACCGTGGATTTCGACTATTCTTCAATTAAAGAGGACGGATTTTTACTGTACTCCGACGGAGAAAATTTCATTATCCGCGGTGAGGACAGCAGAGGCACGCTTTTCGGTGTTTATACCTTCCTTGAGGAATATCTCGGTGTCCGCTGGTTCACTCCCACTCTTGAAAGAGTGCCCGAAAGCGATGATGTTGTGATAGATAAGGCACTTTCCCGTGTGGTTGAGCCTTCCTTTGCCGTGAGAAGAAACGACACAATGGGCACCAATGAAGCTTACCGTGCAAGAACAAGAATGAACGTATCATTCCACAAAAACGCAACAAAGTACGGCGGAACCCTTACCTATTCATTATGGGATGCCTCTCTTATCACTCTTGTTCCCAAGTCACTTTTCGCAGAACACCCCGAATATTTTGCAATGGATGAAAACGGCAACCGCCACACCGACCACGTATGTATGACAAATCCCGATGTGCTTGAGCTTGTGGTGAAGAACTGCCGTGAGATAATGACCAATGCCGAAAACGGTGCGAAATTTATCCACATCGGTCAGGACGATAACATAAACTACTGTCATTGTGAAAACTGTGAAGCTCTTTATGAAAAGTACGGTGCAGTTTCTGCCCCCACACTTATTTTCACAAATAATCTTGCGGATATCTTAGGTCCCGAATTCCCCGACTATACCTTTACCTTCTATGCCTACAACGAAACAGACCGTCCCCCCACGGACACCTCTCTTCGCTGCAGACCCAATGTTGCTCCCGTTCTCTGCGGACTTCACAAGGCATGCCGCAGCCACTCTCTTTTAGAGTGCGGTGCTCAGGACGGAAACGAAACACTTATGAATCTTTACGGCGACAATTATCCGCAGATTGCCGAGGATTTCAAGCGTTGGACAGAAGTTTCGGACAGAACCTATATTTACGATTACACCATAAACTTCCTTTTCTCTGCACAGTTTTTCTCAAACTTCGAATATATGCAGGAAACTATGAAGTATATGCACGACATAGGCATTACGGGCTATATGTATAACTGCGGTGACGGTCACTATGCTGCCTTCAATGAGCTTCGTAACTACCTTCTGTGTAAACTACAGTGGGATGTAAATGCTGATGTCGAATATCACATAAACGATTTTATGAAGGAATATTACGGCGAAGAAGCCGCCCCCTACATCAAGGAGATTCTTGATATTCAGACAGCTCAAATCCGTGCTACCGCACACGCATTCGACTTTGACTGGCACTATCAGTCAGGCTATTATCCCATTCACACAATGATGAAGCTTGACCTTCTCTGGGATAAGGCTCTGAAGGCAGAGGGTAACGAAGAGCAGAAGGCAAATGTTGAAATTGCAAACTTGAGCTGGGAATTCTTCAAGGCAAATCAGATGCAGCTTGAATATTTCTTCCTGAATCCCTTAAGAATGAAGGAGCAGGAATGGCTTTATGATAAATTCAAGGAGCACGGCATCAACAGAGTGTCCTCCTTCTCAATTATCCCCGAAAAGGATAAGATAAACTTCATTGAGCGTCCTATTGACTGGGAATAAAAAATAACGGCAGAACGTTATTTTTTGAGGTAACAGGTAATAAGCAACAGTGAAGAAGTAAATATCAGACAAAAAAGGAGCTGCAGAAATTTTCTGCAGCTCTTATTTATGTTGTTATACGGTCTTCGCTTTTTTACGTTTCCCTTACTGATAGATTCTTACGTAGTCTACTACAAATTCTGTCTTGTAGGTTTCCTTGTCAAGCTCATTAAGCTTATCCTCACCGGGAATCTCAAGGGATACAATAACCTCTTCAAGCACCTCGGAAACACCGTTGCCGAAGGATGAGCGTCTTGTTTCAACACCGTTTATGTAGAAGATATATTCATCATCTGTCCACTTAAGACCGTAGGTGTTGTACTCATCATAGATGTTCTCACCGTAGAAGGAGCCGAGATTTGCGGACTGGAAGCCCTCCTGCACGCCGTCTACACCTGCACAGTGAATGTTGTGGGAAACAGCATCCCTGTCAAAATACTTGCCTGTATTTACGGATTCAAAAATATCAATTTCGGCACCGCCGACACCGCCCTTTGAAGCGGAAGCTGTATAGGGAGCCTCTGCCTGAATCCAGAATGCGGACCAGAAATTGTTTTCTCTGTTTACCTTGCAACGGATTTCAAAGTAGCCCTTGCAGTACCATTCCTTGAGTCTTACCATACCGGTGTACCAGCCCTCGCCGTATTCACCGTTTTTATATTCACCGGTAAGCACCATATTGCCGTCCCTGAAGGTTACCTGGCTTGGAGCGTTAAAGCCGCCGCGTCTTGCACCTGAGCCTCTGTATTCCCACACGTCAGAATCAAATTCATCATAATTGAATTCATCCTCGAAAACAAGGGTGTAGCCCGTAAGGTCAAGCTCCTCACCGTGAGGCTTTACGGGCATATCAAAAATTGTAAGACCGCAAAGCTCAATGATTGCCATAAGGCATGCGAAGAACTTTTTCAGGTCAAAGGAAGTAAACATTTCCTTTACCAATTCAATCTGCTGCTCAACGCCCCACATCTGTCTGGGTGCGAGCTTCAGAACTTCTGTTAAAAACGTTTCAAACATTATAATCCCCTCCATAATTTGTTAATTTCATATTAGCATTAAATAAAAACCGTGTCAATGCATTAATAATTATGTTTTCGTTTTTTCTGTAAAAAAAGCAGACACAGAAGGCTGACCTTTGTGTCTGTCTTTCTTTTATTTTTTTTCTTTTTTCTTTGTTGTCAGTTTTATTGCAATTAATGTTACAAGAGTGAGTGCAAGAACAGCACAGACTGCCGCCGTGACGTAGCCCGCATAAATAAAGGGGAGCTTTTCGTCATAAAGAGAGGAAAGGAGCGTATCTCTGTCCTCGGTACTGACAACATAAATGCTTCTTGTTTTCGGGGAGCAAACCTGAATTTTTCCGTCGCTTGTAATGTCAATGCTGTTTCCGTTTTCAAGCTTTACCGACGTTCTTATAAGAGAATTATTGATATTGCTCCCGATATCAACGGGATATGCTTCAATTTTCTCGCAAAGCTTATAAAAATCCCCGAAGGCAATCGACGTATCCTCAGCTTTTATATCCTGCGGCTCTTCCGCTGTTATGCCGAAAGCCTCTGAAAGCCTTACGCTGTCACCGTTTATAAGTGCCTCATTTATTCTGTCAATCCGCATATCATCGGTTTCCTTGTATCTGCCCGAATTGATTCTTTTCTGCACATCTTCCCAAAATGAGCCTCTTTCTGCAAGCTTCAGTGTTTCGGTGTCATAGCTGTCGGGATAAAATATGTAAGTCTGCGTGCTGTCACGGAAGCCCGTAAAAATATACGTGTTGCCCGGAATAACCGGTGTAAGGCCTATATCCTCAATAATAAGTGAGCCGTTTACGGGAACGTCGCCCTTGATAATCTTAAGCGGCTTTATTACCGCCTGATTTGAGCTGTAATAGACCTTTTTGACCTGTCCGAAATAAATTACTGCTTCATCATATTCGGCAAGATCCCAGGGGATAGAGCCCGCCGCAGCGGAAAAGGAAGAAAGAAAAATCATCAATAAAGAAATAAATGTCAAAATAATTTTTTCATATTTATCCCTCCTGCTCCCATTTTTACATACTATAAGCTCAATGTAAACCCACTTAAGAAAAACTTAATAAACAGATAAGCCGAAATTAATAAAAAAGCACAAGGCTGCTTTTTGAGATAGCCCTGTGCTCATACTTTTATTCAGCAATAATTTCAATTTCCTCAGCCGTTGCCGTACCCGTCATACCGATTTTTTTAACGGTGACGGCAGAGGCAAGTCCTGCAAACGCTGCTGCTTTTTCCATTGGTGCGCCTGCCGTGATTCCGAGAGAAAAAGCGGAAAGGGAAGTGTCCCCCGCACCGCAGATGTCAAGCTCACCCGTAAGTGTTTTAGCACCTATCCTTACACCGTCTTTGCCGTCCGTAACGAAGGAGCCCTTATCCCCTAAGGTACAGAAAACCTTTGCATTATTCTTTATTGCAAGTGCCTTTGCGGCTTCAAGGAACTGCTCTTCCGTGGCATTTGTAAAACCGTCGTTTCCGTAAACTGCTCTCCAGCACTCAACCTCGTTGGGCTTTAAGATGCAGTCGGTGTATTTCCCGATGTTGTAACGGCTGTCGCAGATAACGGTAAGCCCCTTTTTTGCAAGGGAGATTATTTCGGCTCTTACCTTGTCCGTCACAATGCCGTAACGGAACTGGTCTGCAACACAAAGCACTTGGACTTTTTCCGAAAGCTCTCTGAGATACTCAATTACCTTGTTTTCGGTGTCTTCACTTATGGGACAGCGGTTTTCAAAGTCAAGTCTCGGGTCTTCATAGACCGTTGCGGAAATGCCGTGGCGCATAGGCTTGCAGTAGGCATTCGTAAATCTGCCCTCTGTTTCAATTATGTATTCATCGGAAATACCGCTTTTCTTTATAAGTGAACGGAGGAGCATACCTCTCCAGTCGTCTCCCGTAAGGGAAACGGCATATATTTTTTCGGGGGAGAGTGCCGAAAGGTTTGCCGCAACATTACCGCCTGCCCCCATAGAGGTCTTTTCAGACGTTACGGGTAAGGGGTAATGGGGAGTTTCTCGGGATAATTCCGAAAGGGTCATATCTGCGTGCCAGTAAATGTCAACACAGAAGTCTCCTATAATACCTATACTGCAGTTTTTTATTCTGTCCGTAATTTCACGGACTTCCTTTTTTGTCAGCATATCAATACTTTTCCTTTAATCTGTCGTAAAGCGTGGGAATTGTAATCTGATGGTCACCCACAAAGTGCCAGCCCCAGCCGCCGCGGCAGGTGGGACGGTTAACAATGTTTTTGCGGGGTCTGTAGTAGTAATTGGGGTCCTCATAGCCAATTTTTGAGCGGAAATTGCCGAGATTTATAAGGTCAAAGTTTGCCGTTGTGATATTAAAGGTGGGATACCCCTGATTTCTTGCAATTGAAAGAGTCTTTAAGAATACCTCGGGACCGATAACAGAGGAGCCGAAATTAAGGAAAACACCGCCGTCAAGCTGAGATACGGAGTATGCCATTTTCTTGAAATCAATGCCTGAGCATCTGCCGATGTTTGCCATATCGCAGGTGGGATGCTGATGGATTATGTCCGTGCCGAGAGCTATATGGTAAGTAGCAGGGATGTCAAGCTTATATGCCTGCCACAAAATGCAGTCCTCACGGTTGGGGAATTTCTCGGGGTTCTCATCAATATATTTTCCCAGAGCCTCACCGTAGCCGATGCCGAGCTCTGCTCCCCGATTAATTGCTTCATTCATCCACGCGCCTGTCTCCTCCCACATACCGAAGGAGCCGTCCTCTATAGCCGTGGGAACATCCTCTGAGGTACCTCCGAGATAGCATAATTCAAAGTCGTGTATGCTTGTAGCACCGTTTGCGGCAATGTGGGTAATTACCCCCATTTTCATAAGCTCTATAATGTATCTTGAAAGATGGTTCTTGATAACGTGAGCACCCATACTCCATATAACGGGTCTGCCGTTTTTACGGGCTTTTATAATTCTTTCAACCAATTCATCGAAACCCTCGTGCACAAATTCCTCGTGAGGTGTTACACCGGGAGTCATAAGCTTTTCAATGGTTACAAGATTGATTCTGTCATTTGCCGAAAATGTTTTAATGCCCGAAAAGTCGAGCTGCTGCTGTCTTCTCATATTTTGTTTTCCTTTACATAAAGAGTATTGAGCTTGCAATTATAAACTGTGCAATATAGTAAGTAACGTGATTTGTGATGATATCAACGGGTCTGTCTTTGCCCTCGCCAAAGTATGTTCCCGAAAGAATGATATCGGAAATAATAAAGAACACACCGCCGACGAAGAATGCAATAAGGTGAAGATTATCCTTTATTCCTGCAAGGAAAGCGCAGTTGAAGGACATTGCAGTCACAAAGAAAAGAAGTGCGCCGTAAAGAGCAGAGATAATCTTATAATTGGCGTGGTACTTAAGCTTCATAATCTTTTCGCCGAAATAAATTACAAGACCTGCAATAACGCCCACTACAAGGGACATAGGGATTGAAACAGCCTTGAACTGGGTAACACCTGCTATTATTGCGGCAATATAGAAGAAATGTCCGAAGGCGAAGGATGAAAAGCCTGCCTTTGTAAGAAAATCCTCATCCTGACGGTACATAAATTTCATATCAAGCCATATATCGCCTAAAATTCCGCATACAAGTCCGCCGACTATAAGTGCAGAATAAAGTGAGGGCTTTGCAATTGTCAGAAATACACCCGTTAAAATGAACATAACGCTTGTAACGGATTTCAGCATAAGGGACTTTACGTCAGTCTTTTTAACTCTTAAAAATAAAAATGCGGTAAGGCTTAAAAGACCGAGAAGAATGGTACAGGTAATAAGAATAAGTGAAAGGTCCATAATAAAATCTCCTTTTATTTTCAATATATTTATAATAGCACATATTTTTTCTATTTTCCACACTTTTTATAAAAAAGCGATTGAATAAATAAAGGCTCTGTGTTAAATTAAAATCAAGATGCAAAAAGGAGTGTGTATATATGAAGATTATGAGCTTCAACGTGCTTTGTGCAGGTCACGACGGCAGGGAATGGGAAAACCGTATTTCCCGTGTTGTTGCCGCCATAAAAGAAGCTGATCCCGATTCCTTAGGTGTGCAGGAAGCTCACCTGGGCTGGATGAATGCATTGAAGGAAAACCTTCCCGAATATGATTTTGTAGGTGTCGGCAGAGACGACGGCAAGGAAAAGGGCGAATTCTCTGCAGTTTTCTATAAAAAGGACAAGTTTACTCCCGGTGAAAAGGGCAATTTCTGGCTCAGCGAAACTCCCGATGTGCCCGGCTACGGCTGGGATGCCGCCTGTATCAGAATCTGCTCCTATGTTATGCTTACAGAAAAGGAAACAGGTAAAAAATTCTGCCATTTCAATACTCATCTTGACCACAGAGGAGAAATTGCTATGCAGAAGGGCGCAGAGCTTGTAGCAAAGAAGGCTTCCGAAATCTGCACCGACTGTCCCGCAGTATTTACGGGGGATTTCAATGTTACTCCCGAATCAGCTCCCTGTAAGGCTGTAAAGGACGGAGGCTTCAGCGATGCAAGAGATGTGGCTGAAATTACCGATAAGGGTATTACCTTCCACGCCTGGCTCGGTGAAGAAAAATACCGCTCGGTTATAGACTACGTTTTTGTAAAGGGTGACGTGAAGGTAAAGAAATTCACGGTTGACAGAAATGAATATTTTGGCGACGTCCCCTCTGACCACTATCCCATTATTGCTGATATCGAATTCTGATATGCAGGGTCAGATTATTAACATTCCGTCTTCACAAAAATTTTTAATAAGTTCCGTTTTTCGGATTATTTCAGGGGTTCTTGCAAGTGTCAGACTTGCCGGAACCCCTTAGTTTATATTGTTTTATGCGCTTTCGCTTTTTTGAATTCTCTTTATAAAACTATTTTTATGATTTTTCTTTCAGGTATTCTATAGCTTCAATATAGCCTTTAAGGCCTTTTCCCGCAATCTGCTTTTCTGCATAAAGGGACACGTAGGAGAATTTTCTGAATTCCTCACGGGAATTAATGTCGGAAATGTGCACTTCAACCGTGGGAATTCCCACAGCCTTCAGAGCGTCAAGTATTGCAACACTCGTATGCGTGTATGCAGCAGGGTTAATTACAATGCCGTCAAAATTACCGTAAGCGGACTGAATTTTATCAACTATAGCTCCCTCGTGGTTTGACTGAAAAATCTCGAAATCAATATCTTTACAGGCATCCTCTATCATTCTGCAAAGGGCTTTGTAGTCACTTTTTCCGTAAATATCAGGCTCACGAAGTCCTAATAAATTAAGATTCGGTCCGTTTATTATAAGAAGCTTCATTTATACATTCTCCTTAATCCTTCAAGTATTCTGCCTGCCGTCTCTTCGGCATTTTCACTTACATCAACCGAAAAATCGGCGAAATCCCCATAAAGGGGAGCTCTTTTTTTGTAAAGCTCCGTCATATTATTCGTTTGCGATATGGGTCTTCCGTCAACGGGTAACAGAGTAAGGTCTCTTTTAAGCCATACCGCAACGGAATTCTGCTTCAGGGGGTAACGGTTTTCTTTCCTCGTGACAATACCGCCGCCCGTGGCAATCACGGTGCCCGACATTTTTCCTGCTTCTTTTATGGCTTCTGTTTCAATTTCTCTGAATTTTTCCTCTCCGTAAAGAGAGAAAATTTCGGGAATGGGCATTCCTGCCTTTTCTGTGATAATTTCATCGGTATCTGTAAGCTTTCTTCCGAGCTTTTCGGAAAGTATTTTGCCGAGAGTGGATTTTCCGGCACCCGGCATACCGATAAGTACAATATTTTTCGTTTTTTCTTCAATTGATTTTATTATTTTTTCAATTTCAACATCGGGTATGGGCTCGCCCGTAAAAAACTCAGCCGCCTTTTTTCCCTGAGCCACCAGCATTGAAAGTCCGTTTATTGAGGGGATGCCGAGGTTTTTTGCATCGTATAAAAGCCGTGTTTCCGAGGGGTTATAAATTAAATCCAGTACCCCTGAAAGATGACAGAAGACTTTAAGGTCAACGGGGCTTTTCCCCGTGTCGGGATACATTCCCACGGGTGTCGTGTTTACAATAACATCCGCGTCCCGGTGCTTTTCAATATTACCGTAGTTGTTTTCACCGCTTCGTGAAATGACAATTATTTCGGCGGCATTCATATCCTTTGCAACCGTCCTTACGGTAACTGAGGCTCCGCCCGAGCCCAGAATGAGAACCTTTTTACCCTGAAGCTCAATACCGCTTTTTTTCAGCATATAGGAAAATCCGAAGTAATCGGTATTGTAGCCGTAAAGCCCGTCTGCTCTTTTTACAACGGTGTTTACGGAGCCGATTCTTTGTGCCTCATCTGAAATTTCTTTGAGAAAGGGCATAACGGTTTTTTTATAGGGAATTGTTACGTTCAGAGCATCAAGAGGACAGCCCTCAAGAAAGGAGCCTACTTCGTTTTCCTCCATTTCGTAAAGCTTATATTCATAATCTGCAAGGCAGGAGTGTATTTCAGGGGAAAAGCTGTGTCCGAGCTTACGGCCTATAAGCCCTGCCTTGAAATTTTTACAGTATATCATATTAACCGACGCTTTCTTTGTCTGTAATTTCAATTTAATCAAGAAGCATATCAAGCACCGTAACTGCTGCCGCCGCTTCAATTACGGGGACTGCTCTCGGTACTATACACGGGTCGTGTCTGCCCCTGACGGTGTATTTTATGTTTTCCTTTGTTTCAAGGTTTACGGTATCCTGCTCTTTTCCTATGGAGGGAGTGGGCTTTAATGCACACCTGAAAACAAGGGGCATTCCGTTTGTCATTCCGCCGAGAATACCTCCGCAGTTATTTGTGGCGGTCTTAACAGTATCACCGTCAAAATAAAACGGGTCATTGTTTTCCGAGCCGAAAAGCTCAGCACACTTAAAGCCGTTTCCGAATTCAATGCCCTTTACACCGGGGACAGAGAACACGGCAGATGAAATTCTGCCTTCAGCTCCCGCAAAAAGATGCTCTCCGAGACCTATGGGCAGACCCGTTACGGCACATTCAATAACACCGCCTGCGGAATCAAGGTTTTCCCTTGCGGTTTTTATGACTGCCTTCATTTTTTCTCCTGCGTTTTCGTCAATTACGGGAAAGTCTTCGGAAATCTTTTCGTTGCAGAGCGTGCCGAAGGGTGTGTCCTTAACGGTGCCCACAGAATATATATGTGCCTTTACCTCAATGCCCTTATCTTTCAAGAGCTGAAGGGCAAGGGCACCTGCAATACACATAAGGGAAGTGAGCCTGCCTGAAAAATGACCTCCGCCTCTCAGATCAACTTTTTTTCCGTATTTTACAATTGCAGGAAAATCAGCGTGGGAGGGTCGGGGAATTATACCTGCATCGCTGTAGTCCCCCGAATGCTGATTGGTGTTATAAATCACGGCTGTGATTTTTTTGCCCGTTGTAACTCCGTTTTCAACTCCCGACAGAAAAACGGGCTTGTCCGCTTCTTTTCTTTTTGTGGACCATTCATTCTGCCCGGGGGCTCGTCTTTTCATAAAGGACGAAAGAAATTCTTCGTCAATATGAAGTCCTTCGGGGAAACCCTCAAGTGTCATTGTGAGCTTTTCGCCGTGGCTTTCGCCGTCAATATAAAGCTTTATGTTATTTCCGAAAGGAAAACTCATTTTTTCACCTTATTTCATCCCAGAAAGCGGGATAAGATTTTTTTACCGCTTCGGCGCCCTTTACTGTTACCGGGCCGTCTGCTGAAAATGAAGCCACAGCGGCACTCATAGCAATTCTGTGGTCGTTGAAGGAGTCAATCTCTCCGCCCGTAAGGGGAGAGCCTTCAACAATTATACTGTCATCACAGACAGATATTTTACCGCCGAGATTCTTTATCATATTGTAAACTGCTTCAATTCTGTCGCTTTCTTTAAGTCTCAGTCTTCCGCAGTTTTTGATTTCCGTTGTACCCCGGGCATTTGCCGCCACAACAGATAAAACGGGCACAAGGTCGGGGATGTCCTCTGCATCAATCATAATGCCCCTGAGGGACGAGGGATGAGCGGTTATCCCGTTTTCGTTTATTTCGATATCCGCACCGAAATCACGAAGCACCTGAATAATTCTTTTATCCCCCTGTGTGGAATCCGTTTTGAGACCTGTAAGAGTGATTTTTTCTTTTCCCGTAACACCTGCAGAAAGGAAAAATGCAGCGTTCGACCAATCTGCTCCTGCCTTTATTTCAGCGGGGGATAAGAGGGGAGCGGTTTTCGGCACCGTGATTATATTATCGCAGAAGCTTACATTACAGCCGAACTTTTTTACAGCATCAATTGTCATTTCAATATAGGGACGGCTTTCGGCTTTGCCCGTAATTTCAATTTCACCGCCGGTTTTTGTCAGCATAAATATAAGCCCCGAAATAAACTGTGAGGAAACATTTCCTGCAATTGAAAAGGAGGTTTCGGTGCATTTGCCCGTCACCTTTATTTTATCACCGTCTTTTGTGATTACGGCACCTGCTCTCAGAAGCTCCTCCTTCAAGGGGGAAAGAGGTCTGTCGCCGAGACGCCCCTCTGTAACAAATACCGGGTTTTTGCCGTAAAAGGAAGCCACGGGCAGTAAGAATCGGAGTGTGGAGCCTGATTCCTTGCATCTGAGCACCGGACCTTCGGGCACATCCCTTACGGGCTTTACCGTAAATATGCCGTCAGAGAAGGAAATTTCCGCACCGAGGGACTTAAGACAGCCGACCGTTGCTTCAATATCGTCATTGAGTCCGTCGCAGTACACTTTTGTTACTTTATCGGAAAGGGCTGCACATATAAGAAGACGGTGCACCTCTGATTTTGAAGCAGGTATTTTTATGATATCCTTTGTTTTCGGAGAAAATACCGTTTTTACCATATTAAAAGCCCTCCGACAGAAAAGCGCAAAGCTCTGTAACCGGCAATTTTTTAAGTATGCAGCTGCCTGCCTTTTCCGGGATTACGAGGGTAATTTCATTTCCCGCACGTTTTTTGTCTGAAAGGGCAATATCCGTTATCTCTTCGGGGGAGAAAACGGCAGCCGTCGGCAGAGAAAAGCTTGTAAGAAGCTCTGTCAGCTTCGGGAGAGCCTCTTCTTCACACAAGCCCTCTTTTATAGCCGCCTTTGTCATCATAACCATTCCTATTGCTACCGCAGAGCCGTGGGATATTGTGAATTCCGAAAGCATTTCTATTCCGTGTGCCGGTGTGTGCCCGAAATTCAGAAGCTGACGGACACCCGTATCTCTTTCATCAACTGCTACAATGTCACGCTTTGCAGTCACGGAGATTTCAATTATTTCGTTTATATCATATTCACCCTGAAGCTTCACTAAAAGCCCGGGTCTGTTTATCATTCCGTATTTTATAACCTCTGCCATTCCGTCATTGAAAATATTACGGGGCAGGGTAGAGAGTGTGTCGGGGTCGATAATTACAAGGCAGGGCTGATAGAAAGCACCTGCAAGATTCTTGCCGTTTTTCAGGTCAACGGCAGTTTTTCCTCCCACGGAGGAATCTGTCATAGAAAGAAGGGTAGTGGGGATATTTATGTACTTTATGCCTCTTAGGAAGGTAGCGGCGGCAAAGCCCGTAAGGTCTCCCGTCACACCGCCCCCGAGAGCTATAAGTATATCGGAACGGGTTATATGATTTTCAGCTAAAAACTCCCATAAGGCTACGAGGGTATTTGTATTTTTGCTCTCTTCCCCTGCTTCAAAAACAAAGGACAGAACCTTGAAATTCTCTTTTCTGAGGGATTTTTCCAGAATACCGCCGTAAATGGGGAAAACATTGGAGTCGGATACAATTACCGCAGTATTGCCCTTTGAAATTTCTCTTATGAGCCTTCCCGATTCTCCGAGAAGTCCGTTTTTTATCAGAATGTCATAGCACGTTGATGCTTCAACCCGTATTTTTTTCATTGTTATCCCTTCTTCTGTGAATTTCCGTCAATTGCTTCCTTCATAAGCCTTCCGTCTTTCAGAAGCCTACAAAGGGTTTCGCTGTCATTGTTTTCCAGAGCGCTTTTGTATTCGCTCAGGGAATTTATTATAAAGTCCAGTTCTTTTATGAGATTATCTGAGTTTTCCGTAAAAAGCTCTGTCCACATATTTTCATTGAGCCACGCAACTCTTGTCATATCCTTATATGAGCCTGCGGAAAAGCCGCCGTGGTTCTTAGCGGTTTCGCTTTTTATATAGGCATTTGAAACCACGTGGGCGAGCTGTGAGGTAAAGGCTATCATTTCATCGTGCTTTTCGGCTGTCGTTACGGAAATACTGCCGAATCCCATGGGAGCGATGATATCTTTTATTTTTTCAAGTAGGCTTATATCGTCAAACACAGGGGGAACGATTACCATAGGTGCACCCCTGAAAAGGTCTTTTCTTGAGTACTTTATTCCCGAAAACTGCGTGCCTGCCATCGGATGCGCACCCACAAAGTTAAAGCCGTATTCTTCTGCAAGACTGAAGCCCTTTTGGCAGATTCCTCTTTTGGTACCGCAAAGGTCAAGCACAAAGGCATCCTTTTTTACAAAAGGAGCAAAATCTGTGAGGAATTTTTCAGCTGCCTTCGGGTACAGAGCAATAAACACCGCATCGCAGGAGCTTATGCTTTCTCGGGTCAGCTCTTCGTCAATTATATCCGATAATAAAGCGTATCCCAGAGTACCCTTGTCGGTATCTGCACCCAGCACCCTGTGGGATGCACTCTTGTATGCACGGGCAGCCGAGCCTCCTATAAGACCCAAACCCACAATTCCGACAGTCATCATAATGCCTCCCTTAATGCATTTCTTATAATGTTTACGCTCTTCATCATATCGGAGAACTGTTCGGGTGTCAGCGACTGAGCACCGTCACACAGAGCGTGCAAGGGGTCAGAATGCACCTCTGTCATAAGTCCGTCCGCACCTGCGGCAACAGCGGCCAAAGCCATACTCTTTACATATTTTGAAGAGCCTGTTGCGTGAGAGGGGTCAATAACCACGGGAAGGTGTGTCAGCTCCTTGAGAACGGGAACGGCAGACAGGTCAAGGCAGTTTCTTGTGTACTGGCTGTCAAAGGTTCTTATACCTCTTTCGCAGAGCATTACGTTTTCATTACCGCCTGCCATAATATATTCGGCAGACATAAGCCATTCTTTTATTGTACTCGAAAGTCCTCTTTTTAGCAAGATAGGTTTGTTTGTTTTTCCGAGTTCTTTCAGTAATTCGAAATTCTGCATATTGCGTGCGCCTACCTGTATAACGTCAACCTCTTCGAAAAGGGGCAGGTGGTGTGCGTCCATAATTTCCGTAACTACGGGAAGTCCCGTTTCCTTTTTTGCTTTCAGAAGAAGCTCAATTCCCTCGGCCTTCAGTCCCTGAAAATCGTAAGGGGAGGTTCTGGGCTTAAAGGCACCGCCACGAAGCATATTGCTGCCTGCTTCCTTTACTGCCTTTGCAATTCCCGTCAGCTGTGCTTCGGATTCAACGGAGCAGGGACCGGAAATTACCGCGAAATTACCTCCGCCTACCTTTACTCCCGAGCAGTCAATTATGCTGTCATCGGGGTGGAATTTTCTGTTTGCACTTTTGAAGGGATCTGAAACTCTTCTTACTGTCTCAACCATACTGAGGCTTCCTATAAGGTCGGCATCAAGCTTTGTGGTATCGCCTATAAGACCTATTACCGTCTGAAATTCACCCTTTGAAATGTGTACGTCAAGACCGAAGCCCTTGAGCCAGCCCGTAAATTTATTCAACTGCTCCTCTGTTGTGCCCTGTTTTAATACTGCAATCATTTTTATTACCTCACCTTTTTTCAGATAGTTCAAGCGGAAAACTAAATGCACCCGATTTTCACCGGGTGCATTGAAATAACATTTATAAGTTACTCTTGTTTGCAGACAGCGAAAATCTTACCTTTTTCCCTTTGAAAAAAAGTAATAATATGCTGTTGCAAAAAGCTTATTCATATAACTTAACCTCTCTGTTTTCTTGTTGAGGTCAGTTTAGCACTTTATATCGTTAAAGTCAATAGTTTTTTGAAAAAAATTTTCTTAACAAGCATTTAAGAAAAAATATCAATGGTGTAACAATTGTTGATATTATTTTATACAAATGCTAAAATAAATATACAAAAACAAAGGCGGTGTTTTTTATGTATGAAATAATTAATACTCTTTTTTGTGCAATACCGATTTTAGTCATTGTAGTATTCGTTGTTCTTCTGTTTGTTTACAGAAAGAGAAAGAAGGAAGCACCGGAAGCGGCTTCCTGTAAGAATTCAGCAGAGCTTAATTCACTGAAAACCGCAATAAAGGTGTTCGGTATACTTTCCGCTGTGTTTGCGGGTGTTGTCGTAATCCTCGGTGCGTTGTTCTATATGTTTGTGGCATATATGTGAGGGAAAGATAATGAGAGAGAAATATTTCAGATTCCTTCTGATTCTTGTTCTTGTGCTTTGCATTACCGTTACCGTAGTACACGTTGCCTACGACGTATATGCTTACGGCCATTGCTCAATAATACAGTTTATTGCAAAGGAGCTGTGGTAGAATGAAGCTTTTAAAACAGCTGTCGGTGCTTCTCGGTATTATTCTGCTTTTTACTCTGTTCAACGTGGCTGTATACTTTTCGGTTACTGTACGTCTTTCAAATAATTTCAGCGATGCAACTCAGGCGAAAATGATTGACGTCGGTGAATTTCTTCCTTTTAGGGAGGAGTCCGACCTTGCACGTACGGAAACGGACTTTACTCTTGAAGGGGAGCTTCCCGTGCTTGACGGTGCGGCGGCGCTTGTTCCGGTATATGCCTCTGTGATTAATGCGGTTTATCCCGAGTCCTCTGTAACGTATATCGGCGGTGAGTTCTGTGATGATAATTTTTACGGTGAGAATTTTGCTCCGGACAGTAAAATGCAGTATAAGAATACCGTAAGGGGATATACCGCTGTTGTTGACGGAGATACGGATATTCTTTTCTGTGCCGCTCCTTCTGCGGAGCAGAAAAAGTATGCGGAGGATAAGGGTGTTGAACTTGAATATGTCCCCGTAGGACTTGAAGCCTTCGTTTTCTTTGTCAATAAGAATAATCCCGTTGAGAATCTTACTGCAGAGCAGATAAGGGATATTTACGGCGGTACTTATAAAAACTGGAAGGATGTTGGCGGTGCCAACCGTGTAATCAATCCCGTAACACGTATGGAGGGAAGCGGCAGCCAGTCAGCCATGAACGCATTTATGGGAGACAGGGAAATTGCAATGAAATCCCCCTTTGCAATAACGGGCGGCTCCATAGGATTTTCTTTCAGATATTATATGGACGGTATTGTTGAAAACAGTCAGGTTAAAATGCTTTCCCTGAACGGAGTTTATCCTTCTGCGGAAAATATCAGAAACGGCACCTACCCCGTAATTGTAAAATTTTATGCAATTTACCGTAAGGACAACCAAAACGAAAACATAAAAAAACTCATTGACTGGATTCTTTCCGATGAGGGGCAGACCCTTATTGAGGAAAGCGGCTATGTGAGAATTAAATAAAAAGATACCGCAGTCTGTGAAAAGAGGCTGCGGTAAAGTTTTATTCGTTATTATTTACTCCTACAATTGAGAGAAGCTCTGTTTTTGTGTTTTCCTCATCGTAGGTGTTACAGCCCACTCTCAGAATATCTCCCTCTTGCAGGTATCCGCTGTGTCTTACACCGCCCTCGGGGTGAGTGACGGACAGAACGAAAAGCTTGTGAGGCCAGAAAATATCCTTAAGCTCCTTACCCTCCGCAAAGGAATCCTTGTTTACGGTAACGCTGTATTCGATATATTTGCTCTTTTTACCCTCACGCTCTTTTTTTATACGTCTTTCAAGGGCAAATTCATTTATGGACTCGGAATGGGACAGCACAGCAATCATATAGGATACGCCTGCCGCAATAATAATTGCAGAAAGATTCGTTGAGCATCCCAGAGCCTCAAGTGCGAAAACCACCGCCGTGAAGGGGATGTTCATAATGCCGGACATTCCTGCAACAAGTCCCAATACCACAACAAGGGTGTAATAATATTCGGGTATAAGACCCGTAAGAATCAGCACATTGGAAAGCACCGAGGCGGTAAGTGCCGATACAGCGAGGGTCGGAAGAAATAATCCGCCCGTAAGTCCTGCGGAATTTGCCGAAAGAGTGAGGATTGTACGCAGGACAATTGTAATAAGAATAAGAAGCGTAAGAGAGTGGTGGGTGAAAAGCTCCTCTGTCAGGTGATGTCCCGTTGAAATAAAGGAATAAGAAAATATACCTGCCGCAAGTGTCAGAATAAGAATCGAAAAGATTTTGTATCCGCTGTCAACCTTGCCGAGAGAGGTATTAAAGAGCTTATTAATCCATCTGAAAATATGTAAGAAAGCAATGGAAAAAAGACCTAATGTAATGCCCGTTAAAAGGGGAATCCACATTTCATTAACGGAAAGAGGGGGAAGTGAAATTCCGTGAAAGATTTCGGGAGAAATACCGAAAACAGGACAAAGGAACTGTGTAATAATTCTGCAGGCAGCCACGGAAACAATGGTGATAATGATTATTACGGGGGACAGTCTGCGGTGCATTTCTTCAATTACAAAAATAATGCCCGTCATAGGCGAGCCCGTTGCCGCCGCAAAGCCGGCGGATGCTCCGCCCGTTATACTGTAACGGCTCCATACCTCACCTTTTTTGCCGAGGGCTCTTGTAACAGCCTTGCCGAGGGATGCACCCATAAGCACGCAGGGACCTTCATTTCCCAAGGGGACACCCATAACAAAATTCAGAAGTGAAAGAGTGAATGTGCCCAAAAGGGAACGAAGCCAACGGAAAGAAAAGATTCCTCCCACAAGCCCCATGGTATCGCTGATTCCGCCGCCCATAAGACGCGGATATTTTTTATAAACAAAGCGGAGCAGAACAGCAATTCCCGCAAGAACGGGCACAGCCGCAGCTACGAAGACAGGCTTTTCTTTTAAGAAGGAATAAATATTCTCGGAAAACGAAATAGCATAGTATGCAAGAAAACGGTAAACCGTAACAACTGCTCCCGTCAGCGCACCCGTGGATATGCCGATTACAATAATCGGCACCATAAGCCTTAAATTATGTAATTGCTTCAGTCTGTTCACAAGGATTCCTCCTTTGTACAAGTGGAGAGTGAATAGGTAATAAACAAAAAACGACAGGTAAAAAACCTGTCGTATTCTTGAAAGGATGTACAGATTAGATACCCTTTTACTTTTTTTGCATATATGTTCGAACTGCTACACACATTTAATGAAATATTTTTCTTGTGAAAAATATGAAATAATTCACTATTGTGAATTGTGAAATTTTCTGCTTTTGCAGAAAGTGAAAAAAATTCGCCTCTTAAACATTTGCAAAGCAAATATTTCATACGCGTAGCGTATTTCATAGCGAAGCTATTTCACTCGCCGAAAGGCGAATTTCATTGAAAAAGCGACTTGTTTCGACAAGTCGCTTTTTCTGGCGGAGCAGGAGAGACTCGAACTCTCGCGCCGGTTTCCCGACCTACGCCCTTAGCAGGGGCGCCTCGTCACCAACTTGAGTACTGCTCCGTATGGTAATCGTGATTGTATTAAAAAAAATGGCGGAGAGAGTGGGATTCGAACCCACGGTACCCGTAAGAGTACGACGGTTTTCAAGACCGTTCCGTTATGACCGCTTCGGTATCTCTCCAATTAGCATTTGATATATTACCACAATCCGTTTTCCTTGTCAAGTCCTTTTCTCAAGTTATTTTTTAAGTCGCGAAGAAAAAATATTTACAATTTCTTAATATTTTATACACAAATGGCTTACGTTGTATTTGACTATATTTTTCCTTTGTGATAAAATATATGTGATAATTATTACTTCCGGAAGGAGAAATTTATATGAAAAAGCTTATTGCAATAATTCTTTGCATCACGCTTGTATTTGCCGTGACTGCTCCTGCGGTATCAGCAGCAGACGAAGAAAGACTGCCTACGGTTTATATCCGCGGCAACGGAGAGAAGCTTTATAACGCAGACGGCACTCCCCTTAATGCCGATTTTTCCGGCATCAGCCTTGGCGGCGGTGAAGAAGGCGAAGAGGACGATTCCGGCGAAAAAATTGTTGAGGCTGTTGTCAACATTCTCAAGCCCTTTGTTTTAGAGGGAATGCTTTTTGATAATTGGGATAATTACGGCAGGGCTATTTATGATGAGCTTGCTCCCCTGTTCAAGGATTCGGGGCTTGATGAAAACGGCAATGCCAAGAACGGCACCGGTGTTTCAACGGAGGAGCTTGAGGCCTCTACCGCACAGTCCAAGACTTCTGAACACTATATCTACAATCACGACTATAACTTTGTATATGACTGGCGTCTTTCTCCCTATGACCACGTAGACAGACTTCATCAGTTTATTACGGATATTATCAGCGCTACGGGAAAGTCACAGGTGAACATATATGCAAGATGCATCGGCGGCAGTCTGCTTATGGCTTACCTTGAAAAGTACGGTCATCTCGGTCATGTAAAGAACGTAATGTTTGTTGAGGTTCTTTCAAACGGCTCAACTGTTATCTCAAAATCATTCAGCGGCAAGGTTGAGTTTGATGATATGCTTCTTGAAAAATATCTCGGTCAGCTGGATTACTGTGGTATAAACGGTGTCGGTGTCGGTTTTGAGTTTTCTGCGCTTCTCAGTGAAATCGTATTCAAAACAATGGATTTCTTTAATCAGGTGAACGCTACAAATATGGCTCTCGGCAGTATTGAAAAGCTTTATGAAAGACTTTATGAGGCTCTTATTCCTGCTATTCTGCATGCAACAGGACTTGCAACACAGGTAAATTTCTGGACCTGTGTCAAGGAAGAGGATATGAATGATGCACTGAATCTTGTGTTCGGACAGCCCGGTTCAGAGCTTCGCATAAAGTATGCCGGACTCATCGAAAAAATTCTTTATTACAGAGAGCATATTTCCTCTGACCTTAAGGGCTATTATGACAGCCTCAGAGAAAAGGGTATTCACTTCGGCTTTACCGCAAATTACGGCTTCCTCAATGCTCCCTTCACGGAAGATGCCGATCTGCAGTCGGATGCACTTGTAAGTCTTGAGGATGCGACATTCGGCGCAACTGCGGCAAAAATAGGAAAAACACTTTCCGATGAATATATTGCTGCACGTATTGAAAAGGGAAAGGGCAAATATATTTCAGCGGATAAGGTTGTAGACCTTTCAACTGCATACTCTCCCGAAACAACCTGGGTATTCAAGAATGCTCACCACGATATTCTTGAGCCGTGTATGGATGTAATCCGCAGCTTTCTCAACGGCACCGGTGAAACTGTTGACAGTGTAAGCAACGGTGTCTGCTTTATGATTTATAATGAAGAAGCAAAAATTATGGAGCCTATGACGGCAGATAACTGCGGCGACCTTTCATTTATGAAAATCGGCAAAGAGGAGCCTACAATCGGCTCTGCATTCAAGGCATTTGTTGATTTCTGTAAAATGTTCTTCAAGCTTATCGGAATGCTTTTCCGCGGTGAGCTTGACCTTGGAAGCCTTTTTTGAATAAGCTCAGCTTGTAGCTTTTTACTCCCGGAAGGAAAATCTCCTTCCGGGAGCTTTTTTTAGGTTTTCTGCAAATGCAAAAGGGACTGCACAAGCATACGCTTTTACAGTCCCGAAGGTATCTTTTATTCAATTGATGTTGCGGTAAGAAATGCGGCTTTTGTTGCATCTGCAATTTTTCCGACCTTTTTTGCGTCGCCGATGGCTGTTACGTCAAAGCCTGCTGCTGAAAGCTCCTTTGCAAGCTTATTTTCGGATTTTGAACCGAGTGCAAGAACCACTTTTTCGCAGGGAATTTCTCTTGTCTTCTTTGTCCTTACGTTTTCGGTCACAATAAAGCCGTTATTGACCTCAGTCAGCTTTTCGCCCGTAAAAATTTCTGTAAACAGTCTTCCCGTTACAGCGTAAAATATCAAAAAAATAATTGACAAAAAATTGTCACAGTATTTCAAATTGCCTTGACATAATAATTTGTTTTTTATATACTATTTAATTGGAAAAAAGAAAGGACGGGTTATTTATGGATAAAAAGTATGATGCATTATTTACCCCCTGGAAAATAGGCAACTGTGAAATCAAGAACAGAATTGTTATGTGTCCCATGGGCGGTACCTCACTTTTCGGTTGGTTTGAGCTTGGCGGATGTCATTTTGACAAGGAAGCAGCAAAGCTTTTCATTGAAAGAGCCAACAATAACGTAGGTCTTATCATTCCCGGTATTGCACCTCTTCGCGATACCTTCTGGGGCAAGTGGCTCTGGCAGAATCCCAAGATGTTTGAAGACCTCAAGGAATTTATGGACGAAATCCATAAGACAGGCGCAAAGCTTTTCATTCAGCTTACAGCCGGTATGGGCAGAAGCTGGGCTATCACAGACCTTATTGCACCCCTTCATAAGAATAAGATTACAAGAGCTATTGTAAAGCCCATTATTGATACCTCACACGAGCTTGCATCTCCCAGTCCTCAGCCTTCACGCTGGGCACACGACATTATCTGTCCCGAAATGACAAAGGAGCAGATTCACGAAATCATTGAAGCATTTGCAAAGACCGCAAAGCTCTGCCGTGATGCAGGCGTTGACGGTGTTGAGGTTCACGCTGTTCACGAGGGTTATCTCCTTGACCAGTTCGCAATTGAATTCTTCAATAAGAGAAGCGACGAATACGGCGGAAGCTTCGAAAACAGATACCGTTTTGCTGCAGAGGTTGTAAAGGCTATAAAGGCTTCCTGCGGTGACGATTATCCCGTATCTCTGCGTTACTCCGTAGAGTCCAAGATGAAGGGCTTCTGCGAAGGCGCAATGCCCGGTGAGGACTATGTTGAAGTGGGCAGAAATATGGAAGAATCCGAAAAGGCTGCAAAGTACCTTCAGGATATGGGCTACGATATGCTCAATGCCGATAACGGTACCTACGACTCCTGGTACTGGGCACATCCTCCGATGTATATGCCCGAAAACTGCAACCTTGAGGACGTTGCTCACATCAAGAAGTTTGTTGATATTCCCGTTGTCTGTGCAGGCCGTATGGATGCCGCTACTGCTTCCGAAGCTATCGCAGAGGGCAAGATTGACGGCGTAGGCGTTGCTCGTCAGTTCCTTGTTGACCCCGAATGGATCACAAAGATTATTGAAGACAGAATTGAAGACATCAAGCCCTGTATCTGCTGTCACAGCGGCTGCTTCAACTTCTCCTCCGCAAAGGGTCACGCAAATACTCAGGACCTTCTCGACACAATGGGTCTTGCACGCTGTGCTCTTAACCCCAAGACAATGCAGTCCAAGAAATATAAGATCGAAAAGGCAAAGAAGCAGAAGAATATTGCTGTTATCGGCGGCGGTATCGGCGGTATGGAAGCTGCTATCGTTCTCGCACAGCGCGGACATAAGGTTACTCTTTATGAGAAGACCGATAAGCTCGGCGGTGTATTCATTGCAGCCGCTGCTCCCTCCTTCAAGGAGAAGGACCGTGACCTTATAGCCTGGTACAGACGTGAAATCACAAGATATCCCATCGAAATCAAGTTCAATACCGAAGTAAAGAACATTGAAGCTCTCGGTGCTGATGAAGTGATTGTAGCAACAGGTGCCGTTGCAAACAAGATTCCCGTTCCCGGTGCAGACAAGGCAATTGAGGCCTGTGAATACCTTCTCGGTGAAAAGACCGTAGGCGAAAATGTTGTTATCGTCGGCGGCGGTCTTACAGGCTGTGAAATTGCTTACGACTTATTCCTTCAGGGTAAGAAGCCCGTTATCGTTGAAATGCAGGATGACCTTATTACTACTCCCGGTGTTGCACTTGCAAACACAAGCTTCCTTCGTGACTGCTTCAAGACAAATAAGGTTCCCGTATATCTTGAGACCAAGACAACCGAAATCCGTAATGACGGTGTTACCGTTATGGATAAGAACGGCAAGAAGACAGATATCCCCTGCGATAACGTAATTCTTTCCGTAGGCTACAGACCCGCTCCCGTAGCAGAGAAGTCCAAGAAGGTTCACGTAATCGGTGACGCCTGCAAGGTAGGAAATCTCCGTACCGTTATATGGCAGGCATGGGACGTTGCAATGAAGCTGTAATTAAAAATATCCGGGGCTGTAATTTTTAATTACAGCCTCTTGTTTTTACAAGGAAGTAAGATGGAAAATATAAATGAAGTAAGAGAGTTTTTCTCAAAAGACAGATTTGCTGCCCGTAACGGAATGTATATCGAGGAAATCGGTGAGGGCTATGCAAAATGTGCACTTGAAATTACAGATGACCATAAAAACGCATTGGGCGCGCTTATGGGCGGAGTTCCCTTTACACTCGCTGATTTTGCATTTGCTGTGGCTGCAAATCATAAGACACAGGGAACGGTTTCCCTTAATACGAATATTACGTATCTTTCACAGCCTAAGGGAAAAATGCTTTATGCAGAGACTAAATGCGAAAAGGACGGAAGAACCACCTGTTATTATGTTACAGACATATATGATGAACTGGGCACGAAGGTTGCAAATGCCGTAATAACAGGTTATCACATATCAAAATAATCCGGAGTATAAAACATAATATTTTTTACAATTTCTGTTTTTGTATTGCTTTAGGGGTTCTTGCAAGTCTGCGGCTTGCAAGAACCCCTAAGTTTATCTTATTTTATGCGGTGTTTATTTTTTCATTCCCGTTTTTTCTTTTTCAGCTTATTTCTTATTTACAAACTGTGCGGCAGCATATCTTGAATGAACATCCAGCTTGCGATAAATCTTTTTTGTATAGTCGTTTACCGTATGCTCCGAAATAAACAGGGCCTTTGCAATTTCCGAATTGCTGTAGCCGCAGCCTATAAAGTCAAGCACCTCAAGCTCTCTTTTTGTAAGTTTTTTAATCATATCGTTAATACCTTCATTCTCTGCCGCTTCTGTAAACTCTGCTTCGTCGGAACAGACAACTGCCTCCTGTATTTCTGAGCTTTCCTTCACCGTATCAGTATCGGGTATTTTTCTTTTGAATGCATACATAAAGTACGGCTCAATCTGTAAATAGATAATTACAAGAATTGCCATTATAATGCCGTAGGCAAGATTCAGCATTGAAGGAATATCGCGGAAGGCTTCAACCATTGTGCTCTGGACAAGCACCGCAACAAGTGCAAGACCGATAGTGACCGGAGTGAGGTATTTTGACGGGTATGATTTCATCATCATAACACAGTAAAGGGGAATCATCCAGCATGGAACCATACCGAAGCCGATAAATACACATGATACATAGGAAAGTGCGGGCACGTAGTCTGCCGCATACATCAGGAGAAAGCCTACTCCGCCAAGAGCCATTGAAAGGGAAATTGAACGGAAGGGATGTATGTTGAACTTTTTATAAAGCACATAAATAAGTATTGAGATGGCTGCATCCGTGCAATATGTAACAAACACCCCGTTGGATACCTCTCCCGAAATGGAAGGCCCCGAAACTGCCATAAGAGAAGAGATGAAAACAAGAATATACGTTCCTGATAGCAGCTTTTTAGGTGCGGTAAAATTATCTTTTTTTCTGACGTATTCCGGAAAGCTGTCCTTGGTTGCCGGAATACTGAAATAGAATACGGAAAGAAAAATCAGCGCGAAAACCGTAACGATACGGAAAACGGGGAAGGTTATGGGAAGAAAATCGTTCTGCACGACGGAAATCAAAGCAAGAGAAACACCGTACGCAACTGTAAGATGTCTTATTGCAGCCTTTTCGGAAAAGAAATTTACTATAAGGAAGGTTTCAAAGCCAATCATTGTACAGCAGATGAATATGTGGGCATATATAAGAAGTCTCAGTATAGCTTCTTCAAGAGGAAGGAATAAGCCGAAAATTGTTGCAAGGGCGGCTATTGTGCATATTCTTCCTGCAATAACCACTTTTTTCGGAATTATGAGCATAAGGAGAATTGAGACTATATAGGCAGCGGCAATAAGCGTTGCAATATTATCCATCGATATAGGGAGCGGAGTTCTTCCGTCAATGTTAAGTGCCGGCCCCATAAAATATATAAATCCCATTTGCCAGAAGCTGAACATAGAAAAACACAGCAGCTGCCACAGCGGCGGGTCAAGTCTTTTCTGTTGATTTCTTAATAATAGCGAATTGCTCATAGTTTTTCTCTCTTTTCTTATAAAAAACTGCAAATTTGGGTAGTAAACCTAAAAACCCCTTGAATAAGGGATAGAAAACTCCCGCTTTTTTTTGATATAATCCGGGTGTAAACAGCACTTTATTGTTTACCTGTTGTCTGTTTTACTTTTTCATTATAACAAAGAAAAAGTAAAAGTTCAATCTCGATTGAGTTTTTCTACCAGTTTGAACAGAAAAACTACCCGTATTGACTAAAAAAGGAGTGATGCCGATGAACAGAGTAACTGACGAAAAGACACATTTTTTTGACTATATGGAGCTTTTGAATCGGGAATTCAAAATGCTGAAGGAAAAATATCCGGAGCTTGGTGAATTATCCCACAGAGAGCTGGAAGTATTTCTGCTGCTTATGTCAGATAAAACACAGAAACAGATAGCCGAGGAACTGTTTGTTTCAGCCTCTGCCATTCATTTTCATACAAAAAATATCTATAAAAAGCTGAGTATATCCGGCAGAAAGCAGCTCCTTATTAAGTACAGTAATATTTGAAGGAGGTTTTTATATGGGATTTCTTGAACGTGCAATAAGGCGCGGTATCAGCGAGGGCATCGGGAAAGCAGTCGGTAATGCAATAAATCAGGCAATTGAGCCAAAGGCCACGGAGCTTGTGAACAGAACAGCCGCAAGGCTTGATGAGGCGACATACAAGCCATCGGGAAACGGTGCCGCCGGTGCAAGTGCACAGGGAGCATTTGCAAATCTTGAGCGTGCCGCTATGGATTTTGCAACCAAGCAGGCAGAGAATCTGAAAATATGCTCTCATTGCGGAGAGTCCGCTCCTTCTTCGCAGAAATTCTGTCAGTCCTGCGGAAGTGCTTTACCTGAATTGACAGTTGCCGAGACATCAAAATGCCCGTCCTGCGGCAAACAGAACAATATCGGTACAAAATTCTGTACGGATTGCGGAACTAAGCTTCCGTCAGCCGTAATGGAGGAAGAGGCTCACAGGAGAGAGCTTGCAGAGATTTCTGCACAATGGCAGGAAAAATTGTCACAGTATCCCGAGTGGAGTTTCGGCGGAGAAAATCTTTATATAGATGAATATGACGGATATATTGTTTTCGGTGCCGATTTCAGAAATAATGCCGGTGCTGCAAGAAATGCCTTTGAGCAGTACCGCAGTATGGCAAAGCAGAACGGCTTCAGACCTGCAGGTCAGTACCCCACAGATGACCATTTATATAAAATGACAGGCTCCGTTTGTTATCATATTGATTTTGAGCATAGCTTTGAAAGCGGAAGCTGTCAGGTGTCTTTGGGATTTATGACCGGTGAGCCCACAGGCGGCTTCAATTATGTAAAACCCGAGCCTCAGAAGCCTATTGGCTTAAGAGATATTTTCAAATTTTAATTGTCAGAGGAGGAATTAACTATGAGTATGTGTTCTAACTGTTCAGCTGTGCTTGAAGAGGGCTTGAAATTCTGCCCGAATTGCGGTGCGGCGGTGGTGGTAAAGGTTAATGAACCTGCCGAAGCTGAAGAGACAAAAAATGCTCAAAACGGCTTTGAAACTGCAGTTTCAGAAAAAATCAGTCACTTAAACGACACAAAGGATGATACGGACAGCTTTGATAAGGCTGATATCGAAAAAAATAAGGTAATGGCAGTTCTTGCATACATTATATTCCTGATTCCTCTTTTTGCGGCAAAGGATTCACCCTTTGCAAGATTCCACACAAATCAGGGATTGCTTCTTGTTATTGCCGCTGTAATTTTATCTGTCATTGCTGCAATTCCCGTCATCGGTTGGATAATTGCTCCCGTTATCGGTATTGCTGTAACCGTGCTTGCAGTTATCGGCATATTGAATGCTCTTAACGGCAAAGCAAAAGAGCTTCCCTTAATAGGAAAATTCAGGATTCTTAAGTGAGGCTCCTCATTAGTTTTAAGAAAGGAAAAAACAGATTATGAAAAAGACGCTATTGGTAATATTTTCCGTTTTAATGCTTATTGCCGTGCTTGCTGTGTCGTCTTCGGCTTATACCGTTGATACGGCAACAAGCCTTCCCAAACCTACAGAGACTCCGGAAATCTACTATATTGCAAACGATGCCGGGGATGACGGTGATTATGTAAGGGCATACTATATCAATTCCGAAGAAATTGTAAATATGCAAAGGGAAATCTCTGCTCTGGGTGAAGAAGCATATCTTAAAAAATACGGCTTCAATATAGACACGGAGGAAGAATCCTGGGATTCTGCAAGCATTAGTTTTTATGTTCAGTTTGCTTATTCCTTTGATAATGTAAACTGGATAAACGACAGCGATTATGCGGATTACGACGATACCAACTGGCTTCCTTCCAGTATATATGATTACGACAGCTCACAGTATACATATTATAATCTGCCTAATACAGACGGTACATACTATTGGTTTGAATATGCACGGATTTTTGATCTTGCAACATTTTACGAGTGGAATTTCAGCAACCATGCACAGCTTGCTTCAAATATGACTCAGGGAAAAGCCTTCAGAACAAATGTAAATGACGAGGATACAGGCTACAGCGTAAACTTCAACAATGAAACTCTTTATGTTAAAGCCAGGTACCGTCTGTGGTATTATACCCGCGTTGGCGGAGTTGGAAGCTACCACGTATTTTATTCTCCCTGGTCTGAAACTGTTTCCTACAACAATACCTCCAAGGGGCTTACCTATGAAATGCCTGCTGAAGGAAATATCAATGAAGCTCCCGCATTAAAGCATATCAGAACAAAAAAATCAGGCGATTCATCATATTATCTTGTATCAATAGATTATCCCGACACATTAAAAAGAGCAGGAGCAGCCGCAGATGCTGCTTACCGTAATTGTGATGATGAGTATGATATTTTCCTTGATGATGATTTTTATTGGGACAGAACTCTACAGCTTGAATTCAGGGTGAATGACGGTCAGTGGTATGAATATACATCCACGTGGCCCGGTAATTCTGATTATGAATTTGCTAATTATTGGATATCCGAATTCTTTGAGGATGAAGGAATTGCCTATGAGCAGGGTGACACCGTTTATCTTCGTGCAAGAGTTATTATCGGTGATTATGATTACGGTGACTACGGTAAGGTGCCGGGTGATGCGTGCTATTGGGTATCGCAGTATTCAGAGCCCATTGTAATTCCTCTTGACGGATATTACAGGATTAATTATGTCCTTAACGGCGGTGACTTTGACTACAGCGCAGAAATATTAAGACAGTTTACCGAAGAATCAACCGTAGTTATTGACCTTACAAGTGCCGATTATACTCCCACCCGTTACGGCTATAAATTTGAGGGTTGGTACACAACCGAGGATTTCGCAGAGGGAACCAAGATAACAAGCATTGATACATCTGCAGAAACGAACCACAGAGTTTATGCAAAATGGTCTGCAACGGAATATAATGTAACCTATGTTCCCGGTACGAAGAGATATGTATATAACCCCAATCCTTCCCTTGTAACAACCTATATGGATAACGAGGTGCTTGAAGCTCCCTCCTGCTCGGGACTTACCTTCCTCGGCTGGTACACAACAGCTGATTTTAAGGCAGGAACCGAAATTACGGAAATAAAGTGCTCGGAGCTTACAGGCGACATAACATTATATATGAAGTGGAATATTCCTACATATACCGTTACTTATGTATTGAACGGCGGAACGAATGCCCCTGAAAATCCCACAAGCTTTACTGTTGATATTGAGGATGAAGAAGACTATATCAATATAAAGGCCCCCACAATGAAGGGTATGATTTTTGACGGCTGGTATTATTATGAAGATTTCTCAAGCGCACTTACAAAAACCGAAAACGGCTACAATATGCACCGCTACGGACATAATATCACCCTTTATGCAAAATGGATTAGAGGCAGATATGACATAGTTTATGTTCAGCCCGAGGTGCATAAGAATGTGTCTAATCCGAATCCCACGCAGTATACCTACGGGGATACGGTGAAGCTTCAGGCTTTATCAGACACGGGTTATACCTTCGGCGGATGGTTCACCGATGCCGCATTTACCAAAAAGGCTGCCGATATTACCGCAACGGATGAGGGCGCAAGAACCTTCTATGCAAAGTGGACAGAAAATGTTTACAATATAGTTTATGTTCACGATACAATTGCCGCACTTACTCCTCCTGCAAATAAAATCAATAATAGCAATCCCGCTACAAGAAAATATACTCAGAAGGTAACTCTTACCGCACCCTACACGGGAGACGGCATATTTGAATTCAAGGGCTGGTATAATAACGTTAATTTCCAGGGCAATGCCGTAACCGAAATTGCAGCAAACAAGGCGGAGCATACAACCCTTTATGCAAAATGGTTTGTATATCAGTGGGGTGACATTGACCTTGACGGTACAGTTTCCGCTGGTGATGCAAGACTTGCCCTGAGACATGCCGTAGGTCTTGAAAAAATTGAAGGCAAGGGCTTCTATTGGGGTGATATCACTTACAGCGATAATGCAATCTCAGCAGCCGATGCAAGACTGATTTTAAGAATGTCTGTAGGTCTTGATTCTGCAGAATCCCTGCAGCTTCCCGAAATTCCGCCGGCACTAAAAAAATAAGCTTATAAACCCTTAACTGCAATCAAAACCATCGGTTAAATTAATGAACCGGTGGTTTTGGTTTTATTTACGTATTCTTATAATATATTCGCCTGATATATTCGCCAACATTTTCTTTGGGAATCCCGAGAATAAAGGAAAATTCCTCGGAGATAATCTTTTCGGCAGTTTTCAGTGCCGTTTCATCAGCAATACGGAGTTTTTTTGCTTGCTCTGCAAGTTCTTTTTTCTTTTCTTCTATACATTTTATCATTTCGAGAATCTTTTTTCTGTCACCGTCAGACAGAATTTTTTCAAATAAATCGCTTCTTGTTTTGCCGTCCTCAAGCCATTCAAGCTTATTGCCGGATTCCAAAAGCTTTAGAATTTCTTCTGCCGTAGGGAGTGCTTTCAGCTTTTCTTCGGCAGTTTTGTTTGTTAAGGGAATATACACGGAAGAAGACGGATTATATACCGGCTTCAGTACAAAGTAGTCGTTTCTTTTGGTGCCTACCTTCATATTCTTCTGTATTTCCTTAACTAAGCATATTCCGTATTTTTCGTGAATCACATAGGTGCCGATTGTGAGCATTTTTATACCTTCTCTTCATTTGATTAATATATTTTATCATAAAAATCAGATTAATGTCATAGGCGTAATTAACAAAATATCAATCATCAGAAATCAGCAGAATTGCACATATATATTTATCGGACAAAGGTCATATCCCGGGACAAGTGTGCATAGAATGTGACAGAAGGTGAAAAAATGAATGAGCTTTTAAGGGACGTGCTGAAAATTATGCCGTCGGGGCTTAAAAAGCCCTTGTCTCTTGCCTTTGAAGATGCGGACGGTATTTATGAGGTAAGGATGATTTGCGGTGAGTCCGTTTATCTCGTGACGGAAAAGGGGACAATGTTTCTTGACGAAAACGGAAATTTGTCACGGGTGTTCCCCTTAAACGCTCTTAAGCCCACAGCTTCCGAGCTTAGTGAAATAACCGACAGAAGCATAGGATATTCGGGCTTTTTCCGTGAAAACGAGCTGAAAAACGGCTATATCACCTATTCCCGTGGCATCAGAATCGGTCTTTGCGGCGAAGTGGCTTCCGAAAACGGTACAATAGGAAGAATTACCTCTCTTAATATACGTATTCCTTATTACGGAAAAGCACATACGGATACGGATTTCGGAGAGCTTCTCTCCTTTTCCTCGGGTCTTCTCATTGCAAGTGCACCGGGAGGCGGAAAAACCACTCTTCTTCGGGAAATTGCAGAAAGGCTGTCCCGTGGCTTCGGGGGAGAGTATCCCAAGGTCTGTGTAGTTGACGAAAGAGGGGAGCTGACGGCAGGCAGAAGTCCCGGTCCCTGTGCCGACGTCATAAAGGGAATGAAAAAGGCGGATGCAATTCTGCACGCAGTAAGGCTTCTTTCACCCCGTTACATAATCTGTGACGAAATAGGCTCTTATGATGAAACAAAAAGCATACTTCAGGGGCTTAATTCCGGTGTATCCTTTATTGCATCAATTCACGCAGGGGATGTTTCTTCTCTTGTAAGAAGACAGCAGTTCAGGATTCTTTTTTCGGAAAACGTCTTCGATAAAGCGGTATTTCTTTCCCTCTCGGAACCGGGAAGAATTACTGCACAATATTCTTACGGGGAGCTTTTATATGAAATTCGCAGGTCTTGTGAGCCTTTGTACGGCAATAGCCCTTTCGGGGCTTTATCTTTCGTTTCTTCAGAATAAAAGACTTAGACTTCTGAGGGACATCTCTGCCTTTTTTACGGAAATGGGGGAGATGGGAGGTACGGGCATTTCGGATTTCAGGGAAATTTTCATAAGTCTTTCGGAAAAGGAAAAATACAGACATCTTACCTTTATAAAAACGGTGCTTTCCCGTTATGACAGCGGAGAAAACCTGAAGGAGATATGGGAGTGCGAGGTGCAGGCTTTTTGTCCCTTTTACATAAAACCCGACTTAAGAAGCCTTCTTTTGTCCTTTTCCGATGTTTTCGGAAGGTGCCCGAGAGAAAGCTTTATAAAGAAGTGTGAGGCTTTTTCTTCCCTTGCCCGGAAGCTTCTTTCGGAGGAGGAAAAGCGGTATGAGAAAAACCGCAGTATGCCTGTGTATTCGGGTGTTCTCGCGGCTGCTGCCGTGTTCTTTATTTTTTCTTAAGGGGTGAACGGTACGGATATAGAAATCATTTTCAAGGTTGCCGCCGTGGGACTTATTGTTGCGGTGCTGAATCAAGTGCTCACCCGTTCGGGGCGGGATGAATATACAATGATAACCACTCTGGCAGGCCTTGTTATTGTCATTATGATGGTGCTTCCCTATGTGGGAACAATGTTTTCTTACGTCAGGAGCGTGTTTGACCTTTGATGTCTAAAATTGCGGGAATTGTGCTGACGGAGCTGCTTGTTTATTCTCTGCTTCGCCAGTATAAGCCTGAGCTTGCCGTGTTTTCGGGGCTGGGAGCGGCGGCGGTGCTTATTTTTGTTGTGGGGGATGAATTAAGGGATACCTTAGGCTTCTTCGACAGCCTTTTTTCCTCGGGAGGAGCCTCGTCCCTTTACATAAGCGTACTTATAAAGGTGCTGGGGATAACTCTTGTTACGCAGGTGCTTTCCGATATGTGCCGTGACAGCGGAGATTCTGCCGCCGCAACAAAGCTTGAATTTGCAGGAAAAATAATAATAACGGCAGTAAGCCTTCCCGTTATAAAGGGCTTCGTGTCGTATGTGGCAGGATTGGTAAACGGTGTATGAAAAGGACGGCTGTAATTTTAATCTGTGTTATTTTTCTTTTCTTCTTTTCCGTGACAGCAAGGGCATCGGAGGTCTACGGTGAGATTTTTGATTTTTTCTCTGATGATGCCCTTTCTCTTCTCAGGGATTTCGGCATAAATACGGACGGGCAGGGTGATTTCTTTGACATTACCCCCGAAAAGGCGCTGAGCACGGTATGGGAGCTTTTTACAAAGGGCTTTTCCGATATTTTCCGTGCAGGGCTTATGTCGCTGACTCTCATTATTGTGACATCTCTCTTTTCGGGATTTTTCCCCGAGGGCGGAAATCTTTTCTTTATGGGAAAAAGTGTGGCGGTAATGACGGTTATGTTTTCCGCAGTCAGCTTTACGGGTGAGATTTTCTCCGAATGTGTATCGGCTCTTCTTATGACAAGAAATTTTATGCTGACCCTTATTCCCGTATTCACGGGTGTTGTTGCCGTATCGGGAAACCCTGCTCTGGCAGTCAGCTTCAATTCAATTGTTTTTGCTTTCGGTGAGGGAATTGCCCTTCTTTTCGGAAATGTGGTTCCCGTAATGTCCGCGGTTCTGGTAGCAGTTTGCTCCGCAGGGGCAATAAACCCCTATATGAAGCTTCAGGGAATAGGGCGGACGCTTTCACGGGCAATTACTATGCTTATGGCATTTGTTGCAGGTATTTTTGTGGCTGTTCTGTCAGTACGGGGTGTAATTGCAGGGGCTGCCGACTCCGTTACAATAAGGGGCTTCCGTTTTCTTATCGGCAATACCGTGCCCGTAGTAGGCTCTGCCATAGGTGAGGCGCTGAATTCGGTTGTTGCAGGGATTGGGCTTATAAAAAGCACCGTGGGAATGCTCGGTATTATGGGTATTACCGTTATAAATCTTCCGGTGCTTGCGAACATAATTCTGTGGAAAGGAGCGCTTTTCGTTATGGGTGTTACGGCAGATATTACGGGAAACGGTGAAATAAAGGGCTTTACGGAAAATTTAAGCGGTGTCATTTCCGTTATTACGGGAGCCTTGTGCTTCGTGTCCCTGGTGTTTATTCTCAGTATTGCCATAATCCTTACGGTCAGCAGGTCTTAATATGGCAGAGCTTAAAAACTGGGGGCTTCTGCTTCTTTTTCTCAGCGCCGGAAGTCTTATCTATTGCTTTTTACTGCCCTCGGGCACGGTATCAAAAACTGCAAAATCCGTTATAAGTGTTGTTCTGATGTCACTTGTTTTTCTTCCCTTATTCTCCGCCTTCGGTAATATGAATTCCGATGATTTCGGACTTTCGGGGGAATATGAAACGGAAAACTACGATTATTTTCTTGAAGAAAGCGTAAGAACTGCCGCCGAAGAGGTAATAAGGACAACTGTCAGAAAATTTACGGCAGTACCTTATAAAACGGAAATTTTTATTAATAAAACCGAAGACGGCAGCATAAATATTGAATATGTAGGTATTACCTTTGAAGCAAAACCGCAGTTTGAGGAAAAGCTGGGGGATGCACTTTATGAGGCTCTTGGGATAATACCCGATATCAGGGTGGAATTGACAGATGAATAAACTGACGGAAAAAATTACAGAAAGACTTAAAAAGGATAAAAAGCTTCTGCTGATTGTGCTTCTCGGTTTTTCGGGGATGTTGCTTCTCCTTTTTTCGGGAAACGGGAAGACGGAGGCTGAGACCCGGGAAAGCTGCCCGGATATTGCCGCTGTCGAAGAGGGTATTGAGGAAAAGCTGTCCTCTCTCATAAAAACCGTGGACGGCGCAGGCAGGGTAAAGGTTACGGTAACAGTTGACTGCCTTCAGGAAAAAACCGTTGCCGTAAACAGCGAAACCGAAAACGGGGAGAATAAGAGTGAATACAAAAGCGAATACGTTATAATCGAAAGCTCGGGAGGTTCCGGGGGACTTCTTCTGAAAATCACCGCACCCGTAATAAGAGGTGTGGGAATCACCTGCGAGGGAGCGGAAAGTGTAAGCGTGAAGCAGGAAATCATAAGGCTTGTAAGTGCGACCCTCGGAGTGCCCGTAAACAGAATATGGGTAACAAAAATGGCAAAAAAATAACTTACGGAGGATATATTATGCACGTTCTTTTAGGTAAAAAACAGATAGTTCTGGCAGCTTTGGTTGTGGCTCTCGGCCTTGCGGTGTTCGTTAACTGGTACTATACGGGTACCGACACCGAGCTTTTCCCCGAGGGTGACGGACAGGGGAATCTTTCTGTTGATGCTCCCGACGGCACCGCACAGCTTGTAAACGGGGAAACTGAGGGAGAAAACTTTGCTGAAATCAGACTGCACAGAGACACAGCTCACGCTTCGGCTTTAGAGGAATTACAGGCAGTGCTTGCTTCTGCTACAGGGGAAACGGAAGCCTCCGTCTCCACCGCCAAGGCAATTGAAAAGCTTCAGAACGAAATCAAAATGGAATCGGATATTGAAAGCCTTGTTACGGGCAAAACGGGAAGCGACTGTATTGCGGTAATTTCAGAAAATACCGTTGAAGTGGTAGTCCCCACCGCCGCCCTTTCGGATACTAATGTGCTTACAATCTCCGATGTCGTAAACGAGGTCTGCGCAAAAAACTACGAAAATATCAAAATCTCAGGTGCCGTCGGTTGACAAAATTACCGCCTTTCTGTATAGTTAAAACAGAAGGCGGTGTTTTTTATATGGATTATGTGAATAAGGGTAAAAACGGTGAAATTATTTTGTCTGACGGCAAAAACGAGGCTGAATTTGAATTTCTCGAAATGTACGTCCTTGACGGGCAGGAGTATGCCGTGCTTCTGGAAGTCGGGGACGATATGGTAACTATAATGAAATTTACAGAATCCGACGGTAAAGCTCCCGAAATCTACTCCGAAATCGAGGACGACGAAATCTTCGATACGCTCCTTTCAATGTATGAAGAAGACAACGACTGACCGCGGAGAAATCTGCGGTTTCTTTTTGTGTTGCAATAGAATTAAAAATATTATATAATAACATCTTAGAGGTGTTTTTATGAAATCTGATGTAATTGTTATAGGAGCAGGTCCTGCGGGGCTTATTGCCGCAGGCAAGGCGGCTGAGAGAGGGCTGAAGGTTACTGTCCTTGAAAGAAATCCCCGTCCTGCAAGAAAGCTTATGATAACGGGCAAGGGCAGATGCAATGTCACAAATGCCTGCACCCTTGTAAACGAGCTTATGGATGCAATTCCCCATAACTCCCGTTTTCTTTACGGTGCCTTTTCAAGGTTTATGCCCTATGATACTATGGATTTGTTTGAAGGTATGGGTGTGCCCCTTAAAATTGAAAGAGGAAACCGTGTTTTCCCCGAATCGGACAAGGCTGTGGATGTAGTCGATGCCATTGTCGCTTACGCTAAAAACAACGGAGCGAGAATCATAACGGGGGAGCGTGTAACTGCAATTCTTACTGATGAAAACGGTATTACGGGTGTTACTACGGAAAGCGGTAACAGATATGATGCTCCCGATGTGATTGTTGCAACGGGCGGCTGCTCTTACCCCCTTACGGGCTCCACAGGTGACGGCTACACTCTTTCCAAGTGTGTGGGACATAACGTAACCCCTCCCACTCCCTCACTTGTACCCCTTGAAACCGAGGAATACTGGGTAAGAAAGCTTCAGGGGCTTTCCCTTAAAAATGTTTCAATCACCATAAGAGATACGGACACCTACAAGGAGGTTTATACGGATTTCGGCGAAATGCTCTTTACTCATTTCGGTGTTTCGGGTCCTATGATTTTAAGTGCCTCCGCACACCTTCGGGATATAAGGCCCGGAAAATACGAGCTTTCAATTGACTTAAAGCCGGCTCTTACGGAAGAAAAGCTTGACGAGAGAGTAATAAAGGATTTCGGAAAGTACTCCAACAAGGCTCTCGGGAATGCTTTGCAGGAATTATTACCCCGAAAGCTGATTCCCGTAATAGTAAGCCTTTCGGGAATTGAGCCCGACCTCAGGGCTAACAAAATCACAAGGGATATGAGAAAGGACCTTGTGTGGCTTCTTAAAAACCTTACCTGCACCATTAAATGCACCCGTCCCATTGACGAGGCAATTATTACGGCAGGCGGTATAAAAACAGACGAAATCGACCCCAAAACAATGCAGTCAAAGAAGGTAAGAGGTCTTTATTTTGCAGGAGAGGTAATTGACGTTGATGCCTACACGGGCGGCTTTAATCTGCAGATTGCCTTTTCAACGGGTGCTCTTGCAGGAAACAGCGTAAAAGGAGATAAAAACAATGATTAATATAGCAATTGACGGTCCTGCAGGTGCAGGAAAAAGCTCCGTAGCAAAGCTTGCCGCAAAGGAGCTCGGCTTCATTTATATTGATACCGGCGCACTTTACCGTGCCGTAGGTGTTGCGGTTCTCAGAAAGGGTCTTAAAACGGACTGCCGTGAGGATGTGCTTTCTGTCCTTCCCGACATAAAGCTCGGTATTGTTTTCGTTGACGGTGAGCAGAGAGTAATGCTTAACGGTGAGGATGTAAGCCGTGACATCCGCCTTCCCGAGGCTTCAATGGCGGCTTCAAATGTTTCCGCTATCCCCGAGGTCCGTGAATTCTTACTTGAAATGCAGAAGAAATTTGCAAGAGAAAATAACTGTCTTATGGACGGCAGAGACATCGGCACAGTAATTCTTCCCCACGCCAGACCCAAAATCTTCCTTACCGCCTCTCCCGAGGTGAGAGCCGACAGAAGATATAAGGAGCTTATGGAAAAGGGTACTCCCAAGGATTACAACGAGCTTTTGGAGGAAATAAAGCTCAGGGACTATAATGATTCCCACCGTGCCGTTGCTCCCTTAAAGCCTGCCGATGACGCATATATCCTCGATTCGTCGGATATGCCCATAGATGAAGTAGTTGCAAAAATAGTATCACTTGCAAAGGAAGCTATGTAAATGAAAATAACTCTTGCAGAATCTGCAGGCTTCTGCTTCGGCGTCGCACGGGCAGTAAAGCAGGCAGAGGATTATATAAAAGACGGTGTAAATGCCTGCACCCTCGGTCCTCTCATACACAACCCCTTATTTGTGAAATCCCTTGAGGATAAGGGAGTTTATGTTGCCGAAGGTATAACCGAGGTAAAGGACGGCTACACGCTTATTATCCGTACCCACGGAATAACAAAAGAGCTTTTTTCGGAAATAGAGAAAAGCGGAATAAGGTATTTTGACGCCACCTGTCCCTTTGTGAAGAAGATTCACAGAATTGTGGAAAAGGAAAGTGCGGACGGGAGCAAAATTATTATTGCAGGCGACCCGAACCATCCCGAGGTGAAGGGAATAAGAAGCTACTGTAAAACGGAAAGCTATGTGGTGTCATCATCGGAAGAGCTGGAATCCATTAAGAAAAATAATGATTTTTCGGAAAATGATGCATTTTCTTTGGTATCTCAGACAACTTTTGATGCAAAAGAGTTTAAAAAATGTGAAAAATTTGCAAAAACACTCTTCACAAACTTAAAAATATTTGATACAATATGTAATGCTACCGCTCTGAGGCAGGAAGAGGCTATTGCCCTTGCCAAGGAGAATGATATGATGGTCGTGATCGGCGGACGCAACAGCTCAAATACGGAAAAGCTCCGAAAGCTCTGCTCCGAAATCACAGACACGTATCTTATTGAAGAGGCTTCCGAGTTATCGGAAATTAAATTTGACAGGGCTTCTTCAGTCGGAGTTACTGCCGGAGCGTCCACTCCGGACGGTATAATTAAGGAGGTAATCAGAACAATGTCCGAGTCCAATGTAAACATCGAATCAGCAGTTGAAAACCAGGGACAGGTTGAAGCTGTTGAGAACACCGAGGAAATGTCCTTCGAGCAGGCTCTTGAGGAATCCCTCAACAGCATGAACAATGATCAGAAAGTAACAGGCGTAGTTATGCACGTCGCTCCCAACGAAATTCAGGTTGATATCGGAAGAAAGCAGACAGGCTATATTCCCAGCGACGAATACAGTGCAGATCCTACAGCAGATCCCATGAAAGAGCTTAAGGTAGGCGACGAGCTTACTCTCATCATTATGAAGACTAATGATGTTGAAGGCACAATTATGCTTTCAAAGCGCCGTTATGACGCTATCAAGAATTGGGATACAATTGTTGCAGCAAAAGAGGAAGGAAAGGTTCTTGAAGGTGTCGTTGTTGAAGTTATCAGCAAGGGACTCATCGTTATTGTTAACGGTGTAAGAATTTTCATTCCCGCATCTCTCTCAGGTGTACCCAAGAGCGGCAGACTTGAAGAAATGACAGGCAAGACCGTTAACTTCGTTGTTATTGATATAGACAAGCGCCGCAGAAGAGCTGTAGGCTCCATCCGCGAGGCTAACTCAATCGCACGCAAGGCTAACAAAGAAAAGTTCTGGGCAAACGTTGAAGAAGGCCAGAAGTACACAGGTGTTGTTAAGTCTCTTACCGATTACGGCGCATTCGTTGATTTTGAAGGCGTTACAGGTATGATTCACAGAACAGAGCTTTCCTGGAAGAGAATCAAGCATCCTTCAGAGGTTGTTAACCCCGGTGATACTGTTGAAGTATACATCAAGGGTCTTGACAGAGAAAAGGGCAAGATTTCTCTCGGCTTCAAGAGAATTGAAGACAATCCCTGGGAAATCCTCAAGAGAGATTATCCCGTTGGTACAGAAACAGACGTTAAGATTGTAAAGCTTACAACCTTCGGTGCTTTCGCTGAAATCTTCCCCGGTATGGAAGGTCTTATTCACATTTCACAGATTGCTTACGAAAGAATCGAAAAGCCTCAGGATGTTCTTTCAATTGATGAAACCGTTAAGGTTAAGATCATTGAAATCGACTCCGAAAAGAGAAAGATCGGTCTTTCAATCAAGGCTCTTCTTCCCGCTCCCGAGAAGAAGGTAGTTGAAGAAGCTCCCGAAGAGGATGCAGCTCCCGTAACAATGTCCATTGACGAGCTCATCGCAAAGGCAAATGAAGAAGCAGCTGCAACAGCTGAAGAAGCAACTGACGCTGAATAATTTTACTTAATAAAAATCGACCTTAAGTAACTTTTGTTACCTAAGGTCTTTTTTTGTCTGAAGCTTTGATTTTGCACGATAACTGAGAGATGATGTCGGCACGGGAGTGCCGGACTGAAAGTTTTGTTTGAGCTTTTTCAAAAGCTCACGGTGTCAAGAGGCAGAGCCTCTTGTCGCTGTCCGCAGACAGCGAAATTCCCAATGCTTCCAAGAGCGCAGGAGGGAAGAAAAACAGTCCGTCGGACTGTTTTTCGTTGGGAACCCTCGCCGGGGGTTCCCAAGTGCGAAGCACACGGGAATCAATACCGGAAAAAATCTCCCATTTTCATAGAAGGGGCAAAGGCTCAGCGTAATTTCTGAAGATTTATTATCATACGGAGGACGTCTGCGGCATTTTTCTGCATTTCGCCCGTGGTGATTCCGCCTTCCTTACCGAGAGATGCCATTAATGTGCCGTCAGGCTCACGCTTGCCTGTTCTTCCGCCGCCCGGCATAAGAACGTTTACGCCGGCACGCACACGGTATGCCTGGTCTTTCATAACAGGGAATTCGGGAGAAGCCGAGGACTGCATCCACCAGTCAGTCATAACGCATCCCTCATAGCCCCATTCTCCTCTGAGAATACCTGTTACAAGGTCATAATTATAATGTCCCCATACACCGTTTATCTTGTTATAGGAGGTCATTATGTTAAGGGGCTTTGCGGTTTTTACGCAGATTTCAAAGCCCTTGAGATAAATTTCACGAAGAGCACGTTCTGAAAGGACGGAGTTGTTCTTTGTACGTCTTACCTCCTGATTGTTGCAGGCAAAGTGCTTGGGACAGGCGCTGACACCTGCGGACTGAAGTCCCTTTGTGACTGCGGCAGCCATACATCCCGCATTTACGGGGTCTTCGGAAAAATATTCAAAGTTTCTTCCGCAAAGGGGATTTCTGTGAATATTCATACCGGGAGCTAAAAGCACATCGGAGCCTCTTTCTCTCATTTCCGTGCCGAGAAGTCTGTAAAGCTCTTCAACAAGGTCTGTGTTCCAAGTGCAGGCAAGTGCCGTGCCGCAGGGGAAAAGTGCACTGTAGGCGGCAATTCTGATGCCCGAGGGTCCGTCTGTTGTGGTTATGGGGGGAACTCCCTTGTCTCTTAAGGATTCAAGAACTCCGCCGAATACACCTGCATTGCCCTTTGCACCCAAGGGGGAATTCATAACGTAATCTCCTCGGGAAATTGCCTCAAGCTCCTCATAAGAAAGAGTTGCAACAAAGCTTTCAAGAGGGATTCTTTCTTCCTTTACATCCCGGAGGGTGTATTTTCTGCCGACTGACATATAGAATGTTTCGGGAAGCTTGTTTTCAATGGTTTCTTTAAGAGAAACGGTTCTTACGGGCACGGGCTCGTAGGCCTTGTAAGCAGTACCGTTCTGATAGGATACTGAAAGACGCTTAAAGGAATTTTCCTCCTCAACTGCAGAAATCTCGGAAAGCTGTTCGATAATTTCGGTTTCTTTTCTTTCCATTACACCGGCTTCAACCGTGTTTCTTACATCAAAGCCCACCTTGAAGCGGTAAGTACCGGAGGAGAGAATATATGCACTCTTAAAGCCCGAAGCACCTGTATCGTCATAAGAAGCAAGGTCATAGAAGGATACGGAGAAAAGAACGGTCTGCTCCTCACCGGGAGCTAATTCCTTGGTTTTTGTAAATGCCTTCAGAACCGTTGCGGGAACGGGAAGCACGGCGTTTTCCTGATTAAGATAAAGTCCTGCTGCTTTTTTACCGGGAACGCTTCCCGTGTTTTTTATAACCGCGCTTACGTTTACGTTTTCTGTACCTACGGAAAAATTAATGTCCTTTATTTCAAAATCCGTATATGAAAGACCGTGTCCGAAGGGATACATTACCTTGTCCTTGCAGAAGGTCTCAAAATACCTGTAGCCTACAAAGATATCTTCTGTGTATTTGTTAAGGTCCTTGCCACCGAAATTATCGGAAGAGGGGTAATCATTATATGAGTATGCAACGGTATCGGTAAGTGCACCGGAGGGGGATACCTTGCCCGTCAGAACGTCGCTGAGACCGTTTCCTGCCTCCATACCGCCCTGCCAGCAGATTAAAGCCGCAGGAATTCTGTACTTTTCAATAAAGGAAAAGTCGATTATGTTACCGATGTTGAGAATAACCGCCCATTTCTTAAAGCACATTCCCACAAGCATCAGCATCTTTTCTTCTTCATCCGTAAGATAGAAGCTGCCTTTCCCGAGGGTGTTTTCACGGTCCTCGCCTGCAGCTCTTCCGATAAACACAAGGGCTGTATCGCTTTTTTCTGCGGCTGTGCTTACAATGTCATAGGTAAGTGGCATTTCATCATAGCACATAGGCCAGTTGCCCCAGAATCCGTCGTCGGGCTTGTTGGCTTTTCTCCATTTATCGTAAACGGAAAGAAGCTCCCTGTTGATTTTAACATCCGCATTTATAAGTCCCTCACGGAAGCTTACCCTGTAATGAGGCTTTACATCACCGCCCGAGCCGTAGCCGACGAAGAAGGTGTCTCCCTGAACTCTTCCGAAAAGAGATACGGTTTCTTCCTCCTTCAAGGGTAAAATCCCCTCGTTTTTCAGAAGAACAATGCTTTCTGCCGCCGCCTGACGGGATAGCTCATCAATACCCTGAGCCATAGAAAAGCTCTTGTCTATATCCTTTCCCGAGGTCTGCGAAACGGAGTTTGCCACAAGGGTAACTATTTTGTTTATGGGCTTGGGTAATTTCATATTTCCCTCTCCTTGACTGTTATTTTAACCTCACCCGTAAGACCCCATTTACTGTCCTCGGGGAAGTTTGAATATTTTGACGGTACCGTGCTGTAGTGATTGCAAAGGGTAGAGGATACCGTGATTTTAATATGGTTTTTACCGTCACGGATAAAGTCCGTAATGTCGGCAGTAAAGGGTCTGTAGGTGAAAACCACGGCAGACTTTCCGTTAATTTCAATATTTACGGTAGCACCCGCATCGGAAATATCAAGGTAAAATTTTCTGTCGGTGTAGATTTTACTTAAGGTGATATCCTTTTCGTAAACTGCCTTGCCCGAGAAGTTTTTAAGTGCACCTGTTTTGCAAAGGTCACCCGCTGTCATTTTTCCTGTGCCCGAATAAAGCTTTACGGGCTCAGGGATAAGGGAGGCGTATTCCTTTCCGTCGCTGCTTCTTACAAAGAACACAACACGGGAAACGTAAGGTGTTACATTTTTAACCTCGGCGCAGTACTTCTTTGAGCTGAAATTACCCGTTCCGTTTTCCGTAATTTCAAGCCTTTCCCCGTTGTTATATACTTCGATAAGCTCTCCGAAAAGGCTGAATTCAAGCCTTTCGAGACAGGGAACGCTGTCAAATTCAAAGCGGAAAAGTCCGTTTTCATTGCAGTTCCCCGAAAATCCGTAATAGCTGTCATTAGAAAAGGGGGTAACGGAAAGAGGATATCCCGTTTTCTCAATCTCTTTTTTTGTAATGTAAAGAGATGTCCTTTTAAGGTAAGACGTGTTTCTGTAATCGGGCTTTTCATCCTTACTATAAGAGAAGGCTGCAAAAAGAAGATTTTTGCCCTTTAAGAGTCTTACGGTGCAGTCTGTTACTTCCTCGGAATTGAGCACTGTGAATTCGGGCTTTATGCCGCCTGTATGAAGCACGGCATCCGTTTCTTTCGGAGAATAAACGTAAGTAAAGAAAATACAGTCACCGCTGAAAATAAGGTTGTCGTCATAAACTCTGCCCTTAAGACCGTGGTGTCCCTGCTCGTAAAGAGAGGGGGAGTATTCGTATGAATGGAAGCCGTAGCGGTCGTGAAGAGCGGTTCTTTCAATTTTATACTCTTCACCCTCATATACAAAGGCTTCCGAAGCCAAAAGCTCACGGTTTTGGGAAAGATATTTAATAAGAGCCTTTTTGTTGTTTTCTGCCGGGATTCTGCTGATTGCTCTGTTTGTGCAGAAGGGAATATCCGTAAAATCGGGCTTTTCGGGCACATCCGAGGTATTTTTTACCGCAGTCACATCAAAGAACCTGCCCTCGGCTCCGATGATACCGCCTGCAGGTATGTAATAATCCCCGAAGGTATTGTCAAGTGTGGGGATAATACTGAAATCCCACTCACCGTCAAGCTTTATTTCTTCGACTGTGTTCTCTTTTCGTGAAAAAGCAATGTTAATCTCCTTATCGCAGGTAATGTCCTCCTCTGTAAAGAGAATAAGCGTATCATCCTCTGCCTCAAGAGGCATTTTTATGTAGGTAAAGCCGTCCTTTGAAACAGTTCCCGAAAGAAGAATCACTTCACCCTTGGCGGGGTCGAAAAGATAGGTTTTACCCGTTGCTTCAAAACGGCACACGCTGTCCTTTTTTGCATAGCGGACAAAAAACAGCTTGCTGTCCCCGTGCACTCTTGTGTGCACAAATGCCTTTGTAACGCCCGAGGCGATGTCCGTAATGAAGCTTCTCTTTATGTTTTTGTTGATGACGGTAAGGGCGCCCTCTTCGTTTGATGTAAGATGGCAGTTCTTGCGGCTCAGCATTCTTTTAAGCTGTTCTCTGAAGTCCTCGTTTCCGGCACCGTATTTATCTGAAATATAAGGAGTAATTCCCGAGAAAATGACCGTACCGCCGTTTTCAAGGAAATGCTCTGCCTTGTCGATTACCGACTGTCTTACGGCATCGACACCTGCAAAAATCAGCACCTTGTACTGCTCGTCCGACACCTTCATAAGACCGTTTTCGCATAGGGAATTCTCAATTGACTGAAAATCTATAAAGTCAAAGTCAATGCCGTTATTAAAAATATGCTGTGCCATACCGAAGGTGGCATCAATGCAGGTTTTGTGGTTTTCTCCGTAATCGCAGGAGGAGACGGGGTAGAATATTGCCGCATCGCAGCGATGCACACCTGTTGTGAGAAGTGCGGACATTCTCTTGTATTTATCGAGCCATGTCTTTTCGTCATCCCAGTAAGGCATACGGAAATGGAAATCGGGAGGCGCCCATTCAAAGAAGCCTCCGTTTGTGCCGTAATAAAGTCCGTGGAGATTAAGAAGATTTGCACCGTATATAAAATTGTCGCTTGTAGGAGCTGTTATGCTTTCAAGAGTAGTGCCCCAGCCCGAGCTGTGATAGCCCTCAAGCCACACTCTCGGTCTCTTGTAAAGGTGGGCGATTGAGCTGTTTACCTTGACCTTTATAAGGTCTGCCGCTCTTCCGGGGGTATCGTTTCCGGGGGCTGTGAACCAACGGACGGTTCTGAAATAATCCGAAAATTCGGCAGGATTCTTTCCACGGGATGACTGATCGCAGCCGTATGTAAGTCCTCTTTCAGCGTGGAAGTTATAAACGGGAATAAAGTAGTTTTCTTCAATAAGCCTGGTCTTTACATCGGCACAGTCAAGGCGTATTACGGGTGTAAAGTCCGAAAGATTGAAAAACAGATGGGGAATGAAGCCCAGAATATCGTAGCCTCTTTTTTCCTTTATTGCATCTCTTAAGGTCTCGTTCCACAGATACCTTGTATCTGTTCCGAACATCAGCTCATCCTGAAAAAAGTAGTTGAGAGTGCCGGGCTTTACGTCGGGGCATCTTCTTTCAAATTCTCTGAAATACAAGTCAACCAAAAGCTCACCGCAACGGGGATTCAAAGGGTCAATTGAATTATCTTTTTTCTGCTCTGTGACTATATAAGCCTTGCAAAGCCCCTTGACGGGGTTCAATATTCCCTTGCCCTTTTCAAAAATAATAAGGGGCTTTTTACATTCGGGGTCCTCATAAGCTATAACAGCAAGAGTGTTTTCGGAAAGGCTTTCCTCATCTCCCGAAAACAGCATTTTTTCCTCGCAGGAAAGGTTTACGGCATTCATCCCCTCGGTAGCAGCCACCATATCGGTAAAATAGCCGTTACCTATCCAGGCTATTGTATAGTCGCCCATACCGATGGACATTCCCAGACGCTCGCATTCCTTTGCTGCGTGGTGAAAAAGCTCCCACCACTTGTCGGAAAACTGAGGGGGAGTGCCCTCAACGCTTCTTCCGAAGCCACCGTAGGGAAGCTCCTTTTCACCGCCCTCGTTTATGTGGCAGTAATTGACCTGCACGCCTGCAAGCCCCTTTTCAGCAAGAGCTTCAAGCTGTGCGGTCAGCCTTTCCTTTGTAAGTTCACCGCCGTTCCACCAATAAAAAGGCACCTCGCCGTATCGGCGGTCGGGCGAGGTGAGTGCTTTTATAAAATCTGCCGTATATTGCATTATTAATTATTCCTTTTCGGCTGTCTTTTTCTTGCAGGTTCTTTTCTTTGGTGCAGGAGCAGTAACCTCTTCAGCCTTTACTTCTGCTGCCTTTTCGGGCTCAGCCTTTTTCTTTGGGGCTTTCTTCTTGGGAGCTGCTTCTTCCTTTACCTCTTCGCAGACTGCTGCAGCTTCTTCTGTCTTTTTCTTACATACTCTCTTCTTACCCTTGAGTACGTCAATAAGCTGAAGAGCATGGTCAAGGTTGCCCCAAGCCTGAAGCTGTCCGTCAAGATATGCCTTTACGGGGTCAGCCTTACTCTTCAGGCATTCCTCAAGAAGTGCGGAATCTGTAATAATTGCAACTGTATTGTCGTGGTAATCGTAAGGCTCGAAGGAGAATGTGCCGTCAATGTATGCTGCATACATTGTACCTCCGCAGTCCTCGTCGGACATTGTAATCTGAGCGGCAATAAATGCGTCCTTGAATTTTGCGGTATCAGCCTTAGCTGCATATTTTTTCTTGAGATAGTCGTATTTTTCAATGAATGTCATAGTAATTTTCCTTTCTTGTTTAGTTTTTGAGTGAATGTATGGGTGCAGGGATTCTTCCGCCTCGGGAAATGAATTTTTCGGGAGAATTGTGATTGAGCTTTATAACGGGAGCGTAACCCAGAAGTCCGCCGAATTCTACGGTGTCGCCCTCTTTTTTGCCGTATGCGGGAATTACTCTTACAGCCGTTGTCTTGGTGTTTGCAACACCTATTGAAATTTCATCGGCAATAATACCGGAGATTACTGCCTCTGTGGTGTCTCCGGGAATTGCAATCATATCAAGTCCTACGGAGCATACCGCAGTCATAGCTTCAAGCTTTTCAATTGAAAGGGAGCCGTTTGCAACAGCCGCTATCATACCCTCGTCCTCGGATACGGGAATGAATGCGCCCGAAAGACCGCCAACGTGGGAGGATGCCATAACACCGCCCTTTTTGACTGCGTCATTGAGCATTGCAAGAGCTGCCGTTGTGCCGTGTGCACCGCAGCACTCAAGTCCCATATTTTCGAGTATTCTTGCAACGGAGTCGCCAATAGCTGGTGTGGGTGCAAGAGAAAGGTCAACGATTCCGAAGGGAACGCCCAGTCTCTCTGCAGCTTCGGAAGCCACAAGCTGACCTACTCTCGTAATCTTGAAAGCGGTTTTCTTTATAATGTCAGCAAGCTGTGAAAGGTCGCAGTCACCGGCACGGGAAATTGCAGAGGATACAACGCCGGGACCCGATACACCTACGTTAATAACACATTCGGGCTCTCCGATGCCGTGGAAGGCACCTGCCATAAAGGGGTTATCCTGAGGCACGTTTGCAAAAACAACAAGCTTTGCACAGCCTATTGAATAATTGTCCTTTGTAAGAAATGCCGTTTCCTTTATAGTCTTACCCATAAGTCTTATTGCATCCATATTGATACCGGCTTTTGTTGAAGCAACATTTACGGATGAGCAGACCTTGCCCGTAATGCTTAAAGCCTCGGGAATTGATGCAATAAGATTTTCGGAGCTTTTTGTAAAGCCCTTGTCAACGAGAGCGGAAAAGCCGCCTATGAAGTTTATTCCGAGGGTATCAGCTGCCCTGTCAAGTGTCTGTGCGATTTTTACATAGGTATCGCGTCCGTGCTTTCCGCCGATTAATGCCACGGGTGTTACGGAAACACGCTTGTTGACGATGGGAATTCCGTATTTCTTTTCGATTTCTTCACCCGTCTTAACAAGATTCTCTGCATTTTTTGTTATTTTATCATAAATGTTTGTAAGAAGTCTTCCTTCGTCTTCGCTGCAGCAGTCAAGAAGTGATATACCCATAGTAATTGTACGTATATCGAGATTCTCCTGCCGTATCATATTTATGGTTTCGAGGATATCCGCTGTATTAATCATTGCCCTTCTCCTCCGTTAAATATGGTGCATTGTATTGAAAATATCTTCGTGCATTGTCTGAATCTGAAGATTTTTGCTGTTCCCGTATTCTGACAGAATATCAACAAATTCCGAGAAAGGAATCTTGAGCTCTGAAATATCCGCAAGCATAATCATTGCAAAGTATTCGCTTAAAACACTCTGTGTAATGTCAAGGATGTTTGCACCCTTTTCGGCACAGATTGTGCTTACTCCCGCAATGATTCCTACATTGTCCTTACCTGTTACGCTGATTATTGCTTTCATCTTTTACGTCCTCCCGTGTATATATAACTAAATATTACTATATCTTTTCTTTTTTTTCAATTGTTTGTGTTTATTTTTTATTGAAAAACCGTTAAAAAAACTGTATTATTATATGCGGTGAAGAAAAATGCGTAAATTTATATGTAACGGAAAATCCTTTCCCCTGGGTGAAAGGGCATATATAATGGGAATTCTCAACGTAACACCTGATTCCTTTTCGGACGGCGGACGTTATAATTCCCTGAAAACAGCACTGAAGCATACGGAGGAAATGCTTATAAACGGAGCGGATATAATAGACATCGGTGCCGTTTCAACAAGACCCTTTTCTGAAAAGGTGACGGAAGAACTGGAATGGGAGAGATTAAGTGAAACTCTTCCTGCCGTAAAAAAAGAATTTCCCGAAGCGGTGATTTCCGTTGATACCACGAGTCCTCTTGTGGCGGAAAAAAGCCTGCTTGCAGGTGCTGATATTATAAACGATGTAAGCGGTATTTTTCTGTCGGATATGGCTGAGGTCATAAAAAAGTATGACTGCGGATGGGTCGTGATGCACGGCGGAATAAGTGTCCGTAAAACCGAGGAAATTGTGAGTTTTCCCAAGGGAATTGTAACGGATATAAATGATTTTTTTACGGAAATGCTTGAAAAGGCAGAAAACTGCGGAATACCCCATTCGAGAATCTGCTTTGACCCGGGATTTGGTTTTTCAAAAACAAATGAACAGAACCGTGAGCTTCTGGAAAACTTCGGAAAGCTCCGAAAAAATGCTTGTGCGCTTATGTGTGCGCTTTCCCGTAAACGCTTTATACGGGAAAAAGCAGGGGACAGGGAAGAGGATATTGTCCGTCTGACCGTTGAAGCCGACCGTTTTGCGATTGAAAACGGAGCGGATATAATAAGAGTTCACGATGTAAAAGAACATTTTGAAAGGAGATTTTAATGAAGAACTACATATTGAGCTATACAAAGCAGACCCCTTTAAGAAACGATGATTTATTCCTTCGCGACCACAGAAAATGCAATATTCCCGAGGACGGCTGGGAGAGATGGTCATTGCCTCTCGGTAACGGCTATATGGGAATCAATGTTTTCGGAAGAACGGACAGGGAAAGACTTCTCATAACCGAAAACAGTCTTTCTAACCCCTGTGCATATCACGATAAATTCCCCGGCGGTGCCGCAGGCCTTTCAAATTTCTGCAGCTTTTATCTTGATTTTTCACATAAAAGAGTTAAGAATTACCGCCGTGCCCTGAACCTCAACAAGGCTCTTTGCACCACGGAATATGAATATAAGGGTGTTTCTTACAAAAGAGAGCACTTTGCTTCTTACCCCGGAAACGTATTCGTAACGAGAATTACGGGAAATAAGAAAAACAGCGTTTCCTTTAAGTTATCCGCCGAGGTTTCACTTAACCGTTCCTATCTTTTTGAAGAGGGAGACGGTATGGGTAAGACCGCAGAAATAAAAGCTGAGAATAACGGAATTACCGTGTCGGGTGAAATGCTTTACTACGGTATAAAGTTCTACGGCAAAATGAATGTAACGGCAAAGGACGGAACCGTAAACACAGACGGAGACAGTCTTATTATAAGCAATGCCACGGAGGTGCTTCTTGTTTTCTCCTGTGCTACAAATTATGTGCCCGAGGAAAGAGTATTTACGGAAAAGGACCCGAAGAAGAAGTTAGCTCCCTATCCCGTTCCCGTTGACAGAGTGAACGAAAATGCGGAAAATGCCGTAAAGCTCGGCTTCGATAAGGTTTTCTCCGAGCATCTTGAAGACTACTCATCTTTATTCGACAAGGCTCAGATAGATTTCGGCGGTGAAGAGGAGCATATCACCACCGACAAGCTTTTAAGTAAATACAGAAGAACAAAGGGTTCCCGTTATCTTGAGGAGCTGGTTTTCCAGTACGGAAGATATCTTCTTATTTCTTCATCCCGTAAGGGCGGAAGACCTGCAAATTTACAGGGTATATGGAACAGATACGATTCCTCGCCATGGTCAGCAGGCTACTGGCACAATATAAACGTACAGATGAACTACTGGCCGGCGTTCAACACAAATCTTCACGAATGCTTCGGGCCATATATTGAATATTACAATTCATATAAGGCTCTTGCGGCAGAGAATGCTGACGAATACATAAAGAAGTATTTCCCCGGGGAATATTCCGATGATAACGGTATTGCAATAGCCACGGGTGCCTGGCTTTATGATATGGAAAAGCTTCCCGACCCGAAAACGGGACATTCCGGTGCCGGCACGGGCGCATTTACAGTAAAGCTTTTTGATGATTATTATGAATTCACAAGGGATGAAGACTTTCTTCGCGAAACGGGATATCCTGCACTCCGTAAGGTGTCCGTGCTTCTTTCAAAGACCCTTGAAAGGCAGGAGGACGGCACCTTACTCGCAAAGTATTCAGCCTCTCCCGAGCAATGCCACAACGACGAGTATTATCATACCAAGGGCTGTGCCTTTGATCAGCAGATGATTTATCAGTGCTGGGCAGACACAATAAAGGCGGCTGAAATCCTCGGTATTAACGACAGCTTTATTGAGTATATAAAGAAAAATCTTCACAGGCTTTCTCCCGTTTTAATAGGTAAATCCGGTCAGATAAAGGAATTCCGTGAGGAAAACTATTACGGAGATATAGGCGAAAAGCATCACCGCCATATTTCACACCTTGTAGGTCTTTATCCCGGAAATATCATTACAAGCGAAAACGAGGAGCACATAAAGGCGGCTCAGGTGACTCTTAATCGCCGCGGAGATAAGTCAACGGGCTGGTCAACTGCCCACAAGCTCAATTTATGGGCAAGAACCAAAAACGGAAAAAGAGCATTCGATCTTGTAAAAATGGCGCTTACTAAATGTATGGCAACAAATCTCTGGGATCTTCACCCTCCCTACCAGATTGACGGAAACTTCGGCTTTTCGGCAGGTGTTGCAGAGATGCTTCTGCAGAGCCACGAGGGCTTTATCGAGGTGCTTCCCGCACTTCCCGATGAATGGAAAACAGGCTCCTTCAGAGGCCTTACTGCAAGAGGAGGCTTTTCTGTGGATGCAGAATGGGAAGACGGAAGAGCTACTAATATTTCCGTAAAATCCCTGAGCGGTGAAAAGCTTCGCATAAAAACAAAAAACGGTATCATTGAAAAAGATACCGAAAAAGGAAAAATATATACTTTTTGATGAAAGGAAGAAAAAAATGAAAAAAACAGTATTTACAAAAATCACGGCAGTTTTATCTGCACTTCTTATTCTTATGTCGCTTGCATCCTGCAGCGTTTCCATTCCCGATGAAATCACAAAGAAAGATGAGCTTACTGATGCAGAGGCTCTTCGCTTTATGTCCTTCAACATCCGCTGGGGAGAATACAACAAAAGAAAAAATATTGTTCCGCTTCTTATAATGGAATATTCCCCCGACTCCGTAGGTATTCAGGAGTGTACCCATCAGTGGTATGAGAATCTTACAAAAACTCTTACAGATTATGAATTCATCGGTGTCGGAAGAGACACGGGAGATACATCAGCTGACTGCGGTGAAATGTCTGCAATTCTTTTCAAAAAGGATAAATTCACTCTTGTGGACAGCGGAACCTTCTGGCTTTCCGATACTCCCGATGAGGTTTCTCAGGGCTGGGACGGCGCCTGCAGAAGAATCTGCACATGGGTAATTCTTGAGGATAAGGTAACGGGAGAGCAGTTCGCACATGTAAATACCCACCTTGACCACGAAGGCCCCGAGGCAAGAGTAAACGGCTCTCAGATGGTAAAGGATTTTGCTCTGGAATTTGATATGCCGACAGTTGTTACGGGTGACTTCAACTTGAAAAAGGACACGGACCTTTATAAGGGTATTGTTGACGGCGGTCTGTTGGATACTCAGGATAAGACAGAGGATACAATGAACGGTAAAACTTATCACGATTATAAGGGCGGCGAAGAAGGTCTTCCCATTGACTTTATTTTCGTAAACGAAAAGGTTTCAGAGGTGTTGAAGTACAGAATTGTACGTGATAAGTACAACGGCAAGCATTCCTCCGACCATTATCCCATCTATGCGGATATGAAGTTCTGAAATAAAACAGCATAACAAAGCGGCTCAGGGAAATTCCTGAGCCGTAGTTTTATATTGATTATACACCGTAAAACAGCCAGATGTAAATGTATGCAGGGATAATAGCAGCAAGGGTAAAGGGAATACCGATTTTGAAGAAGTCCTTGTTCTTGACCTCATAGCCTTCTTTTCTGAGAATGCCGATACCCGTGATGTTAGCGGATGCGCCTATGGGCGTACAGTTACCGCCGAGGGGAAGCATTCCTGTTGCGATAAAAATAATACCCGATGCAAGTGCTATGTAAGGACGGTACTTACTGAACACAAGCATCAGGACATAGGTTACTGCAAAAAGAATAAGAGCAGGAATCATAGCAGAATCTCCGTTTAACAGAAAAAATAAGTGTAAGCTTTACACCGTTTATATTCTATGTATATTCCTGTTCTCAGTCAATAATAGTTATTTTTTTGACAAAGAATTATGAGCTTTTTTTCGTCTTACTATATGCTGAACAATACCTGATAAGCCCGTAAAAGCACAGAAGCAGAATAAAATGATTACTCCGATAGTAAAATAACAGTCAGCTTTCAGTGTTTTCTGTGCACCCTCAAAGGTTATAAGTGTATCTTCGCCGATAGTTAATTCCAGTATTCTGTTTTCCTTAGGGTGAATAAGCAGGCTTAATTCATCGCCCTCCTGCAGAAGAGGTATTTTGTTTTTAATCTCTTCTGTTATATCATAAAATTCTATTTCATAGGTGTTGCCGTCAGAGCAATCAATGTCAAAACCTTTAACGCCGAATTGTCTGTAAATTGCCCTGTACCCGGAAAACTGAGTTTCAACGGGTATGCATTCATCCTCCGAAACAATGTTAATCGCCCAACTGTTTGCAATGGTGAAAAGAGGACCTAAAACAAAACCAATCAGCAAAAGAAATATCGTTTGTGAAAGAGGCAAGGTTTTTGCTGTTGCCTGTTTTTTTCTCTTTTTTGCCATAACTGTCCCTCCTTTCACTATGTATAAATATTATAACACGGAAGATAGGGGGGCGCAATGCTTTTTAGCTTATTACTCTATATTCAACTTACAGACTCCGTTGATTTTATAAAGACTGCCGTTATCAAAATGAACATTTATTGTGTTTATCCCCTGCGACAGCTCGTTTTCAGACTGATGCATTAATTTTTTGCCGTGAAAAATCGCAATTCTTATTTTGCCGTCATCCTCCCACGGTACGCTGTCAACAAGGTCGAAAACGGGCTCAGTCTGCAGCTTTCTTCCGAAAAGCTCATCAACGGAAATATGAAACACGTCTGCTATCAGCGGCAGAAGTGAAATATCGGGAGAAGAGAGCCCCTGCTCCCATTTTGATACCGCCTGAGCTGATATTCCGAGCCTGCAGGACAGCTCCTCCTGTGTCATAGAATAAAGTTTCCTGTAATAAGAGATTGTATCTCCGGGAGTAAGTTTGTTATTCATACTGTCAGTCCTTTCTGTTTTCTTCAATTACATAATAGCGGAATTTACGGAAAAAGAAAAGATAACAGATTGATTTTTACTGTTACGGGCGGTTGAGAAAGGAATTTATTTCATAAAAAAGGCACTTCAAAAGAAGTGCTTTTTCTGTTAACGGCTCATAATTGCAACAAGTTGATAAATTGGAATTTATTTTTCCTTTAAACGAAAAGTTTCCCATTTTTCTTTTGTTATAAAATTAGTATGCCCAACTCTAATTTCATTCATCAGCGGCACTTCAACATTCTGACAGGTATGATGATACGTAAAACCTAATTTTTCTTGTACACGTTTTGAGTTGATGTTTCCGTCATAATAACCGCACCAGATAGTTGTCATTCCAAGTGTTTCAAAACCATAGCGTAAAAGCTCCATTGCCGCTTCAGGCATATATCCTCTGCCCCAAAAGGGTTTTCCTAACCAATATCCAAGTTCACACTCATCATCCTTATCGGTCATATCAGTGCGACCTTTCAATTTAAGCTCGACAGAGCCGATTGCTTGGTTACTGTTTTTTTCGCATATAGCATAACACTCGGGACCATTTAACACATTTCTGATAACATCCAAACTTTCGGAGATGCTTTTATGAGGTGGCCAGCCTGCAATCGGACCAACAGCAGGGTCTTTAGCATATTCATATAAGCTTTCAGCATCAGTTTCTGCCCAATGACGCAATATTAATCTGTCTGTTTCCAATATCATAAAGTCACCTTTTCTATTTTTATTTGTCGAAATAATTATATCACACCTTATGCAAAATTACAATCAGGTGCGAGTGTCAAAAAAATCAAGGCGGAGCCTTGTATATCATCAAAACGAAGTTTTGTTGGCAGCTTAAAATAACAACAAATTATTTTTAATGAAATATCGCTGTGCGATATGAAATAATCCTGACGGATTATGAAATTTTCTGCTATCGCAGAAAGTGAAATAAAATTCGCCATTTAACATTTGCAAAGCAAATATTTCATAGCGAAGCTATTTCATATTACGAAGTAATATTTCACTCGCCGAAGGCGAATTTCATTGAAAAAACCACTTCCAAAAGAAGTGGTTTTTTCTTGGCTGGGGAGGCGGGATTCGAACCCACGGATGCAGCAGTCAAAGTGCTGTGTCTTACCGCTTGACGACTCCCCAGAATATAATCTATTAAAAAAATCGCAAAATCCGACGACTTTGCGATTAAAAATGGGGTGGATAATCGGATTCGAACCGATGGCCTCCAGGGCCACAACCTGGCGCTCTAACCAACTGAGCTATACCCACCATACAGACGGTGTGCTTCACACACCGCTTGTGTATTATATAGTAATAAAATGCTTTTGTCAATAGGAAAAACCGAGTTTTTTCTCATTTTTTTAGCCACGTTGCAGGGGAGAAGCAGAGAAGCAGAGGGAATATCTCAAGTCTGCCGAGAAGCATTGCCGCGGTGAGTATAATTTTTGAAAAAACAGAGTATTCCGAGAAGTTTCCTGCGGGACCCACAACACCGAGTCCGGGGCCTATATTATTAAAGCAGGCTACGGTTGCGCTGAAGTTTGTTTCAATATCAAAGTTATCTATGCTCAAAAGAAGGAAAATCACAACCACAGAAGCAACATATACCGTAAGATAGGAGTTTGCGCTTGAAAGGGTCTGTTCATCAAGACGCTTGCCCTCAAGCTTCAGCGTTCTTACGCTTCGGGGATGAAGCAGGCGGTGAAGCTCTCTTCTCATACCCTTGACAAGAATAATCACACGGGAGACCTTGAGACCGCCGGCTGTGGAGCCTGCACACGCACCCATAAACATAAGAATCAGAAGAAGTGTCTTTGAAAAGCCGGGCCACAGATTGAAATCTGCCGTGGCATAGCCCGTCGTGGTCATAACAGAGGAAACCTGGAAGGCAGAAAGCCTCAGAGCCTCGGAGAGTCCCTCGCAGCTGTCATAGATATTAAAGGTAATAAGAGCGCAGGAGACAACCCCAACGCCAACATATACCCAGAGCTCCGAGCTTCTGAAAACGGATCTGATGCGTTTTAATAAAATGAGATAATAAAGATTGAAGTTAATGCCGAAAATGAACATAAATACTGCAATTACCCATTGTATTACAGGGGAGTATGAGCCCATTGAATCGGCTTTTACTCCGAAGCCTCCCGTGCCTGCAGTACCGAAGGTATGCACGACAGCTTCAAATAAAGGCATTTTGCAGAGCACAAGGATTACAATTTCCGCAAGTGTCAGAACAATATAAATAAGATAAAGAATCTTAGCGGTTTCCTTTGCCTTGGGAACAAGCTTGTCCACTATGGGTCCGGGCATTTCCGCACGCATAATGTGAATTGAACGGTCGGGCAGCTCCTGAGAGAGTGCAAGGACGAAAACAAGAACACCCATACCGCCTATCCAATGTGTAAAGCTTCTCCAGAACAGAAGTCCCTCGCTCATTCCTTCTATATCCGTGAGAATTGAAGCGCCTGTTGTGGTGAATCCGCTGACTGTTTCAAACAGCGCATCAAAAAAAGAGGGGATTTCACCTGAAATTACAAAGGGAAGACAGCCAATAACGGACATTATTATCCACGCAAGGGAAACTATAACAAAGCCCTCTTTGGAATAAATACGTTTGTTATCCGTTTTGCAGAGAAATATCAGAGGAAGGGCTATAATTACCGCCACGGCTATTGTTATAAGAAAAGCCGGGATACAGCTGTTGCCGTATATAATACTGACAATAAGCGGCAGAACAAGAAGGGCTGCTTCTGCCCACAGAATTTTTCCGAGAATACTGAGAACTATTTTTTTGTTCATATAAAAAGTCCCCTTATCTCATTATGTCTGACAGGTCCTGAAGTCTCTTCTGTCCTGCAATAACAATAACACGGTCACCGGGAAGAATGACATCATCACCTGCGGGAATAATTGCAGTTCTGCCCCTGATGATACCTGCAATAAGAATCTGATCTTTAAATGAAAGATTTTTAAGAGGCATCTGCACACCTGCAAAGTCAGGACTTACCTTGAATTCAAGAGCTTCGATATTTGAATCCATAAGCTTATAAAGTGTTTCTATCTGACTGCCCATAGAATTTTTAAGTGCACGGGCATATCGTGTGAGTATGTTTGCAATTATTTTTTTGGGAGAAACTGTACAGTCAATTCCCATATCGTCGGCAATCTCCCGGAGCTCATCACGGTTTACCTTGGTGATAACCTTAGGTACGCCCTTTCTCTGAGCAAAGTAGGAAATAAGAATATTTTCCTCGTCTATACCCGTAAGTGCAACGAAAGCATCAGTATTTTCAATTCCTTCCTCAAGAAGCACCTCCTGCTGGGTGCCGTCTGCGTGAATCATTGTGACCTGGGGGAGAAGCTCGCTTATTTCCTCGCATCTTTCAAGATTCTGTTCAATTATTTTTACATCGTTTCCTGATGCAAGAAGCCTTTTTGCAAGGTAGTAGGCAATTCTGCTTCCGCCGAGAATCGTAACATTTTTCGTCTGCTTCTGAATGAGATTGAGCTCCTTAAGGAACTTTATAATTTCCGTCTGATTTGCGGTAACGCCTATTTTGTCGCCGCCCTTTAAGGTGAAATTACCCGAGGGAATAAATACCTTGCCTTCACGCTGTACTGCACAGACAAGGAAATTTGCCTTGAATTTACCTCTCATTTCACTGAGGGTCATACCGTCAAGACGGCTGTCGGGCTTTAATTTAAGCTGAATCATTTCAAAGTTACCGCTGGAGAAATTTTCAATTTTCACAACGGAGGGCATTTTGAGAATGTTGTAAAGCTCCTGTGCAGCTGCATATTCGGGATTTATCGGCATAGAAAGGGAAAGAGTCTGCTTCATAAAGCTGAGCGACTTGTCGTTATAGTCTGTTTTTCTTATTCTTGCAACAGTATGCTGGGCTCCCATTTTTTTTGCAAAGAAGCAGCTGAGCATATTGAGCTCATCCGAATTCGTAACGGCAATGAACAGCTCTGCCTTACCGGCAGATGCCTCATCGAGAACGTCAGAGTCTGCACCGTTTCCGCATACACACATAACATCATATATATTGTTGATTTCCTCAAGCACTTTTCTGTTTGTGTCGATAACCACAATGTCGTGCTCCTCGGATGCAAGACTTTCTATTAATGCTGTTCCTATTTTTCCGCAGCCGACAACTATAATTCTCATATAATCAACCCCTTTCGGTTTAGGGTATTATACACTATTGTTATTCATAATTCCATACTTTTTTTAAAAATTGAATAAATTGACAATATGAGCCGATTTATCGTATAATAAAAAAAACGGTAAAGGAGGATTTTATGGCAGAATATAAAAATCCTTTTATTGAAGAAAGGGCTGACCCGTTTATAACAAAGGGAACGGACGGGACTTATTTTTTTACGGCATCATACCCTGCCGCAGGCGATGAGCTTCACGGCTACGACAGAATCATTTTAAGAAAAAGCGATACTGTCAGAGGTCTTGCTGTCTCAGAGGAGAAAACCGTGTGGACGGCACACGAAAGCGGAATAATGTCACGGCATATCTGGGCACCGGAGCTTCATTTCATCGGCGGAAAATGGTATATTTTCTTTGCCGCTGCCCGAAGTGAAAACAAATGGGATATAAAGCCTTATGTCCTCAGATGCAAAGAAAACGACCCTTATACCGATAACTGGGAGGAAATGGGAGTTGTGGGAAAAACAGAGGGTGATGACCTTTCCTTCAGGTGCTTTTCCCTTGATATGACTTATTTTGAGCATAAGGGGAAATCCTACCTTATATGGGCGCAGATTGAGGGCGATTCTTCTCTTTTTATGGCAGAAACCACAAGGGAAGAGCCGTGGAAAATAATCACAAAGCCCATACTTCTGAGCCGTCCCGAATACGATTGGGAAAAAAGGGTATACCGTGTGAACGAGGGTGCGGCAGTACTGAAAACCGAGGAAAAGGTGTATGTTTTCTTTTCAGCATCGGGTACGGGAGCCGAATACTGCATAGGAAGGCTTGAAGCGGATGCGGATGCTGACCTTATGAATCCCGACAGCTGGAAAAAGCTCTCCCGCCCCGTGCTTTCAACGGAAATGCTTCAGGGTGAGGCAGGTCCCGGACATAACTGCTTTATAACGGACGAAGACGGAGAGCTGCTTTTGGTTTATCACGCAAGACCCTCATCCCACCTTATGAAGGAGTGCGGTACGTTTTGTGAGGAATCCCTCTATGATCCCTGCCGTCACGCAAGAATCAGAAAAATAAGGTTCAATGAAAGCAATGAACCTGTAATTTAAAGGAGAAAATGCTATGTTTAAAGAATTATGGTCTGTAAATCCCCCTGCACTTTTCGCTGTTATTTGTCTTATCGGTTATTTCTGGGGAATGGCTGTTATGTTTATAATAAAGCCTCTCAAAAATGCGGAAAGCTTCTCAATCAAGCCCGTTGACAATGCAGGTAAAACCGAAATCCGTGTTTATTACGGCGGTATTTCCTTTGCGCTCGGACTTTTCCTTCTGTATCTTACCCTTACTCTCGGTACTGCTTATTATTCACTTATCGGCGGTGTGATTTTTGCTACAACGGTGCTTACCACAAGAACAATATTCCTTTTTGTTGATAAGGGATGGAAATGTCCTTATACAAAGCTTGCAATTCCTGCAGAAAGCGCATTTGTCGTTGCTTTGTGGGTATGCTTCTTCCTTGCACAGAAATATATCTGATATTTCGAAATAAAAAATGCCGTACAGATTTTACTGTACGGCAACTTTTTTGCAGATTTTACTGTTCGTTAAGATATGCGAGGGGGCAGGGGAATACCTGCTCATTATTTGTCATATAAGCTACTGCTCTGTCGGGGATGTCTGTATTCTTTATGGTTTCATCTTCAGCAATGACGGAATCTGCACCGTAAACAAAGCAGGGTACATCAGCACCTGTGTGGCTGCCGATTAACCATTTGTAATTACCTCTGGGCATACGGGTAACACCGCCTGTTTCGTGGTCCGCTGTAATAATAACAAGTGTGTTGCCGTCCTTTTCTGCAAAATCAAGAACCGCACCGACGGTTTTGTCAAATTCAAGAACTGCCTTCATTGCGCCTTCGCCGTCTCTGTCGTGTGAGCGCTTGTCGATGTGTGCGCCCTCAATCATCATAAAGAAGCCGTCCTCATCCTGACTGAGAATGTCGATAGCTTCAACTGCAAGCTCGGAAAGTGAGGGACCGCCTGTGCCGTTGTCTTCACCCGTCCACATAGCATCTGTATCAAACTGACCGATTGACTTCTGACCGAGTTCCAGAGCCTGAACCTCAGAAAGTGTATCAACAAATACCTTGCCGTTTTCATTTACTCTTTCCTCTGTTACGATATCGGGAGCAGCTCCGCCCCAGATAAGGTCTATTCCGGAAACAACCTGCTGGTCAAAGATTTCATCCGCAAGGTCACGGTTTCTTACGTGTGCGGAGAAAGAAGATGGGGTAGCACCCATAATTGAGTCGGATGTGACGATACCGGTAGCCTTGCCGTATTTCATTGCAACATCGGTGATTGATGCGGGTTCTGCAATTGCAGCCAGGGGATCTGTGGGATATACGCCCACATAACTGTTTATTGTTCTGCCGCCCGTTGCAAGAGCCGTACCGCCTGCAGCGGAGTCTGTAACGGGTGAGCTTGAAGAAGCAGTCTGCTGTGAGCCGTAATATTCCATTCTGTTAAGCATCTGAAGCTTTACCCCGTGTGTATATTCCGTGGCATAAAGATGATTGAAGCCCATTCCGTCACCAATCATAATGATAACGTTTTTTACTTCCTCTGCTTCATCCGAGGGAGCTATGAAGTTGAGCCCGAAGAGTGAAGAAAACATAACTACAAAGGACATAATTGCGACAATGATTTTTGTAAACATATATTTTTCTCCTTGTGTTTTATGTAACATTATTTTAACAAAGCCCGTGTATTCTGTCAATGTTCATATTGATTTTTATTCCTGTTTTTGCTAAAATATCCGAGGATATGTATGAGGTATGGTTTATGGATAAAAGTCTTAACAAAATAGAACAGACAAAGGGCAGACTTTCAATACTTGCGACGGCGCTTTTATGGGGACTTGCGGGTGTCTGTGTGAAGTCAATTCCTTGGAACTCCTTTTCCATTATGGCATCGCGCTGCGGAATCGGAATAATAATGTTTGCGTTTTTACGAAAAAGCGTAAAGGTAAAATTCAATAAATACACTCTTTTCGGGGCTGTTATGATGAGTATTACGGGAATACTCTATATGGCATCAATAAAGCTTACCACAGCCGCTACTGCAATAGTGCTTCAGTACACGGCTCCCGTGTTTGTTTTTCTGTATTCCGTGCTTTTTCAGAAGCAGAAGCCGAAGCTTTCGGAAATATTCATTGTCCTGACAGTTTTCGGCGGATGTGTGCTTTCTTTTATTGATGAGCTTGACCCCACAAAGCTTGCTGGAAATATTCTCGGTCTTCTTTCGGGTATCAGCTTTGCCGCGCAGATTATAGGCTTCAGCGACAAACGCTCCGATTCAAATGACGGAATGTATTTAAGCAACATAATAAGCTTTGTTTTTTGCCTGCCTTTTATGTTTTTCGATAAGAATATGGCATTTTCAAAGGAAATTATTTTCTGGGTGCTGGTTCTCGGCATTTTCCAGTACGGTCTTGCCAATATTTTCTATGCAAAGGGCTGTACTAAAATCAATAAGCTTGAAACCTCCCTTATTCTCACGGTTGAGCCGGTTTTTAACCCCATTCCCGTGCTTTTGGTTACGGGTGAACTGCCGGGACCTCTTGCAATTGCAGGCTTTATTATTGTAATCGGCGGAATTACCCTTTACGGTATACTTCCTGCACTCGAAGAAAGAAAACAAAAAAATAAAATCATTGTAAAAAAGTGAAGGAGAAGAATTATGTTTATTACAAATGATATTAAATACGTAGGTGTCAACGACAGAGCAATTGACCTTTTTGAGGGACAGTACATTGTTCCCGAGGGAATGGCTTATAACTCTTATGTTGTTCTCGATGAAAAAATTGCGGTTTTCGATACCGTTGACGGTGCATTTACCGATGAATGGCTCGGAAACATAAAGAATGTGCTTGAGGGAAAGACTCCCGATTACCTTATTGTTCAGCACATGGAGCCTGACCATTCGGCAAATATCGTGAATTTTATGAATACTTATCCCGAAGCGGTTATTGTATCATCCGCAAAGGCTTATAAAATGATGAAAAACTTCTTCGGTGAAGAATTTTCAGACAGAAGAATTGTTGTAGGTGACGGGGATACTCTGTCTCTCGGCAGACATAATCTTACCTTTGTAACTGCACCTATGGTACATTGGCCTGAGGTAATTGTGACCTACGACAGCACGGACAAGGTGCTTTTCTCAGCTGACGGCTTCGGAAAATTCGGAGCTCTTGATGCAGACGAGGACTGGGCTTGCGAAGCAAGAAGATATTACTTCGGAATTGTAGGAAAATACGGCGCACAGGTGCAGGCACTTCTTAAAAAAGCGGCAGGTCTTGATATAGAAATTATCTGTCCCCTTCACGGTCCCGTCTTAACTGAAAATCTCTCTTATTATATCGGTCTTTACGATACGTGGTCTAAGTATGAGCCTGAGGAAGAGGGTATTCTCATTGCCTACACTTCAATTTACGGCAATACAAGAAAGGCAGTAAACGAGCTTGCTTCTCTTCTTGAAGAAAAGGGTGCAAAAAAGGTAGTAGTAACTGACCTTGCAAGAAGCGATATGGCAGAAAATGTTGAGGATGCCTTCCGTTACAGCAAAATTGTTCTTGCTACCACAACCTATAATTCGGATATATTCCCCTTTATGAAGGAATTTGTAAACCACCTTACAGAGAGAAATTATTCAAACCGCATTGTCGGTTTTATTGAAAACGGCACCTGGGCACCCCTTGCCGCAAAAATTATTAAGAATATGTTCGAAAAGAGCAAAAATCTTACCTTCTGTGAAAATACCGTTTCAATTATGTCTGCTATGAATGAGGAAAACAAGAAGCAGCTTGAGGCGTTGGCAGAGGAGCTCTGCCGATAATCTTTAAGGAGAATTTTTTATGCAGGAGTTAAAGCTTGGTGTAGCTTATCACGGTAACAGACTTCTTTCAAATGCCGAAAGGGATATGAAGGATATCCTCCGCCATAATTTCAATACGGTGGTGCACATGTTTTCCCATAATGACTGGGACAGAAGTGCTTCGGTTATGAAGGAAATTTTCAGTATGACCTATTCACTCGGACTTGATATCTGGGTAGATAACTGGGGGCTTGCAGGCACCCCCGGTGATAAATCCCATTTTCTGTGCTATCATCCCGAGGCTCATCAGATTTATTCCGACGGCACAATGCGCCCCGTAAATGTCTGCTATAATAACCCTGATTTTATTTCCTGGGTAAAGGAATGGATTGATAAGGTTTACGAGTGCGGCGGCAGAAAAATTTTCTGGGACGAGCCCGTGCTTCCCTCCGATAATGAAAAATTTGCCTGCGCCTGCCCCGTGTGCAGAAAGCTTTTTGAAGAGCGCTACGGAAGACCTATGCCGGTGATTCCCGACAAGGACTGCTTTGATTTTCAGGAGTGGTCAATTATCCGCCACCTGAATGAGGTTACGGGATATTCCGCCTCAAAGGGTATGGAAAACATAGTCTGCGTAATGCTTTCTGACGGTATCGGAATAAACCTTTCCAATATAGGTGCTCTCGGTCAGCTTGATACGGTGCATAATATCGGCTGTGACCCTTATTGGGCAGGAAACAAGGAGATTGAGAATTCACCTGTAAAGGTCTACGAGTACGTTTACAGGTCCACGGTAAAGAATCTTGATACCTGCAAAAGCGTGGGAAAGAATCACAATATATGGATTCAGGGCTTTGCTATTCCCAAGGGGCAGGAAAACAACATAATCTATGCCGCAGATGCCGCTTATGATGCAGGTGCAAGAAATATTATGATGTGGGGCTACAGAGGCAGCGAGGGCAATGACTACCGTGCTTCAAATCCCGAGCTTCTCTGGCAGAAGGCAGGGGAAGCAATGGCAAGACTGCAAAATAAGGAGTATGACAGAATAGAAAAGGAAGCACGACAGCTGCTTTCGTTATAATAAAAAAGGGAGAGTCTGCCTCTCCCTTTTTTTGTTGTGAATGACAATAACGGATTATCTGTATCGAAATTTTAATGAAATATTTTCTTTGCGGAAAATATGAAATAATCCTGCGGATTATAAAATTTTCTTCTACCGCAGAAAGTGAAATAAGAACCTGACTTTGTCAGAACCTTGTTATTCGCTTCGCGCATAATAATATCCGTTCCTTCATATGCCGAAGGCATATATCATCGCTCGCAGAGCGATATCATATCGAAGATATATCACCCGTTCCGCAAGGAACGGATATCATTGAAAAAACCACTTCCGAAGAAGTGGTTTTTTCTTGCGAAAGAGCGACTAAAAGTAGTATAAGTTGGGGTAAAAACGACCAAAAGTACACCAATTATCACAACTCAATTGCTTGAATTAATCGTCCGATTAAGGTTTGATCTGCTTGAAACTCAAATTTTAATGAGTGGGAGAAAAATGATGCACCAAGCTGACCTTTAATAAATGCGAGCCCATTTTTCAAAACAAATTCTATATATCCATCCGTATCTGCACCGATATCACAGATGCGAAAAGTACCAT
>JAGAKX010000039.1 GCA_017625435.1 Clostridia bacterium
CCGACATCCCGCAGGTAGAAATGAAAAATACAGAAGTTATGACCCTGTGAAGCACATTGTTATATACCACGAAAATTAAACACAGACAATCTATTTTACCGAAGGCGGGAGGTCGAGGACGCCCTCCCCTACAAGGGAAGAGTTATTTTTTCGGTTCTCGGGAAGTGACATCAACCCGGTAAATTATGATTTACAGAAAGGTTTGATATATTATGAAAATCGGTTTTATAGGTCTTGGCATAATGGGTGAAAGTATGTGCGAAAATATCGCAAAAAAGCACTCTGACACCGTATATTGCAACGACCACAAGGATTCACAGATTAAAAAATTGGAATGCTTCGGCTGTGTGGGCTGTTATTCTAACCTTGAAATTGCCCAGAAGGCTGATGTGATAATTACAATGATTCCCACGGGTGAGCACGTAAGAAAGGCTTACGACGAAATGATGCCTGCACTTAAAGAGGGTAAAATCTGCATTGATATGAGCACTATTGAGCCCTGGGTTTCCGTAGAGGTGTCCCGTAAGGTAAAAAATACGGGGGCACAGTTTGCTGACTGTCCCGTTGTTCGCTCAAAGGCTGATGCAATAAAGGGCACTCTCGGTGTGCTTGCAGGCTGTGATGAAAGTCTTTTTCCCGTAATTGAGCCCATTCTCTCCTATATGGGGCAGAAGGTTATTTATATGGGCGAAAACGGCAAGGGGCTTTGTGCAAAAATCTGCCACAATACTCTTGTTGCGGAAATTCAGAACGGTGTAAATGAAACATTGATTCTTGCACAGAGACTCGGAATTTCAATAGATAATTTTGCAGATACTGTTGCGGCAGGCGGTGCAAACTGCGGATATATGGCAGTTCAGCGTGAAAACCTTAAGAATCAGGACTGGACAACCGCTTTTTCGATGGAAAATATGTACAAGGATATAACAATCTGCAACAAAATTGCAGAGGATGAGGATTTTTATATGCCCGGTATGAAGGCCGCCCGTGCCGCCCTCGGCAAGGGTGTAGAAAAGGGATGGGCAAAAGAGGATTTCAGAAAAACGTACCTTATTGTCAAAGACGGAGAAACAAAAAACTGATTGAAACACTCTTTTTTCTATGCTAGTATATAGATATATCAAAAGAAAGGAATTCCCCCTATGAGCAAAGTGAAGGATTTTACCGATAAAATATGGTACGGTACGGGTGCTGTGGGACTTGACCTCAGCTACGGTATGTTTAACGGCAGACTCAATAAATACCTTACAAATGTTCTCGGTCTTAACACCAATTTCCTGTTGGGTCTTACTGCCGCCGCAAGAATATGGGACGGCGTAAACGACCCTATGATGGGTACAATTGTTGACAGCACAAACACCAAATTCGGCAGATACCGTCCCTGGGTTGTAATAGGTTCTCTTTTGAACTCAATTGTGCTTTTCTTCCTGTTCTTCAATCCCGGCTTTACTACGGGTATGAACGGCGGCAAAGCTTCAATATGGCTTTATGTATATATTGCCGTAATGTATATTATGTGGGGTATGACAAATACCTCTGCAGACATTCCTTACTGGTCAATGGTGCCCTCTTTTACCACCGACCCCAACGAGAGAAGCATTCTTGCCACAATTGCCCGTGCGTTTTCGGGTATCGGTCAGGGTATTGTAAGTATGGGCTCACCTATGCTTCTGAATGCTCTCGGTAACGTAATCACAAATACAGACGGCACAACATCAAACGTGTGGACGCAGGGCGGTTATACCACAACTGCTGCAATATGCAGTGTGTTTCTTGTGTTCTTCTCCGTTCTTTCAATGAGCAAGGTAAAGGAAAATGTTCACGTAACACCTCAGGAAAAATTCTCCTTCAAGAAGATTTTCTCTGTTATCAAAGAAAACGACCAGCTGAGAGTCTTTATGCTTTTTGCAATGCTCTCAAATGCAGGCTTCTATACAACCACAGGTGTCCTTGATTACTTCTTTGAAGCTGTTATAGGGGATACGGGCGCACAGTCAACCTTCTCCCTTTTCGGTACCGTAGGCTCTGTTCTCGGTATGCTTGTAATTCCCGTTATGATGAAATTCACAACGAGAAGAAGAACATATCAGTTCTCACTTTCTCTTTCCCTTTTCGGCTACATAGGTATGTTCCTTGCAGGTCAGTTTATGGGCAATCTTATGATGCTCAACATTTTCTATGTTCTCACACAGATAGGTACCGCATCAATGTTCATTTCACAGACCGTATTCCTTGCAGATGTTGTTGACTACGGTGAAGTAAAGATGGGTGTAAGACGTGAATCCGTTACCTTCTCAATGAAGGGCTTCCTTCAGAAAATGGCATACACCGCACAGACGGTTATTCTCTACCTTGCTCTGGGCATTTCGGGATTCAATTCACTTACTCCTGATGCTGACGGTAAAATTATTTATCCCACAAGGGTTAAAAATGCAATTTCTGCCGTCATGTATGTAATTCCTCCCATTTTCTTCATCCTTTCAATTATCGTATTCTCCCGGATGTTCAAGCTTCACGGTGAGTATATGGAGGATATCACAAAGAAGGTTGAAGAAGCTCGCATAAAAAGACTTGAAGCGGTGAATGAAAATGGCGGCTAAAAATAAATTCGGCTTTCTTTCCTCAAACTGGCTTAAAATAATAGCTATGGCGGCAATGGTAATTGACCATGCAAGTGTAATTTTCTTAGGTCCCGAGACGAACATCTGGAGGCACATAGGACGAATTGCATTTCCTATATTTGCTTTTATGATAGCCGAGGGTGCCGTTCATACAAAGAATAAATTTCTATATGCCTCAAGGCTTCTTGCGTTTTCGGTAATTTCCGAGGTGCCCTTTGATATGGCATTTAACGGCACTTACCTGGAGTTTTCTCATCAGAATGTATTTTTTACTCTGTTTTTGGGGCTTGTTTCCGTATATTGCCTTGATTCTTTCAGAAAAAAGGGTCTCGGTATTTTAGGTCTTATCACAACCCTTGCCTGCTCCTTCGGTGCTCTCTTCCTTTCAATCGATTACGGCTTTATGGGTGTTATTGTAATAACCCTTATGTATATGTTCTCAACAGTAAAGACAGGGGTAAGATACTTAGGCTTTGCCATAGCGGGACTTATGACGTCAATTGTGTACGCCTTCCCCCTGAGCTTCGGCTTTATCCCGTCTCAGGTTTATGCGGCTCTTTGCGTTATTCCTCTTTCCCTCTATAACGGAAAACGAGGACGGAAGATGAATAAATACTTCTTCTATGCCTTCTATCCCGTACATATTATTATTCTTTACTTTATAAAAATGTTCATAGCATAAAAAAGAGACTATCAGGAAAAGCCCTGATAGTCTTCTTTTCTTTTGTAACAGAATCAATACTTATCCATTGAATCAACAGAGAGTACGAATACGGTAGCACCGCCGACATTTACTTCAGTCTGAAGTGCACCCTCAGCGAAGCCTCTGCCGAAGGATTCGGTAGTTGCAGCCTGATGGGTACGGGTTCTTGAGTACTTTGCGATAATTTCCTTGAGTCTCGGAATATCCTTGTCCTCAGTACCGATAAGGAAGGTGGTGTTGCCTACCATAAGGAAGCCGCCTGTTGTGGAAAGCTTTGTAACGATGAAGTTTTCTTTTGTAAGTGCAGATGCTACAACTGCGCTGTCGTCATTATTAACAATTGCAATAACAAGTTTCATAATTCTTCTCCTTTATTAAAGTTTTGGAATGAGCATCTTCTGACTTTCCTTGTCAAGAAGTCTGTAGTCGGGAATTTCATAACGGTTGTCATTTGCGTCCTTTATAAGAACTCTGCCGTCATAAAGAGGCTTTATTGAAGCGATGTGGTTTCTGATTTCGAAGGTAATGATACCCCTGTCGGTTTCTGCCGTCCACATCCAGATTTTGAACTTTTCCGTCATTTCTATAAAGCGGGTGATTCTCGGAATCATATAGTATTCATCGAGAACCTTTTCAACAAGTGCTTTTGAATCGGGGTCGAGATTATCAATATTTCTGATAATTGCAATCTGCTCACCCTCTTCGTTCAGAAGCACTATGTATTTATTAGAGCCTGAACGGGGGAAAAGTCTGTGAAGCTCAAGTCCTTCATATTTTTCCTTGGTGTGGTAAAATTCCACGTCAACGAAAATGCCGTCATTTTCGGTGATTCTGACTTCCGGACCGTCTATGTAGTTTATCATAATTTTTCCCCTCCTTATTCAAAGTTTTCTGCTTCCTTCTGAGCCTTGAGCTGCTCGCCCATTGACTGAATCTGAATAAGCTTGTAATACTTACCCTTTTTAGCCATAAGCTCTTCGGGAGTACCGAATTCAATAATTTCACCCTTATCAACAACTACAATTTTATTGGCGTTTCTGAGGGTTGAAAGTCTGTGCGCAATCATAAGTGTTGTTCTGCCGCGGATAAGTCTTTCAATTGCTTCCTGAATAAGATGCTCGGTTTCCGAGTCAACGGCTGCAGTTGCTTCGTCAAAAATAAGAATCGAGGGGTTCTTCATAACTGCACGTGCAATTGATATTCTCTGCTTTTCACCGCCCGAAAGACCGATACCTCTTTCGCCTAAAAGGGTATCGTAAGCGTCGGGCATACGGGAAATGAAGCCGTGTGCGTTTGCGATATCTGCGGCTCTGAGTACCTGCTCAACGTGAACATTGCCTGCACCGTAAGCGATGTTGTTGAAAACGGTATCCTTGAACATAAGGGGCTCCTGCTGAACAAAGCCTATCTGATTACGGTAGTATTCCATATCAATATCCTTAAGGTTCTGTCCGTCAATAAGGATTTCTCCCTCATATTCATCATAGTAACGCATAATAAGATTTATGAGTGTTGATTTGCCGGAGCCCGTTGTGCCAACAATACCTACAACATCGCCGGGCTCAATAACAAGGTTTACGTTGCTTAAAACCTTCTTTGAACGGTCAAAAGAGAAGTTTACGTTTCTGAATTCAATTTTTCCGTCAATTTTTGCCGGAACCTTGCCCTTGCCGAAGTTGTGCTCGGGCTCGGCATCAAGAATGTCAAGAATTTTTTCAGCTGATGCAAGAGTATTCTGATATGTATCGCTGAAGTTTGCAAAGAAGTTAATGGGACCGTAGAACATACTTGCGTATGAAATGAATGATACAAGAAGACCGATTGAGAAGCCTTCCGCACCCTTTATAACAAAGGAACCGCCCGATGCCCATATAATAAGTGAACCGCAGGTTACAAGGAAGGTAATGAAGGCAGGGAATATACTTGCAATCTTTGAAGCTTCCTTTGATTCCTTCATCCATTCGTCACAGTAGGAGTCAAATTTCTTTACTGCACTTTCCTCGTTTGTGAACGCCTTTACTATACGTATGCCGGGGATTGTATCTGCAAGAAGAGTTGAAATAGCTGAGCCTCTTCTCCATAATCTCATATACTTGGGTCCTATTTTCTTGCCGAACTTTCTTCCTATCAAGACAACAAGGGGAATGGGAACGAGGGAGAAAAGAGTAAGCTTCCAGTTAAGCACAAGCATAATTATGAGAATACCCACAAGGGTAAAGAACTGTACTACAGCCTCCTGGGATATTTTAAGAACAAAGTTCTGTATTGCGCCGGCATCCGATGTGACACGGTTTATAACAGAGCCTGTTGAGGTCTTGTCATAGAAGGACATAGGAAGATACTGTGCCTTTGCGTAGATATCCTTTTTTATTCCTATAACAATTCTGTCGCCGGTAAGTCTTAAAAGGTAAGAGCGCACGGCAGAAACGGAATACTGAAGAAGGTAAACGCCCAGAAGCAGAAATATCATCGTATAGAGCTGATTTATTTCGCCTGAGGGTAAAACCTTGTCGACCATGTGACCTGTGATGTAGGGTGGTACCAGGGACATTGCGGTTGCAAAAACCGAAAGGAGCATACACACCAAAAGTCCCTTTTTGTAAGGGAGAGCATACTGGGCGAATTTCTGGAACATTTTGCCCTTGCCCTTACAGTTTATACAGTCCGCATCGGGAGAGGGAAGCCTTCTTCCGCACTTGGGACAGAAGGAGCGCTGCTTCATAAAGGTGTTTTCAACTGCATAGAAAAGCTCGTCCGAATAGCCGTGCTCAATTATACCGTTGATGAAATCCGCACCTGAGTCTGCAACATTTGCCGCCGCAAAGGAAAGGCGCATAATCACCTGACGCTTGCCATCCTTGGGGTAAAGGTCAAAGGTTGCGTTGCCGTACATTCTCTTGACCTTTGCTTTTTCAAGAGTTGAATACTCAACAATTTTAAGGTTGCCCTCAAAGCTTTCGTCAAAGGCATAAACTGCAGTTTTTGTAAAACAAAGCGCACTTTCTCCGTAGGTTCTTTTGAAGGTAAGGTCGCCCGTTATGATGAATAACGGTTTTTCCTCTCTGAAGCACTCATCATAAAGAGACTGATACTTCTGGGGAAAGGGCTTGTTTGCCGGAATTTTCATAATTATTTTCACCCCGCTTCTGAATGTTGAAAAACCCTTGTTTTTCAAGCACATTATATTTTAATAAAAAATGTAAGTCAATACAAAATCAAAATAAAATATGTTCTTGATACAGTTTTTTTACGGCTATTGACATTTAGGAGTTTTAATGATAAAATTATAAAAAATTCTGAGAAAGGATATCTGCAAAAGTGGATAATTCTGACGGCGATACGGCGAACCCTGCCGATAACGCAGTAGGCATTTTAATTTTATAAATTACGGCATAACTCCGGTGAAATACTTGGGGTTATGTCTTTTTGTGTTTTTTTGGAGGAAAACAATAATGGACATATTACCGCAAATACTCTTGCAAATTTTTCTTATCGCTCTCAATGCTGTTTTTGCCGCAGCGGAAATTGCAATAATTTCAATTAACGATGCGAAGCTTGCCGCTATGGCAGCAAAGGGAAATAAAAAGGCTGTCCGCCTTGCAAGGCTGACCTCAACTCCCGCAAAATTCCTTGCTACCATTCAGGTTGCAATTACTCTTTCGGGATTCTTAGGCTCGGCTTTCGCTGCAGACAACTTTGCAACACGTCTCGTTGATGCACTTATGGCTCTCGGTGTGCCCGAATCGGCAAGAGGTGCCCTCAACTCTGTTGCGGTTGTTGTGATAACCCTTATACTTTCATATTTTACCCTTGTTTTCGGTGAGCTTGTTCCCAAGAGAGTAGCTATGAAAAAGGCGGAAAGCCTTGCTCTCGGCATTTCCGGGCTTATCAGCTTTATTTCAAAGGTATTTGCTCCCATTGTGTGGTTCCTTACCGTTTCCACAAACGGAATGCTCCGTCTTTTCGGCATTGACCCCAATGAGCACGAGGAATCTGTTTCCGAAGAGGAAATCAGAATGATGGTTGATGCAGGCAGTGAAAAGGGAACCATTGATGAGGAAGAAAAAGAGCTTATACAGAATGTTTTTGAGTTTGATGACCTTTCTGCCGATGATATTGCAACCCACAGAACGGATATTGACCTTCTCTGGCTTGACGATACCATTGAAAAGTGGGAGGAAACCATTCACGAAAGCCGTCACACCTTCTTCCCCGTTTGCAAGGATACTGTCGATAACATTGTAGGCGTGCTCAATGCAAAGGACTATTTCAGACTTAAAGTAAAAACTCTTGATAATATAATGAAAAGCTGTGTCCGTCCTGCATTCTTTGTGCCTGAAACCGTTAAGGCTGACGTGCTTTTCAAAAATATGAAGCAGAAGAAAAATTATTTTGCAATTGTTCTTGATGAATACGGCGGAATGACAGGTATTGTTACAATTACCGATATTCTTGAGAGTATTGTAGGTGATTATGACGAGGATACAATTACTCAGCAGGAAGAAGAGCCCGACATCCTCAAGGTTGATGATACAACATGGAAAATCAGCGGTACGGCAGAAATCTCTGATGTTGAAGAACAGCTTAAAATTGCTCTTGACTGTGAAGATGTTGACACCTTCGGCGGATACGTTTTCTCTGTTCTCGGTATTGTTCCCGAGGACGGTGAAACCCTTACAGCCGAAACCGATTTACTTGAAATCAGCGTAACCGAGGTAAAGGAACACAGAATTGAGAAGACGGTTGTCAGAATCAAGGAAAAGACTGTTTCCGAAGACGGTTCCGATGATGAATAAAATCTTTATTTAAGGGGAAGAGATTATGTTCAATAAGATTTTTGCTTCAATTCTTGCGGTTTTAATGACGGTTCTGCAGTTTCTCGGCATTGCCTATTATCCCTTCGGACAGAAGGTGGATATGGATAAGTTTGAGCTTACCTTTTCCGATGAATTTGATGCAGAGCTTGACAGAAGCGTATGGTCAGGTCATTACGTATGGGGGAATGACAGTCAGCCCAGAAAGGGTGCGTACTGGAATACCAATCTTGCGTACACGGAAGACGGCAGCCTTATTATTCCTATGAAATACCTTACGGAAGGTATGGGCGGTACGGGCGAAGGCTGGTACAGCGCAGGAATTGATACCGACAGCGATGCCGTGAACGGATTTTCACAGAAATACGGTTATTTTGAGGTAAGATGTATTCTTCCCGACTGTCCCACCGCCTGGGCTGCATTCTGGCTTATGAATGACGGTGTATATGAGGCAGACGGAAGCGGTCAGGACGGTACGGAGATAGATATTTTTGAAAGCGACTGTATTGATGATACCGTAAAGAATGCTGTTACCTCAAATCTTCACTTTGACGGCTACGGCGAAGCACATCAGAAGATGGGTGCAAAGAAGTTCCTTATAAAGGGTAACCCTTATGAGGAATACAATACCTACGGTCTCGAGTGGAATGAAAACGAATATATTTTCTATATTAACGGTGTTGAAAGCTACAGAACGGATTTCGGCGGTGTTTCTAAAAATCCCGAATATCTTATCCTTTCCTATGAAATGGGCGGAGAAGACGGTGTTGCCCAAGACAGCAGTCTTGATAAGACCAAGGAATACCGTTATATCGTTGACTATGTAAGAGTATATCAGTACAAGTAAAGCTGAGGAGCGGTTTGTCCGCTCCTTTCTTTTTTTGCAGAGGTAAATGCCAAAAATTACCTCAGTTTTTTGGTATGTATTTATATTTACTTGCGATTCTTTGTATGGTACAATTATGAAAGAAGTATTAACACAAAGGAGAGTGTTTATGAAACCGTTTTTCCTTTTTTCTAAGGAGACAAAGGGAGAGGGCTATGTTCCGAATAACGAAATTTTCGCTTATGCCTCGGGACTTGCAGGTCAGAATCTTACCTACAGCTACGTTTCGGGCTGGCTGAGATATTTCTGCATCAACCTTCTTCATATGGATCCCGTAAAGGTAGGCTCCGTTTTTACCCTGAGCCACGTGTGGGATGCAATCAACGACCCTGTTATAGGTGCTATCGTTGACAGACGAAATCACAAGCCCTATATGAAGCTTCGCCCCTATCACATTTATTTCCCGCCGATACTGGGACTTATTTCTCTTGCAATGTTCTTCAACTTCAATTTTTCGGAGAATATGCAGGTGGCATACATTCTCATTACTTACTTTATGTTCGACTTCTTCTACTCCTTCCAGGATGTAGCACTCTGGGGTCTGATTCCTCTTTCTTCGCCCCATTCCGATGAGCGTTCGAGAGTTGCACAATGGGTGTCAATCGGTGCCGGTGCCGGAAGTGTAGTCGTAGGTGCCTTTCAGATGATAAGAAGTGCTCTGAATTCCGCAGGTCTTGATGATAAAACCGTCTTTTTCCTTTGTGCAATTCTTTTCTGCTGCGGCGGTGAGCTCTTGTCAATGAACGCATACAGAATGAAGGAAAGGGTTGCAATGCCTCCCGAAAAGGGCGAATCCGTATTACAGTCTCTTCTTGTCCTTCGCCACAATCCTACGCTTCTTCTTATTTCTGCCGCAAGATTCTCTCAGGGACTTTCACCCAAGGTTCAGAATGCGTATTTCTTTGAAAACTGTGTGAATTTCGGCTCTGTCAACGGACAGACGCTTGAGGTTATTTACGGTGCCGCAAGCGGTGTTCTCGGTACTCCCGTTATGTTCTTTGCAACAAGTGTAGCAAAGAAAATCGGCGGTATGAAGAAAATACTTGTGCTTTCTCAGCTTTTTGCAGTAGTTCTTCGTATAGCCGCATTCTTTGTGGGCTTTAATACAATTCCCAAGTTTATTATTATGACAGCATTAATGGCTGTTGTAAATCTTCCGGGTCAGATGATGGATATTGCCCACCGTTCGCTTACTGCTGACTCAATTGACGAGGTTGAACTGAAAACAGGTCTTCGTACGGAAGGTGTTTCCTTCTCTATGCAGAACTTCACAACAAAGATGCAAAGCGGCGCTTCAACTCTTATTGAAGGCTTTCTTCTTAAATTCCTCGGCTATGATTCATTGCGTAAGGAGCAGGGTCTTCCTCAGTCCGAAAAATTCATTAAATGGCAATGGCCTATGTTTATGTTAGGCCCCGTTGTCGGTGCAGTTCTTTATCTTATCCTCATAAGCTTTGTTAAGGATAATAAGGAAAGAAAGCTGGAAATTGAGAGACAGCTTCGTGAAAGAAGACAGCTTAATCAATCGGAAGATGAACCCGTGCAGGTAAATACAGGCGAATAAATCCTATAATAATAAATCGACACAGAACTACCGTAAAAGCAGTTCTGTGTCTTTTTTATGCGAAAAGTATTATTTATATCACAGGGAGAATCGGAAGGTTATTTTGTCGGAAGGTGAAAATAGAGTTCTGTGATAAATTTTTTCTGTTTTTATTATGCTGTGGGAAGAACGAAGTTGAGAACGTAGTCAGGGGGAGTGCCGGTTAACGTAACTGCAGCCTCTGTGCCGGTTGTAACTGTACCTATTGTAAATGTGGGAGTGACACCGTCAGCACCTGCAGGACCCGTTGCACCTGCAGGGCCTGTTTCACCCTGGGGACCCTGAGGACCTGCGGGACCTGTAGCACCTGTAGCACCTACAGGACCTGTTTCACCCTGGGGGCCCTGAGGACCTGCGGGACCTGTTGCACCTGCAGGGCCTGTCTCACCCTGAGGACCCTGAGGACCTGCGGGACCTGTAGCACCTGCAGGGCCTGTTTCACCCTGAGGACCC
>JAGAKX010000040.1 GCA_017625435.1 Clostridia bacterium
CAGGCTTGTTTTTATTTGCCCGAAGGCGTACAAAGGTACGTCGAGAGGCGAGGTTTGTTCGTAGCATAAAACATAATATTTTATCAATTTATGTTTTTTCAGATTAATTCAGGGGCTCTTGCAAGTTTATACCTTGCAGGAACCCCTTAGCTTATATGGTTTTATGTGGTCTTCGCTTTTTTTACATCCCCTTAATTTTATTTCTTCGGTAAGAAAAATTTAATTGTTTCCGAAAGCCTTGAAAGTACAGGAGGATTCCAGTCCTCTTCAGGGGCAATGTTCAGCCCCTTTTCACGGTAAAGCTTACAAAGACGCAAAAGAACCTCGTAAAATTCTGCATAATTTTTATTATGCTTTGCCGTCCAGCCGCATTCAGCAACAGAGAACCAACGGGGGAAGCACATATATTCAAGTCTCTCATTATTGTTTATGTGCTCTGTCCAGATAGGAGATTCAACACCGATTATTGATTTCTTGCCGTCGGAGTTAAGTCCCTTGAGCTTTTCGGGTTCATATTTATAAGCCGCTTTCAGAGGATGCATTCCGTATGGGTAATCAACATAAAAGGGGTTAAAGGGTGAAAGGATAGTTTTTCTTCCCTTGTTTGCTTCCCCTGAGGTGCGCTCCGGTCCCTTCTGCCAATGCTGGACAGCAATTTCGGGGAAAAGCCCCTTACCTTTGAGACAGTCATTCCACACAATACACTTCTTACCCTTGTTTTTAAGGTATAATGCCATTTCATTTATAAACAAGCATTGCAGGTCATTATAATCGGAAAGCCCGTTTTCTGCCATAATTTCAGCGCACTTTTCACAGCTCTTCCAATTTGCTTTTGGAACCTCATCTCCGCCGATATGAACAGTATCATAAGGAAACAGCTCACATATTTCATCGAGAATCTTTTTAATACACTCTTTAGCCTCTTTATTTCCTGCACAAATGATATCCTTGAAAATACCCTGAGAGGTTTTGACCTTAACGGCATCCCCCTTGCAGGTAAATTCCGGGTAAACGTGAAGGAAAGCACTCTGATGTCCCGGCATATCAATTTCGGGAATAACGTCAATAAATCTTTCACGGCAGAAGGCTATAATTTCACGGATTTCTTCTTTTCTGAAATAACCGGAATAGGGCTTGTCGCTTTTGCAGTTAATGAAGCTGTCACAGTCCCTCACACTCCCCTTTTCGGTTAATTCGGGAAGAGAATCCAGTTCAATTCTGAAGCCCTGGTCATCTGACAGATGCCAATGAAATTTATTGAATTTTACATCAGCGGCGGCAGAAATCATCTTTTTAAGCTCTTCGACGGAAAAAATGTGTCTTGCACAGTCAATCATAAAACCGCGGTACTGATATCTCGGCTTGTCGTGGATTTTCATACAAGGCACCGTGCCGTACAAGGAAACTATCTGCTTCAATGTAATGTCGGCATAATAAAAGCCTTTGTCGGTATTTGCTCTCACAACAATTTCACCGGGGCTTATAAGCAGCTCATATTCTTCCTCACCGAAACCTGATACTGTTTCTCTTTTTGTAATTTCACGGAGCTGTGTCGTACCGCCCGTGAGCTCAATACAGTAAGGCTGAGGGATAAGTCGCATAACATCACCTCTTATTATATTACCATTTCATATTCACCGAGATTACCGTTTTCAAAATACCTTTTAAGGTCATAGGGGGCATAAATACCCGTATCCGTAACCACACCGCTTACAAGCTCGGGAGGTGTGATATCAAATGCGGGATAATATCCCTTTACACCCTCAGCGGTTGTTTTTGTTCCAAGAGCCTGCAAGGAAAAATCAGGATCTCTCATTTCAATTTTAACGGTATCAATTGTAGGATGCACGTGGTCGGGAGCACCCGTTACAAAATAAGGAATCTTATTATACTTTGCTGCAATTGCAATCTGGAAGGTGCCAACCTTGTTTACAACATAGCCGTCCATACAAATAGCATCGGCGGCAGATGTAAATACATCCACATTCTCGTTTTTCATAACGAAGGCAGGCATATTATCCGTAATCACGGTAACATCCATTCCCATATCGTTGCAGACGGTAGCTGTAAGCCTTGCACCCTGAAAATAGGGTCTTGTTTCAGGACAGAAGATTCTTACATCTGACTTGCCCTGCTCCTTTAGTACTCTGCACATCTGACCTACTATAGTTTCACCGAAGCATTGTGTCATCACAGCACCGTGGGCAGGTATCATATCAACAAGGTATTTAGCCATTTTATAAACCTTGTTATATCTCATATTGTTAATTGCAATTGTATACTCAACTATAGCATCGGATACGTTTTTGCCCTCTGCCATAGCCTTTTTTGCTGCTTGGAGACATCCGCCCGTTATAAGTCCCATACGGTTTGCGGTTGTGGGGCGCGCGTTAGAAATTGTATAAGCGGCTTTTTCAAGATAATCTGACATTTCCGCCTCACTTTTATCTCTGCATTCATAAGCGGCAAGTGCCATACCGGCAGCAGCTGCAGTATAAGGTCCTGCAGACTGTGTTACCATATCCTTTATTGCCTTTGTAACCTCAATATGATTACGGCAGGTAACAAATTCCGTTTTCAGAGGATAGATTCTTCTGTCAAGAATTTTAACTGCTCCGTTTTCATACCAGGCAATGTTTTCATACTGCAGCATAAATGCCAGCATTTTATCTGCTCTTTCCATATCATTCACCTTAGCTGTAAAGCCTTTCAACTGCTTTTTTCACATCGTAATAGATTTTTTCCTTATCTAAGGTAAGGAATTCACCCTTTTCATAAAGGACCTTACCGTCAACAACAGTAAGCCTTACATCGCTTCTGCCTGCCGAATACACAATAAGTGCGGCTTCATCAAGACAGGGAATCATATTGGGAGCATCAGTACCGATTGCCACAAAATCCGCCTTGTAGCCGGGCAGAATATTACCGCAGTTTTCTCTTCCCTGTAAGACAGCACCGTTAACAGTTGCCATTTTAAGAATCTTTTCTGCACTCATAATTGTAGCATCACGGTGATAGCCGTTATGTATAAGAGATGCAATATGCATTTCCTCAAGCATATCAAGATTGTTGTTGCTTGCGGCTCCGTCTGTACCGAGGGCTACATTTATCCCCTTTGCAATGTAGTCTTCAACGGGCGCAAAGCCGCTGCCAAGCTTCATATTACTTGTGGGATTATGAACAACGGAAATATTATGATTCTTAAAGATTTCCATATCTTCTTCCGTCAGGAATACGCAATGTGCGGCAAATGCACGGGAATCGAAAGCTCCTAAGGATTCAAACCACTTGGTAGGAGTCATATTGTATTTTCCGATGCATTCATTATGCTCTTTTAAGGTTTCGGAAATATGAATATGCATATTTCCCTTGCTCTCATTACAAAGAGAGCTGTAATAACGTGTGGTCTTTTCATCACAGGTATATTCAGCGTGAATGCAGAAATCCACAAGAATTCTGCCGTCAAAAGCCTTATTATAGTTATCATACAAATCAATTGACTGCTTTATTCTGTAGGAATCCTCGGGCTTTTCCGTAGGGTCAAAGCATTGCACGGGACGGGAAATATTAGCACGAAGCCCGGCCCTTCCAACAGCCTCGCAGGTTTTTTCAGGCTCAAAATACATATCGGAAAAGCTGACAGTACCGCTTGATATCATTTCCATCAAGGCAAGATAGCTGCCGGCCTCTATATCCTGTGCCGTCAGCTTGTCCTCTACGGGAAATACCTTCTGGAAAAGCCATTTATCAAGGGGCAGGTCGCTTCCGACCCCTCTCAGAAGTGTCATGGGAGAATGTGTATGGCAGTTATAGATACCGGGCATTATAATCGTTCCGGTCATATCCTTTACACAGTCAAAAGCACACTCAGGCTCCTTGTCACCTACATATTCTATCAAATCATCATTTACTGCAAGAAAACCGTTCTTAATTACAGTAAGCTTTCCGTCAAGGAAATTAAGTATTGTGGAGTTTTTATATAAAGTCTTCATAATTATAACCTGCTTATAAGTTTTTCTACATAGTCACAGAAGGGCTTGCTGATTCGAGTCGCCGTTTCCCCTACTTCTTCATCGGTAAGCTTTCTGTCAAGGACGCCTGCCGCCATATTTGTCATAACGGAAAGTCCCAAAAGAGGCATTGAGCAATGCGCGGCGGTAAGTGCCTCTGTTACTGTTGACATACCTACAGCATCTGCACCCAGAATTCTTGCGGCTCTGATTTCTGCGGGAGTTTCAAACTGAGGACCGGTAAAATACATATATACACCCTCACGGAAGGTAAGCTCAGAATCTTTTGCACAATCCTTTGCAATTTCACGAAGAGCCTTTGTATACATATCCGTAGTATCAAAGAATCGGGGGCCGAATTCCTCGATATTATCCCCCTGCAAGGGGCTTGCGCCCGTCAACTTCAGGTGGTCTTTAATTATCATTATATCGCCGACGTTATATTCCGTATTAACGGCACCTGCGGCATTTGTGACAATAGTCTTTTTTACGCCCAACAGCTTAAAAAGTCTTATGGGGAGAGTAAGCATCTCAAAGGGATAGCCTTCATAATGATGAAATCTTCCCGACATACATATAACCTTTTTACCGCCTAAGCTACCGAAAATCAGTCTTCCCTCGTGGGATTCGACGGTGGAAACAAGGAAATTCGGAATATCCTTATAATCAATCACAACAGGGTTTTCTATTCTCCCTGCAATGCTCTTAAGTCCCGAACCGAGAATTATACCGATTTCGGGCTCGTCCTTTATAATACCTCTGACAAAATCTGCCGATTTCTTGAAATACAGAAAATTAATTTCGGGCATCACACATCACCTCATTGTAATATTAGCATAAAAAAATGGCATTAGCAACAAAAAGTGCAAGATATAAATCATAATTTAACGGGTTGATGTCACTTCCCGAGAACCGAAAAAATAAATCTCCCCTTGTAGGGGAGGGCGTCCTCGACCTCCCGCCTTCGGTAAAATAGATTGTCTGTGTTTAATTTTCGTGGTATATAACAATGTGCTTCACAGGGTCATAACTTCTGTATTTTTCATTTCTACCTGCGGGATGTCGGGGAC
>JAGAKX010000005.1 GCA_017625435.1 Clostridia bacterium
TGCGTTAAAAACCGCCGATATGCGTCAGCATTATCGGCGGCTTTTGCCTTTTCTTGCACATTTTTTTCGCTTGTTAAAGTGCTTCGCAGTTTCGTAAGAACTGAAAATTTCTTGTATTGAAGCCAAAAATGCAGTAAGGCTGACGCCTTACGAGGCTTTTGGCAATAATACGGGGAATTTTGTTCGAGAAACAAATACTTCCTTATCAACAGTCGGCGTAACTGCGGCTTTGTTTGTTTTCTGAATTACAGAAGCTTTGCTGCTGCTTTGTCTATAAGAAGAATTGCATCGGGATGATTTTTAAGAACAGAAGCGGGACACATAGGAGTTACCTCGCCGTCAACGGTTGCCTTAATAGCGTCAGCCTTTGCTTCGCCTGTTGCAATAAGTACGATTTTCTTTGCCTTCATGATGGAGTTGATGCCCATTGTAAGAGCATAACGGGGCATTGAATCGTCGTCAAAGTAGATGCTGTTGGACTTTATTGTGCTGTCTGTGAGCTTTACCTTGAATGTACCGTCAGAGAAGGTATCGCTGGGCTCATTGAAGCCGATATGTCCGTTTGTTCCGATACCGAGAAGCTGGATATCAATTCCGCCTGCAGCATCAATCATAGCATCATAGCTCTTTGCGTGGGCCTCGGGATCAGCTGCGTTGCCGTCGGGGATATGTACATTCTCTTCCTTGATATTTACGCTGTTGAAGAGATTTTCATGCATAAAGGTGTAGTAGCTGTTCTTGTCGTCACGGGGAAGATCGCAGTATTCATCGAGATTGAAGGTTCTGATGTTTTCGAAGCTGATTTCACCGTTATTGTAACGTCTTATGAGCTCTTTGTAGGTTTTTACGGGTGATGCACCTGTTGCAAGACCTAATATGCAGTCGGGCTTATTCTTGATGATTTCGGTAAAAATGTCCGCACAGGCAACTGCAATTTCATCTGCAGTATCAAAAATTCTAACTTCCATAAATAAATTCCTCCGGTAGATATTTTTACTCAATTATAATGTTTATTATTTTCGTTGTCAACAATAAATAAATAAGGAAATATGTTGAAAATGCTTGTAATTAATACAACAGTATGTTAAAATTATAAAAAATTGTTTATTGCTCGGAGGCAGATTATGGCTGAAAATATTTCATTCCGTTCTTCAATGAACGGTTTTAACAGAAACGATGTTATGGCTTACATTGATACTGTTCTTGCCGAAAAGGCAGAGCTTCAGATCAAGGTTGCTGCAATTGAAAAAGATATTGACGTTATAAAAGCGGAATGTGAAGAGGAAATCAGTAATTCCAAAAATACAGTTCTCAATTTTGCAGAAACCGTAGCAAAGCTTGAAGAGGAACTGTCTGAGCTGAAAAAAGACAATGAGAGTCTCAGAGCGGTTGTATCTCAGGCAAATGAAAAGGAGCTTCTGAAGAATTCTGAAATCGCTGCTGAAAAAGAGCTTCTCGGGGCAAGAGAGAATCAGTATAAGGCAGAAATTGAAGAACTGAAGGCTAAGATTTCCGAGCTTGAAAATGAAAAGACTGAGGCTGATAATCACACTGACAAATGTGCCGATTGTGATATTGCAAAGGTTTATGAGGCAAGACTCGGTGCTGCAATGCTTGATGCAAAACGCTTCTCCGAGATTCTTGTAAAGGAAGCAAACGATAAGGCTTCGGATTTGTTTGCAGATGCTTTCTCTTCGGCGCACGCAACCTCCGTAAAGGCAGGTGCCATCGCTCAGAGTATTACAGATATCAGCAATCAGTTCAATGTTTCCTTTAAGGTTCTGCTTGATAATATGAAGGCTCTAGGAAGCACTCTTGATTCCTTTAAGAATGACGTAAAGCTTACCGGGGAAAAATTTGATTTTACTACCGATTTTGTGGCATTTACCGGTGAAACGGCGGAAAAAACCGCTCCCGTAAAGCCTGTTGAAGTTTCTGTAACGGAAGATATTATTCCCGCTCGTAAAAGAAATGTTAATTTTGACGATGCGGATGAATTTGATTTCAGAGTTGATGTAAATGACTGAGTATTACGTCAGTACAGCAAAGCTTTCCTCTGTTGCCGGAAAGCTTTCTGCAGGCGACAAGGTTTATCTTTCCGGAGAGATTTATACCGCAAGGGATGCTGCTCACTCAAGGCTTTGCAAACTTATCCGTGAAAATAAAGAGCTCCCGTTTGAAATTTCAGGAGCAGTAATCTATTTTGCAGGACCGAGCCCTACCAAGGATGACGGCACTGTCGGAAGCTTCGGTCCTACAACCGCATCGCGTATGGATGCTTTTTCGCCCGTGCTTCTTGATCTCGGTCTTGTCGGAATGATAGGCAAAGGCAACCGAAGCAGGGAAGTGATTGATGCCATTGTCCGTAACAATGCTGTGTATTTTTGTGCCGGCGGCGGATTCGGGGCATTGATCAGTCGGACTATTGAAAAAATTGAAGAAATTGCTTTTCCCGAGCTTGGTTGTGAAAGCATTAAAAGGCTTACTGTAAGAGATATGCCTCTGACGGTGGGTGTAGACTGCTCAGGTAATTCAATTTTTAACAGATAAATTACAGGTGAAAATATGTCAGAAGAAAAGCTTCTTGAATTAAGAAGACAGATAATCAAGAAAGATTTTTCCCGTATGAATAATATGCAATTCAAGGCAGTGACCACGGTTAAGGGGCCGCTGCTTATTCTTGCAGGTGCGGGAAGCGGAAAAACTACCGTTCTTGTCAACAGAATAACGAATCTCATTAAGTACGGCAATGCTTATAATTCGGACAGAATTTACAGCTTTTCCGACAATCTTGAGGTATTGTATGAAAAGTATCTGGGCGGTGACGCATCCGTTTATGAGGAAATTAAAAATTCATTGAGTGTTGATGCTCCCGAGCCCTGGCAGATACTTGCTATTACATTTACAAACAAAGCGGCCAATGAGTTGAAGGAAAGACTTGTCAATAACCTTGGTGAGCCCGGCGACGAAATATGGGCAAGCACATTTCACTCCTGCTGTGTGAGAATGTTAAGAAAATTCTGTGACAGAATAGGCTTTTCGAATCATTTTACAATTTATGATACCGATGATTCCAAGAGGCTTATGAAGGAATGTCAGAGGCAGCTGAATATTGACGAAAAGTATCTTTCCGCAAAGCAGATTCTCGGTGAAATCAGCCGTGCGAAGGACTGTCTTATTGACACGGAGGAATACTCCGAAAACGTCGGCTCTGATATGCGAAGAATTGATATCGCTAAGGCTTACGCTAAGTATCAGCAGCTTCTTAAGGAAGCGGATGCCATGGACTTTGATGATATCATTTTCAATACCGTAAAGCTCCTTAAGAAGGACAGGGAAGTGCTTGATTATTACCGCAACCGTTTCAGATACATAATGGTTGACGAGTATCAGGATACAAACCACGCTCAGTATGTGCTTGTAAGCCTTCTTGCAGGCGGTCACAATAATCTTTGTGTTGTAGGTGACGACGATCAAAGTATTTACAGCTTCCGCGGTGCTACGATTGAAAATATTTTAAGCTTTGAAGAGCAGTTCGGCAATGCCCTTGTAATACGTCTTGAAGAAAACTACCGTTCCACTCAGACTATACTTGACGCAGCAAATGCCGTTATAGCTCATAATAAAGAACGTAAAGGAAAACAGCTCTGGACCTCTAACGGTGCAGGAGAAAAGATTATTCTGAAGGCCTGCAATGACGATATTGAAGAGGGAAATTACGTTGCAAAAAGCATCATGGATAATTCTGTTGATAACGGTGTTGCTTTTTCCGACAATGCCGTTCTTTACAGAATGAACGCACAGTCGAACATTATTGAACGTGCTCTTGTAAAGCAGGGTATACCCTACAGAATTATCGGAGGACACCGGTTCTATGACAGAAAAGAGATAAAGGATGCCTTGGCTTATCTTGCCGTTGTTTCCAATCCCAATGATAACGTGCGCTTAAGACGAATAGTAAACGAGCCCAAAAGAGGTATCGGAGAGACCACTATGAACAATCTTTCCGAAATTTCCTCACGGCTGGGGGACAGCGTGTTTTATCTTATGGAGAACTCCGACGAATATGCTGTGCTTTCAAAAAGCTCAAAGAAGCTGAAGCTCTTTGCAAGAATGATTACTGCATTTTCAATGCTTCGTGAAAGCAATACTCTTGCCGATTTGTTCCGAATTATTATGAATGAATCGGGATATATTGAGTCCCTTGCAACGGACGAAAAGAAAGAGGAAAGAATCGAAAACCTCAACGAGCTTTATTCCACAATTGCACGTTATGAAGAAGAAAACGGCGACGGGGCAACCCTTGAAGGCTTCCTTGAAGAAGTTGCTCTTCTTTCTGATATAGATAATTACGATTCCGATCTTGATACCGTTACTCTTATGACTCTTCACTCTGCTAAGGGACTTGAATTCCCTCACGTTTATATCGTCGGCTTTGAAAACGGAGTTTTTCCCTCTATGCAGTCTATAAGCGAGCCTTCTCTTATGGAGGAAGAGAGAAGACTTGCGTATGTAGGTATTACCCGTGCAAAGAAAAAGCTTCATATCACGAGAGCAATGAGCCGTATGCAGTTCGGTAAAACAAATATGAATCCTCCCTCAAAGTTTATTTCCGAAATTCCGCTTGATCTTATTGATGATATCAGCGTTACTCAGAGAAGCAGGTATTCTCAGGGGGGATATCAGAGCTCAGGCTCTTACTACGGCGGCGGTTATTCCTACGGTTCAGGCGGATATAATGACGGCTCTGATTATTCCGAGTATTCTTATTTAAATAAAAAGAAATCAGGCGGAGACTCATTCAGATCCACACTTGTTTCTTCTGCTTCTGCAGGAGGTAAGACAGAAAAAACTATGATTTCGGAAAGCCTCAGAGTCGGAGATACCGTACAGCACAGAAAATTCGGTACGGGACTTGTGGTTTCTGCAAAGCCTCTCGGCAACGATACCTTGCTTGAGGTTGCTTTTGACACCGTTGGTACAAAGAAGCTTATGCAGGGTATGGCTAACCTCAAAAAAATATGACCCTCCGGAAAACGGAGGATCACATTCTCACTTGGTGATATTGTTGAATCTTATGTTCACAACCTCTTTTTCTCTCGTAAAGCGGTAAATGCTCATTATGAGCCCTATGCCTATGTATATACATAAGTTTGATGAACCGCCTGCGCTGAAGAAGGGAAGCGTAATTCCGATGACGGGGAAGATTTTAAGGCACATACCGATGTTAATTATTACTTGCGATGCGAACATTGCAGCTACACCGTAGCACATAAGGGATGTTGCATTTTCCCTCGATTTTGCCCCGACAACGATTATTTTGACAATAACGGCAATTAGTACGGCAAAGGCAAGAAGACAGCCGATAAGCCCCAGTTCTTCTCCTATTACCGTGAAAATCATATCATTTTCACTTTCGGGAACAATTTCGTTCTGCGTGTATGTACCGTTAAAAAGTCCCTGGCCGGTAAGACCGCCCGAGGCTATTGCCTCAAGACCCTTGTTCTGCTGATACATAATATCCGGGTATCTTTCGGGATAAATGAGACCTAAAAATCTTTCCTTTTGTGTGTCTGAGAAGAAGAAGTACCATATTGCGGGTATTGCTGCACACACTCCTGCAAAGCCAAGTACAAAATATCTCATCTGTACGCCTGCAAGGAAAAGCATTGTAACAAAAATTATCATAAATACAAGTGCGCTTCCGAGATCGCCCGTAAGGATAACAAGACCTACGGGAATCATTCCGTGAATAAGAAGGCCTGCAAGGTGTAAAATGCTTCGGATTTTGTCCTGCACCAATTCAAGGTGCATTGAAAATGTTATGATGAAACCTATTTTTACAAGCTCCGACGGTTGGAAGAAAAGACCCGTTGAGCCGAGAAGAATCCAGGTTTTTGCATCGGGTCGTTCTGCAGGACCTACGCCGACACCGGGTATAAAGAGGGCAAGCATCATAATTATGCAAACGGCACCTATAAGCGGGAACATTTTCGATATAAATTTATAGTCTATAAAAGATATTATAACAGCTGCAAATACACCGACGCATACGGCAAGAAGCATTGTCCGCGCATCTCGTGATATAACAGCTCCCTCTTCAATCTGAAGTGTGGTTGCGCTGTGTACCATCAGCACTCCGAAAAAGGAGGCTGCAACACATAATGTTATTAAAAGAATATCTGTCTCAAAAACGGCAGATTTCAAAAGCTTAATTAATTTAGACATTTTTTCAGCTCCGTAAATTATTACAGATATTATAATCTTAAGAAAGAATTTTTTCAATAGAAATTTATTTGTGGTGAATCAATATGAAAGAATATTTATCGCATTCTGAAAATGATACAATGAAAATAGCCGAAGAAATATGTGCTTTGGTGCCCGCAGGGACAGTTGTTGCATTCTCCGGAGGAATGGGAATGGGAAAGACCGCATTTGTAAGAGGTGCCCTTAAGGCTTACGGAAACGATTCCTTTGTAAGCTCTCCCACGTTTTCTCTTGTGCACGATTACGGCGGAAATCCAAAGGTATATCACTTTGATATGTACCGTGTGACCGATATTGACGATTTGTATTCTACGGGATTTTTTGATTATCTTGATGATAATTCCGTTCTTTTTATTGAGTGGAGTGAAAACATTATTTCTGCTTTACCCCAAAATACTGTTTTTGTTGATATTACCCGGGGTGAAAATGAAGATGACAGAAAGATTACCGTAACGGGAGGTGTATTCTGATGATAATTCTCGGTGTTGATACGTCTGCTGTTGCTGCAGGTGCGGCAATTGTGAAGGACGGAAAGCTTATAAGTGAGACCTACATTAATACGGGACTTACACACTCACAGACGATGCTGACTCTTATAGATTCGGCGTTGAATATGGCAGATATGTCAATTGACGATGTTGATGCTTTTGCGGTTTCCTCGGGTCCCGGCTCGTTTACGGGCATCAGAATAGGTGTTTCTGCAATAAAGGGACTTTGCTTTGCAAAGAATAAACCCTGCTTCGCGGTTTCTACACTTGAAGCACTTGCAAACTCTGCGGATATTGACGGCTTTGTTATATGCCCCGTTATGGATGCACGCTGTATGCAGGTTTATACCGCTCTTTTTGAAAAAACTGACGGTGAAATCAGAAGACTTTCAGAGGATGCTCCGAAAACTCTCGAAGAATTATCAGAAGAGCTTCTGAGAATCGGCAAAAAAGTTCTGCTTATCGGAGACGGAGCCGACATTTCTTATAGGTTTTTAGCGGAAAAAGGACACGATGTGAGAAAATTTTCTGAAATTTTTAAATTTCAGCACGCATCGGGAGTTGCAATTACGGCTCACAGAAACTATAATAGAGGTGAAGAAGCTGTTTCGGCGGATAATCTTGTTCCGTCTTATCTTCGTCTTTCTCAGGCTGAAAGAGAACTAAAAAAATCAGGAGATGCAAAAAAATGATAGCATTAAGCAGTGACCATGCAGGATTTCCTCTTAAGGAGGCAATAAAGGAATACTTTATTGAAAATAATATTGAGTTTGAGGATTGCGGTGCATACAGCACCGATAGTGTAGATTACCCCTATCAGGCTAAAAAAGCCTGCGATTTAGTTGTAGAAGGAAAATGCGACAAGGCAATTCTCTGCTGCGGTACGGGCATCGGTATTTCTATGGCTGCAAATAAGGTTAAGGGAATCAGAGCCGCCTGCTGTTCGGACTATTTCAGCGCTAAATATACAAGGCTTCACAATGATGCCAATGCTCTTTGCCTCGGCGCAAGAGTAATCGGTGTGGGTGCGGCTCTTGAGCTTGTTGACGTGTTTATCAATACCGAGTTTGAAGGCGGAAGACATCAGAGACGTGTTGACCAGATAACAGAAATTGAAAATATGTGATTTTTTCTGAAAGGAAGTATATAGATATGGCAAACGTTACCGTTACTAATCATCCTCTTATTCAGCATAAGGTATCAATTATCAGAGACAAAAATACCCCCTCAAAGGACTTCAGAGCAATTATCGGCGAAATTGCAATGCTCATGTGTTATGAGGCAACAAGAGATCTTGAGCTTACCGAGGTTGAAGTTGAAACTCCCGTTGCTGTTGCAAAGGTAAAGAAGCTTTCCGGCAAGAAACTTGCAGTTGTACCGATTCTCCGTGCAGGGCTCGGTATGGTTGACGGCATTACTGCACTTATTCCTTCTGCAAGAATCGGTCACATCGGTCTTTACAGAGACCCCGAAACACTTATGCCTGTTGAATATTACTGTAAGCTTCCTTCCGATATAGAAGAAAGAGACGTAATTGTTGTTGACCCTATGTGTGCAACCGGCGGAAGTGCTATTGATGCCATTTCTCTTATTAAGAAGAGAGGACCCAAACACATAAAATTTGTCTGCACAATTGCGGCACCCGAAGGAATAAAGGCTCTCACAGAGGCTCATCCTGATGTAGATATTTTCTGTGCGGCACTTGACGAGTGTCTTAATGACCACGGCTATATCGTTCCCGGTCTTGGCGATGCCGGCGACAGAATTTTCGGTACAAAATAAAATAATCCGGCAGAATAGTGTTTACAGTATCTGATGATTGCTTAGAATATTGTTATCAGATACCGCTAATTTCTGAATATAAAGAAGCAACCAAGAGAGAATGGAATCTTTCTTGGTTTTTTTATTGAAAAAAACTATTAAGCAGTGAGACTTTTTTCATACTCATACGACTAATAAGTGAAAGGGATAAAGAATACCCCTTTAGGAAAGGAGGAAGTCAATGGATAACGGTGCAAGTAGCTACCGCCGTTTCCTTGATGGTGATGATAACGGAATAACTGAAATCGTTGAAAATTACAAGGATGGTCTTATTCTTTATTTGAACGGTTATGTCAACAATATATTCATTGCCGAGGAATTGACGGAGGATGCATTTTTTCGACTTGTTATTAAAAAGCCGAAATATTCAGGGAAAAGTACATTTAAATCATGGTTATACGCTATAGGTAGAAATGTAGCAGTTGACTATATCCGCCATAATTCAAAAATGCTTAGTGTTCCTATTGATGATGTTGTAAACTATCTAACAGAGGAGCAAAGCCTTGAACAGTCATATATTAAGGAAGAAAATATGCTCATTGTCAATAAGGCACTTAATGAACTTATACCGGAATACAGAGATGTTCTTTGGCTCACGTATTTTGAGGAGTTTTCAAATAAAGAAACCGCCATTATTTTGAAAAAGACAGAACGCCAAATTAAAAATCTATTATACAGAGCAAGAAAAGCTTTAAGATCAAAACTTGAGAAGGAGGGTTTTGAATATGATGAAAAATTCTGATGAAATGGTTAAAAGCTTATTTGAACGTCGTGAACAATATATCACAGAGCAAAACAAAAAAAGAAAAAAAGTAATGAGAATTACTACCTCTCTTGCGGCTTGTTTCATTGTAATAGTAATAGTAGCAGTTGCAGCAGTGCCTACACTATTGAATGATACCAATACTACATTACCTATTGGCAATGGGGAAACAACCGTTAACAGTGAAACAACGAAACCTTTTACTGACAATACTAACACTACTTCCCCCATTAAAAATGAAGATACTCAGTCTGTAGAAAAAGACCATCCGATAACGGATAGCGGAATAATAAAGATTTCATTATTTAATTCTTCAGCGAAAGACCCTGATACAGATTATTTTGGTGAAGATGAATTACACCACATTGATGTAATACTGAAAGGGAATCGTTTGTATGAGCAAATTCCGGAAAGTGAATATGCTTCTTGCGGAATCGGAAAAGGTTTGCGAAAATCAGATTTTGGAGAACTCGTTGGAACAATAATAGAGGTTGGAAACTCTTCTGAAGCCGATATTTCCGTTCCGTGTTCGCAGGAACCCACTCTTGCAGGGTGTGAAGTGTTTTTCTATAAACCTGTAAACTGTGAAGCAATAATCATTGTTCGCGGGAATGAACATTGCAGTCTGTTCCGCTTTAAGTATTTCACGGAAGAAGGAATCGGCTATTCAGATGAATACAAAATATTTAATGTGTTAACGGCAGATGACATTTTGAGAATTGATTATCGAATAGAAATACCCAATGGTGCAATTATTGTTACACAAAAGGAAGGTAGCATTACAAATTCTTCTGAACTTAAATCGTTTTTTGGTATTACAATGGGGTTAAAACCCTATGCTAATGCAAGTGCTTTGTCAGGTGACCCTAAGTGGATGATTGAAGCGAGAGAAGAATACAAAAAGCTCAGTAAAGATGAACAGATGTATGTTGAAGCATCTGTTGTTCTGAAAAACGGTCTTTCGATGCCTTTTTCTTACCAGCCGAACCTTGGAACAGGTTATGTTCCCGGACACTTATTCTTATCAGAAGAAAATAATACTGTTATGAGGCAGATGTTTCAGGAGTAAATTCCGATATTTATGAAGTTTAAAATCGAAGTAATATGTTTTATGTGTTGTAATTTATTATTACTATTGTTTGTAGGTTGCGGAAAGGATTACAATGAATCTTCTGTTGAAGTGCAGACTACAGAAAACGCTGAAATGCTTGAAATTGACCAAACAGCGCCTGAAGCAACAACTACCTCTGCGGTTGCACAAAACTCTATTACCGCTACGAATATAGGATTATATAATGCACAAACAATGGAATGTCTTTATTCTCAGGCATCTGCTAATCGTATTTATCCTGCAAGTCTCACAAAAATATTGACGGCTTGTACTGCACTTAAGTATGTTTCACCGGACACGGTTTTTACAGTTGGAACAGAACAAAGTCTTGTTTCGAAAGGTTCAAGTCTTTGTCTGATTCAACCGGGGCATAGGTTAAAGCTTTGTGATTTACTGACGGGTATGCTTATGTGTTCGGGAAATGATGCTGCTTATACAGTTGCCGTAAATGTTGCAAGAGCAGTTTCAGGTAATGCAAATATGAGTAATTCTGAAGCAATTACATATTTTTCTGAATTGATGAATGGCTATGCTCACAGTATTGGTGCAGTAAACAGCAACTTTACAAATCCTGACGGTTGGGATGATGAAAATCAGTATTCAACAGTCTATGATTTAGCAATTATTTCAGCACATGCAATTAGGATAAATGAAATAAGAAGTATTGTATCAAGTCGAAGCAAATATGTTGTTTTTGAATCGGGTGAGAACATAACTTGGAAAAACACTAACGCATTATTACAGCCTGAAAGCAAATATTATTTACCGCAAGCTATAGGGTTAAAGACAGGAACCACTACCAATGCAGGTAGCTGTCTGATTGCAGTTATAAGTATTGATTCTGTAGAATATATTGCAATTGTTATAGGTTGCGAAAGTGATAGTGCACGCTACAAGTCAGCCCACGCACTTATAAATATGATTGAGTAATACATAAATTGCATCGTTATAATGAGAGTTCCCGTTGCAGCAGTATATATCTGCCACAACGGGATGCTTTATTCTAATATACCGTGACACGTGTCGTTTTCACAGGAAAGAATTCTTACTTTTCTTATCTGTCCGCAGAGATTTTCTGATGAGGTGACCGTAACGGGGGTGTAGTTTTCCGTGTAGCCCTGCTGAATATCTCCCTTTGGTGTTTCAAAAAGAACATTTACGGTTCTGCCGATTGCTTCTTTTAAAAAGCTGTCTCTGATTCTGTCACATTCCTTCTGCAGAACGGAGCATCTTTCAGTCTTTACGGCATTAGGAATTTTATCGGTAAACTTGTATGCTACCGTGCCTTCTCTTGGTGAAAACGGGAAAACGTGCACCTTCATAAAACCGCATTTTTTTGCAAATTCAAGGGTCTCGTTGAAGTATTCCTCGGTTTCACCGGGAAATCCCACAATAATATCGGTTGTGAGAGAAATATCTGAAAAGGCAGCTTTCAGCTTATTGCAGAGCTCAAGATACTCCTCAGCAGTATAGTGACGGTTCATTCTTTTAAGAACTGTATTGCTTCCGCTCTGGAGTGACAGATGAAACTGCGGGCAGAATTTATTCATTTTCGAAAGTCTGTTAATAACCGCATCGGTAATATGATCGGGTTCAAGTGAGCCTAAGCGGAAACGCTCAATACCATCGGTTTCCTGGGCAATCTGCAGCGCATCACAGATATTTCCGTTTGTATCAAGTCCGTAGGCAGAAAGGTTTATTCCTACGAAAATAATTTCCTTGTAGCCTGCAAGAGCCAGTCGCTCAATCTCTTTTTTTATAGCTTCAAGGGGACGCGAGCGAGAAAAGCCTCTTGCTTTGGGGATAATACAATAAGAGCAGTATCTGTTACAGCCGTCCTGAATTTTTATGAATGCTCTTGTATGACCGTCAAAGGTGTTGATTTCAATACCTTTATATTTATCCTCTCGTTTATGCACTACCGTTTTAATTGTTTGTTTTTTGCTGTTATTGAATTCATTAATTGCTTCAATTATTCTGTGATTGGAATTATTTCCGAGAATAACATCTGCTTCCGTAAGCTCTTTTGCCTCTTTTTCAAATGCCTGAGGAAAACAGCCTGTAAGAACTATAGTTGCTTCGTTGTTTTCATTTTTGAAGCGACGTACTGCCTGTCTGGTTTTTCGGCTGCTCTCAGCTGTTACCGTACAGGAGTTGATTACATATATATCAGCCTTTTCCTTGTGGCTGATGATTTCATAGCCTTCATTCTTGAAAAGGGAAATCATTTCCTGTGTTTCATATTGATTAACTTTGCATCCGAGTGTATAAAATGCCGCCTTCATACCGTACCTCTTATAAATAATTAAATACATTATATACGTTTTGCGGTCTTTTAGCAATATGTTTGCATTAAAATATCTCGTCCCTCATATTTTTGTAACAAGGAGGAATGAAGAATGGTAAAAAGATTAATTGCGGCAGTTACGGTGCTATGTTTGATTTTTTCTTTTGGTGTGATATCTTATGCTGAGGATGTGCTGACGGTCAACGGAAATGTTTCCCTCGGAATTAATGCAAGGGCTTATGCTCTTATGGATGTAAATACAGGCACACTTATTACAGGGAAGAATGAAAACGAACAGCTTTATCCTGCTTCTGTAACAAAAATTATGTCTCTGCTTCTTGTAATGGAGGCAATTGAAGACGGTAAAATGACATTGGATATGGAAATTACCTGCAGTGCATCTGCTGCTGAAAAAGGCGGGTCACAGATATGGCTTGAGGCAGGTGAAGTGATGACAGTAAATGACCTTTTGAAGGCTACCGTAGTTTACAGCGCAAATGATGCCTGCTGCCTGTTGGGTGAGGTTGTTGCAGGGAGTGAACAGGCATTTTGTGATTTAATGAATAAAAAGGCGGAAGAGCTCGGAATGACAAATACTCATTTTGATAACTGTACGGGGCTTGATGATGACACAACAACCCACAAAACCACGGCACGTGATATTGCCGTAATGTCAAGGGCTTTGCTCAGATATCCGCTTATCAGGGAATATACGGGAATATGGATGGATACTCTGAGAAACGGTCAGACACAGCTTGTAAATACGAATAAAATTATAAGAACCTATCCCGGGGCAACCGGACTTAAAACGGGAACTACAAGCAAGGCAGGATGCTGTGTCAGCGCTTCTGCCGAGCGAGACGGTCTTGAACTGATTGCTGTGGTTCTCGGTGCGGATAACAGCAAAGAGCGCTTCAGCGGTGCAAAAGAACTTCTTGATTACGGCTTCAGCAATTATGAGATTTATATTCCAGATTCATCGGGGCTTTATCCTGAATTTGCGGATGTGGCTCACGGAATTGTTCAGAAAGTAAAACTTGAGCACATAGAATGCGGAGATTTTCTTGTTAACAAGGGAATCAAAAACAGCATAAAAACAGAAGTAACGCTTAATAATGAACTTGAAGCTCCGGTTGAAAAGGGAAGTGTCGTAGGAGAAATAACTTATAAGTATAATAACGAAATTCTCGGAACAAGTGAAATAATTACAGCCGAGGAGGCAAAAAGAATGACATTCAGCAATGCAATTATTACTATTTTGAAATCAGTCAAAAAATATTAATTTTTTTCAACTTTCTATTGAAAAACGGAAAGGTTTATAGTAAAATAATATAAAAATTATGCAAAGTCGGAGGAAAAATCATAGATGTCTTTAAAACTTAACAGCAAATATCTCGGTTCATTCGTAAGTGAGGAAGCTTTACTTGCAATTGAGCCTGAAGTTAAGAAGGCACATTCTTTGCTTAATGAAAATAATGCGAATGCAGCCGGAAACGATTTTCACGGCTGGATATCATTACCTTTAGACTATGACAGGGATGAATTCGCAAGAATCAAACAAAGCGCAAAGAAGATAATGTCCGATTCCGAAGTTCTTGTTGTTATCGGTATCGGCGGCTCCTATCTCGGAGCAAGGGCAGCCATTGAATTTGTAAAATCAAAAAATTATAATTTAACAACAAAAAATGCACCAAAGATTTTTTTTGTGGGCAACAGCATTTCGCCTACAGAGATTTCTGAAATTTATTCAATTTGTGAAAATTGCGATTTTTCTGTGAATGTTATTTCAAAGTCCGGTACAACAACCGAGCCTGCAATTGCATTCAGAGTTTTTAAGGGACTTCTTGAAAAGAAGTATGCAGCTGAAGAAGCAGCATCAAGAATTTACGTTACGACAGATAAAGCAAAGGGCACACTTAAATCCCTTGCAGACAGAATGGGCTATGAAGAATTTGTAGTACCCGATGATGTAGGCGGAAGATATTCAGTTCTTACCGCTGTCGGACTTCTTCCCATCGCCTGTGCAGGTATTGATATAGATAAGCTTATGTCGGGTGCCGCAAATGCAGTAGAAAAGTACAACATCCCCGATATTTCCGTGAACGATTGCTACAAGTATGCTGCAATAAGAAATATTCTTTACAGAGCCGGTAAAAAGGTTGAAATGTTTGTTTCTTACGAGCCCGACTTTACACTTATGAACGAATGGTTCAAGCAGCTTTACGGCGAAAGCGAAGGAAAGGAAAATAAAGGTATTTTCCCGTCTTCGGCAATTTATTCAACCGATCTTCATTCTCTCGGACAGTATGTTCAGGAAGGTGAAAGACATCTGTTTGAAACCGTATTTATGTTCAATGAACCCAAAACAGAGCTTATAATTGAAGCTGATGAGGAGAATGTTGACGGACTTAATTTCCTCGCAGGAAAGGGTATGTCTTACATTAACCGTAAAGCTTTTGAGGGTACCGTACTCGCTCATACTGACGGCGGTGTACCCAATATTATCATTGAGGCGGACAGAATGGACGAGGAAAACCTCGGAGAAATGATTTATTTCTTTGAAAAGGCCTGTGCAGTATCAGGTTATATCCTCGGCGTAAATCCCTTTAATCAGCCCGGTGTTGAGAGTTATAAGAAAAATATGTTTGCTCTTCTCGGAAAGCCCGGATATGAAGAGCTTGCAGATGCTCTTAAAGCAAGACTTGACTAAAAATTAGGTAATAAATCTGAAAGGAATTGATTATTATGATTAAGCTTTTAATCGGCGAAAAAGGAACAGGAAAGACCAAGAAACTCATCAACTGCGTTAATGCTGCACTCGATGCATCAAACGGCCACGTTGTATGCGTAGAAAAGGATGACCTTCTCAGATATCAGATAAGCTACAAGGTAAGACTTCTTGCAGCAAGCAACTACACCATCGAAGGTTACGATGCTTTTTACGGTTTTCTCAGCGGACTTTGCGCAGGCGATCATGATATTACTGATATACTCATTGATGCAACTCTTAAAATCGGCGGCAGAAATTATGAAGAGCTTGCTGATTTCCTTATGAAGGTTGCAAGCCTTTCCAAGCTTACAGGCACAAACTTCACATTCACAATTTCAACTGAAAAGGAAAATCTTCCTGCAAGAATTTTTGAAGTTTGCGAAGCTGAATAAAAAATTCTTTAAAAATATATCAAAATTTAGCAGATTTCCTGTTGACAAACAGGGAATCTGCCTATATAATACTTGATGTTGTGTTTTAGGGTAACTATGCTTAAAAATAGGAGGACGAAAAATTGTATCTTGAGCTTGATGCTGTTTTTAATAATGACGGTGAAAGTTTACAGATAGATTATGAGTTTTCTCTTGAGGATGAAAGTGTTGTTACTCCCGTAAAGGTTAACGGTTCCGTTTTTAACAGAACGGGTATCGTGAATTTGCAGGCGGATGCCAGATTCGATTATTCCACTTCATGTGCCAAGTGCAACAAACCTTTACTCAGACATGCTAAGGTTCCGGTACATCACACTTTGCTGACTCATGCCGAAAGTGAGGATAATGACGAGTTTATTGTTCTTGACGGTGTGAGACTTGAGCTTGATGAACTTGTAAGCGAGGATATTTATCTCGCTTTGCCGTCAAGATTTTTATGCAAAGATGATTGTAAGGGACTGTGTGCTTTCTGCGGACAGGACCTTAACGAAGGTCTGTGCTCGTGCAGTGCACCTACGGATTCCAGATGGGATTCGTTAAAAGATTTGTTTAATGAATAATTAAGCCTGTTAGGAGGAAATAAAAATGGCAGTTCCTGCAAGAAGAGTATCAAAGGCAAGAAGAGATAAGAGACGTAATAATGTTTGGAAGATTTCTGCTCCCGCTATCGAAAAGTGCCCTCAGTGCGGAGAATATAAGAGATCTCACAGACTTTGTCCTGCTTGCGGCTATTACAATGGCCGTCAGGTAGTTGCTGTCGAAGACTGATTCTTATTTCCGTAATTATATTTTTTTTGACGGAGAATCTTGTACTTTATAGCGCAGGCGGAGAAGTGATATCTTCCCCGCCGCTTTGCTATTCAATCCGGTGGTGAAAACGTGGCAGTTAAAATTTTTGCTGTTCTGAAAAACAGTGCTTGTGCAAAAAACGGAATACGTCCGGGAGACAGGCTTGTAAGCATTAACGGAAACGAAATAAATGATGTGCTTGACTATCGTTTCTATTCGGATTCGGATAAGATTAAAGCAGTTTTTGAACATCGTAACGGTACTTTAAAAAGCTTTGTTTTTCACGGCAGAAATGGTGCAGATAAGCTGGGGCTTGCATTTGAAACCTATCTGATGGATAAACAGCGCAGATGTAAGAATTCCTGTATTTTCTGCTTTATTGATCAGTTGCCCCGCGGACTTCGTAAAAGTCTGTATTTTAAGGATGATGACTCGCGTCTGTCCTTTCTTTTCGGCAATTATATTACTCTTACCAATCTTACGGACAAGGATGTTGACAGAATCATCAAAATGCACATCAGTCCTATCAATGCGTCCGTTCATACAATGAATCCCGAGCTCAGGGTGAAAATGATGAAAAATCCCGCAGCGGGAAGCTCTCTTGCGTATCTGAAGAGGTTTTCTGATGCCGGTATTGCTATTAATGCACAGCTCGTTCTTTGTCCCGGAATCAATGACGGGGAAGAGCTTAAGTATTCACTCTGTAAACTTTCAGAGCTTTCTTCTCTCAGAAGTGTTGCTGCTGTTCCTGTTGGACTTACGAAATACAGAGAAGGTTTGTATCCTCTTGAGGCATTTAATGAAGACGGTGCCGCTGAGGTTATTGATATCATTGACAGCTTCAATGATGAACTTAAAAAGCAGGGGAGAGACAAGTTAGCTTACCCTTCAGATGAGTTTTTTCAGCTTGCAAAGCGCGATATTCCCGAGTATTCTTATTACGGCGATTTTCCCCAGCTTGATAACGGTGTCGGTATGATAGCGTGTCTTGATAAGGAGTTTTCCGATGCTCTTGACGAAAGTGAAGTTGATAACAGAGAACGCAGATTTGCTGTTGCAACGGGTGTTGCCGCTTTCGACATAATGAAATCTGTTGCGGAAAGGTTCTGTAAAAAGTTTACTTCATCAGAGATAAAGGTTTATTGTATCAGAAATTCATTTTTCGGGGAATCCGTAACTGTTTCGGGTCTTATTACGGGAACGGATCTGATTTCATCTCTTAAAGAACAGGGATTTGAAGGTGAGTATCTGTTTATTCCTTCCGTTATGCTGAAAAGTAAATCAGAACCGATTTTCCTTGATGATGTTTCCGTCAGTCAGGTTGAAGATGCTCTGAATACTAAGGTTATTGTTGCATCCTGTGATGCATACTCTCTTTTTGATTCGTTTTATAATACCTGAGACGGTAAGAGCATTTCCCGTCTTGTAAAATACTATGAAAGGCCGGATTTTTCCGGAAAAAAGATTTATGGCTAAACCGATTGTTGCAATTGTAGGCAGACCGAATGTCGGTAAATCTACATTATTCAATAAGCTGAGCGGTAAAAGACTTGCTATTGTTGATGACCGTCCTGGCGTTACAAGAGACCGTCTGTATGCTGATTGCGAATGGCTGAATCATCATTTTCTGATTGTTGATACCGGCGGTATTGAACCTTATTCGGACGATGTTATTTTGTCTCAGATGAGAAGACAGGCGCAGATAGCAATTGAAACTGCTGATGCAATTATTTTTGTCTGTGACGTTAAAACGGGTGTTGTTGCTACTGATGCAGAGGTAGCTTCAATGCTTCTGAAAAGCGGAAAGCCCATAGTTTTATGCGTCAATAAATGTGATGCTCTCGGTGCTGTTCCTGCTGATTTTTATGAATTTTATAACCTCGGTCTCGGCGACCCCATTGCTGTGTCTTCCGTTCACGGACACGGCACGGGTGATTTGCTTGATGAGGTGCTGAAGCATCTTCCCGAGCCCGAAGCAGAGGATGAGGAAGATGATACAATCAAGGTTGCCCTTATAGGAAAACCCAATGTAGGCAAGTCCTCTCTTGTAAATGCTCTTTGCGGTGAAGAGAGAATGCTTGTTTCAAATATTGCAGGTACTACCAGGGATGCAACGGATACCAAGGTTGTCAATAAGCACGGCGATTTTATGTTTATTGATACTGCAGGTCTTCGCAGAAAATCTAAGGTTGACGACCAGATTGAAAAGTATTCCGTTATGCGTGCGGTTGCCGCTGTTGAAAGAGCAAACGTATGCGTAATTATGATAGATGCCCTCGAGGGCTTTACAGAGCAGGATTCCAAGGTTGCAGGTATTGCTCATGAAGCAGGTAAAGCTTGTATTATAGCGGTCAATAAGTGGGATGCTTATGAAAAGGACGGTAAGACTATGGATGTTTACCGTAAGAAGCTTATGAATGATTTTTCATTTATGTCTTACGCTCCCATTATCTTTATTTCCGCAAAAACCGGACAGCGTCTTGACAGACTTTTTGAGCTTATCAAGTATGTTGATGATCAGAATGCAGTAAGGATTCCTACCGGCAGACTCAATCAGGTGTTGGCTGATGCACAGGCGAGAGTTCAGCCTCCTACGGACAAGGGTAAGAGACTGAAGGTCTACTATATGACTCAGGCATCAACAAGACCTCCGACGTTTGTTGCTTTTGTAAACAGTAAGGAGCTTTTCCATTACAGCTATCAGAGATATATTGATAATCAGATCCGAGAGGTTTTCGGTCTTGAGGGGACTCCCACGAGACTTGTAATCCGAGAAAGAAATGAAAATTGATTTTATGAAGATGTGCCGAGTTTTTGGCGCATCTTTTTTTTGCATAAATATATAAATATTTTAATTATAAGTATTGATTAAAGCTGAATTATGTGCTAAAATAACAAGGATAATTGACTTGGTATGTAAAAAATCAGTTGCTGCCGGGGAATCTGTAAATAAATTTAAGAAAACAGGGTGGTTTTTATGAAAGCTCTTATGGAGTACACGACTGAACAGCTCAACGAATTTGAGGCTGCGGCTCAGAAAAAATATGATGAATTTGTCGCACAGGGAATATCTCTTAATATGGCAAGAGGTAAACCTGCATCTGAACAGCTTGATATCTACGATAATATGCTCAATGAACATTTTAAGGAAATCGGTTTTAAGTCAGAAGACGGTACAGACTGCAGAAACTACGGTATCCTTTACGGAATTGAAGAATGCAGAAAGCTTTTCGGTGAAATTCTCGGTGTTGACTGGAAAAACGTAATTGCCTGCGGAAGCTCAAGCCTCAATCTTATGTTTGACTTTATCGCACAGGGTATGTATAAGGGCTTTGCGGGCTGTGAACCCTGGGTATGCAACAAGAACAGAAAGTTCATAGCTGTAGTTCCCGGATATGACAGACATTTCGGTATTGCTCAGTATTTCGGATTTGAACTTATTAATGTGCCTATGACTGACAAGGGACCCGATATGGACCTTGTTGAAGAGCTCATTAAGAACCCCGATGTGAAGGGTATGTTCTGTGTTCCCAAATATTCAAATCCCGACGGCATTACATATTCCGATGAAACCGTCATTCGTCTCGCTTCAATGAAGCCTGTCGCAAAGGACTTCAGAGTTATCTATGACAATGCTTATATTGTTCACGATGTTTACGAAGAAGGGGACGAGCTTCTCAATATCTTTGATGAAGCAAAAAAATACGGTAACGAAGATAATTTTGTTACGTTTACATCAACATCAAAAATCACTTATGCCGGTGCCGGTGTATCTGCTATGGCGGCAAGTGACAGAAACTTTAAGGAGATTTCTGACAGACTTACTCTTCAGATTATAAGCTATGACAAAATGAATCAGCTCCGTCACGCATATTTTTATAAGACTGTCGATGATGTAAAGGAGCAGATGAAGAAGCACGCGGCAATTTTAAGACCTAAGTTCGAAACTGTTCTCAGAATTCTCTCAGAGGAGCTCGGAGAACTCGGAGTTGCAAAGTGGAATGAGCCTAGGGGCGGTTACTTTATCAGCCTTGATGTAACAACCGGTTCTGCAAAATATGTCGGTGAGCTTTGCAAGAAGGCAGGCGTGACCCTTACAGGTGTAGGTGCTACCTATCCTTACGAAATTGACCCCGAAGACAAGAATATTCGTCTTGCTCCCTCCTGTCCTACAGTTCCCGAGCTTGAAATTGCAACAGAAATTATCTGTCTTGCGGTAAAGCTCGCAGCCTGCAAGGAAATCAGAGAAGGAAAATAAAAATCAATTTAAGGAAGTAATGTTATGTATCGTATCGGACACGGTTATGATGTTCATAAATTGGTTGAAGAAAGAAAGCTTATTCTGGGCGGTGTAGATATTCCTTATGAAAAGGGACTTCTCGGTCATTCTGATGCTGATGTGCTTGTGCATGCAGTATGCGATGCACTTCTCGGCGCAGCCGCACTCGGGGATATCGGCAAGCATTTTCCCGACACGGACGCAAAGTATAAGAATGCAGACAGTCTGGTTTTATTAAAAACCGTTTGTGCCCTCATCAGAGAAAAGGGATTTGAAATCTGTAATATAGATTCAACGGTAATTGCTCAGAAGCCGAAGATTGCTTGCTTCATACCGCAGATGCGGCAAAACATTGCAGAGACCTGCGGTATACCGGTTGACCTTGTGAATGTCAAGGCTACTACTGAGGAAAAGCTCGGTTTTACGGGTGAAGGCCTCGGAATTTCTGCTCACAGTGTATCGATAATAAAAAATATCAGTTCGGCGGTGTAAAACTATGGAATTATTTGAAACTGTAAAAACGGTTTTTCTTCAGGTGATAGATGTTTTTGCTAATATGAATCTCTTTCCTGACGTAATAGATATTCTTCTTGTTGCATTACTTGCGTATGCACTTATTACTCAGCTCAGAAAATCTCAGTCTATTCAGGTTATTAAAGGAATTTTCTTTGTTGCGATTGTTTACGGACTCGTAAACCTCTTCAATATGGCAACGAGTAAGTTTATTTTCTCGAGACTTTTCTCCGATATTATCATCATTTTTGTTGTTCTGTTCTCCAATGAGCTCAGACACGCTCTTGAAAATGTCGGCAAAAATAAGCTCGGAAAAAAATATTTCTTTTTCTCATCTTCTTCGTCTGATGAGGCAACAATTGAATCTATCAATGCTGTCTGCCGTGCGGCAGGTGCTATGAGCAGAAGTAAGGTCGGCTCTCTTGTTGTGTTCCAGAGAGACACTCTTCTCGGTGACCTTACAAAGCACGCAGTTCCTATTGACGCAGAGACAACATTTGAAATGATATGCAGCATCTTTTATCCCAAGGCTCCCTTACACGACGGTGCTGTGGTTATAAAGGACGGAAGAATTGTTGCAGCAAGATGCGTTGTACCTATGAAGAATGACCGTGTAATTACGGAAAATGTGGGTACCCGCCATCGTGCAGCTATTGAGGTAAGCCTTAATTCCGACGCAGTTGTAGTTGTTACAAGTGAAGAGACCGGTCTTATTTCTCTTGCTGTTGACGGCAAGCTCATCAGAGGCCTTTCTGACAGTGAGCTTCGCGAAAAGCTCAGTGTTTATCTTCTTCATCCCAAGCCCGAAAAGAAGAGCAGGCTTTCCAAGAAGAATAAGCAGCCCGATATCACAGAAGCTGCAGTAAAAGCTGAAGAGGAAGTAAATGCTGTATCAGAAGAGACTGAAAACATTCAGCCTGCAGTTGAAGAAGCTGTCTCAGATGCAAGCGACGTGATAGAAGAAAATAACAGCGATGTTGCTATTGAGGCACCCTTTGAGGAAATCCTTACCGAAGAGGAAAACGGAATTGTTAACGAAGGAGTTGAAAATGATGAACAGGAATAATTCAAACGGTAAAAAAGAAAAAATATCATTTTCTAACCTTATTACCAACAATAAATTTGTTTTTGTCCTTTCGCTTTTATTTGCAGTGCTTTTCTGGGTAATGGTTTCAATGTCTCAGACAACCGAAATTGAGCGTGTGTTTACTGACGTTAAAATCAGTATCAATATTGATGAAAACAGCGCTGCTGCCGAAAACAATCTTGAAATGTTCGGCAATGCGGAATATTTTGCCGATGTAACGGTTAAGGGCTACAGCTATCTTGTAAATGCATCCGACTTTACAAACAGCAATATTAATCTTTTTGCATCAACATCATCAGTTGTTACTGCAGGAACCTATGATTTGCCCGTTTTGGGAACTCTTACAGGTGTCTCGGGAGATGTTCAGATTTCTTCTGTTTCCGTAAAAACCATCAAGGCAACCTTTGACGAAAGAGTAACAAAATCTTTTGCTCTTACCGAACATATTGAAGAGGGAGAAAATTATTCACTTGCCGAGGGGCTTATAAGGGAGAATCCCAGACTCAGTCTTGATAAGATTGATATTTCCGGTCCTGCAAAGGAAATTGCAAAGATTACCTCTGTAAAGGCTTACGTGAAGATTGATAAGGAGCTTTCCGTAACTGAAAGCTTTGAAGCTGAAATTATTGCAGAATCCTCAAACGGTGTTGTTGATCTTTCAAATCTCAAGCTTGAAATTTCAGAGCCTGTTTATGTATCTCTTCCCATTTGTAAGGTAGGTACATACGAAACAGCTGTTGATTTTGCAGGCATACCTCAGGCTTACAGAAGCGAGGGTGTTGAGTACAGCGTATATCCCGCAAAAATAGATGTATCTGTTCAGACAGGTGCTAACGATACACAGCTTGATGATAACAACAAGATTCTTATCGGAACAATTGATTTTTCAAAAATCAATAACACAGTTAACAGAATTGTTGTTGAAAATCAGAATATATCTTCTGATGTGAAGAATTTTACTGTTACAATTGATATGTCTTCAATGGCAAAGCGTTGGCTTGAAATTCCCGTTGATGTATCTGCCGTAACTCTTCCCGAAAATGTAACAGTTCTTTCTCAGAGTGTTGCTTCCGTTCAGATTGTGGGTCCTTCTCAGTCCGTTATGAATATTGACAAAACTGCTGCTTATGCAGTACCTGTTATTGATGAAACGGTACTGACACCGGGTAAGCATACTATACCTGCAAAAATTATTCTGAGAACTCTTACAGACAGCTGGGTGCACGGTACTTATACTGTCGAAATCGAAGTAAAATAATAATCGGAGGTGAGCAACTTGAAACGTTTTCTGAAAACTGCTTTTTCAATTATGCTGATTTGTTGTATTCTTGCAGGCTTTTCGGGTTGCTCGATGTTCGATTTTTTTGCAGCAGAGAATCTGCTGAAGCCCCCGAAGCTTACGGGTGAAAAAGCTGAATTACAGAAGGCTTTTGAAAATACCGTCGGTACAGATATAAGTCTTTTTACTCCCATGGCAGGTGAGTACAGAGGCTCGTACCTTATATTCGATGCTAACAATGACGGAAATGATGAAGCTGTTGTCTTTTATGCATTCAATTCAAATTTATCCGTCGTTCATATGCATCTTCTTTCTCAGAATCAAGAAAAATGGTATTCTGTGGGCGATTATACGGGTGCAGGTACTGATGTTTATAAGGTTGACTTTTATAATATCGACAATACGAAAAATCTTGAAATCGGAGTAATCTGGTCGCTTGATGACTCAAAGAAGGAGAAGTCACTTTCTCTTTACAGAATCAGCTCTCTTGAAGAGAATGCCGAAAATTCTCTTTTGTCCCTTGCAACAATACAGATTGCCGATTATGTTTCCTGTGATGTTGACGGTGATTATTCCAACGAATTACTTTACTTTTATTTTACATCCGATGACGGCAATTCATCCTCCTATGCACGGCTTCTTGATTACGATGCTCAGAATGAGAATCTTGTTCCCATAAGCGAAGTAAAGCTTCCTTTTGCGTTTACATCCATAGCGCAGATTCTTTCCGACAAAGAGGATGATAATTACAGATTTTATGTAGACTGTGCTGCATCGGGAGAAAACGCCTTTTCTGAGATAATCGTATACAATAAAAAATCCGGTGCTTTATATATCCCGCAGGTGAGAGATAAATATATTTCATCTCTTTCTGTGAGGACAGCCGAGGTGTATTGCGAGGATTTTAATAAGGACGGATATCTTGATATTCCCTTGACTCTTGAATGTGACGATTCCTACGCAGTATCCGATACGGACGGTACACAGATACCGTTGTCTTTTACTGAGTGGTATACTTATCTTGACGGCGAATTTATGAGTCTCGGAAAATATTTTCTGAATCATTATGACGGATTTGCATTGAAATTAGATGCTCTCTATGAATACTATTACGTAGTTTATGACTATGTAAATAAGGTTACACAGGTAAGACTTAAAAATTCTGATTCTGAGAATAACATAGTTTTCTCTGTTTCCTGTATTAATCCCGATGATGATATTGTAAGTCTTCTCCCTGACGGTTTATTGGGAGATAAAAATAAAACTGAGTATAGAATTGTAATTTCGGCAAAGGGTGAAACTCTCAGCTTTACCGAAGCTTATATTGAAAGTCTTATTTCCGATTTATAAGGAGTACTAAAATGAAGCGTATTCTTATTGCAGAAGATGAAAAATCAATCCGCGAGTTTATCGTTATAAACCTTAAAAGAAGCGGATTTGAGGTTATTGAGGCTGAAAACGGAGAGCAGGCATTAAAGCTTTATGATGAATATAACGGTTGCTTTGATATTGCTTTGCTTGATATTATGATGCCTGAGGTTGACGGACTTGAGGTGTGTAAAATTCTCAGACAGAAGAGCAGTACACTCGGCATTATTATCCTTACGGCAAAAACTCAGGAAATGGATAAGGTAACGGGACTTCTTGTTGGTGCAGATGACTATGTTACAAAGCCTTTTTCTCCCTCTGAGCTTATGGCGCGTGTGGATGCTATATACCGCCGTGTTACTCTCAACCGTGAATATGCGGAAAAGAGTAAGGAAAAAAGCAGCGTAATTGATCTCGGAGATTTTTCGCTGAATCTCAGAAGCCGTTCCCTTACCAAAAAAGGTGTTCTTATTGAGCTTACTCAGGTCGAATTCCAGATTATGGAGTATTTCTTTAATAATCCAAATACGGCCCTTGAAAGAAGTGATATCCTCAATCACGTATGGGGCAATATGTATTACGGTGATGATAAGGTTGTTGACGTTAACATAAGACGTCTGAGGATGAAGGTTGAGGATGATCCCTCTAGTCCCCATCATCTTACCACAATATGGGGTGTGGGATATAAGTGGCTTGTATAATTTTTAAGGAGTGAAAAAGATGCTGAAAAGCGGTATTACAGTCAGATGGCTTGTTACTACAATACTTGTTATCGCAGTTATACTTACCTGTATTTCAGCTTCGGTTGTTTTTGTTCTTAAAGATTATTATTATGACACCGTTGAAGCTAAGCTTCAGTCATTGGCTCAGAGCAGCGTTATTGCAGACTATTTCAGTTCCTATCTCAATGCCGATGATGACGAGTTTTCTGCCCGTGCGCAGGAGTATGTTGACAACTTTCAGGAATTTAATATTGCTGAACTGTGGGTTATAAACAAGCACGGCACTCCGGTTGTTACATCTACCGGATTTGTCTCGGAGGATGAAATATGTCCCGATTTTGAAGAAGCGCTTCTGTCAGCCTCTGGACGTGCATTGTGGCAGGGAAATTCGAGTACAGGAGAAAAGGTAATGGCTATTACCGTGCTTCTTCCTCGAACAAACGGTATGAGCAACGGAGCGGTCCGTTACATAATTTCTCTTGAGCAGGTTGATATCCAGCTCTGGAAAATTACTTTTATTGTTGCAATAATATGTATTTTTGCTCTTTCTCTTGTGGTTTTATCGGGACTCTTCTTTGTCCGATCAATTGTTGTTCCCGTTAAAAAGCTTAATGATGCAACAAGAAGCATTGCAGCAGGTAACTATAAGGAGAAAATAGAGCTTTCTAACCGTTATGACGACGAGCTCGCGGAGCTTGCTGAATCCATTAATTATATGACTGATGAGATTGACAGAACCGATAAGCTTAAAAACGACTTTATTTCTACTGTTTCTCACGAGCTGAGAACACCTCTTACGGCTATCAAGGGCTGGACGGAGACACTTCTTTGTATCAACACCTCTTCCGATGATACAATCAATAACGGTCTTAAGGTAATTCAGAATGAGACTGAGAGACTTTATACTCTTGTTGAAGACCTTCTCGACTTCTCAAGAATGGAAAGCGGAAGAATGACACTTCACCTGAAAAAAATAGACATTATTGCCGAGCTTGATGATGCTGTTTACGTACTGAAGGACAGGGCGGGCAGAGAAGGCAAGGAGCTTTATTACAGCTCACCCGAGTATGCAGCTCCCGTTAATGCGGACCCTGACAGAATCAAGCAGGTTTTTGTAAATATAATTGACAATGCAATCAAATATACGCCCACAGGCGGAAAGATATCTATTCTTGCAATGATAGACTCCGATAATGTGCGTATCAGAGTTGCCGATACGGGCTGCGGAATATCCCCGGAGGATCTTCCCCGTATCAAGGAAAAGTTTTATAAGGCCAATTTTTCGACCAAGGGCTCGGGAATCGGGCTTGCGGTCTGTGATGAAATAATCAATCTTCACAAAGGAACGCTTGAAATTTCAAGTGTGTACGGGGAAGGAACAGAGGTAAATATTACTCTGCCCACTCTACCCGTTAATTTATCTGAAAGGAAAGACAGCTGATGGGAAAGGAAAGTACCTCAAATAAAATATCAATCGGCGGTCAGGCACTTATTGAGGGTGTTATGATGAACGGTCCGGACGGTGCAGCTTTGTCTGTAAGACACACAGACGGCAGTATTATTACAGAGGAATTTGCGGCAAAGCATATTAAGGATAAATTCAAGTTTTTGGGATTCCCCTTCATAAGAGGAATAGTAAACTTTATTGAATCAATGCTTATAGGCTATAAATCTCTTATGCGTTCTGCTGAGCTGTCAGGTCAGCTTGATGCTGAGGAAGATACCGAGAAGATGTCAAAGCTTGACAAGTGGCTTAATGCTCATCTCAGTCCCAAGGTTGTAACTGCAATCACCGGTATCTTTTCCGTTGTAGTTGCTGCTGTATGCTTTCTTCTGTTCTTCTATGCGCCTACTTATCTTGTTGATATTGTCGATTCCAAGCTTCTCGGCGGTGCAATCGCAGATTTTCACCCCTTCTGTGAGGGTATAATCAAAATGGTGATAATTATTCTTTATATGGTTGCTGTTTCACAGATGAAGGATATCAAGCGTGTGTTTATGTACCACGGTGCTGAGCATAAATCTATTTTCTGTTTTGAAAAGGGACTTCCTCTTACTGTGGAAAATGTACGTACCTGCAAGAGATTCCACCCCAGATGCGGCACAAGCTTTATCTTTATTGTTCTTATTACCAACGTTATTATTTCTTCCGTTACGGTTCTTATTTTCCCTGTTCTTAATTCACCCGATTTAAGAATTATATGGACCCTTGTAAAGATTCTCGGGATTCTTCCCGTGGTTACGGGTATCAGCTATGAGCTTATAAGATATGCCGGAAAGCACGATAATATCATTACTAAGATTTTCTCCGCTCCCGGGCTTTGGATGCAGAGAATAACGACTAAAGAGCCGACGGATGATATGATTGAGGTCGCAATTGCTTCCATAAAGGCAGTTGTGCCCGGTACGGATAAGGAAGCCTCCCAAGAAAATGAGTAATTGGAGAGAGCTTCTTAAAAAAGGTACTGAATTATTGAAAGCTGCGGATATTGATGATGCGGGATTTGATGCTTATCAGCTGCTTCTGACGTTTTTTAACGGAAGTACAACTGAGTATTCACTTTATTGCTATGAAGCTGTCAATGAATGCACAGAGGCTGAATACCTCGAACTCATTGAAAGACGTGTCGCAGGAGAGCCTTTACAGTATATTATCGGAAAGTGGGATTTTTATAAAAGCTCATTTTTTGTCGGCGAGGGAGTGCTGATACCCCGTCCCGAAACAGAGGAGCTTGTTGAGAAATGCATTAAAATTATAAAGAAGCATAAGCTTTCCGTAGTTTATGATCTTTGTACCGGAAGCGGTTGTATAGGTCTCAGCATTGCAAAGGAATGTCCTGAAGTCAGATGCTTTCTTTTTGAGCTTTACGATAATGCGTTTTCTTATGCTCAGAGGAATCTCAGAGAAATGAACCTTCATAATGTTCAGCTGATAAAGTGCGATGTGCTGAAAAAATTTGATGGTGAATTACCGCCGGCAGACCTTATTGTTTCCAATCCCCCTTATATAGAGTCTGCAGAAATAAAGAGTCTTCAGAAAGAGGTTCTCAGAGAGCCTCATACCGCACTTGACGGCGGGGCAGACGGTCTGGTTTTTTATCGTGCAATATATGAAAACTGGACTGAAAAGCTCAATGACAACGGTTTTTTTGCCTTTGAATGCGGTGAAAATCAGACAGAAGACATAATTAAGCTTTATGCTGAGCGTTTTGATAGTGTTGCTTATAAAGATATGTACGGAAATGACAGAATTGTTATTTCTGAAAAATTATAAAGGAGAACAGCTATGTTAAGATATATCCTTTCATATATGAGCGGTGATGGCGATCCTCTTGAATTTATATTGATGATATGTGTAACTGTATTTGTTACCTTGTGCTGTCTTCCTGTTCATGAAGCCGCCCATGCATGGATGGCTGAAAAGCTCGGTGACTCAACGGGAAGGCTCAGCGGAAGAATCACCTTGAGTCCTTTTGCTCACTTATCGCTTATGGGAACTCTTATGCTGTTTTTGTTCGGCTTTGGCTTCGCAAAGCCTGTTCCCGTTAATATCAGAAATTTCAAAAAAAGAAAGCTCTATATGGGACTTACTGCACTTGCAGGACCCGTGTCAAATCTTATTCTTGCAGTTATTTTTATTATAATCGGCTATGTGTGTGCATTGTTTATGCCGACAGAGCTTACACAAACTGTTTCCGTTGCCCAAATAGCTTCAATGTTTTTTGTAAACGTCGGTTATTACAATATCTGCCTTGCTGTATTCAATCTTATTCCTTTTCCGCCCCTTGACGGCTCAAGGATTCTCACAATGTTTTTACCTGATAAGATTTATTACCGTGTAATGCAGTACGAAAGATATCTTTTGTATGCGCTTTTTGCCCTTATTTTTCTTTTTAACAGATTACCGATTTCCCCTCTTTCTGCGGTTTCAGATTTTATCTTTGACGGAATCGGTACCTGTATAGAGTTTTTTGTAAATTTAATTGCCAATCTTTTTATGTAAGGAGACCTTATGTCTGCAATTAATTATAAGATAGAAGTATTTGAAGGTCCTATGGACTTGCTTCTGCATCTTATCTCTAAGCATAAACTGAATATTCACGACATTCCAATTGCGATACTTGTCGAACAGTACCTTGCTGTTGTTGATGAAATGAAGGAAGCTGATCTTGAGGTTGCAAGTGAGTTTCTCGAAATGGCGGCACGTCTTGTCTATATCAAAACCGTGTCACTTCTTCCCGTATATGAGGAGGGTGAAAAGCTCAGAAAGGAACTCAGCGGTGAGCTTATTGAGTATGCTGAATGTAAGCGTGTAGCAGAGGCTCTTTCTCAGCAGACAGGAGGCTTTAACTGCATTTCCCGTCCGCAGGAAGCCTTTGAGGTTGATATGACCTACAGCCGTGTGCACGATTCTTTGGAGCTTCTTGATGCCTATATGCGAGTAGTCGGAAAACGTCTTCGTAAAATTCCGCCGCCCTTGGATTCCTTCAGGGCTATTGTTGTAAAGAAGATAGTTTCCGTATCGTCTAAAATAAAAAACATTGTATCATTCCTGTCTCTCGGCGGAAAAAAGAAGTTTTCCGATATTATAAGTAATTCGGAAAGCCGTTCGGATATGGTTGCTGCCTTTCTCGCCATTCTTGAGCTTGCAAAAACAAAGCACGTGGTTCTGACAGGAGACGGAAAAAATGTTGAAATTGAACTGATTAAAGTTCCGGAAGGAGAACTGGACTTTGACTGAAAATGCTATTAATCTGAAAAACACCGTTGAAGCTATTATCTTTGCTTCAGGTGAACCTATAGACAGAATAAGACTTGTTGAGTCTCTGGGGGTCAGTCCCGAAAGACTTGATAATATTCTTAAAGAAATTGCCCTCGAATATGAAGAGAGGGGAAGTGCCGTACAGCTTCTTTCCCTGGGGGCAGAGGTACAGTTTGTTACTCGCCCCGAATATGCAGCGGCAGTAAGAAATGTTCTGGATATGAAACGTAATCAGCCTCTTTCAAATGCTGCTTTTGAAGTGCTTGCAATCGTGGCTTATAATCAGCCCGTTACAAAGGCATTTATAGAGCAGGTAAGAGGTGTTGACTGCAGCGGTGTTATAAATACACTTTGTCAGAGAAATCTTATAGAGGAAGCCGGAAGACTTGACTTGCCGGGCAGACCTCTGTTATACTGTACCACAACAGATTTTCTTAAGTGCTTCTGTATGACAACACTTGCTGAGCTTCCCGATATCCCCGATACAAAAGCAGCAGCAACAGCACTGGAAAATATCCATAATGATGAATCCGTAATCTCGGGACAGATGTCCATTTTATAAAGGGAGGGACCCCGTTGATAGTACTTAAAATAATCGGCTGGATAATACTTGCGATAATTGCATTGATCGTATTTGTTCTTTGTATTAAAGTCAGAATTTTTGCCGAGTATTCCGAGATTGACACCAGAGTAAGAATTCAATGGTTGTTTCTCAAAATACCGCTTTTTCCCTCAGAAAAGAAGAATGACGGAAAAAAGAAAAAGAAAGATAAAAACGAAAAAACAAAAACTGATAACATTCCGGAAAATGCGACTGCCGATGATTTGACAGAGACTTCTTCCGAGGAACCGGCGACTCAACTGCCGGCAGATGAAACATTATCAGAGGAGACTCCTTGTGCTCAGGCATCAGCTGAGACGGAGGGTGCTCCCGCTCCGAAACAAAAAAACAATCTTCTTAAAACTCTTTATGATGCACACGGTATTGACGGGCTTCTTCTTATAGTTCAGAGAACGTTCAGTTATATCGGGACATTTTTCGGTGACCTTGCAAAGTCCCTTGTAATTGATGAGTTGTATCTCGATGTCCGTTGCACCAAAAAGGATGCGGCATCAACCGCAATATATTACGGTGAGGTTTGTTCGGCATTGTTCCCTATGCTCGGTGCAATGGTCAGCAAATATAAGGTAAAAAAATATGATATAAATGTATATCCGGATTATCTTGCAAGACAGTCTTCAGCTTCATTTGCTGTGTCAATGCATTTATATCCCATTTATCTTATAGGAATAACCTTATTGTTCGGATGCAGAATGCTGTTCAAGGTATTACTGCGATTAATCGTGAAAATTTTTCTGCCGAAAAAGAAGGAAAATGCAGAAAATTCAAATAATGCCGGAAATAAAGCTCCGGTGACACAAAATTAAAAGAAAGAGAGCGTATTAAAATGAAGGATCAGTCAGCAGCAGGAATTCTTTCCACAACAATTGAAAAAGTTCGTCAGTTAGTAGACGTAAGCACAATAGTAGGCGAGCCTATTGCTTTATCCGATGAAGTAACGGTTATCCCCGTTTCTAAGGTTACATACGGTTTTGCATCAGGCGGATCCGATTTCCCCTCAAAGAACAACACTCAGCTTTTCGGCGGCGGAGGCGGTGCCGGTGTTACAATTAACCCCGTAGCTTTCCTTATTCTTAAGAACGGTGAGGTAACACTTAAGCATATTACTTCAAACGATAATGCTGCAGAGCGTTTCGTTGATATGGTTCCCGAAGTAATCGACAAGGTAAGCTCTGTTGTTTCTAAGGTTAAGTCAGCTGATAAATAAGATATCATATTAACATCATAGTATTTTAAGGTTGGTGAGAAATAATATACTCAACAGCCTTAATGGTGTTGATTGAAAACGAAAGGTTTTTTATGGCAGAATTAATTAGACTCCAGAAATATATGGCAGACTGCGGTGTTGCCTCAAGAAGAAAATCTGAAGAGCTTATCTCTCAGGGCAGGGTTAAGGTAAACGGTCTGGTAGCTTCAATCGGTGATAAAGTTGATCCCAAAAAGGATACAATCAGCGTGAACGGAAGAAAGCTTACCAAAGAAACAAATTACGTTTATATTATGCTTCATAAGCCCCGTGGTTATGTTACCACAATGAGTGATGAAATGGACAGAAAGTGCGTTGCTGAGTTAGTTGCTGATATCGGCAAGCGTATTTATCCTATCGGCAGGCTTGACAGAGATTCCGAAGGTCTTCTGCTTTTTACCAATGACGGTGAGTTCGCCAATGCAATGACACATCCGTCCCGTCATATTGCAAAGACATACAGGGTAAGCGTAAAGCCCGCAATTACAGAAGAACAGCTTACGATTCTTGCATCGTCACTAATGATTGACGGAAGACAGACTGTTCCGGCTGATGTGCGTATTATCAATAAGGAAGCGGAGAAAACCACTCTTGAGATAATTCTTTATGAAGGAAGAAACCGTCAGATAAGACGTCTTTGCGAAGAGGCAGGACTTGATACTGCTAGACTCAAGCGTCTTGCTATCGGTCAGCTGAAATTAGGCGGACTTAAAGTCGGCGAATACAGGCACCTGACCCACGAGGAAGTCAGTCTTCTCAAGCGTCAGTCGGGAAGTTACTAAGCTAAAAAGGAAGTAAAATATGGTTAAAAGTATGACAGGCTACGGCCGTGCTGTTGAGACCATCGGCACATTTACCGTTACCGTTGAAATTAAAAGTGTAAATCACAGATATTTTGAGTTTTCTCCCAAGGTTTACAGGGCATACTCATTCCTTGAAGAAAAACTGAAATCTTATGTTCAGCAGTATATCTCAAGAGGCAAGGTCGACTGCTACATTCAGATTGAAAATGAAGCAACGGATGAATGCATCGTCAAGGTTAATCATTCTTTAGCTTCGGGTTATATAAATGCGTTCAGGGAAATTGCGGACACATATTCACTTGAAACAGATGATATTTTTGAAAATCTTATCAGCAGAAGCGATATTTTTTCCGTTCATAAGAATGAAACTGATGAAGAGGCTTTATGGGATGCTGTAAGCCAGGTTCTCAAGAGTGCAATTGATTCCTTTATCAATATGCGTGTTATTGAGGGTGAGAAGCTTAAAAACGATATATTTGCAAGAGCAGATTCCATTCTTGAAAATGTTTCGTTCATTGAGGAGCGTTCGCCTCAGACCGTTGCCGAATACAATGAAAAGCTTAAAAAACGTATTCAGGATTTAATCGGTGACGCAAATGTTGATGAGCAGAGACTTCTTACCGAGGCTGCGATTTTTGCAGATAAAATTGCAGTAGCAGAGGAGACGGTCAGACTCAGAAGCCACATAGATCAGCTTCACAGCTTTTTTGAGCTTGACAGACCTATCGGCCGAGACCTTGATTTTCTTATTCAGGAAATTAACCGTGAGACTAATACTATCGGTTCAAAGGCAACTGATCTTGACATAGCAAAAAGAGTTATCAGCATCAAGTCCGATATCGAAAAAATTCGCGAACAGGTGCAGAATATAGAATAAGCAGGTGCAGTAATGAAGCTTATCAATATCGGCTTCGGCAATCTTGTAAATGCCGAGCGAGTTGTTGCTGTTGTTTCCCCTGATTCGGCTCCTGTAAAAAGAATTATTCAGAATGCAAAGGAAGCAGGAAAGCTTATTGATGTAAGTCAGGGAAGAAAGACTATGTCCGTTATTTTTACGGATACAGAGCATGTAATTCTTTCTTATCTGAAAGCAGATAAAATATCGGGTAAATTTGAAGAAGCAGACAGCAGTGAGGAATAAAAATGAAAAACAAAGGTTCAATTATCATTCTTTCGGGGCCGTCCGGGGCCGGAAAGAATACGGTTTTTGATGAACTTGTAAAAAAATCTGATAATATCGTTCAGACGGTTTCCGTAACCACAAGAAATCCCCGTGTAGGAGAAAGAGACGGAGTTGATTATTACTTTGTATCTGTCGAAAAGTTTGAAGAATTGATTGAAAAAGATTCTTTTATTGAATACGTTAAATACGGTGATAATTATTACGGAACGTTAAAAAGTGAAATTGACCGTCTTACAGCTGACGGCAAAACAGTTATTCTTGTAATTGAAGTTAACGGTGCTGCAAATATTAAAAAATGCATCCCCGAATCAACCTCTGTTTTTATTGTCCCTCCTTCGGTTGAAGAGCTGAGAAACCGAATTGTTTCAAGAGGGCAGAATACCGAAAGCGAGGTTGAAAGCCGTATTTCAATTGCACTGAATGAAATGACCTACAAGGATAATTATGATTACTGCGTGGTCAATGATGACCTTGAAACTTGTGTAAATAATATTTTTGAAATTATAAATTCTATTTGAGTCAGGAGAAATTATTATGATTAACATTGATTTAAGCGAACTTCTTACCGAAGATCTGAGCAGATACGCTCTTGTTATCGGTGTAGCAAAGCGTGCTGTTGAAATCATTGATGAAGAAAATGAAGAATTCAGACACATGAGTGAAAATGACAGAAAGATGAAGACCGGCGACTCCGGTAAGCTTACTTACGGAACAGAAAAGCCCGTAAGTGTTGCTGTTGAGGAGCTTCGTAACGGTGAATTCAGAATTGTTCAGCCTCAGACTAAATAAGATAAAAGGTGTGTAGTTTGGACTCTGCTTTGATAGCCTTAGTTGCAGTTGAAAACTGTAATTACAGCTTTGATAAACTATTTTCATACAGAATTCCTTTGAAATTTTCGGAGATTCTGTCTCCCGGTATGCGTGTTCTTGTTCCATTCGGAAGAGGCAGTACGCTTCGGCAGGGCTTTGTGTTTGATATTATTTCCGAAAAATCCTCTGATGACACTAAGCTTAAGGATATAGACTCTGTTCTTGATGCCGAAGCCTTATTGAGTGATGAACTTGTAAAGCTTGCAAGCTGGGTAAGAGACAGATGCTTTTGTACGTATTTTTCTGCGGCCAAAGCGCTGCTTCCGGGCGGAATGTGTCTTAAGACAGAGAAAGTTTATTCCTGTGCGGAAGATATTCTGCCTGAAAGATATGAAAAGCTCAGCTTTGACGAAAAGGCTGTTATTGATTTTCTCAGAAAGAAAAAGGCCCCCGTCAGAGAATCTGCCGTTTTTAAGAAGCTCGGATTCACAAAAGAATCCCTGATTCTTAAAAGAATGGTGAGACTAAAGCTTATTACAGAGTCATCGGATGCTTTTTCCAGAGTAAATGACCTGTCTGTTTCTCTTATAAGACTGAGTGATGATTATCTTAACGATGAAATCGGAGGTCTTACCGATAAGCAGAAGGAAGCGGTAAGTGTTGTCCGGGACATCGGGGCTGCATCTGTAAAGGAGATTTCATATTTCAGCGGAGTCGGCGAATCTGTTATAAGAACACTTATAAAAAAAGGGATTTTTGAAAGCTTTTCCGTTCCCGTAAAAAGGGAAATTGCGGTAAACACAGATACTGAATATAAAAAGCCCGTTTTATCTTTGTCCCAAAGAAAGGTCTATGACCGCATACTTGAATCCTATAATAAGAGAGATTTTAATTCTTCTTTGTTATTCGGTGTTACGGGCAGCGGAAAAACCAGCGTATATCTTGAGCTGATTGATTATGTTCTTGCTGAAGGCAGGTCCGTAATCGTGCTTGTTCCCGAGATTTCACTTACGCCTCAGACCTTTTCTATTTTTTCATCGCGATACGGAAAAAATGTCGCTGTACTGCACAGCGCACTTTCAATGGGCGAACGCTATGATGAATGGAAACGAATAGCTTCCGGTGAAGTAAGTGTTGTTATCGGTACCAGAAGTGCGGTTTTTGCTCCTATAAAGAATCTCGGCCTTATAATTATTGACGAAGAGCAGGAGCACACCTATAAATCTGAAATGTCCCCGAGATACAATGCCAAGGATGTTGCAAGATTCAGGTGCAGTTATAATAATGCCTTCCTGCTTCTTGCATCGGCTACTCCCTCTGTTGAAACCTATGCTAAAGCCGTTAACGGAAAAATGCTTCTTTGTGAACTGACAGAGCGATTCGGTAAGGCAGAGCTTCCGGAGGTCAAGACTATAGATATGACTGACAAGTCTCTTGTCTCTCACTTTTTTGCCGTCAGTGACCCGTTGGCAGATGAGATTGAAACTAATCTCAAAAATAAAGAGCAGTCTATTCTTCTTGTAAACAGAAGAGGTTTCAATACCTTTGTTGTTTGTAGCGATTGTAAAAATGTGGTTACCTGTCCCAAGTGCAGTATTTCAATGACTTATCATTCGGCAAATAACAGGCTGATGTGCCATTATTGCGGATTCTCTCTTCCATTTACTGAAAAATGTCCTACATGCGGTGCTGAAAACATCAGATACTCAGGTTACGGAACTCAGAGGATTGAGCAGGAGCTGAATGTGAGATTTCCCGAGGCCCGTGTGCTTCGTATGGATGCAGATACTACTGCACAGAAAAACGGACACGAAAAAGTTCTTTCTGCTTTTGCAAAAGGTGAATATGATATTCTTATCGGTACACAGATGGTTGCAAAGGGACTTGATTTTCCTGATGTAACACTTGTAGGAATAACTTCTGCCGATAAGGAATTGTATAATAACGATTTCAGATGCTCTGAGCGGTCATTTGATTTGATTACTCAGGTCGTTGGACGCGCAGGAAGAGGTTCAAGAAAGGGAAGGGCGGTCATTCAGACCCTTGTTCCCGAAAACCCCATTATTTCTGTGGCATCGCGTCAGGATTATAAAAAGTTTTTTAACAATGAAATCAGAATGCGAAAGGCTCTTGTTTATCCGCCCTTCTGCGATTTGTGTGAAATCAGCTTTTCGGGACCCGACAAGGAAGCGGTTCTCAGCTGTGCAAATGTATTTTTTGAGAAATTTGTTGCAATCAATGAAGCTGAATACCACGAACAGAAGGTAATTGTCCTGGGGCCTATGGCGCCTAAGGTTTCTAAGGTAAATGACCTTTTCAGACAGAGGATTCTTATTAAATGTAAAAATAATGCTGACTTCCGTGAGCTTATTAGCAGGCTCCTTAAGGAAATCAGTAATGATAAATTATATAAAAATATTGCAGTTTTTGCGGATATTAATCCCGAAAACCTGAATTAATGAAAAAGGTGACTTAAATGGCAATAAGAAATATAAGAACGGAAGAAGATCCCGTTCTCAGAAAAGTCAGCAGAAAAGTTGAAAATTTTGATGATAAGCTCTTTCTTATTCTCGATGATATGAAGGATACTCTCCTGAAATCTCAGGGTATAGGTCTTGCTGCTGTTCAGGTAGGTATTCTCAGAAGAATTGTTCTTGTGAATTTCGACGGCAGAATTATCGAGCTTATTAATCCTGAAATTATTGAAAGAGAAGGTCAGCAGATTGAAGCTGAGGCTTGCCTTTCCGTTCCGCATAAGGCAGGAAGAACTCTTCGTCCCAAGACAGTTACCGTAAAGGCACAGAACAGAAACGGACAATGGTGCATTTATAAAGGAACAGATCTTCACGCAAGATGCTTCTGCCACGAGCTTGACCATCTTGACGGCAAGCTCTATACTGATAATCTTGCTCCCGGTGAAAGTGTTTACTTTACAAGAGATTATGATTAATGGTGATGATATGAAGACTGTTGTTTTTATGGGAACTCCCGATTTTGCAGTTCCTGCACTTAAAGCTCTTGCAGATTCACCTGATTATGATGTAAAGCTCGTAATTTCACAGCCCGACAAACCCCAAGGCAGGAAACAGATTCTGACACCTTCTCCTGTAAAACAATTGGCTTTACAATATAATCTTGAAATGCATCAGCCCGTAAATCTTAAATCAGATGAAACCTTTGAAATCATTAATTCTTTGGAGCCCGACTTTATTGTTGTTTCGGCTTACGGTAATATTCTTCCCAAGAGAATACTTGAAATTCCCAAATACGGCTGCGTAAATCTTCACGGTTCGCTTCTGCCGAAATACAGAGGTGCGGCACCTATTCAATGGAGTGTAATAAACGGTGATGAAATTACCGGTGTTACAACAATGCTTATGGATGTAGGTCTTGATACAGGCGATATTCTTCTTACATCCAAAAAGGTAATCGGTCCCGAGGAGACTGCAGGCGAGGTCTTTGATGCACTTGCAAATCTCTGTCCCGACCTTCTTATCAGAACTCTTAAAGCTCTGGAGCAGGGAAGTATTACTCCTGTTAAGCAGGATAATGAAAACGCTACTTATGTGTCCGTGCTTAAAAAAGAAATGTCAGTAATTGACTGGACTGAAACAGCGTCTGTGATTCATAATCTTATAAGGGGAATGAATCCTTGGCCCGTGGCAAGAACCTTCTTTAACGGCAAGGTGCTTAAAGTTTATGTGTCTGCTGTTTGCGGTAAAAAATCTTCTGCTCCTGCAGGCTCTGTCACGGTTGACGGAGATGATGTATTTGTAACTTGCGGAGAGGGAAGTGTGCTGAAGCTTTCTGAAATTCAGCTTGAGGGCTCTAAGCGTATGTCTTCGGCAGAATTTCTCCGTGGCAGATCATTTCCTGACGGCTTTAGCTTTTGTACGGAGGAATAATTATGTTTTATTATGATTTTTCATATTTTTATCTTGTACTTCCCGCGCTGATTATTTCGCTGATTGCTCAGTTTGCGGTTAAAAGTGCATATAGAAAAATGTCCGCTGTGTATTCAAAAAGCGGATATTCCGGTGCTCAGGCTGCCCTTGCAGTTCTCAGACATTACGGTGTTAATGATGTCAGAGTTGAGCAGTGCTCCGGAAGGCTTTCCGATCATTATGATCCTAAAAATAAAGTAATCCGCCTTTCGGAGGGAGTATTTTCGTCGACCTCTATTGCCGCAATCGGTATCGCCTGCCATGAAGCGGGACACGCTGCACAGCACGCTGAAGGGTATTTCCCCATTAAGGTCAGAAATTCAATTCTGCCGGTGTGTCAGATTGGTTCTTATGCAGGTATTCCTCTTGCACTTTTCGGTTATTTTATCAGCTTTGAGCCTCTTATTTTTGCAGGTTTATTGCTTTATTCATTTATTATGCTTTTTCAGCTTGCTACTCTTCCCGTTGAGTTCAATGCCAGCAGACGGGCAATTGCAGTTATTGAAGAAACAGGACTTCTCAAAAATGAAAATGAGCTCAGCGGTGCGAAAAAGGTGCTCAGATGTGCTGCGCTTACCTATGTTGCGGCTCTTGTCTCATCCCTGATGAATCTTCTTAGATTTGTGATGATTTTTACCCGCAGAAGACGATAACGGAAAGGAAGCTTTTATGGCAGAACCCCGCTTTGAAGCTGTAAAGCTTCTTACAAAAATTGAAAAAGATTCCTCATATTCATCCATTCTTATTGCAGATGCTTTCAGAAATGTGAAATTCCCCGACAGTAAGGATACAGCTTTTGCTGTTTCTCTTGTTTACGGTGTTCTTGAGAAGAAGCTGACTCTTGATTATAATATTTCGTTGTATCTTACATCAAAGCTTTCAAAGCTCAAACCCGAGGTGTTGTCAATTCTCCGTACAGGAGCTTATCAGATTCTTTTCTGTGATAAGATTCCGGACAGTGCGGCGGTAAACGAAGCTGTTAAGATATCAAAAAAATCGGGCTCCGCTTTTGCTTCGGGCCTTATAAATGCGGTTCTGAGAAAGATTTCCTTAAACGGTATAAAGCTTCCCGAAAATAATCTCAGTATTAAATACTCCGTAAATGATTCAATAGCCCAAAGCCTCGTAAATGATTACGGGTACGAAAAAACCGTTGAAATACTTGAAAGCTTTAAGGGCAGAAGACCAATCTTTATAAGAGTAAACACATTAAAGTGTACAGCGGAAGAACTCATTAAATCACTTGATACGGACGGAGTTATTGCGGTTAAAACAAAGCTTGAAAACTGTCTTACTGTTGAAAACACAGGTGATATAACGAGGCTTCAGGCGTTCAGGAACGGTTGGTTTTTTGTGCAGGATATGTCCTCGCAGCTTTGCTGTAAACTTGCAGGTGTCAAGCCCGGTTATACTGTAATAGACTGCTGTGCTGCTCCCGGAGGAAAAACCTTTTCTATGGCACAGTACCTGGGAAATACGGGCAAAATAACCTCCTGTGATATGTACGAGCATAAAACCAAGCTTATTTCAGATACGGCAGAGCGTCTCGGTATTAAAAATGTTGTAACAATATGCTCAGATGCGAGACAGCTTCCTGCAAAGCTTGACAAAGCTGATGTTGTGCTTTGTGATGTTCCCTGCTCGGGTTTCGGAGTTATGGGCAGAAAGCCCGAAATCAGATACAAAAAAACTGAAGAGCTCACGGATATTCCCGTAATTCAGAGGGAAATACTTTATTCCTGCTGTGAGCTTGTAAAACCTGGCGGAACACTTGTTTATTCGACCTGTACGCTTAATAAGAAAGAAAACGACCTTATTTGTGATGCTTTTCTTGAAGGCCATCCTGATTTCCGTATTGCAGACGATGATTATTACAGGTCGTTAACAGAAAGATACATTACCGTTTTTCCCGCTTTTGACGGCGGTGACGGATTCTTTATTGCTAAATTTTTCAGAGGTATTTGATGAAAAAAGATATTTTATCGCTGAATCTTCAGGAGCTTACAAATGAAATAACTGCTCTCGGACAACCGAAATTCAGAGCTAAACAGATTTACAGATGGCTACATAAATCATTCGTAACAGAATTCAGTCAGATGTCCGATCTTTCGCTGAGTTTACGAGAATTGCTTAATGACAATTTTGTCATTTTTGACTGTACTATTGAAAAAAAGCTCATTTCCGAGTATGATAGTACGGTAAAGTATCTTTTTAAATTGCACGACGGTGAGTTTATCGAGTCGGTTCTTATGAAGTATAAATATGGGTATACCGTCTGTGTTTCTTCTCAGGTAGGCTGCCGTATGGGTTGTACCTTCTGTGCTTCGACTCTTTCGGGTGTTGTCAGAAATCTTAATCCCTCGGAAATTCTTTCCCAGATTTACACCATCAGCCGCGACAATGACATACGTGTGTCCCATATTGTTATGATGGGCATGGGCGAGCCCTTTGATAACTATGATAATGTGCTGAAATTTCTTCAGCTTGTAACAGATGAAAACGGTGTAAATATCAGTATGCGTCACATTTCTCTTTCCACCTGCGGAATTGTACCTAAAATTTACAGTCTTATGGAAGAGAATCTGCAGCTGACTCTTTCTGTTTCCCTGCACGCACCGACTGATGAGCTTCGTTCTTCAATGATGCCCGTAAATAAAAAATATCCGATTAATGAATTAATCGACGCCTGCCGTGAATATACATTAAAAACATCGAGAAGAATATCCTTTGAGTATTCTTTGGTTAAAAATGTCAATGATACGGATGAATGCGCATACGCACTTGCAAAGCTTCTTAAGGGTATGCTTTGCCACATAAATCTTATACCTGTTAATGAGGTTACGGAAACGGGATGCAAAAAAAGCTCTCCCGAAAGAGTAAAGCGTTTTTCAGATATACTAACCTCTAAGGGATTTACGGTAACGGTACGCCGTGAACTCGGCTCCGATATAAATGCAGCCTGCGGTCAGCTAAGGCGCAGTGTTCAGAATAAATAAACACCGGAAGGAGAATTCAGCTTGCGTTATTCTATGAAAACAGACAAAGGAATAGTGCGTGAATCAAATCAGGATAACTGCTATGTTACTTTGTTTGATGATAATTCCTGCTTTGGTGTAGTCTGTGACGGAATGGGCGGTCCGAATGCAGGTGATATTGCCTCGGGAATTGCCGTTAAAGAAATTACGGACAGATTTGTTGAAGGCTTTAATGCCGATACTTCTATGCAGGATGCATCGGTTTTGCTTTCAAAGGCTATAAAGAAGGCGAATCTTAAAATTCTCGGCCTTGCAACTGCCACCCCCGAATATGAGGGAATGGGCACAACGGTTGTAGCCTTTGTGTGCCGGGGAAATGAGCTTCTGATTGCTAATGTCGGTGACAGCCGGGCATATTTTGTAGGTGAGGGGCTGAAACAGCTTACTAAGGATCATTCTCTTGTTCAGGAAATGATTGATAAGGGTGAACTGAAAGCTGAGGATGCCGCAGCTTATCCGTACAAGAACATAATTACAAGAGCGCTTGGTGTAGACAATCACGTGGATATTGATTTTTATTCATATTCCTTTGACGGGAATTGTCTGCTGCTGTGCTCTGACGGTCTTTATAATTTTGTAAATGCTGAAAAAATAACCGGTCTTGTAAATGATACGGATATTGATTTTGAAGATATTGCAGCTGAGCTTATAACGGCTGCTAACAATAACGGCGGCGGTGACAACATAACTGCCGTACTTGTTAAGAGATAAGTGAGGAAGTGATATTATGGAGATAGGTATTAATCAGGTAATCAACGACAGATATGAAATTCAGGAGATTATCGGTGTCGGCGGTATGTCAAGGGTTTATAAAGCCTATGACCGCGTAGATGACAGAATTGTCGCACTTAAGGTGCTCAAGGACGAATATCTTGAGAATTACGAATACACAGCACGGTTCAAGAATGAATCAAGAGCTATTTCTCTTCTTAATCATCCCAACGTTGTAAAGGTTTACGATGTTTGCTTCGGTGAAGATTTACAGTATATCGTAATGGAGCACGTTGAGGGTATAACTCTTAAAGAGTTTATTGAGCGTCAGAAGGTTCTTGACTGGAAGGAAGCTCTTATTGTTACCGTGCAGATTCTTAAGGCGCTTTCCCATGCTCATGATAAGGGTGTTATTCACAGGGATATCAAGCCTCAGAATATTCTTCTGCTGCCGAATGCTACAATAAAGGTAACTGATTTCGGCATTGCATCCTTTAAGCGCGGTGAAATCAAGTCTCCCGTTGAATCAGGAGCTATCGGATCTGTACATTACGTAAGCCCCGAGCAGGCACAGGGAGAATATACCGATGAAAAATCTGATATTTACTCCGTCGGTATTGTTCTTTACGAAATGCTTACGGGAAAAACTCCTTTTAACGGTGCAAGTGATGAGGATATTGCTCTTATGCATGTTCAGCGTGAACCCGTGAATCCCACCGTATTTAATCCCGCAATCCCCGTAGGCCTTGAGCAGATATGCTTAAGAGCTATGCAGAAGCAGCCCGGCAACAGATATCAGTCTGCAGCAGAGTTCCTTTTGGACCTTGACGAATTCAGAAAGAATCCCGATATTGTGTTCGATTATCAGTATTTTATTGACAAAAATCCTACCAAGTTCATTTCAACAAATATGCCTTCGGCTCCTCTTGACGAGGATGACGAGTATTACGATGAATATGATGATGAGGAAGATGAGGATACAAGAAACTCCCTGCTTCCCGTGCTTATCGGTGCCGCGGTGGCACTTGTTGTAGTAATCGGTATTGTTATATTTGCAGTATTCGGAAGCTCAATGGGTTCATCAGGCGGAAATGATGGCAGCTTCCTTGATAAAATTGACATTTTCGGCATTTTCTCAAAGGATGAGATAGAGGTTCCCAATTTTATAAATATGGACTTTGATGAAATCCTTGAAAAGTATCCCGAGCTTGCTATTGAGAATCCTCCTCAGTATGAATACAACTCAAATTATGAGGACGGACACGTATGCGACCAGTATCCCGAGGCCGGGGAAAAGGTATCAAAGGATACGGTGCTTAAGCTTACTGTTGCTACAAGCGTTGAAATGGTTCTTGTTCAGGATGTTACAGGCGAAAAATCTATTGAAGCCGAAGCAATTCTCCGCGCATCCGGTCTTGTTGTAGAGCTTATACCTCTTGTTGATGAAACAAGGGATGAGGGACTTGTTATTTATACCGAGCCTGCAGGCAATAAGTATACAGCATACAAGGGAACTGTTTATGTTTACTATGCAACGGGAAAGAATGACACAGGTACAGTAAGGGTTCCTAATACTGTCGGTTATGAGCTTGAGGCTGCAAAGAGAAAGATTCTTGCCGCAGGTCTTACTGTCGGTGCAATTACGCAGGGCGCAAGTGATCCTTCACTTAAAGGCTTCGTTATAAGCCAGACTCCCGATCCTACTATTGCAGTAAATGCAGGTATAAACGTAAATCTTGTTATCGGTAACGGTATTCCCTCTACGAATACAGCTATCTTCACAATTTCTCTTCCTTCTCTTCCCGGCGGAACAAAGGGCACAATCAAGACATATCTTAATGATACAGCGTATGATTCAATTGAGGGTGTTTCCTTTAACGGTGAGAGCTATCAGCTCAGCTTTACGGGCTCTGATAAAGAGAATTCCTTCAGGATTTACTGTGATGCCGTTCTTATATATACCGGTGATATCGACTTTACCACAACACCTCCCACATTCTCTAATGTTCACGGCTACCAGTTCTCAACTAAGGCTCCCGTTCCCAACGTTCAGGGAATGACGCAGAGTGCCGCTGAGGCAGCTCTTGCTGCAGCAGGCTTCAATAAGGTTAAGGTTAATACCGAGGTCAGCGATACTGTTCCTGCAGGTGTTGTAATTTCTCAGTCGCCCATTTACAGTGAAACTGCAAAATATTCAACCGCCACAATTATAACTATTGTTGTAAGCGAAGGCGGAAGCGGAGTGCTTCCTCCTGCTGAAGAATCCACAGGACCTTCCGTTGAGGATACAACCTCTCCTGTCATACCTCCCTCAGAGGAAACAACCGGAGCTGTTACACCTCCCCCCTCCGGAGGGACTGAAGTACCCTCAGGGGAATAATTCTTAAAATTACGGAGTATTTGTATGAAACAAATTACCGGAAGAATAATTCAATCAATCAGCGGCTTTTACTTTGTTGAAGCCGCTGATGCGGTTTTTGAATGCAAGGCTAAAGGCAGCTTCAGGAAGAAGAATATCACACCTCTTGTAGGCGATAATGTCATTATTGAAACAGATGGCGAAAAGGGAACTGTTACGGAAATTCTTCCGAGAAAGAATTTTCTTATCCGCCCGCCCGTTGCTAATATTGACCGCCTCTTTATTGTTTCCTCCGTGCTTGACCCGAGGCCTAATCTTTATGTTATAGATAAGCTGAGTGCTTTTGCGGTATTTCACGGTATTGAGCCGATAATTGTATTTTCAAAATCCGACCTTTCGGATACATCTCAGTATGAAGAGATTTATTCAAAGAGTAAAATTAAAACCGTCTGCTGTTCGTCTCTTAATAATGATGGCATAGATAAGATTGTAAGTCTTATTGACGGTAATGTATGTGCATTTACCGGAAACTCCGGTGTCGGAAAATCCAGTATCCTTAATGCAATTTCCCCGGAGCTGTCACTTGCAACTAATGAAACCAGCTCAAAGCTCGGACGGGGTAAGCATACCACAAGAACAGTCAGTCTTTATAAAATAGGAGGCGGCTTTGTTGCCGATACTCCCGGATTCTCTTCCGTTGATTTTGAAAATTCCTCGGAAAGGATTTATAAGGACGAGCTTCCCGATTGTTTTCCTGAGTTCAGCGGTTTTGCCGATAATTGTAAGTTTTCTCTTTCCTGTTCTCATACATCAGATAAGGGATGCGCTGTGTTAAAGGCAGTTGAAGAGGGAATTATTTCTAAAGAGCGGCACGAAAGCTATGTTAAAATGTATGAAGAAGTGAAAAACTTCAAAAAATGGGAACAAATTTAGTCTGACAGGCACTATCGTCCATACTCCTGCGTATTATTTACTGTGGTGATTTTACTGCAGCTGTCAGTATGCTTGAGGTGGAGTATGAGAAGACGAAATTGTTCCAAGGGATTCATTGTTATAAGCTTCGGTGCAGGTTTGTTTCTTGCATATTGTTTTCCCACAAAATTTCTTATAATTGCGCTGGCGGTACTCCTGATAGCGGCAGGTTTTATTCTTCTCAGATGCTGACGAAGGAGGCGACAGTATGCGGATATTTGTTTTCAGCAGTCCTGCAATAGTAAGAAAATTATTCAGATTATTTTATAAGGATTAAATGTTTTTATGAAAATTAAAAGGATAGAGCTCCAAAAGCTTAAAAACACCCGTGAGTTTGGCGGTTATCCTACCGTTGACGGCAGGTCTGTAAAGCATAATATGCTGATACGAAGCGGACAATTGTCAAAAGCTACGGACAATGACATTAAGAAACTTACAGAAAAGTATAATCTTAAAACCGTAATTGATTTGCGTATTGATGCGGAAATCAAAGAAAAGCCCGATAATCTTACACCTGATATAAACTATATAAGAGTTCCGCTGCTCGATAAGGCATATCTTGGTATTACAAGAGATGAATATTCGCTGAGCTCCTGGTTTAACCTTTTTGATGATAAATCGAGAAGGCCTGAGGATATATTCTTTGATATGTACGAAATGCTTGTTTTCGGTGAGAGATCCAAGACACTTATTCCGGAGGTATTTTCAATTTTCTCAGGAGACAATGAAGCAGTTCTCTGGCATTGCAGCGCAGGGAAGGACAGGGTAGGGATTGTATCTATGCTTATTCTTCTTGCTCTTGGGGTTGAAGAAGAGGTCATTGTCAGGGATTTTATTGCAACAAACCGTTTTTCTGCGGCAGAAATTATAAAGACAAGGGTTTTTGCTCCCTTTGTTATTAAAAACAGATGGCACAGAAAATGTCTTGCAGTACTTATGGGTGTTAAAAGGGAATATATGGAGAGGCTTCTTTACCGTATTCATAATGACTACTCCGATATTTTTGAATTTTTTGAAAAAGTATATTCTATTGATAGGGAAACAATTCTGAAGCTCAGAGAAAAATATCTTCAGTAAAGGATGTTTATATGAAAAACTGTGATATCAACATAAGAGACCCCTTTGTGCTTGTGAAGGACGGCAAGTATTATCTTTACGGCACAAGAGCTAAGGATTTCGGTATTTCTACCGGCGGATTTGATGTGTACACCGGAACAGATCTCGAAAACTGGAGTGAGCCCGTTCAGATATTCAATTCGGCAAAATTCGGTATGAATTCAAGCTCCAACTGGGCCCCCGAGGTCCACGAATTCAAGGGTAAGTATTACATTTTTGCAACCTTCGAGCAGGAAAACGGAATGAGAGGAACTTATTCGCTCGTATGTGACACTCCCGACGGTGAATTTGTCCCTTGTTCACCGAAGGCTCTCACTCCTTCGGACTGGTGGAGTCTGGACGGAACCCTTTATGTTGATAATGACGGTGTGCCTTATCTTGTATTCTGCCACGAGCATGTGCAGATTCTGAACGGTTCGGTCTGCTATATAAGGCTTAATGATTCCCTTACTGAGGCAATAGGGGAGCCTGTATTATTATTCAAGGGCTCTGATGCATACGGAGCAAGGCCTAACTCTGAGCACAGATATGTTACAGACGGCCCCTTTATGTACAGAGGACTTAATAACAGGCTTTATATGATATGGTCCAGTACGGTGAATCATCAGTACTATCAGTGTATTGCTGTGTCTGATAACGGTAATATAGACGGTAACTGGATTCAGCTTGAGCCTATATTTACAAAGGACGGCGGTCACGGTATGGTTTTTCGTGATTTTGAAGGGAAGCTTAAGCTTACTCTTCACTGTCCGAACCGTTCACTTTCTGAAAAGCCTGTTTTCTTCAATCTCAGAGATACGGGAGAAACATTAATTATAGAATAAAAGATCGGCAGTCACTCAGGTGACTGCCGTTAACTGTTATTTGAATTAATAGATTAATTTCTTGAAATCCTTTGTAAGCTCATACATCTGTTTGATTTCAGCCATACGGTTAGGTGTGAATTCAGCCTTGTTTCTTGCACGGCTGTCGATGTTGATATCAATGCCGTCAAGTGACAGATAGTATTTTGCATTTACGGGGTAGCACTGACATTCCGCAACGGAGAAAAAGCCTGCGAAATTCTGAAGCTTTTCAGCCTTTTCGGGCTCAGTTTTCCAACAATTACAAAGGTCAGCATAAATCTCAGGGTGGAAGTTTGCCATAACTCCCGAGAAGCCTGCACAGCCGATTTTAAGTGAATCGAGAAGTGTTGCGGAGTTTGCGTTGTAAATCTTAAGCTCAGAGCCCTTGACTGCATCAAGCTTTTTCTGAATCATATCAATGTCACAGCAGGTGTCCTTAAGGAACTGGTATTTTCCTGTTTCTGCCATTCTCTCCAGAACATAAGGCGTGAGAATTCTCTTATAGGGATAAGGACATTCGTAAACACCGAGACCGATTTCGGGAATATTTGAAGCTACATATTCCATATTTTTAAGAAGAATGTCATCATCCTCGTCAGCTTTTGCAAAACGGTTTGAAATGAAAACATAGGAATCTATACCGCAGTCAATGAATGCCTTTGCTTCATTAATCTGTGTATCGAGATCATCGGCAGTATGACCGCTTGCAACAATTGCAAGGTCTGCAGGCTTATGTGCCATAATGAATTTCAGAAGTTCAAGCTTTTCTTCAAAGGAAAGGAAGAATATTTCGCTTGACTGACATATTGCAAAAATTCCTGCAACTCCTCTTTCTTTGTACCAATGAAGAAGCTGTTCAACCGCATTGTAGTCAATCTTATTGTCTGTTGTATAGGGTGTAATCATTGTGGGATATACACCGTTGGGAATTGATTTGATCATACTAATAAACCTCCGTCATTTATAATTAGAGTATAATACTTTTCACGGATTTGTCAATAAACAGGAATGTATTGAAAAATAAAAATATTAGTGTTAAAATTACAGCGAGGTGATTCCCATGGGAATTTTTGACGGTTATCTGCTGGCATCCGATTTTGACGGTACACTTACCGGCTCTGACGGCAATATACGCGAAAACAATATTGATGCAATTAAATACTTTATAAGAGAAGGCGGATTCTTTACAATATCCACGGGGAGGACCAGAGAAGGCTTTCATAAGTATTCAGAGACAATTATAAATGCCCCCGTTCTTCTCGGCAACGGAGCTATGGCATACGATTATAAGACGGAGAAGATTGCTTTTACCAATGCCATAGGCGTTGAAAATATTGATGCTCTTAACAGAATGATTGCAGAGCACCCTTATCTCGGTACAGAGCTTTATACTGCTGACGGACGGGTTTTTGTTATAAATAAAAACGAAGCAAATCTCAGACATTTTGATGCTCTGAAGCTTGCTTCCTTTAGTGATGCAGAAAAATTTTCCGAGGATATGTTTCCTATTGTGAAGGTTATGGTCAGTGCAGGGGAGAGAGCAAAGAAACTGCAGGAATATTTTGACAGAACGGATATGTGCTCAATGAAATACATTCCCACAAGAGGTTCCTTTGTGGAAATTCTCTCAGCCTCTTCCGGCAAAGGAAATGCTCTTCATCAGTTGGCAGATTATCTCGGCGTTGAGAAAAGCAAGGCATTCTGTATCGGTGACGGCTCAAATGATACGGATATGCTCGAAGCAGCAGAAACAAGCTTCTGTCCTTCAAGCGGTGAGGAGCTTGCACGCAATGCGGCAAAGGTAATTGTATGCTCATCCGATGAAGGCTGTGTAGCTGATGCTATCGGATATATAGAAAAGAATCTTACTTAAAAGAGAAACGCATTGTCCCTTCTTATTGTGTCGCAGCACTCTCTTACCGTAAGAGCAGTTTCTTTTACAAAGATATAACTTTTGTCTGAATAATCTTTATTATCGCACATTCTTTTGAAGAATTTTATTTCTCCGCTCATAATTTCGTCACGGGAAACCTCGTCGGGTATAAGGCACTCGGTCTGTTCTTTATGTTTAAAGTACGTGCCTGTAAGCTGTGAAACGGATTCAATTAAAATTGTACCTGTGTCACCGATAATTTCGGAATGTGAATAGGTCTGTCCGACCTTTGAGTAATTAAGCACTGCAGATTTGTCGCTGTATCTGAAGATTGCAGTACCTGCCGCATCGCAGCTGTTAGGAAGAAATACGGTGTCTGAGATTATTTTTTCAGGTTTCCCGAATAAACCGACTGTGAGATAGAGATTATATACACCGATATCCATAAGACAGCCTGTGTGCATTTCGGGATTGAATATGTTGGGATTCTTACCTTCAATGTACAAAGGATATTTTGAGGATAACTGACAGAAATCAAAGTGTGCGGAACGGATATTCCCGATTCTGCCGAGATTCTCTCTGATTGCATTAAAACCGTCTGCGTGAATTGTCATTATTGCTTCGCAGTAAATGAGATTTTTCTGCTCTGCAAGGGCAATCAATTCTTCCATTTGTTCCTTTGTGGTTGTTGCGGGCTTTTCGCAGATTACATTTTTGCCTTTCAGAAGAAAAAGCTTGCTTTGTTCATAATGGCAGACATTGGGACTTGCAATATAGACTGCATCAAAACAGTCGCTTTCTGCCATTTTATAAATGTCGGTAAAGAATGTACCGCAGCTGTGTTTTTTTGCAAATTCAGCCGCTTTTTCTTCGCTTCTTGAATATACGGCAGCGAGTGTCATATCTTCAACAGTATTTGCAGCGGAAATGAATTTTTCAGTTATCCATGATGTGCCGATAGTCGCATATTTCATAAAGTAAATTTCTCCGTATGTTTGTTATTAAAATAAATATAACACAAATTTCAAAAAAATAATATACTTTATATGGACTTTTTTGAAAATAAATTATATAATTGAAAAAAACTGTTGAGGTGAATTATGGTTTCTGTAAGAGCTTATAAGGAATCCGATAAGGAAAGGGTTCAGAATATCTGTCTTGCAAATGCCGGATGTGCAGAATCCTCTGATAATACCAAAAAGTATATTCTTCTGATGTATTGTAATTATTATATTGAAAAAGAGCCTGAAAACTGCTTTGTTGCCGTTAATGAAAATGATGAGGCAGTAGGATATATTATCTGTGCCGAGGATTATGAAAAGTATGAGCAGACCTTCAAGGCTGAATATATCAATCAGTGCGCATCCATCAGTCCCAGAAAATATGTCGATGCGAAGCTTGACCTGCTTTCACATTCAATGTTCAAAAAGGATTATCCCTCTCATTTTCATATTGATATTGACAGTAATTATCAGCGAATGGGACTCGGCTCGATGCTTATCAGTACCCTTAAAAGCCACCTTTACGGGAAGGGCATCAAAAATATGATGATGGTATGCGGAGAGGATAATGACCTCGCAATAAGCTTCTACAGAAAGAACGGATTCAAGGACCTGATTACCACGAAAATGGGACACGCTATGGCATTGGAGTTTGAGGAATAATGGACATTTTTACAGAAAAAAAGCTTGAGCTTTTCAAGGAGTTGATTCTCAGCTGCGGAAAGTTTATGCTTTCTGCTTCGTTTGATGAAAATGACTCTTCAGACGTAATGAAAAAGGCGGGAGATGCTGATTTTGTCACGGTTTACGATAAAGGTGTTCAGGAACGACTTATTGCCGGAATATCAGAGCTTTTTCCCGAGGCACATTTTTTTGCTGAAGAAAAGGATAATTTTTCGGACGATACCAAAAACGGCATTTGCTTTGTAATTGACCCTATTGACGGTACGACTAACTTTATACATAATCTCGGTGCATCAACAATTTCTGTAGGCGCACTTTTTGAGGGGAAGCCCGTGTTCGGATGTGTGTATGATCCTTACAGGGACGACCTTTTTATCGCAATTGACGGAAAGGGTGCATATAAAAACGGTGAGCGTATCTCAGTTTCTGACAGAGAAATGCCGACGGCAGTTGTCTCATTCGGAACTACTCCCTACCGAAAGAAGGAGTATTCCGAGGAGGGCTTCCGTATTGCCCGCGATATCTTCTGTAATTGCTCGGATTTAAGACGAAGCGGCAGCGCTGCTCTTGATATGGCAAATATAGCCTGCGGTAAGCTTGACGGGTTTTTTGAGTGTATTCTTTGTCCCTGGGATTATATGGCAGGAACGGTTCTTATTAAAGAAGCAGGAGGAAATGTTACCGATTTTACCGGTGCGGATATAGGCTTTTCCGAGCCTTCGCCGGTTCTCTGCTCAAACGGAATTATTCAAAATAAGCTTTTGGCTTTAATAAACAGATAAAAACGGAGGTTTTTTATTATGGCAAGTATTCTTGATCGTTTCAAGGAAGGTTCAACTGAAGAAAAAGTTGTTGACACTTCCAAAAAAGTAAAGGTTGGTATTATCGGCACAGGTTGGATAGCTGAAGCACACGTTGCTAACTATCTCAGATGTCCTGATGTTGAAATTGTTGCTGCTGCTGATCTTATTCCCGGCAAGGCAGAAAAGTTCTGTAAGGACAACGGTATTGAGGGTGCAAGATGTTATCCCGACCACAAGTCAATGCTTGATGCCGAAGAGCTTGATGCAGTAAGCGTATGCACATATAACAGAACCCATGCTGAATGTACAATTTATGCTCTCGAAAAGGGTGTTAATGTTCTTCTTGAGAAGCCTATGTGTGTTACTCTTGAAGAGGCTGTTGAAATCTGCAAGGCTGAAAAGAAGAGCGGAAAGATTCTTTCTATCGGCTTCCAGCCCAGATTTGACGAAAATATGAAGATGGTTAAGAAGATTGTTGAGTCCGGTGAGCTCGGTGATGTTTACTATATCCAGACCGGCGGCGGCAGAAGACGCGGTATTCCCACTCCTTACGGCACAAGCTTCATTGAAGATAAGACTGCAGGTATCGGTGCACTCGCAGACATCGGCTGCTATTCACTTGATATGGTGCTTAATGCTGTAGGTTATCCCAAGCCTCTTACTGTATCCGGCTATACCTCCGCTTTCTTCGGCAAGGACCCCGTAACATTCCCCGGTCACCCCGAGTATGCAGACTTATTCAGCGTTGACGATTTTGCTGCTGCATTTGTTCGTCTTGAGGGCGGAATTATTCTTGACTTCAGAATTTCCTGGGCAATGAACCTTGATACTCCCGGTGATACAATTATCCTCGGTACAAAGGCGGGGCTGCGTATTCCTTCAACAGAATGCTGGAACGGAAGCATCGGCGGTCCTCTTAAGATTTACAGAACAATAGCAGGCAGCGATGTTGAGACAATCGTGCCCGAGAGAGACAATCATGAAGATAACTTCTATAACAAGATCAGACTCTTCATTGATGCTGTCAAGGAAGGCGGTTCAGCACCCGTTCCCTCAAGCCAGATTATTTACAACCAGGCAATTATTGACGGTATTTCCCGTTCTGCAAAGTGCGGCAGAGAAGTTACCGTTGAAATTCCCGAAATCTGATTATGAAAAAAGACTATCTTGAATTGGGACAGATAGTCGGAACACACGGTATAAAAGGGGAGATTCGCGTCAATCCGTGGTGCGATTCTCCCGATTTTGCGAAAGGCTTCAATACCGTGTATTCTGACAATAAGGGTGTTTTTCCCATTAAGGTCACCGCCTGCCGTTCCCACGGCAATATTATTTTAATGAAGCTCGAAAATGTAAATACAATAAATGATGCCGAGAAGATGAAAAACAGAATGCTTTATATAAAGCGTGATGATGCTGATCTTCCCGACGGCACATGGTTTATTGAGGAGCTTATAGGCTGTACTGTTTTTGATGCCGATACAGGCAAAGAATACGGTAAAATCTCCGACGTTTCTCCTACGGGAGCCAATGACGTATGGCATATTACCGATGCAAACAGCAATGAATATCTCATTCCATCCATAAAAGAGGTTGTAATTGAGGTAAATGTCGAAGAGAATTTTGTTAAGATTAGACCTATGAAAGGAATTTTTGATAATGCGGATTGATATTCTTACTCTTTTTCCTGAAATGTGCTCGGGTGTATATTCTCAGAGCATAGTAGGAAGAGCAATTAATAAGAATATTATTGAGGTTTATTCTCACAATATCAGAGATTATACTCTTAACAAGCACAAAAATGTTGATGATACTCCTTACGGCGGAGGTATGGGGATGCTTATGATGGCACAGCCCATATATGACTGCTTCCGTGAGGTTACTAAGGATTTCCCCGTGAAGCCCCACGTTGTTTATATGTCTCCTCAGGGCAAGGTTCTGACACAGCAGAAGGCTGTTCAGTTATCAAAGCTCAGTAATCTTGTTATTCTCTGCGGGCATTATGAAGGGGTTGACGAACGTGTTCTTGAAGAAATAGTCGATGAAGAAATCTCTATCGGAGACTATGTTCTTACAGGCGGAGAGCTTCCGGCTCTTGTTCTTGTTGATTGTATTTCAAGGATGATAGACGGGGTGCTTCCCAATGAAGAAGCATATTCGGGAGAAAGTATATATAACGGTCTTCTGGAGCATCCGCAGTACACAAAGCCTTACTGCTGGAACGGAAAGAATGTTCCCGATGTGCTGATATCGGGACATCACGCAAATATCGAAAAATGGAAGCGTGAGCAGTCTCTGAAGCGAACACTTGAAAAGCGCCCTGAGCTCCTGGAAACAGCAGAATTGACAAAAAACGACAGGAAAATATTGGACAAACTTAAAAACGATTAGTTTTTTTGAAATTTTTTGCTGTATTTGATAAAAAAATTATAGTAAAGTTCAACAAATAAGAATTTTAATTTTTGTATGTTTTTAGTCTTTCAAACGAATTGTTTTTTTGTTCAATTTTTTTGATTGACTGAAAAACCGTTTGTGCTATAATATACTAGAAATCAATATCCGAGAGGAGATCACCCCATGTTAGAGCAGACATTTACAATAAAGAATGATGTCGGACTTCATTCAAAAGTTGCTACACGTTTTATCAGCAAAACAACAAATTATAAGCCCAGTATATTTATTGAAAAGGAAAACCGCAGAGCAAACGCAAAGAGCCTTTTAGGTGTTCTCTCGCTTGGTATTGTCGGCGGCGATTCCGTAACTCTTATCATTGAGGATAAGGATGAAAAGGAAGCCGTTGAGGCAAAAAAAGCTCTTGAAGAGCTTGGTGCATTTATCAATAACGGATGCATCGACTGAGTAAATAATTGTTTGGTGTATCGGTTTTTGCCGATACACTTTTTTTGTGGGTGAGAATTATGTCAGAAAGATTAGAAAAGCTCCTGAAAAAAGCACAGGCTCTGCCGTTGCAGCCCGGTGTTTATATAATGAAAAACTCCGCTAAGGAGATAATATATATAGGTAAAGCCAAAAATCTCAGAAACCGTGTCAGCCAATATTTCGGCTCTCAGAACCGGCATACCGTGAAAGTCAAAAAAATGGTTGAAAATGTCAGCGACTTTGACTATATTATTGTATCATCCGAATTTGAAGCTCTTGTGCTTGAATGCAGTCTCATAAAACAGAATATGCCGAAATACAATATTCTTCTGAAGGATGATAAGGGATATTCTTATGTTAAGGTGAAAAAGGACGGTTGGAAGAGTATTTCCTGTGTTTTTCGCAAGGATGATGACGATTGTATATATTACGGACCATATATGTCTAAGGACTATGTAAATACTGCGGTAAAGGAAGCGCTCGATATCTTTATGCTTCCTCATTGCAACAAAAAATTTCCTCAGGATATAAAAAAAAGAGGAAGACCGTGTCTTAATTATCACATTAATCTGTGTTCAGGTGCGTGTGCCGACAGAATTGACGAAAAAGAGTACAACCGCAGCTGTGATGAAGCCTTGAGATTCATTCTCGGTGAAAAAAATGAAATTATACGTGAGCTTCGTGAAGAAATGGAGACAGCATCGGAAAATCTTGAGTTTGAACGTGCCGCAAAGCTTCGTGATAAGCTGAAATCCATTGAAAAGATTGCACAGAAGCAGACAGTTGTTGATATGAAATATAAGAATCAGGACGTATTCGGTGTTGAAAGCATTGATGAAAAAACCTGTCTTAATGTGCTTTCTGTCAGGAACGGAACAATTGTCAATACGGAAAGCTTTGTTTTTGACAGAATCGAAGGCAGTATTGACGATTACGTCGAGATGATTACTAATTACTATACTCTCAGAAATGACTATCCCCACAGAATATGTGTTGATATTGATTTAAGTGAAAATACTCTGCTCAAAGAATTTTTTGAAAAATATTCTTCTCATAATGTGACATTTTTTACTCCTAAAATCGGTGAAGGTGCTACGCTTATGTCAATGGCAAAGCAAAATGCCGCCGAAAAGCTTTCTAGACTTTTGTCTTATAACAACAAACGCTCAGCCGTGCTTCTAGAGCTTAAAGAGCTTCTGGGACTTGAAAAAATTCCTTACGTTATAGAGGCCTATGATATTTCCAATATGAATGGCAGCGAAAATGTCGGCGGTATGATTGTTTTCAGCGACGGAAGACCTGACAAAAAGGCTTACAGAAAATTTGAAATCAAATCCTTTGAGGGACAGGATGACTACCGTTCTCTAAGAGAAGTTCTCACCCGCAGAATAAATGAGTATGAGAAGTATAAAGGGCAGGATAATTCCTTCGGTATCAAGCCGGACCTTATTCTTCTTGACGGCGGTATCGGACAGGTAAATGCCGTAGCTCCTATATTCAGGGAGCGGAATTTTGATGTGCCTCTCTTCGGAATGGTTAAGGATTCAAAACACCGCACAAGGGCAATAACAGCCGTGGGAGAAGAAATAGCAATTAATGACAACAGAAGTGTCTTTACATTTATATCTGATATCCAGGAGGAAGTTCACAGATTTGCTATCGGCTATCACAGACAGCTGAAGAACAAGAATACTTATGTTTCAACTCTTACTTCAATTCCCGGAATAGGAGAAAAGCGCGCAAAAGCGCTTATGAAAAAATTCGGATCCCTTTCAAAAATCTCGGAAGCAGAAATTTCTGAGCTTGAAAAAACCGAGGGGATCAACAATTCTCTCGCAAGACTGATTTACAATTACTTCAGAACGTAAAAGTTTTTGTCAAAAAATTAAAATAACAGTTGACAAATCATTGTATTTAATGTGATAATATATTGAATATTATATTTTGGTGGATTATATGCGCGTAATTACAGGGCAGGCAAGAGGAAGAAGACTTATTTCTCCCGAAGGCAATGACGTAAGACCTACAACCGATAAAGTTAAAGAATCACTTTTTAATATTATACAGTTCCGTCTTGCAGGGGCTTGTGTTCTTGACCTTTTTGCAGGCTCGGGTCAGCTCGGTATTGAGGCTCTCAGCCGCGGTGCCGAAAAGGCTGTGTTTGTCGACTCGTCAAGAAAATCCCTTGATGTTGTCAAGAAGAATATTGAGCTTTGTAAGTTCACTTCTCAGGCTCAGACATTTCTTCTTGATGCTGCAGCATATCTCAGGATGACATCCGAAAAGTTTGATGTTGTAATTCTTGACCCTCCTTATCATAAGAATCTCTGTGTATCAGCACTCGAATTGCTCGGTAATGCGGTTAATGAGGATGCTGTTGTGATTTGTGAAACGCAAAGTGATGAAGAGCTGCCGGAAAATGTTGGTTGCTTCATAATTGACCGTGTATATTCTTACTCCTCGATAAAGCTTACTGTTTATCGGGTTGACAATTAAAAAGGAGTGAAGAAGATAATATGAATTCCGTTGCAATATGTCCAGGAAGTTTCGACCCCATAACTATAGGACATCTTAATATTATTTCCCGAACGGCAAAGATGTTCAGTAAGGTTATCGTAGTAGTTCTTATGAATTCAAAGAAATCAGGCGGTCTTTTTTCTCCCGATGAAAGAGTCGAGTTTATAAAGAGATGTACCGCAGATATACCTAATGTTGAGGTTGATTTCTATGACGGATTGCTTGCTGATTATGCGGTACAAAAGGGTGCTGTAGCAATTGTGAAAGGTCTTCGTGTTCTTTCCGATTACGAGGATGAATTCAAGCAGGCTCTTACAAATAAAAAGCTTGCAAAGGACGTTGAAACCATATTTATGGTCACGGACACAGAATATATGTTTTTAAGCTCAAGCGTAGTTAAAGAGGTATGCAGATTCGGCGGCGATATAAGCGACTTTGTACCTCCTGAAATAAAAGACGATATTATCAGAAGAATAAGAGAAAGGTGAGTTTGTAAAATGAAAATTGATGATTTAATTAACCAGATTGAAAACATTCTTGATGAAGGTAAGACCGCATTCGGCAGCAATAAGGTTAAGGTTGATGCTGATGCTATCCGTTCAATTCTTGTTGACCTTCGTGTTGCTCTTCCCGATGAGGTTGTAAAGGCAAGACAGATTGCTTCTGAAAGAAAGCAGATTCTTTCTCAGGCAAACGATGCTGCTGAAGTTAAAATCAGACAGGCTGAGGCTCAGGCCCGTAAGCTTGTTGAAGAGCACGAAATTACAAAGGGTGCACAGATGAACGCTGCTGAAATTATTGCTGATGCTAAGCAGCAGGCTGCTGATATCATTGATAAGGCTAAGGCTAACTCAAATGAAATCGTTGACAACGCTCAGAAGTGGGCTTCCGACCTCAGAAGCAGCGCAAGTGCATTTGTTGATTCAATTATGAATGAAACAGACGATATCCTTGCTGAAAGCATAGATAACTTTACAAAGAGCCTTAACAGAGTAAGAGTAGCATCAAAGCAGCTCAAGACAGTTACCGAAAAGAAAATCGGTCAGTAATTGAATTAAAGATAAATGCCTCGCATATTATTGTGCGAGGTGTTTGTTTATGAAAGTACTTTGTTTTCGGTATCCCAGAAATACCGTTACGGATATTCTGATTTGTCTTTTGTGTATTTTTATTATTACTTTGATTCTCATTAACGGGGATTACAGAAGAGATATCAGCTGCAGCGTAACAGATGATGCAATAAGCAGTTTTTTAGATGAAAACGGATGGATAGCGGATATCGGTAAGTGTAATTTTTCCGAAAAGATAATTCCGGCAGATTTTGATGAAACCTATAGGGAATATTCCGCTCTTCAGGAAAAACAGGGCTTTAATATAGAAAGGTACAAGGGAAAGAGAATTGCTGTTTATTCTTATCCTTTACTTAATTTCCCCGGATATGAAGACAGCGATAACATATATATTAATTTTCTTGTTTTTAGAGGTGAGATTATCGGTGCAGATATTCTCAGCACTTCTATAAACGGATTTATTACGGGAGCAGTCAGAAATGGCAATACTGAGACTTGATAAGTTTTTATCATCACAGCTGAATATTTCAAGAACCGATGCAAAAAAATTACTCAGACAAAAGGGAGTAACGGTAAACGGCAAATCTGTTGTTAAAGGCGAATTTCAGCTTCAAACAGATAATGATGTTGTAAGCGTAAACGGAAAAGCTGTGGAATACAAGGAGTATATTTATATAATGCTCAATAAACCCAAGGGTGTTGTATCGGCTACAGAGGATTCCGATGATGCTACGGTTATAGATATATTGCCCGAATCACTTAAAAGAAGCGGACTGTTTCCTGCGGGCAGACTTGACAAAAACACAACCGGCTTTGTGCTAATTACGGATAACGGAGCTTTTGCACATGATATTCTGTCTCCGTCTCACCACGTTCCTAAAACTTATATTGTTGATGTTGAAAGAGAAGTAAGCTCTGATGAATTCGGCCTTTTTGAAAAGGGTATGCTTATCGGCGATGAACTTTTTAAGCCTGCAAAATTAAAATTTCTCGGAAAGAATGAAGTTAGCAACACTTTTCGCTATGAAATTATTATTGTAGAAGGCAGATATCATCAGATTAAAAGGATGTTCGGTTCAATGGGCAATCCTGTTGTTGAGCTGGAACGGATTGCAATAGGAAAGCTTCCTCTCGACAGAAGTTTACTTCCGGGAGAAGCTAGGGAACTGACGGAATCTGACATTGATTTGTTAAAAACACGTTAAATTAATATATGCACTTGGTGAAAATACACAACAGCCGATTTTACAAAAAAACGGTCATTCTGTTGTGTATTTTTTTTAACTTGTTTAGCAAATCCTACCGAAATGAATAAAAAAAACAAAAAAATTTGTAATAATCTCTAAAAGGTCTTGAAATGGATGTCAAAAGTGTGTATAATAACATTGTTTAATTTTGTGAAAATGTCTAAATGCGCAGTTTTTTAATCATTTGTTAAAAGTTGAGAGGATGAAAATTATGTCAAACCGTCTTTTCCAGAGCGTGCTTCATCAGATGAAGGAAGCAGTAGGCAGAACAATAGGTGTTATTGATGAAACAGGTACTATAATTGCCTGTTCGGAGCTTACAAGAATCGGTGATGTTGTAAACGTCGGTGTCTCCGAAATTTTTTCAATTAATGCCGCCACGGCTATCAACGGCAATACATATAAGGCATTTGGCTCTATGATGCAGCCTGAATATACTGTTTTTGTTGAGGGTAATGACACTCTTGCAGAAAAGTATGTTTCTATGCTTGCTGTGTCTCTTTCAAGCATCAAGCAGTATTATGATGAAAAGTATGACAGAGGCAACTTTATTAAAAATGTTATGCTTGACAACATTCTTCCCGGCGACATTTATCTCAAGGCAAGAGAGCTTCATTTTAATAACGATACAACAAGAGTTGTTCTTCTTGTCAGATTTACCGATGTTTGCGAATCTTCCGTATTTGATGCAATCCAGGCACTTTTCCCCGATAAGAACAAGGATTTTGTTATCAGCGTAAATGAAAATGATGTTGCAATTATCAAGGATATTGCAAATGCCTCCGACAGTAAGGACCTTGAAAAGCTCGCACGCTGTGTTATTGATTCAATCGGCTCCTTCTCAACAAATCACGCAGTTGTAGGTATCGGTACTGCTGTCAAGAGCATCAAGGACCTTGCAAAGAGCTTCAAGGAAGCACAGATTGCTCTTGAAGTAGGTAAGGTTTTTGACACAGAAAAGGTTATTATCAACTGTGAAAACCTCGGCATTGCACGTCTTATTTATCAGCTTCCCACAACACTTTGCGATATGTTCCTTAAAGAAGTGTTCAAGGTAGGCTCAATTGATTCTCTTGACCACGAAACCCTTTTCACAATCCAGAAGTTCTTCGAAAACAATCTTAATGTTTCCGAAACCTCAAGAAAGCTTTTCGTTCACAGAAATACTCTTGTTTACAGACTTGAAAAAATCAGAAAGCTTACGGGTCTTGACCTTCGTGAGTTTGATGATGCTATTGTATTCAAGGTAGCTCTTATGGTTAAGAAGTATCTCGATTCTTCTCCCATCAAGTATTGATTTAAGTTTAATTTTAGCTAAAGGAATTACATTTTATGATAGATTTCTGCGATGTATCCAAAACATATCAGAACGGAACAAAGGCGATTAATAACCTGAATCTGCATATTGATAAAGGTGAGTTCGTTTTTGTTGTAGGTGCATCGGGTGCGGGAAAGAGCACTTTCCTTAAAATGATTATGCGTGAGGAAGTTCCTTCCTCCGGTACAATTGTCATTGACGGAGTTGAGCTCAACACCCTTAAAGCATCCAAAATACCTTATTACAGAAGAAAGCTCGGAATAGTCTTCCAGGACTTCCGCCTTATTCCCAACCGCACGGTGTATGACAATGTTGCATTTGCAATGCACGTAATCGGTGCTAAGAATAAGGACATTGCAAGAAGAGTAGCTTATGCTCTCAGTCTTGTCGGTCTTTCATCAAAGGTTAAGTGCTATCCAAATCAGCTTTCGGGCGGTGAGCAGCAGAGAGTAGCTCTTGCACGTGCTCTTGTAAATCAGGCTGACATTATTGTTGCTGATGAGCCCACAGGTAATATTGACCCTGAGATGTCAAAGGAAATTGTTGATCTTCTCACCCATATCAATCAGAATAAGAATACGACAATAATAATGGTTACCCATGAGGTTGACCTTGCAAAGCAGTATAATAAGAGAATCATTACCATTAAAAACGGTACGGTATTTTCAGATACTGCCCATCCCGAGATTGTCGGGGTGGATTTCGGCATTCCCGAAAAAACATCGCCCAATGCATACTATGAAGCTCCTCTTGAGGATGCTGAAATTGAAAACTTTATCGATAATTACGGAAAGAATGATAAAGAAGAAGCTTCTGCTTCGGAAGAATAAATCCGTTTTTATCCCGGAAGGTAATTTATGAAAAACAGAAATATCCGCTATCTTACTCATGAGGGCATTAAAAACATCGGTATCAACAGGCTTATGTCTGTTGCTTCTGTTGCAGTTCTGATGTCCTGTCTTGTTATAATCGGTTTCGCTTTTATGCTGTTTCTTAACGTTGACTCAATGCTGAGCTACGTTGAATCTCAGAATGTTGTTATGGTGTTCTGTGATGTTGATGCAGATGATGCGACGGTCAATAGAACAAAAACAGCTCTTGAAGGCATTGAAAATATTGCTACCTGCGAAATTGTTTCAAAGGAAGAGGCCTTCAATAGCGTCAAGGAAGCATACGGTGACAATGCAGAGGTTCTTAAGAATCTTGACCCGTCCTTTCTTCCAGTCGGCTTCAGGGTTACCGTTTCTGATATGAAGCTTTTTGATGAAACCGTGCTTAAAATCTCTGCAGTTGAGACTGTTGACAGTATACAGCAGAACAGCAACCTTGCTTCAAAACTTGAAGAGATAAGAACAGCAATTTCCTTTATCAGTATCGGTGTAATAATTGTTCTTTTTATTGTATCAATGTTCATTATTGCTAATACTGTACGTATTACAATGTTCTCTCGTAAGCTTGAAATAAGTATTATGAAGGCAGTAGGTGCAACCAATTGGTTTATAAGATGGCCCTTCCTTGTTGAGGGTATTGTAATCGGTCTTATTTCCTCAGTTGTGTCCTTCTTTGTTCTTGCGCTTTTGTATCATCTTCTTGCAGGACCCTTTGCCTCAATTTTTGCAATTCTCGGAAATACAGTTGTTAATTTCTGGGATTATGCTCTTATTATATTCTTAGGATTCCTTTCCGTAAGCGTTATTACCGGCGGGCTGGGCAGCCTTATTTCAATGAGAAAGTATCTTAAAGAGCAGGGGAGTGTTGTTGTAGATGAAGGCTAATTCTCTTAAGCGTATTCTCGCACTTATACTGTGTGTTTTTTCCGTACTTTCTTCTCCTCTTATGATTTTTGCAACTGTCAGCTCTCAGGACCAGCAGAAAATCGACGAGTATGAAAAAAAGCAGGAAGAGCTTCAGGAAAAAATTGATGCTGCTCAGGCAGAAATTGATAAATTAAAAGAGAATATTCAGGATAAAGAAAAATACGCTTCACAGCTTGCCGGTCAGATTGATAACTTTCAGGCTCAGATAGATGTTCTTAATACAAGAATAGACGATCTTGAAGGGCAGAAAAGTGCTATTCAGGAAAAAATTGATGCACTTGATATCGAAATCGCAGGTATTGAAGAGGATATTCAGGAAAATGAAGAGCAGGTAGAGAAAACAGAGGGTGAAATTTCCGATGTTTACCATAAGCTTCAGGACAGAATCCGTGAAAACTATGTTAACGGAGCTACCTCTGACCTTGAGCTTCTTCTTGATTTTGATAATGACTGTGATTTTTCAACCTATCTTATAATTTCAGAAATCAATCAGCGCCGTGCAAAGAACGATGAAGAGCTTGTAACAACTCTTAACGAGGATATCGCAAAGCTTGAAATTCTTAATGACGAATATGAGCTTATGATTGATACTATTGAAGTTAAGCGTGATGAGCATCAGGTACAGGTGGACGAGCTTAATCTCAAGGAAAATGAAATTGTTGTTTCCCGTTCAAAGCTTGAAGATTCTCAGGATGACCTTAAAACATTACAGCAGGAAGCTTATCTCTATATCAAGCAGCTTGATGCACAAAGTGCAACCTACGAAAAGCTTGTAAAGAGCTATGAAGCTGATATTAAGGCTTTTGACGATAAAATTGATGCTATTGTAAATGCTGCTTCACGCGGAGACGGTAATGTATCATCCAAGCCCGGCGGATTTATCTGGCCTTTACAGTACAGCGATGTTTACATATCCTCCTCCTACGGATACCGATATGACCCCATTTCAGGTGTATATAAGCTACACGGCGGAACGGACACCTGCTGCTGGAGCGGTACTATGGGTAAATCTGTCAGAGCATCGGCATCAGGTACGGTTATTATTTCGACCTGGCACAATGCTTACGGTTATTATGTCGGTATTGATCACGGAAACGGTATCGTTACTATTTATGCACATAACAGCGCACTTAACGTATCTGTGGGACAGAAGGTAAGTCAGGGTGATATTGTCGCTTATGCCGGTTCAACGGGATATTCTACGGGTGCACATTGTCACTTTGAGGTGAGAGTTAACGGCACAAAGGTTAATCCCACGGGATATGCTTCACTTCCTAATTAATTTGAAAGTTGATTTATAATGACAAGAAAAATTTCTTTGGGAATTACTGCAATTCTTGTAATTGCTTCAATAGTAATTTCTTCAGTTTTTACATTATTCTTTGTATTAAGAACCTATGATAATCTGCTCGTTGATTTACCTCAGCGGGCAGAGCAATATTTAAAACTCGGTGAGCTGGATGAGCTTGTAAGAAGCGAGTATTACGGGGATTTTGACGATTCCACCGTTGATGATTCCTTGGCAACCGGTTTTATAAGCGCTCTTAAAGATCCTTTCAGCTTTTATGTCGCTTCAGAAGATGTTGAAAGCTACAAGAATCTTCTTGCCGGCAGAATGGAAGGTACAGGTATTAACGCATATTACGACAACAGTCTCGACAAAATGATTGTCAGCTATGTGTATGACGATTCTCCTGCCGATGACAGCGGTATAGCCGTAAATGATATTATCATATCTGTAAACGGAAAGCGCGTTGAAAAAGAGAATTATTCATCTCTTCTTGCGGCAATGACGATGGGATTTGATAAAAAGGTAAGTGTCACTTTCGGCAATGACAGCGGTGAGGCATCTCAGGAAAAGACAGTTGAGCTTGCTACGGGTTATGAAATATCCTCCTGCAGTTATCTTACGGAAAATAATATCGGATATATACGTCTGAACGCTTTTTATAGCACTACATTTTCGCTGTTTATTGAAGCTATAGAGCATTTCAGAAGTAATAAAATCAGTAATGTGATTCTTGATCTTCGTAACAGTACGGGACAGAATTATGATATTGCGGCACAGATTATTGACTATATAGTTCCTGTCGGCTCCGAAGGTACCGGTTCTGTTTACAGCGCAAGGAATTCCAAGGGCGAGATTGTTACACAGTATGCTTCAGATTCAAGTGCTGTCAATATGAATTTTGTTGTTCTTGTAAATGACCGTACAGAGTCTGCTGCCGAGCTTGTTGCGGCAGATATCCGTGATTTCGGAAAGGGTATACTCTTAGGTGAAACTACTGCAGGATATGGTACTATGCAGAAGCTTTTCAGTCTTTCTGATGGTGATGCTGTTTATCTTTCAGTTGCTGAAATTTATTCCTATATTTCAGGCTCTTTTCACAATAAGGGCGTTTCCCCTGATATTGTGGTAGAATCTTCAGAAGCCTTCAAAAATCAGCTCGGAACAGATGACTTTTCTGATGACGAGCAGTATAAAACAGCTGTTTCATATTTTACAGGTAAAAACTAAGGCATCTCTTTTGAGATGCCTCTTTTTTTATTCATCAGAAGTAGTTTCTGTATTTTCAATGTAAACCATATCCTTGATATTGTTGAAAATAGATTCTCCGATTCCGGGAACATTCAACAGCTCGTCTATATGACAAAAATCTCCGTTTTCTTTTCTGTATTCAAGTATCGCAGAGGCCTTTCCTTCGCCGATGCCGGGAAGCTGGCATAACAAAAACATATTGTCGGTATTGATGTCAACACGGATTACGTAGTTATCTTCATGAGAAGTATCCGCTGAATCGGTAAAGGTTTCATCTGAAATAATCGTAGGAAGGTCACGCGACTCAATATAGCCGCTAAATTTCATTCCGATAATAAACAATAAGAATATGCAGTTGCTTATAATCAGCAGTCTGATTACCTCTTTTTCTGTGATAGTTCCTTTTTTGAAAAAGGAAAATGTATGTTTGTTTATTTTCATAGTCTGTCCCGTATTGTGCCGATTTTTTTGTCTATTATACTTTTATTGTAAAAATATGTCAAATATTATTTTAACGGAACAAACGGTAAAATATATTATATGAATAAGAGAATTAAAGCTGTAAATAATATTAGCGATAAAGAAAAAGGAGTGACAAAAATGCTTGATAAGCTTGCTTTAATTCTTGTAATTATCGGCGCTATAAACTGGGGCTCAATAGGGCTTTTTCAGTTTGACATAGTCGGTTGGATTTTCGGCGGTCAGTCTGCAATAGTCAGCAGAATTATTTTCACCGTCGTTGCTCTTGCCGGTATCTGGTGTATTTCTCTATTATTCAGAGAAAATGAAGTTCTTGTTGACAGCAAGGATATGTAAAAAATAAGGCTTGGTAACTGTCGGTTATCAAGCCTTATCTTTATGTTGTTTTAGTTTACAGCAGCAAGGAGCTCTTCTGTTTTGTCTGTACGTTCCCAGGTAAGGTCAAGATCGGTTCTTCCGATGTGACCGTAAGCGGCAACATTATGGTAAACAGGCTTTCTTAAATCGAGCTTATCTATAATTGCTGCAGGTCGCAGATCAAATACCTTTGAAACAGCTTCCGAAATTTTTTCATCTGAAACCTTTCCTGTTCCGTAAGTATCAACAAGAACTGAAACGGGCTTTGCAACACCGATAGCGTATGCAAGCTCAACCTGGCAGCGGGATGCAAGGCCTGATGCTACAATATTCTTTGCTACATATCTTGCAGCGTAAGCAGCAGAACGGTCAACCTTTGTGGGGTCCTTGCCGGAGAAGGCACCGCCGCCGTGGCAGGCATATCCGCCGTATGTATCAACAATAATCTTTCTTCCGGTGAGACCGCTGTCGCCGACGGGACCGCCTGTAACGAATCTGCCGGTGGGGTTAATAAAGAATTTGGTGTTTTCATCCATAAGGGAAGCATCAATTGTTGTTTTGATGACCTTTTCAATCATATCAGTTCTGATTGTTTCAAGGTCAACGTATTCCTTGTGCTGAGTAGAAATAACTACTGTATCAACACGTACGGGCTTGTTGTCCTCATATTCAATTGTGACCTGAGTTTTTCCGTCAGGACGAAGGTAGGGGAGTGTTCCGTCTTTTCTGATTTCAGAAAGCTTTTTTGCAAGCTTATGAGCAAGTGTAATGGGCAAAGGCATAAGCTCGGGAGTTTCATCACAGGCATAACCGAACATCATTCCCTGATCGCCTGCGCCGTGAAGGTTGTAGCTGTCCTCTTCACCGTTTCTGAGCTCAAGTGATTTGCTGACGCCCATATCAATATCGGGAGACTGCTTGTCAATTGTAGTCATAACAGCACAGGAATTGCCGTCAAAGCCTGCATCGGGAGAATCGAAGCCTGTGTCACAGATGGCTTTTCTTACAATTGCGGGAATATCAACACTAGCCTTTGTTGTGATTTCTCCCATAACAAGTGCCATACCTGTTGTGCAGATGGATTCGCAGGCAACACGTGAATAGGGATCCTGTTCAAGAAGTGCATCGAGAATTGCGTCTGAAATCTGGTCACAAACCTTATCGGGATGTCCTTCTGTTACTGATTCTGATGTAAAATAGTGCTTGGCCATTTTGTACCTCCAATAAAAATACCTCACAGGCATACCCGTGAGGTGAAAAATACCTTATCTCTCGGATAAACCGCGGAATTAGCACCTTGCAAATGCAGGTTGCCGGGCTTCACAGGGCCGGTCCCTCAGCCACTCTTCATAAGGATTATGAATATGCTTGTATTATATTACATGATTATGTAAATGTCAACATATTCTGGTATTATTTTTTGTTCAACATGTTGGATTTTTTCAATATTTCCTTAAGAGGTCCGTAAAGCAGGACAATTATAAGAGAGTTAATCACGCCTTTAAGGAAATTGAACGGGACAATAGCGGGAAGCATCAGCTGTAAAACTGCATCAACGGTAGTGTTGAGATAAAGGGGAGTAAAGATAAGATTCAGAGGAATCATAATCGCAGTCAGAACAAGAGTTGATATGACAGCACCTGCAACAAGATGCTTTCTGTCGTCATTTTTTCTTGTGATGAGCTTAAGCGTAATAACATAAGCACCTGTTGAAAGTACATGCATCACAAAGCCCTGCCAGGAGCTTGCAGCACTTACTGTAAGCGACTGAATAAGGGAAACAAAAACAAGCACGAATGCACCTGCAGGAGTTCCGAGAAAGAGAGTTGACAGAATAACGGGAATGTCCCCCATATCATATTCGAGAAATTTGGCTCCCGGCAGAAGACTGAATCTGACCACAAACATAAAAACAACGCTCAGCGCCGCCATCATAGCAGTTAAAACCAGTCTTATAATATTCTTTTTTGAACTTTTTTTCATAAAAAAACACCCCTGAAAAAATTTTCGGGGCGGAAAAATATATCATTACCAAACTTCTTTCATCCGGACTGTACCGTCGGTACCGGAATTTCACCGGTTCAGCCTTTTGGCTCGCGGACTCTTACCGCCGGTGGGGAATCGCACCCCGCCCCGAAGTATCTGGCTTAATTATATCACTCGGTATTGATTTGTCAAGTAGTATAATATATAATATTCTCATAACAAAAGGAAGTGATTGACGTGGCAGGGAAACAGAATTCAAAGCTCAAGCTTCTGTATCTTAAAGATATTTTTATGAAATACTCGGATGAAGAGCACATACTGAATGCTATGGATATTGCAGAGCATCTTCTTCAATACGGTATTGAGTGTGAAAGAAAATCAATTTATAAGGACATTGATATTCTTATTGAATACGGACTGGATATCATCAAGACAACAAAGCCCAGAAACGGGTATTTTCTTGCTTCCCGTGAGTTTGAAATCGCAGAGCTGAGACTCATTAATGATGCGATTCAGTCTGCAGGCTTTATATCGAAAAAGAAGACAACGAGCCTTCTTAATAAAACCGATTCACTTTTGAGTATCTATCAGGCAGACAGGCTTAAGGGTCAGGTTTTTATTGATCGCAGAAACAAATGTACCAATGAAGAAATTTTCTATAATATTGATGCACTTGATACGGCAATCAAAAACGAGAAGAAGGTAAGACTGAATTACAGCAGAAGAAAGCTTGATGAAAAATATACTGCCGCAAATGAATCCAGAGAATTCAAGCTGAGTCCTTACGCGCTTGTGTGGTCAAACGACCATTATTATCTGATTGCCAACAATGAAAAATACGATAATCTTATGAATCTTCGTATAGACCGCATAAAGAAGGTTGAAATTCTCGATTCTCCGCGCCGTCATATTTCAGAGGTCAGCGAATACAAGAATTCCTTTGATACTGCCGACTACGTATCAAAAACCTTTAATATGTTTTCGGGCAGACCCGAAATGACACAGCTTAAATGCAAAACAGAAATTCTCGAGGAAATGCTTGACCGTTTCGGTGAAAAAATTTCAATAAAAAAGAGTGAGGACGGATGGTTTTACGTTTATGACGAATTGTTTGTAAACGACGGTCTTGCTTCCTGGATAATGCAGTTCGGTGATAAAATAGAAGTAATTTATCCTGCCGTACTTAAAAGTATGATAAAAAGCAAATCAGAGGCTATTCTCAGAATGTACAGATAACAAGGTGATTATTTTTGATATACAGAATTTTTAACATAAATGATATGACTGAGGAGCTTGCTTCGCATTACTTTCCGTTGATGACTGAAGGGAAAAGAGCTAAAATTCTCGGTGCTAAGGATAAATTAAGGGGTGCTCAGGCTTTCGTTGCAGATATGCTTGCCCGTCAATGCCTTTCCGAATTCGCGGATGCTCCCGAGTTTTCTTTTTCGCTCCTTATTAATCCCGATTCAAAAAGCATTGTGTCCAATTTCAATGCTGAAATTTCCGTTTCAACGGCAGAAGAGTATGTAGCCTGTGCTGTTTCTGATGTTCCTGTCGGAATCAGCATTGTAAAGGCTGAGCCCTTTACGTTTTCTGATGCACAGTCACTTCTTACGGATTCGGAAATAAGATATCTGTTTTCATTTTCCAAACATTCCCTTACGGAAAATATTTCAAAAGAAAGCTGTGATGAACCGATACTTACGGAAAAATATTCATTGTTAAAGTCTTTGAAAACGGCACAGTTTCTGGCATCCGGAAGAGGCATAAGGGAGCGCAGAAACAATGCTTCTTTTGATTTTTTCGATAATTCAGTCATCTGCAGTAACATTGACTATAAAGTCCGACATTCTGAATATATTTCTGAGAAAAAGCTTTCATTATCTGTAATTGACAAGAACATAAAGTGAGAGTGTTGTATGACCGTTTTTGCTTAACGGTGCAATATTTAAACGGGCAGTAAAAAAAAGGTTTTTACTGCCCGATTCGCTTATATAAGATTATATTCTTTCATAATTTCTCTGAGCTGTTCTGCTTTTGCCTTTGTTATCGTTGTCAGAGGAAGTCTCAGACTGTTATTTGTTTCAAACAGGACATTACAGGCATATTTAACGGGAATGGGATTGACTTCACAGAACATCGAATTCATCAGATTCAGGTATTTTTCGTGAAGAATACGGGCATTTCCGAAATCGTTATTTAAGCAAAACTCAATAATTTTGTGTATTGGGTCCGGAATAATATTGGAAGCTACTGAAATTACTCCCTTTGCACCGTGTGACATCATCGTTACCGCCAAGTCGTCGTTTCCGCTGTAAAAATCAAGTGCATCACCGCATAAGGTTTTTGATTTTATGAATGAAGATATGTCCGACGAAGCTTCTTTTACGGCAACAATGTTTTTGTGCTCGGATAAAGCTTTATAAGTGTCCGGGGAAACAGTAACTCCTGTACGAGAGGGAACATTATAGACGATTACAGGAGTTGAAACTCTGTCAGCGATATAAAAATAGTGTTTAATTAGCCCTTCCTGGCTGCACTTATTATAATAGGGAGTAACGATCAGAAGACCGTTTACTCCCTGTTTTTCTGCATCATTTGATTTTCTTACTGCATCCTCGGTGTTATTGGAGCCCGTGCCTGCTATGACGGGAATTCTTCCGTCTGCAGATTTTACCGCATTGCGGAATAAGCTTATTTTTTCTTCACGTGACAGCACAGGAGATTCTCCCGTTGTGCCCGCAATAACAAGTGCGTCAGCCGAATTTCTTATCTGAAATTCAATCAGTCTGTCGAATCCGTCAAAATCCACGCATTTTGAATCATCCGTGAAGGGTGTGATAAGTGCCGTTGCAACACCCGTGAACACAGTTTTTTTCAAAAGATATCACCGAATCAGTTTTTAGGTTCGATATAACCTTCCGCACAAAGAAGCTCAGCTGCAAGTACTGCACCGCCTGCTGCACCTCTGAGTGTATTATGAGAAAGACAGACAAACTTGTAGTCGTACTGAGTGTCTTCTCTGAGTCTGCCGATTGATACTGCCATACCGCCTTCAAGGTCCCTGTGAAGCTTTGTCTGAGGCATATTGTCTTCGGTAAAGTAGTTAAGGAACTGCTTGGGAGCGTGGGGAAGCTCAAGCTCCTGAGGACGGCCTGAGAAGTTTTTCCATACTTCAATAATTTCTTCCTTAGAGGGCTTATTCTTAAATCTTACAAATACAGCAGCCATATGACCGTCTGATACGGGAACACGAAGGCACTGTGCTGTAAAGTGAGGCTTTGTTGCGGGAACAATCACACCGTTTTCAACCTTACCCCAGATCTTGAGAGGCTCTTGCTCGCTTTTTTCTTCCTCGCCGCCGATATAGGGAATTACATTGTCAACCATTTCGGGCCAACGCTCAAAAGTCTTACCTGCGCCTGAAATAGCCTGGTAGGTGCAAACGAGAACATCCTCAACACCGAATTTTTCATCAAGAGGATAAAGTGCGGGAACATAGCTCTGAAGAGAACAGTTGGATTTAACGGCAATAAAGCCTCTCTTTGTTTCGAGTCTTTCCTTCTGAGCGGCAATAACCTCGCAGTGCTTACCGTTGATTTCGGGAACAATCATAGGAACATCGGGAGTGAATCTGTTAGCGCTGTTATTGGAAACAACGGGGCACTCTGCTTTTGCATAAGCTTCCTCAAGAGCCTTGATTTCATCCTTCTTCATATCAACTGCGCAGAACACGAAGTCAACGAGAGAAGCAATCTTTTCAATGTCTGCCTGAGCATCAAGAACAGTCATAGTCTTAATTTTTTCGGGAAGCTCTGTTTTCATAACCCATCTGCCGCCGAGAGCTTCTTCATAAGATTTGCCGGCAGATCGGGGGCTTGCTGCGAGAGCTGTAATTTCAAACCAAGGGTGATCGTGAAGAAGAGAAATAAATCTCTGACCGACCATACCTGTTGCGCCGATAATACCGACCTTATAGTGTTTATCCATAATAATACCTCCGACACAAACATTATATTCAAAAAGTCGCCTTTGGGGACTTGCGTCTTTTCAATATTTGTGTTAACATATTTTAGATTTATTAATTTTAGCATCATATTTTATTTATGTCAATTGTAATATATGCACAATCAATAAATGTTGATTATCAGAATTATTAAATTTACTAATAAATTCGGAAGAAATTACTATATATAAGGCGATTTTTATGAAAAAAAGTGATTTTTATTTTGATTTACCTGAGGAATTAATTGCACAGACTCCTGCTGAAAAGCGTGACCATTCAAGACTTCTTGTAATCGGTAAGCATTCCGGAGAGCTTCGCGACAGGCATTTTTACGATATTCTTGACTATATGCACGAGGGAGACTGTCTTGTTCTTAATAATTCAAAGGTTTTACCTGCAAGGATTTACGGAGTGAAGAAGGACACCGGTGCAAATGTTGAATTTCTACTCTTAAATAATAAGGGAAATGATGTTTGGGAATGTATAGCAGGTCCCGGAAAGCGTGCCAAAGAGGGAAGTGTCTTTACTTTCGGCGATAACGTTCTGCTCGGAGAGGTCACGGAGGTGCTTTCAAACGGTAACCGTCTTGTGAAGTTCACTTATGAAGGAATGTTCCTTGAAAGACTCCAGGAAATCGGTGAAATGCCGCTTCCTCATTACATAACAAAGAAGCTTGAGGATAAGGAGCGCTACCAAACAGTTTATGCGAAAAACGACGGCTCCGCAGCGGCTCCGACGGCAGGACTTCATTATACGCCTGAGCTACTTGAAAAAATAAGAGCAAAGGGTGTAAAAATTGCTTATGTCACGCTTCACGTCGGCATCGGAACCTTCAGACCCGTTAAGGCAGAAAATATTGAAGACCACGATATGCATTATGAGAATTATTTTATTTCTCCCGAGGCTGCCGAAGCCATAAACGAGACCAAGAAGAACGGCGGTAAAATTATCTGTACGGGGACAACCTGTTGCAGAACGCTTGAATCTGCCTGTGATGGAAACGGTTTTGTAAAGCCCTGCAGTAATTCTACCAATATCTTTATTTTCCCCGGGTATAAATTTAAGTGTATTGATACGCTTATAACAAATTTTCATCTTCCGGAAAGCACTCTTATAATGCTTGTTTCTGCCTTCTGCGGCAGAGAAAATGCACTTGGTGCCTATAAACACGCTATTGATAACAGATATCATTTCTTTTCATTCGGGGATTCAACAATCATTACGGATGAAATTTGACGAGGTGAATTATGTACAGATTAATTAAACAGGCAGGGAACGCCAGAAGAGGCGAGTTCACAACAGTTCACGGTACAGTTCAGACTCCCGGCTTTATGAATGTTGCGACAACGGCTGCAATAAAGGGAGGTCTTTCGGCTTTTGACCTTAAGGATATCAGATGCCAGGTGATGCTTTGTAATACCTACCATCTTCACGTAAGAACAGGTGATGCGAAAATTAAAGAAATGGGCGGTCTTCACAAGTTTACCGGATGGGACAAGCCTATTCTTACCGACTCCGGCGGATTTCAGGTGTTTTCCCTTGCAAAGCTTCGTTCAATAAAAGAAGAGGGGGTTACCTTCAATTCTCATATAGACGGCAGAAAAATTTTTATGGGCCCTGAAGAGAGTATGAGAATTCAGTCTAATCTCGGATCAACTATTGCAATGGCATTTGATGAATGTGTTGAAAATCCCTCAACACACGATTATTCGAAGAAATCCTGCGAAAGAACAACCCGTTGGTTATTTAGATGCAAGGAGGAGCATGAAAGACTTAATGCACTTCACGACACGGTCAATAAAAATCAGCTCCTTTTCGGAATAAATCAGGGCTGTACTTATCCCGATTTGAGAATCAAGCATATGGAAGAGATTGCAAAGCTTGACCTTGACGGATATGCAATAGGCGGTCTGGCAGTAGGGGAGCCGGCTGAGGTTATGTATGAGATAATTTCCGCTGTAGAACCATATATGCCGAATAATAAAATCCGATATCTTATGGGAGTCGGCACTCCCGTAAACATTCTTGAGGGCGTTCGCAGAGGCGTTGACCTTTTTGACTGTGTAATGCCGTCCCGTAATGCACGTCACGGACATCTGTTTACCTGGAACGGTATTATCAATATAAATAATGCCTGTTTTGAAACAGATGTTTTGCCCATAGACCCTGCCTGCGACTGTCCTGTCTGCCGTAATTTTTCGCGCGCTTACGTAAGACATCTTCTTAAGGCAAAAGAGGTACTCGGGCTTCGTCTCGCAGTTATGCACAATCTCTATTTCTACAATTCACTTATGGAAAAGATAAGAGAAGCTCTTGATAACGGAACCTTTGAAGATTTCTATAAAAAGTATGTCAATGTTCTTGATAAAAGGGCACCTCTCAACTAAAATTATTAATTTATTAAAAATACTTGAAATATGTGAAAAACTTTGATATAATTCATTTATTATGTATTTTGGAGGAAATCTCATGTTATTTAATTTAGCTAATTTCTTATGTATGGGTACAGGTGCTGCTGCCGGCACAGATGGTCAGAAGAGCAGTCCCGTAACAATGATCGTTATGATGGTTGTAATGCTTGTTGTTATGTATTTTATAATGATAAGACCCCAGAAGAAAAAGCAGCAGGAAGAGCAGAAGCTTCGTGACTCCGTTCAGATCGGTGATGAAATCACTACAATCGGCGGTATCAACGGCAGAGTTGTTACTGTTAAGGAAGATTCAATCGTTCTTGAAACAGGCGCAGACAGAACAAAGATGAAAATTATGCGTTGGGGTATTCAGACAAATAATACCGCTAACGAAAGAGCTGAAAGCGAAAAGGCTGCTTTTGAAGCTGCTAAGGCTGCTGAAAGAGAAGAAAAGAAGGCTTCAAAGAGAAGAAGCAAGAAGAACGAAGAAGAATAAAAAATTACTGCAACGGATTTTTTCTGTTGCAGTTTTTATTTGTCTGAATTGTTATATTTGACCTTTTAAGAGCATAGATTTTTACAGGATGACTTAAAAGGAGATTTAATATGAAAAAGAAGAGTTTTTTCAGAATCAGAAATACGTGGCAGGCGGTTGTTTCCGGTGTTATTGCCGGTGTTATTTCGGTTGTTACATTGGTTTGTCTGCTTGCAGCCGTGCTTGTAAAATTTGATATTCCTTCCGAATATGTAAAATATCTGTGGATCGTTCCGGCTGTGCTTGCGGGTCTGATTTCAGGCGGTATAACCGGAAAAAACGTAAAATCAAAAGGATTTTTATGGGGATGTGCTTCGGCTTCTGCCGTAAGTATTATTAGTGTTGCTGTGCTTTTGTTTGTGAATTCATTTTATATTGATCCGCTAACTTTTCTTATTATCCCTGTTTTTGCATTATTCGGCAGTATCGGCGGTATAATTTCTGCTAATCTGAAGTAAGGGAACGGGAAGTATGAGAAAAAGTAATATTAAGCTGAAAGCAGTTTCTTTTGATATAAGAAGCTTTCTTAACATTGTAAAAAATTACAGCAGTATAATTATGTTGCTTACACTTTTTACCTGCGGACTGATTACGGGAGTGCATACGGTAAAGAATTCGGAATACTGCAGATATCTAATCGGCGTATTTCAATCAGATGATATTGAAGTTTCACGAATGTTTATTAACAGTATTTTTTTAGTAATTTCTGTAATGACATTAAATTTTGTTATGGGACTATGTCTCGTCGGCTCACCGTTTATTGTTTTATTATCTGTATCTGAAGGAATTGTCATCGGCTCGTTATATGCGTATCGTCTGTATCTGTGCGGATATGAAAGCTTTGGCCGTTTTTTTGTGTCGGATTTATTGTTTTACGTATTTTTATATGTAATTTTTATTTGTTCGCAATACACATCAATGGGTATGTCAGATTCTCTTAAGCAGTATTATTGTAATCGAAAGGGAACATTCAATTTAAGAGGCTACCTCGTAAAAAACTTTCTGTTCTCATCATTTGCTGTTTTGCTGGTTGCAATACAGTCGGTCATAAAATTAATTTAATACAGTAAGGACTTCCCGAAAACAGCAGGGAAGTCCTTGTTTTTATTCATCTGTCCCGAAATCCGAAAGGGGATTGGAATTTACGGCATCCTTAACCTTTTCATTTACTATATGGGTGTAAATCTGTGTTGTATTAAGGCTTTCGTGTCCCAGAAGCTCTTTTAGCTCAAGCACATCAACCTTGCCTGTCTGATACATAAGAGTCGCAGCGGTGTGACGGAGTTTATGAACCGAAAAGCCCTGACCTCCGAGCCCCGCTTTTTCAATATATGTATCAACAAGATGCTGTACGGTTTTTGTACTGATTCTCGTCAGTCTGTTGGATAAAAACAGGGCATCCTTGTCCTTGACGCCGTCCTTGGGCCGAACATTCATATAGCGTTTTATAGCTAAAATACAGGCCTTATTAAGATAAACGGTACGTTCCTTATTGCCTTTACCGGTAATTACAACAGAAGCGGAATCTTCGGTATATTTTATAGCATTATAGTTGATTGAAACAAGCTCAGATAAACGGAAACCGCAGTTCATAAATAATGTCAGAATGCAGTAATCACGTTCCTTGTTGGGGCCCTCAACACTCATCAGAAGCCTTTGTGCCTGTTCAACAGTCAGGTATTTCGGAAGACTCTTTTTTAGTTTGGGGGAGTCAAGGCTTATCATGGGGTTATCATCAATAATATCATTGACTTTAAGATATTTAAAAAATGAACGTATAGCAGATGATTTTCTGGCACGGGCACGTTCCTTATTTCCGCGGATTTCTTTACAGTAAGACAAAAATCTGTATGCATCATTAAGACTTATGTTTTTATAAAAATCGGCACCGAGACGTGTTATATCAACGGCATCAAGCTCTTCATCGGAAAATTTTTTCTTTTCGGATGAAATGACAAGATACCTTAAAAACAGTCTTAAATCAAGACAGTATTCATTTAATGTGAGTTCAGATTTATTTTTCACGTTTGACTGATAATAAATAAACTGAACAACAGTCTGAGGTAATGTTGACAGATAGTTATAATTCATAGCATTCCGTTTGCAACCGGTTAAAACAGGGCAGTAAAAAATATCTAAAATTATACAAAATTAATATTTTGTATAATTTAGGGGAGTGAAAACAGAAAAAAACCTTATAAATAACCGATTTTCTAAAATTAATAAATATTTTGTATAATTAATATATCACAGATATTATAAAGAATCAAGAAGCTCATATAACTCTTTTTCTATAATTTCAAGAATTTCAACTTTATCCTTTAACTTCAGAATCTTAATAGCATCATCGTAGCTCAGATTACGACCATTCATAAGAATTCTATCAATCTTGTTTTCCATCTCATTTTTATACCTGATTTCTATTCCATCAAAATAAAGATATATCAAAGCTCTAATACGTGCAATATCTTCTTTACTCAAATTCATCACCCATATTCATTTGATAATACTGATTATCATTTTCAAGTAAGGATTCAATAAATTCCAACTGAGCATCAAGAACCGGATCAAAAGGCAGCTGAGCTTCTTCAGCTGTAACATCCTGCAATCTTTCAAGATTCTTCTTGATTCTAATTGCATTAGCTCTTAATAATGCCAATTGTGAATTATTTAACAAAATATCATCGTTGTCAAAATGACGATACAGATCTTCAGGTGAAAGACCAAGCAAATGTATGTATGTTTTAATACTTGTAGCTACCTGATTATTAAGAAAACTCTCAAGCTTATGTTTATTGTAAACGGTACCGGGTTTAGATGTAAACTTAATACGTTTAGCATTAGAAAGAAAATCAAGCCACCACTTACACTCAGGAATACGCTGAGAATTTTTTTTATCATTATAGCGTGTAAGGAACCGGATAAATTCATGTATGTAACCGCAAGCAATATCACCGAGAACATCAGAACCTGCGTTCATCCAACTCAATACAAACTGTTCAGACTTATGACCTCTTATCTGTTGTTCCAGACGCCACCAATAATCAACGAGCTCACCGGTATTACTGTTAAGTATCTTTTCACCGGGCTTGAATCCACGCTCAAGACCTTTATTATATATACGAATCATATAATCAGACTGAGTAGAACCGAAATATAATTCTTCAGAACGTAAACGACGATGATCAGGAACAGAACGGCAAGCACCGGCAAATTTACCCTGTTCCCAATATTTTACGAGCTTTTCAGTATTTAATGTATCAGTATAATCATCAATAGCAATATCAATTCTTCGGAAAGAAATATCGAAATCATTTGTTAATACACGAAGAAAATCATACCAATCAAAATTAAATTCAGAATTATAATCCTCTAAAAGCCTGCAGCCGGAACCCGATAAACTTACATATATATCATAAATCGTATAATCATTATCATAACCTATCTTACAAAATCCTCTTAAAATTTTACTGCTTTTATAATTAACATTAAATCTACCACCATCACAAAAATTTACTGTTTCAAAATTAAGAAATTTAAGTATTTTTTCTAAAGTGCAGTTTTTTACTGCAAACTCAAGAAAGTCAACGGTTAACAGCATAATTAACACACCCTTGTTTGTGGTTGAAACCCCGCTGATAGCTAACGGGGTTTTCAGGGGAGCTACACTCCCCTATTTTACAAAAATTTGTTATTTTGTGAAACATGTTTCACAGAAACAGCATATACGTAAGTATATACTTAAGGAACGACTTACCAACAATGCGCCTTGAATTGCTGAAGGATTAGCGCATCATTGATAAGTCTGATGAAGCGCAGGTGCTTCGCACTTGCAAACGATAAAAAGTCGCTCACGCTCCCCTACCGGAGAAGGAAAAATTAACTTAACTTATCACCTGCAGGCAAAACTTTATCCCAAGAAACATAAGGAAGCTCCGGAACATCAGCAAGCGCACCTTCATCAAAAGAATCAAAATACTTATACCAACGAGGACGATAAGTAAATTTAGCGCATGGAAGACAAAGACGCTCGAGAAACTTACTGAAACGGTATCCCATAACCAAATCAGAAGTAAATTCATTGATCGTTATATTACGGAAAATACGACGAGCAATTGAAAAACGATTAAAAAACGGAACAACAGGCTTACGTACATACCATAAATCATAGGTAAGCTCTCTGATTGTCTTATCAACTCGGCTATAATCCTGCACGAAATAAACGATATCATTATTAAGATGTCGATGCATTACAATGAATTCCTTAACTTCTGCAGGGAAGGACTTATGAGCACGAGAATCAGCATCAAGTGTGAGCTCGTCCAGAAGCACAAGACAACCGTGAGTAACATACTTCTTATAATCCATAAGCTGTATTCTCTCGCAACCTTTACAATAAAAGTTAGTAAGTACGTGTTTATACGGCGAATTACCTCTTTTTATCCTGCGAAGCTCAGTCTGAGCAATCTTTGCAAGTATAGTTGTTTTACCGCAGCCGGGAACACCAAAATAACCGGAAATCATTTATTCACCTACTTTAACTTAACCTCTGATAAGACGGTAACCTAAACCGATAACAGCACCGGTAACAAAAATGCCGATACCAATAAGGAAAATAGGATAACTAGAAATAAAATTACCAATAGATGGTAAACAATCATAAACTAAAAAACGTGAAACTGCAAAAATATTATCCCACATAATAACACCTACAACAAATACAGCTCCCCAAAAAGAGGAGCTGCATAAAAACAAATCAACCTCTGATAAGACGGTAACCCAAACCGATAACAGAACCAGTTACGAAAATGCCGAGACCGACAAGGTAAATAGGATGACCCGTAATTGTATCAACAATTGCACCCATCCAAGAAGTGAGCTGTGTAAAAACAGTTCCGAGATTTGTGAGATCACCGCCGGTAGCATTTGCAAGAACAGGAACTAAAGGCATAATAATTCTCCTTTCAAAAATTTAATGTAATCATGCGCTTGATTATATTTACTAAGCCGAGAACGGCAATAGCAACGAACATATGAGGAACATACTCAATAAGAATGAAATCAGTCATACAGGAAACAACTAAATCAATCACGAGCGACTCCCCTTCTTAAACAATGATGAAACAATACCAAAAAGACAACGCAGAATATTATCAATTATGATAAGAGCTGCAGCACCTGCAATGGATATAAGAAGAAAATCATACCCGGACGGAACACCTATCCATTGACGGAAAAACTCTAAAGCTGTCATGAATTCAACTCCTTAATATGACTGCGAAAAACATAAAAAATAAATATAATTAAAAGAGAAAATGCAGCAATCTGAATTGTAAAATCAGTAAAACTACTATAATGCTCAGAATAAGCAATGGAACCGGGAATATTACCGACAACAGAATATTCATTTAATACATAACTGAAATTATCTTCTAATCCCATAGAAATTTCATAAACAGTATTATAACCTGATTGAGTATTGCCAAGATAAGATATGTAAAAAACACTATCAGAACTCAAATCACCATAAAAAAGATAATAATCATACTGACCGCTTCGCATTATGATAAATTCATCATCATAACTAAAAGTATCTAAATTACGGTAATAACCATAAAGTAAAGAAACCTGAGAACTGGAATTAGTAATCCCTTGGTAAGGAGTGAAAGTAGCAGCACAACAAGTTATAACAGAACCGATGCAGAAGAGCAGAACAAGAAAAAGAGATAAAAAAAATTTAATTTTCATTCTTAACCTCACGATTTGACTTACGTTCCTGTCTCTTCTGTGCATCACGAGAAGAAGAAACAGAATCCATAGAATTTACAGCACCGGACTTAACAACATTAAAAACAGCAACAAAAATTATTCCGAAAACAGTTAAAGCAATATTTAAATCAAGAAGGCTTGTACTATCACCGATAATAATAATGCCATCAAGCCAAGAGATAACATTACCGAATACTTGAACAAGGAAGCTAATTATCTGCGAAAACTCATTTGAAGCATTAAAATTCATAATCAACCTCCTGTCTGACGACCAACAAGAAGATAAACAACTGAAATAGTAATAGTAATAGTAGCAAATGCTGCAATAGTTGAAGGTAAATAACCGATAGACTGAGTAAGCATATTAATAACCATAGGAATTGACTTAATAATATTACCAAGACCCATAATGGTATTAACAATGAAATCTGCAATAGTCTGCAGTAAATCCATTATCCAGTTAAAACCATTAACTATAGTTTCAAGCATTTAATCGCCTACCTAAAATTAATACACAAAGCCCTATTGCAAGAGAGAATATAATTAATGAATTGAGCTGCGGAACTGAAAGAATCACATCTTGAAATAGATTTGAAATAAAGCTGAAAGATGAATTACCTTCAAAAATATTACCGGCAATATCAAATTGCTGATTCAAGTCACCGGAAAAATCCTTATTAAGTGCAGCTTCATTCTGCAGAACATTATTAATCTCATCCTTATTACCAATTGCAGGCTCACGAGAAGTACCACCTTCAAAAAGATTAGATTGCAGCTCATCAAAAGAACCTTCAATATTAAGTATACCGTCTCTTACATCATCTCTGAATTGAGCTTCATCAAAAAGATACTTAGTACCACCTACAGGGGTAATTTTAAAATTCTTTAAGTGCATATATTGAGGGTCAACAGAACGCCATAAAAGAAATAAGACAATAGTATGCGGTGAATCCTCAATAGCAACATAATCTAAAGGAAAAGTAATATTATGAGAAATAAAAAAAGAAGAAAAAGAATCAGAAAAAACAGGCTCAACAGCATTACATTGATGATAAAAATCTAAATCATTTTTATTAAATACACTAAAATAATTAAGAACTTCATCCCAAGGATCAAGAGGAGTATTCATATCTTGAATCCAATCAATATTCATTTTAATTAATTCAGCTGCTGTAAGCTGAGTACCCACCAAAGAAGGAACAGCAAATGCACAATTACTGGAACCGGTACCTGAAGATAATTCAAAAGATATATCATAGGATTGACCCTGTATAAATTCTAATGAAGGCATACTAATTGTAATTAAACAACCGGAAATAGCAGTAAAATTAAAAAGACCTGTATAAGAATTAATATAACTTTCATTAAAACTTATAATATCTTGACTTAAATCAAGAGACTCGCTACCGTCAAAAATGAAAGTAACATTCTCAGGACTATCATAAATCAAAAAGTTATTAACAACAGAACCGGAAATATCATAAACAGCAGCAGAAGAGAAAACAGGAAGGCAGAGAAACATTACACTTATACATGTCAGAAAACAGATAAACTTTTTAAACATACTTCCCTACCTTCCTTAAAACAGCCGGGTGTGTGGCTGATTTTAACATTATTCAATTAATTCAAAATCATCAAGATTAACATACTTACCGTTACGGGAAACTTCTGCATTGATAACACAAGGGATATCAAGAGCTTTTACATCACTCAGAAGACCGTTACCGGGAAAAAAGCTGAAGCTCTGAACCTGGCGACCTGTAACATTATCCTTATCTTTACGAGCAGGGTCATTTACACAATGAAGCACAACAAACTCACGTCTGACTTCCCTACCTTCGTCAAGAGATGCATCAGCATCCTTATACGTTCTGATTTCTCTACCGATAACATCAAATTTCATAAAATATACCTACTTTCATAAATTAATAAAACAACGAAATACAAATAATAACTAATAATAAAGGAACAAAACCAAACAAAACATCAGAGCCTAATTCAGAACAAACATCAGTATAAAGAGTTACATCAGAGCGACGAGGAGCATAATGCTTATATATACGTTGTAAATCACGATAACCGTTAAATTCAATGATATTATCTACACCGTCAGACTGATGAATAACAACATAACCCTTATACACGAAATACTTATTAAACAACTGCTTTAACTTAATCATCAATATCAACCTTATTTTTAAGTTTTTGAGAAACCTCAAGCGTAGTCAAAGAATCTAAGAGCTCTTCAAGTTCATCCCACATACGATAACCTTGCGTACAAGCATTAAACATAAAATTCAATTCATAAGAACTATTAGTTTTTAATAAATCTTCCCTGAGATAATCTAAAACTATTTTTTTATGTTCAGGCGACAAACGTAAAACTTGTTTACGACGGAATTCAATTAACGGACCATTGATACCAAGAATAGATAAAGCACGATATAAACTTAACATAAAATCACACCCCTATTTTTTTAATTCATAATACTTTCTTTAAATAAATCTAATGAAAGATAAGGAATCCTGAAACTTAAAAAATATCCTTCTGGAGAAAAACACAAAATATGGTAAAAACCAGTTCCTACAAGAAAAACAAAAACATCAGAATAACCCAAACGTAATAAACATCGACGAAAACTTCGGATAGATTTACGTTCATAAAATCACACCCTTTCAATATTCCGAGAAAGAGGCACATTGCTTATGCCTCAATCTCGGTCACTAACTGTTGAATAGGTAATATATCACCTATTCAAGTAAATTATAGGTAATATATGACCAAAAGTCAATAGGTAATTTGTCACCTATGTTATTTTTAAAACAAAAAAAGGTGATAAAATGATTTACAACAAAAGAATAAAAGATTTAAGAGAGGACAACGATAAAAAACAAAAGGATATAGCTTTGATATTAAACACAGACCAAAGCTATTATAGTAAATACGAAAGAGGTGAAAGACCTCTGCCGATAGAACATTTAATTACATTATGCAGATACTACAATATTTCAGCAGATTACATATTAGGTTTTACAAACGAGCAAAAACCACTTCCAAAAAAATAAAATAGGGTGTGTGATTTAAGGAGTTATCCGATATCACGCACCTTTTTTAATTTAAAAGAAAGGAGAAATATAATGAAATCACTAACTATTTGGTTTGCAGCTGCAGTATTATGTGCATTAGTAGGAAAAATGCTAAGAACATAATCGTGCATCAGCAAGAGCTTAGTGCAGAACCACATAATAAAAGACAGTCACAAGGTATCTTGTGACTGTCTTTTTATAAAAAAAAGGAAAGATAAAATCAGAATAAATATAAGCCAGGTTTAAGTACACAACGTAGTGTACCCTGCAGAGGACACATCGAAGTGTTCCACCGGGCATTAATCAAACCAAACAACACGAGGAGTATTATTCATCTTAGCAATAGTCATAACTTTATTGATACGATCACCAGTACTGGAACGACAAGAAACTATATAATCACCTGTAAACTGTTCATAAATACAAATATCAGTAAATCCAGCACGTACTAAACGTTGTCTGAAAGCCTTTACTTCATTTCTTTGCATAAAAACACGCCCTACCAAAGAATTAATATTTTGTATAATTTAGGGGAGTGAAATCAGGTATTTTAAGCTGAAATATGCTGATTTTGCCTCAGAACCGGGTTATTGTTGTTTTGTTATTATTTTGTGTATTTCTTAATCATTGCAGTTATTGCGATGCTTAAAACCATAATTGTTACTGTTGCTCTGAAATTTGCAGATGAATGAATTTTCTTTTTCATTATATTATTCCTTTATAATTATTTTGTTGATTCATAATAAGCGCTGCGAATATTACTAACGCCTACAATTTCTATCTGATTATAAAAATCCTTCGGTAATTCCTTGATGTTATGTTCTGATATAATGCATTTTTTGAATCCGAGTCTTATGGCTTCTTTAATTCGAAGCTCTGCAAAGCTCACACTTCTTATTTCACCTGCAAGTCCGATTTCACCGAATGCAATACAGTCATCTCGGATAACCTCGTCCTTAAGGCTTGATATCAAGGTTAATGCTACGGGTAAATCAGATGCAGGTTCGTCAATTTTAAGACCTCCTGCGACATTGACAAAAATATCACAATTTCCCATAAAATACCCGGCACGCTTTTCGAGTACGGCTACCAACAATGACATTCTGTTGTAGTCAAAGCCCGTAGACATACGTCTCGGTGTTCCGAAGCCCGAGGTGCATACAAGGCCCTGAACCTCTGCTAAAATGGGTCTTGAGCCTTCAATTACAGATGCTATGCAAGAGCCCGAAACGTTGCTCGGCTTTCCTGAAATCAATGCCTGTGAGGGATTTTTGACCTCCTGAAGACCTTTATCGTTCATCTCAAAAACGCCAATTTCATTAGTTGAACCGTAACGGTTTTTGACGGCTCTTAGTATTCTGTACGAAAGATTTTTTTCACCTTCAAAATATAAAACACAGTCAACAATATGCTCGAGAACCTTGGGTCCTGCGATATTGCCGTCTTTATTAACGTGGCCGACAATTATAACGGGAATATTGAGAGTTTTTGCATATCTCATAAAGAGATTTGAGCATTCTCTTACTTGAGTTATGCTGCCCGGCAAAGAGTTTATCTCCTTTATTCCCATAGTCTGAATAGAGTCAATTATAACTACATCAGGTAAAGTTGACTTTATGTATTCGCAGATGGCTTCTGCATCCGTATCACAGATTACGGTAAGGTTTTCTGTGGTTACTCCGACACGAGAGGCTCTGAGCTTCAGCTGATGAGGTGATTCTTCACCCGAAACATACAAAACGCTACGGTTTTTTCCGAGAGACTGTGTAGTCTGCAGTAATAATGTTGATTTACCGATACCCGGGTCACCGCTGAGAAGAACAACAGAGCCTTTAACAAGCCCTGAGCCAAGTACACGGTTAAGCTCATTGATTCCCGTATCATACCTGTGTTCAATTACACCTTCAATGTCGGTAAGCTTCATCGGCTGCAGATTAGAGGTTGTGTAAGTTTTATTCTTTTCATTTGTGAGTATCTGTTCTTCAAAGGTATCCCATTCACCGCAATCGGGGCACTTCCCTGCCCATTTCGGACTCTGATACCCGCAGATTGAACAGATATAAGCAGTTTTTGAATTTTTCGCCATAATAATTCCTTTATGCAATTAAAAATTGTATTATTCCTTTAGTTATAATAAATGACAGCTGAGACTGATATTCGTAAGCTTTGAGCTTTGCTAATTCCGCCGGATTTGACATAAAACCGCATTCAACCATAACCGATGGACGCTTTGCATTATAAAGAAGATAAATACTTTTGTCGGTTTTTTTTATTTTTCTGTTGTTTTCCGGCTGAAGACTGTCTTTTACAGTAAACTGCAGTATTTCTGAAAGCTCTTCCGATTCTTTGTGTTTTCCGTCATAAAACACCTGAGTGCCGCTGTATTTTTCCACAGAAAACATATTCTGATGAATGCTTAACAGCACGGAGTTTTTACGTGAATTTATTATTTCGTAGCGCTTGTGAATGTCGGAAACCTTTCTTTTTCTGATTGTGGGAAGTGATGTATCCCCAACGCTGAAATCCCCGTCTCTTATAACAACATAATCAATACCGAAAATATCAAAATAAAGAGATATGTTGTTACAGATCTGAAGATTCAGGTCCTTTTCAAGGGTGCCGTCGTAAGCAACAGCACCGCCGTCTTCACCGCCGTGACCTGCATCCAGAATGAAAGTGTAGTCCTTGTATTCGGAGCTTTCGGTGCTTATAACTGAAACTATGTTCTTTTCGGTTTGTTTTATGGTGCCGAAAATGCAGGTACAGAAAAGCAGAACACTCAGTATTATTGCGGCAGAATCTTTCATTATAATCACCTGTGTTACGTTTTTAATAAAAGATTATGCCACAATGAGGATTAATTTACCTGATATTGAAAAGTTTTCTGAATTTTTTCTGCAGTTTTTTTATATAAAGCTCCTGCAGTCTGATAATCAGAATGTCATATACAACAAACAGTATGTTCATAAGACAAGCTAATACCACAGTAAATAATATGCCGTCACCGAGAATATCGCTCATATCAATGGAGAGAACATACATACACACAGCAAAGGAAACAAGACATGAGAAATTGAATGTTATAAGCTTAAGAGCGGTTCTTATAATCTTATTTTTGATATTCTTGTTGAGAATGTAACCGAGAATCGGATAAAACCCGAAAAACATCGTATAGAAAACTGCAGCTTCCTTATCGGCTATAATAAAAGCTGAAATAAGGCTTACCGAGATATACGTGCCAAAAGCCCACCTGCAACCGAGCTCATTGATTATAAGCAGCAACAGCAAGCCGCTGAAAGCAGGAGCCGTATAAACAAGCAAAGGGGAAATGTATGTTGAAAGCATTATGACAACAGCAAGGGATGAAATAATCCCGCACAAGGCTGCCTTTGAACTCTCTCTCAATATGCCACTCCTTCCGGTTTTAGTTAAAAAATGATATAAAGCAATTGAACAGCATTTTCATTAACTGGAAAAATCCTGTTTTTATAAGAAGGTCTTTTATTAATGTTACTGTAATCTTATCAAATTCTGTTTCATAACGTGCATCTGTAAACGGATTATTTTCATCGTAAGCTGCACTTTCACCGTTGTCAATGGTGAATGTAAGTGTTCTTTCGCCCTGGAAAGCTATGTCGCCGAAAAGAATATAATTTACGGTTATGTCAAGCGTTTTGCAGCTGACTGCAGGCAAATTACCGGTGACATTTAATTCAATGCTTTCTCCGGGCTTGAGATATGTGCCGAAGGGGACGGAAATTTTCACATCGGCACCGTAACACTTAAGAGACAGAAGATTCATTGTGTATTTGTTGGAAAGATTTGTAATTCTGACGAGCTTATCCTCAGAAGAAATTCTGCCGTAAGGAGCGGAAACAAACTCAAGCTTTACTGAATGACATACATTTGTTGAATAGAAAAACTGCGGGAATTCCGAATAAGTATGAACGTCGGTAAGCTCTTTTCCGAATAATAGCATTGTGCAAAGCTTCTTTGTGTATTCATCCTTCCATGTCATTCCGTGAAATAGTCCGCTTATGTACCAGGTCTGCTCGGGAAGAAAGCCTGTTGATGCATCAATGTTCATGGCAGGTGAAATGTGATTGTGTGATTTATCATTACAGGTTGTGTATAAGCCCTGATATCCGTCAGAAAAGCGCTTTCCCATAGGTGCACAGTAAGCTCCCGTTGCACCGTTTACAAGAATAATTCCGTCGGACTGCTCATAAAGGCCCGTTACTGCAGGAGCATCACAGCCTGCAACAATATATACATTAGTACCGTTTTTAAGGCACTCAGTGAGTCTTTCGTTCATAAAGGGCAGGATTTCATTATGGAAATAATCGCTCTTTCTTATTAATTCCTTATTGTCTTCGGCATTGAGATAACGTGTCTTCAGCTCTTCATAGTATTCGGCAGGAATGAAATCCCATATACTGCCCCAATTTGAAATAATTTTTTTGATACCGCCTTTAATAATGAGATTGAGTACTTCATCAAGGAAACCGAGAGCGTGTGCCTTCATAAGCCAGTTAATATCTTCTTCAAGCATTGTTCCGTTTTCAATGAAATACATAAGTGTTTCTTCATCAAGGCGAAGGCTTTCATTCATTATATCGTAAGCAAGAGCTGCACCGCCGATTGCAGGAATTGTAAGCACAGCATTGTGTACCTTGTTTTCATGGCCGTAAACATTAAGATATGAAGCTGAAATCTGTCCGCCGTAGCTTACTGCATATATATTGACCTTTCTTGCCCCCGTGTATGCGAGTACGTCGTCAATATACTGTTTCAGATTTTCTATAGCATCAACAATACTCAGACGGAAATCGGTCTGAAATGAGAAAATGTTTTCGTAGCCGTTTTCACCGTAGGTTTCTGCTACGTCAGCCATAATTTCGAGCTCAGCTGCGTGCAATGAGCCCATTTCATCAAGAAGATATCTGTAATTTGTAATAGCGGGGTCATTAGGATATGTAACTGTATCAACAACAGGTGTGCCGTCAGGATTGCAGGCAAGGTCGCCGACAATTTCGGGGATGGCATTATTTATTGTATCAGCAAAAAGCTGCGGCTGACCGAAAACTGCCGCACCGAGACCGATACCTATTTTTGCTATGTTTCCGAGAACCCTGTCAATAATTCCGAGTCCCTCAATCGAGCCCCAGAGCATTCTTCCTTCTTCACCGTTTTCTGTTTTTTCAAAAAGATATGATGCGCTGAAGCCGGGTACAACAACAATCGGATAATCCGAGACATTTTTGTCCTCAGCCGATACCGGCACAACGAAAATGCCGAAAACCAGAATGAAAGAAAGAACTAATGACAGAATTTTCTTCATAAAGCAACACCTCAAAAATTAAACTTATTCATATTTTAACATTAAAGGTAAAATTTTTCAACAGGTATTTATTTTCGGCCAGGCATTTTGACAATCGGCACTCATATAATTTACAGAATAACTTTTGAAGGAGTAAAACCTATGCTTGAAATTCTTGCCGGAATAATATTTCTTGCCCTGCATCTTGATAATTACGGTGTGTTTCCTCCGCCTTTATCGCAAGCGGATGAAGAAAAATACTTAAAGCTATTAGCTTCCGGAGATAAAAAGGCAAAGGATGTTCTCGTTAAACATAATCTTCGGTTAGTTGCACATATGCTTAAAAAATTCAATGTGAATGAAAATGATAATGAAGAGCTGATTTCTGTGGGTACTCTGGGGCTTATAAAGGCGGTAAATTCCTTTGACAGCTCAAAAGGTGTGCGACTTGCAACCTATGCTTCAAGGTGCATTGAAAATGAGATTCTTATGTTTTTCAGAAGCAAAAAGAAATCCGCTCTTGATATCTCACTTGATGAACCTATAGAAACTGATGCCGAGGGGAATCCTCTGACATTGATTGATATAATATCTGTTGAAGATAATGTGGCTGATGAATGTATTACTAAAAACAACATAAAGCTTCTTCATAAATTCATAAATGAAATAAAAAACGAGCGTGAACGAAGTATTATCATAATGCGCTACGGTCTTGACGGAAATGAGCCGAAAACTCAGAATGAAATTGCTGCAATGTACGGCATTTCCCGTTCTTATGTCAGTCGGCTTGAAACAAAAATTATAAAGAAGCTGCGAAAAAAATTTGATGTAATGATATAAAATTATTGAACTGTATCCGGATTAATGTTATCATAAAATAAAAATGCACGGAAGTGATGAAATGCGCGAATATCTTGATAAATTTGACCTTGTAACAAACGAGTATGTTCCTGATTCTCGGATGTTTGTTTTCAATGCATACCGCTTTTCTGCTATTACACCGTATATGCTTCGCGTTGAAAAGCAAGAGGACGGAAAATTCTGCGACTTACCTACTCAGTCCGTTATCAACAGAAATTTCTGTGATACAAATGTGAAATTTGAGACTGAAGGCAAAACAGTATCTGTTTTTACAGACGAAACGGTTTTTGTGTATGATACCGAAAAGGGTGATATGAAAGCCGTAAAGCTCCGGGACGGAAGAACTGTCACCGACTATAAAAAGGGAAATCTCAAGGGCACAAAAAGAACACTTGACAATGTCAACGGAAAAACTAAGCTCGGAGACGGTATTGTTTCATTGTCGGGTGTTGCCGTGCTTGATGACAGCAATTCTTTAATACTTAAGAATAACGGAAAAATTCTTCCCCGTGAAGCGAAAGAAACGGACGTTTATTTCTTTGCTTACGGCTATGATTACAGAGCTGCCGTTAAAGATTTGTTCAATCTTACGGGCAACACTCCCCTTATTCCCCGTTTTACTCTGGGTAACTGGTGGAGCAGATATAAGGCTTACACACAGGAAGAGTATACTGCACTTATGCAGAGATTTATTGATGAAAAAATACCCGTTACAGTCGCAACAATCGATATGGACTGGCATTGGGTTGATGTTGTCAAAAAGTTCGGCAAGGATGCAACAGACAGCGGACAAAGAAACAATGTATTTGAGCTGTTCTATAATATTGCACTTCCCGGTTGGACGGGATATTCCTGGAATACAGACCTTTTTCCCGATCACAAGGCATTTCTTTCGTGGTTAAAGGAAAACGGCTTTAAGATTACAATGAATCTTCATCCGGCATCGGGCTGTAAATTTTATGAGGATGCCTATGCTGATTTCTGTGAATATATGGATATTGATAAGGAATCACGTCAGCAGATACGCTTTGATATTACGGATGAAAAATTTATTGAAGGCTATTTCAGGTTTCTTCACCATCCCCACGAAAATGAAGGTGTTGATTTCTGGTGGATTGACTGGCAGCAGGGCAAAAAGACAGCTGTTGAAGGTCTTGACCCTCTGTGGGCGCTCAATCATTATCATTCTGCAGATATTGCCCGTGACGGAAAGCGTCCTCTTATTCTCTCGAGATTTGCAGGTGCCGGCTCTCACAGATATCCTTTAGGCTTTTCCGGTGATACTGTTCAGACATGGGAATCCCTTGATTTTCAGCCTTATTTCACCGCTACTGCTTCAAATATCGGCTACAGCTGGTGGAGCCACGATATAGGAGGTCATTGCAGAGGCTACAGAGATGATGAATTGTATCTCAGATGGCTTCAGTACGGTGTTTTCAGCCCCATTAACAGACTGCATTCAACATCAAATGAGTTTATGGGGAAAGAACCCTGGATGTATAATAAATTCGTTGAAGAAAACTCAGTTAAATTCCTGAAATTGAGACACCGCCTTATCCCCTATTTATATTCAATGAACAGACTGACGGAAAAAGAAGGCAGATGTCTTATTGAGCCTATGTACTATGCGACTCCCAGGGATTCCCGTGCTTATAACTGTCCTAATGAGTATATGTTCGGAACGGAAATGATAGTTTGTCCCATAACGGAAAAGTGTAATAAAAACACGGGACTTGCGGGAACAAAGGCATATCTTCCGAAGGGCAGATACACGGATATTTTTACAGGAAGAATTTATAACGGAAACTGTGAAACCTATCTTTTCCGTGACCAGTCTTCAATTCCCGTGCTTGCCCGCGAGGGTGCTATTATTCCGCTTTCAGTTGATTGTGACACCAATTCAACCGATAATCCCCAAAAGCTTGAAATTATGATATCAAGAGGTAATAATACCTTCACTCTGTATGAGGATGACGGTGAGACCTTAGCATATAAGAACGGTGCCTTTTGCGAAACCGAATATTCTGTTTCGGATTCCTCAAATTCTCTTGTTTTCCGCGTTTCTGCTGCAAAGGGCGACGTAAGTCTTATACCTGAAAAAAGAAGTTATATTTTGTCTTTTATTGATATTGCTGCCTGCACGGATATTTCGGTACTTGTTGACGGAAAAGAGGAGGAATTTACAGTTATCAGAGACAGAAATAACCTTAAGCTTGAGATTTCGGATGTTGATTGTGTCAAAGAGATAACAGTTAAACTTAATTCTTATACAAGAAAAGTGAACCCGCCAAAGTCTCAGCTTCTTACGGAGCTTATTTCAAAAATGAAGGGCTCTAATGATAAAAAATCCGTAAAATTTACGGCATTTATCAAAAAAGGAATTCCGACAATTATTCCCTCAGAGCTTAAAAAGCCCGTAAAAGAGCTTAATGAGCTTGTGTATTAAAACTATATCCCGGCAGACAAAATCTGTCGGGAATAATTTTGTTGTTAATAATCAGCCTGTATGTAAACGGGCGGGATATCGTATTCGGTATTTCCCTGTAAAGGGCAAGGAAGACATAAATTAAACAGTTTACCTGCAAGAACGTCGGCCTTTACATCAATTGCTGTTAAACTGTCACTTGTGTCTGCCTGAGAAATATTTGTAATTACAGGGACGAAAGCACTTTTTCTCATTGTATTCAGTAAAGCTCTTCCCTTGTCGTTGAACGCAAGGACTCTTATGTACTGTAAAGGTGCATCAAGCTGATCTTTTGTTACTCCGAGGCAGGCTGAAAGCATAATCTGACGAAGACGGGAGTGTGTAAAGACTTTTGACTTTACAAAATCGCACAGCTCTTGTATATTATTACATCTGCTTATACCTTCTGTTATTCTGTTTTCAAGTCCCCCCGTCACGTTGTTTATTTTAAGAAAATCTTTATTCGAAAGGGTTAAAAGTCTTGCAAACTGCACTAATTCAAAGCTTTCGGGTGAAGACGGGAATGTGCCGGATGAATAAGACGAAAGAAGCTCATTGAAAGCTCCTTCGGGTACATAATTCTTAATTTCAAAGAGACGGTTTATAGCGTCTTCACGGGATATTTCATCATAGAGAATTCTTCTGATGTTGCCTGCGCTGGTAATATTGCCGCTGATATCATCGCTGTCGTGCAGAGAGCCCCTTCTTTCAATTGCAAGTACACCTATTTCAGGATAAAGCTTGTCTCTTGCTCTGAGGTATTCCAGCGCAAGGATGTTATTTGCGTCGCTGAGAGCTGCTGACAGATTCTTATTACCGAATTTCTCTGTGTAAAGTGCTTTTGCTTTCGGGTAGCTTATGCCTTCGGTAATGCATTTATTGCAGAATTCCTCTGCCTCATTGCTGAAAACGATATTCTTAACCTCATTCAGCGTTTCAAGAGAATCTTTAGCACCAAAGGATATGAAACCGTCAAGCCCCGTAGCTTTTGCTGTTTTTATGAAGCCTTCGGCAAAATATGAAGCTGTTGAAATTGCGTATTTCAGGGGTAATTCAATTACAAGGTCAGCACCTGAGAGAACGGCAGTCCCGGCGCGGAGATGCTTTTGAGCTACTGCAACAGAACCGCGTTGAACGAAATTTCCGCTCATAACGCAGATTATGTTATCGGCACCGTGTTTCCGAGTTTCTTCAATATGATGCAGATGTCCGTTGTGAAAGGGATTATATTCACTTGCAATAAAAGCATTTGCCAAAAAAATCTCTCCAAACAATAAAAACACTTGAAATTGCTACTGATTAATTATATAATACAATGTGGTAAAAATTTTTTCAACATATTTTGGAGGTTAAAATGAAAATTCTTGTTATTAACTGCGGAAGCTCTTCATTAAAGTATCAGCTTTTTGATATGGAAACAAATGAAATGCTTGCTAAGGGTATCTGTGAGCAGATAGGCGGAGAAAGCACATTCACACATAAGGTACCTGCTGACGAGACAAAGAACTGCAAGGCTCTTCCCATGGCAATGGCTGACCATTCTGCTGCTATCAAAATTGTTATTGATACTCTTACAAGTAAAGACAGAGGCGTTCTTTCTTCTATGTCTGAAATTACGGCTGTCGGTCACCGTGTTCTTCACGGCGGTGAGAAGTTCAGTGGTTCCGTTCTTGTAACCGATGCTGTTAAGGATGCTATCAGAGAGTGCTTTGACCTCGGACCTCTTCACAATCCTGCTAACCTTATGGGTATTGAATCCTGCGAAAGCGTTATGCCCGGTGTTCCTCAGGTTGCTGTATTTGACACAGGCTTCCACGCAACAATGCCTGATTATGCTTATATGTACGCTCTTCCCTATGAGTATTATGAAAAGTACGGCATCCGTCGCTACGGCTTCCACGGCACTTCTCACAGATTCGTAAGCAAGCGTTGCATTGAGCTTCTCGGCGGTAAGGCTGAAGGCACAAAGATTGTTACCTGCCACCTCGGAAACGGTTCTTCTATTTCAGCTGTTAAGGACGGCAAGTGCTTTGATACAACAATGGGTGTTACTCCCCTTGAAGGTATTATGATGGGTACAAGATGCGGTTCCATTGACCCTGCTATTATCCCCATTATTATGAAGAAGGAAGGTCTTACACCTGATCAGATGGACGCTGTAATGAACAAGAAGTCCGGTATGCTCGGTGTTACTCAGAAGACAAGCGATAACAGAACAATTGAAAATGATGCAAAGAACGGCTGTGAAAGAGCAAAGCTTGTTGAATCAATGCTTTGTCATCAGCTCACAAAGTACATCGGCGGTTTTGCTGCTGCTATGGGCGGTGTTGATGCTGTTGTATTCACAGGCGGTATTGGTGAAAACAATCCTCACTATCGCACAAGAGTTGCTGAAAAGCTCGGTTTCCTCGGTACTGCAATTGATGAAGAAGCAAATGCTAAACGCGGCGAAGAGCTTGAAATCTCAGTTCCCGGTTCAAAGGTTAAACTCTTTGTTATTCCCACAAATGAAGAGCTTATGATTGCTCAGGATACCTACGAAATCGTTAATGCTGACTAATAAAACTTATAAAAGCAAGTACACTTTGTGCTTGCTTTTTCTTTTAGATTAATATGCGAATAGTTCTGGCTACTCTTAATTCAAAATTCATACATTCAAATCTGTCTCTGTGGTGTATTAAAGCAGGGATTGATGCCTTCTGCCAGGAAAAGCACGAAACCAAAATTTCGGAATCAACTATAAATGTCGATATTGATAATATCTATAATGAAATAGCTTCTTTCAAGCCGGATGTGGTTGCGTTTTCCTGTTATATCTGGAATATTGAAAAAATCCTGCCGTTGTGCAGAAGACTAAAAGAAAACTCCGCTTGTATTATTGCGCTGGGCGGTCCCGAGGTTGAGTACATACAGGAAGATATATTAAGAAATAACAGCTTTGTTGATTATGTAATATCCGGTGAAGGCGAATGGTCTTTTTCATCGTTTATCAATGCATTGCCTGAGAATAATTTTGAAGAAGCGGAAGGAGTAAGCTATCTTTCTGACAGCAGTTTAGTTTTATTTCCCGCAAAAGCTCATACTGACACTCCCCCTTCGCCTTACTGTGCAGAATATTTTCATAATCTCAGAGGCAGAATTGCATATATTGAAGCCGGCAGAGGCTGTCCCTTCAGATGTGCTTATTGCCTGTCGGGTCAGTTATCGGGACTGAGATACTTTGATGAAAATACTGTGTTTGACAATATTATTAAGCTGTCACACAGCGGAACAAAGACAATTAAATTTATAGACAGAACCTTTAATGCTGACGCAAAGAGAGCAGACAGAATACTTGCCTTCATAAGAGACAATTACGGAAAAAGCATCAATGAAAATGTGTGCTTTCATTTTGAAATTGCCGCTGATATTCTGAAAGAAAGTACTATGGCGATTCTGTCGACTATGCCGAAGGGGCTTTGTCAGCTCGAAATCGGCATTCAGTCTTTTAATGTAAAAACTCTTGAAGCAATAAACAGAAAATCAGATCTTAATAAGCTATGTGAAAATATAAGAAGACTGATTTCCTTCAGAAATATGCATATTCATGTTGACCTTATTGCCGGACTTCCCTTTGAAGATATAAAAAGCTTCAAAAATAGCTTTAACAGGGCTTTTGAGCTAAAACCCGATATGCTGCAGCTAGGTTTTCTTAAAATGCTTTTTGGTGCCGAAATGCGAAGAAATGAGGATAGTTTTCCCTGTGAATACGGAAAAACTCCTCCTTATGAAATTATTTCAAATGAATGGCTGTCGGAGAGTGATATTAAGACTCTTAAATACTGTGAAGAGGCTCTTGAAAGGCTTTATAACAGCGGAAGATTTTTAATAACTCTTAATTATCTTTTAGAAGATTTGCGTTTTGACCCCTTTGATACCTTTTGTGAATTCGGCAGAAGCTTCGATTTCAGCGGAATTGGGCTTTCAGAATTTACCGAAAAGCTGTGGCTGTTCTTTAAGGACAGATGTAACGGGGAAAAACTCAGAGAATGTATTCTTTCCGATATTTATTCCCTTCCCGCAAATATTCATATTCCGGACTGCTTAGTTAAATATGACCCGATGTATAAGAGGCTGAAGAAAAAATACTCCGAGCTGCTTCATAAGAACGTCCGTATTGTGAAGCTCAGCACCGAAAACAAGGTTATTGTTATAGTCACCGATAAGATTGATAAAATCACGGGCAGATATAAGGCTGAATATTTTGATTTGTCAGATTAATATTGAAATAGAATTGCTGTTATTTTACAATGAGCAAAACAGGAGGATGTTTTATGGAAAGCAAGAATTTTTCAAGGTTCATTAAGGTACTGCAGATAGCTTCAGGGATACTTATGCTCGGTATGGTGGTACTGTGCATTGTGCTTATGAATAAATATAACATAAAAGTAACCAATATACCGGAGCTTGCCGACATGATTGAGGGCGGAGCTTTAGTGATTGCTCTCGGAATAATGGCATTTTCTGTGGTGAAATCCTTTGCTCTTGTATTCCCTCCTGCTGTTGTGTTTTCAATCTGCGGATATCTTATGCCGAATTACTTTGTCGGTGTTATAGTGAATGCGATTTCCGTATTTTTAAGCCTTTCTATTCCCTATTTCCTCGGAAAATTTACAGGCTCGGGTATGGTTGATGCACTTAAAACCAAATTCAAGGCAGTAAAGAAAATTGATGCTTTTGCCGGCGCAAATGAAGTACAGATGACCTTTGTAGTTAAGCTTTCGGGACTTCTTCCCGGAGACCTTTCAAGCCTTCTTTTCGGTGCAATGAATGTTTCCTACAAAAACTATATGATAGGCACAAACCTCGGAAATCTTCCCCTTGTGCTGGTTTATACAGGATTCGGTGTCGCACTTAAAAGTGTAGGAGAAAAGCCCTGGCTTGCCGCAATTCCCGTTGCAGCAATAATTTTCTTTGTTATTGTTTCCGGTATTATTACAAAGAAAATGATTGCAAAGAACAAAGCTAAGCAGCAGTAATATTATGATGAAAATAAACAAGGATAGCTCATTAACCGGAGCTATCCTTTAGTATATATATTTATTTAATATTTTTCGATTTACTATAATAAACTACACCGGAATATTTTCCGTCATTGTTTAATCTTCTGTTTGCAATAAAATTGTAAAAAACGAAATTTTTGCAGGGGCAGAAGGGCTCGAAACACTCCGTGTCCCTCTTGCGGTGCCCAAAATTCATTACGGCTTGGAGCGCCTATGAATTTTGACCGCTGCGCTTCGTTACGCTCGCTTCATCGTCCGCAGGACGCGCTCGCAACCTCACCCGTCACGCTCCGCGTGCCTCGGTTTCGCACTATTCTCTATAAAATTAAAACGGATACCCAAAGGTATCCGTTTTAATTTGGCAGGGGCAGAAGGGCTCGAACCCTCGGCACGCGGTTTTGGAGACCGCTGCTCTACCAACTGAGCTATACCCCTATATTAATTATGTAGCTTGATAAATTGGTGGGGCATCAGGGACTCGAACCCCGGACCGACCGGTTATGAGCCGGTTGCTCTAACCAACTGAGCTAATGCCCCGTATCAAGCTGCTTGATTATTATATAAGTAAAGTCTCCAAAAGTCAAGAGTTATTTTGACTTTTTTTGAAAAACTTAAAAGGGACTGCAAATGCAGCTGCAGTCCCCTGTTTGTTACATCAGATCGCAGATAAGTTTGGAAAATTCCAGAGGATCTTCAATTGAAAGACCGCCTATAAGTCTCGCCTGATTGTAAAGAAGCTTTGCGTAAGCGGAAAGCTTATCTTTATCTTCTGAATAAAGGTTTTTGAGCTTTTCTGCTATGGGGTGATTCATATTGATTTCAAGCACGTACTGAGCCTTAACGTCCTTTGAATCGGGCATTGCCTGCAGAACCTTTTCCATTTCAGCAGAAATCTGACCCTCGTTTGTAAGGCATACGGGGTGATTCTTGAGCTTATTGGTAAATCTTACTGCCGAAATGTCTGAAAGTGCATCCTTCATAAATGCAAACATATCAGAATTATCTTCATTTTCGGCCTTTACAGCGTCTTTCTCTTCTTCTGTGGCAAAGTCTGCATCGTCGGCACAGATGTTGATAAAGGGCTTATTTTCGTAAGTCATAGCTGTCTTCAATGCAAACTCATCAATGTAGTCTGTGAGATAAAGGATTTCGTACCCCATATCCTTTACCTTTTCAACCTGAGGAAGCATCTCTATTCTGTCAATTGTCTCACCTGATGCATAATAGATGCTGGGCTGTTCGGATTTCATACGTTCTGCATATTCTTTAAGAGTAACATATTTTTTGTCACCGCTGCTCTTGAACATAAGAAGGTCAATAAGGTCGTCCTTATGCATACCGTAATCTGAATAAATGCCGAATTTAAGAGAATTTCCGAAGGAATCAAAGAATTTTTCGTACTTCTCTCTGTCTGTGTTGAGCATTTTTGTAAGCTCTGTTCTTATTTTCTTTTCAAGAGTTTTTGCAATGAGCTTTAACTGATGGTCATGCTGAAGCATTTCACGGGAAATATTAAGAGATAAATCCTCGCTGTCAACAATACCTCTTATGAAATTGAAGTAATCGGGAAGAAGCTCTGAGCATTTATCTGAAATAAGAACTCCCTTGGAGTACAATTGCAAGCCTTTTTCAAAGTCCTTTGAATAATAATCGTAAGGTGCGTGTGAAGGAACATAAAGAAGCGCATTATAGGTTGCATTGCCTTCTGTTTTTGCGTGAATAACTCTTAAGGGCTCTTCATAGTCATAGAAAACATCCTTATAGAATGTGTTATACTCATCTTCCGTTATTTCACTTTTGGATTTTTTCCATATAGGCAGCATTGAGTTAAGAGTACGAAGCTCCTTGACCTTTTCATACTCCCCTTCCTTACCCTCTACGGGAACGGATGTCTCAAATTCCATTTTTATAGGATAACGTATATAATTTGAGTATCTCTTTATAAGAGCGGAAATTCTGTAGCTTTCAAGATATTCATCGTAGTTTACTTCATCGGTGTTGTCACAGATGGTAAGAATAATATCGGTACCGGCTTCTTCCTTTTCGCAGGGGGTTATAGTGTATCCTTCTGCACCGGAGGATTCCCAGCAGTATGCTTCATCATTTCCGTGCGCTTTTGAAATAACCTTAACATTTTTGCTTACCATAAAGGAAGAATAGAAGCCTACACCGAACTGACCGATAATATCTATATTTTCATCGGAGTTTTCTGCTTTGAATTTCTGTGAACCGCTTTTTGCAATAACACCGAGATTGTTTTCGAGCTCCTCGGCTGTCATACCGATACCGTTATCGGAAATTATAAGCTGACGGTCTTCCTTGTTGACTGTAAGAAGAATTCTGAAATCGTCTTTTGTAAGTGTTACGGAATTATCTGTAAGTGATTTGAAATAAAGCTTGTCAATTGCGTCGCTTGCATTGGAAATAAGCTCTCTTAAGAAGATTTCCTTGTGGGTGTAGATTGAATTAATCATAAGATCAAGCAGTTTCTTTGACTCTGCCTTGAATTGTTTCTGTCTCATAATACTGTCCTCCTTGGGGTAAAGACAAAAGCTCCGGAAAAATACCGAAGCCTTGTCTGTAATTAATACAATTTGATTAAGAGAAAGGGGTAACAGGAATAATTTCCCGTTAGTCTGTAGTTTAATTCTTAACCTTTAAAGACTCTTAAATTCAGTCTTCAATTGCGGCTTTTCGTGAATTTACATTGTAGAAAAACTCTGTGGGGAATTTTTCCTTTCTGTCATAGGTGTATACACCGTTTTGTTCCTGCTCGACATCGGTAAGCTGAGTATAGCAGAAGCCGAAGTAACAGGGATTGTCAAGAAGAGCATCAGTAAGACCCTTGTAACGTGTTTTGAATTCTTCCTCTGTTTCAGGTACGTCGCCGTAGCCCCAGGAGACATCCCGTGAATTTCCGTCAGTTGCGCTCCATTTGATTCCGCCGTATTCGCTGATAAACACAGGCTGTCCCTTCTTGTAGGTCTGTCTGTCTTCGAATCTGTCCCACGGAATACCCGTTTCTATAATCTTGTCATTGTTTTCCTTGAAAATGCTTACATTCTGTTCATAGTCGTGAAGATCGAAAACATCGGTTTCAACGTGGAAATTGCCGCTGGTATCAATACACGGTCTCGTTTTATCGGCTGCTTTTGTTGCTCGGTAGACCAGGCTTAAGATATCGTCATGCTGTTTTCTGCCGTACATATCCCAGGTTTCATTGAAGGGACACCAACCGATGATTGCGGGATGGTTAAAATCTCTGTCAATTTCAGAAAGCCATTCGGGAAGAATTGAATAAATGCCTTCGGGGCGGGTGTGGTCAAGTCCCCAGTTAGCATATTCGCCCCATACAAGGTAGCCTTCCTTGTCACAGTGATAAAGGAATCTTTCCTCGAACACCTTCTCGTGAAGACGGGCACCGTTGAAGCCGCAAGCCATTGAACGCTTGATGTCATTCAGAAGCTCTTCATCTGAGGGGGCAGTATAAATGCCGTCGGGATAGAAGCCCTGGTCCAGAATCAGTCTCTGGAAAACGGACTTGCCGTTGAGCATAAACTTAAAGCCGTCAAACCAAATGTTACGAAGTCCGAAATAGCTGAGCACCTCGTCCTTGCCGTAGGTAAGACACAAATCGTAAAGTCTGCCGTGTCCTGCTTCCCACAGATGAATTTCCGACAGATTAAGAGTAAGAGAAAATGTACCGGAGCAATTCTCAATAGCAGCTGTGCCGACTTCCCTTCCTTCATAAGAAGCTTTAAGCATAAGGTTTTCACAGCCTGTTACTTCACCTGTTACGGCAAGTGTTCCCGTTCTGTAATCGGGATAGTATTTAACATAATTAATGTAGCTTTTTTCCGTGAATTCAAGCCACACAGTCTGCCATATACCGGTAGTTCTTGTGTAATCACATCCGTGTGAGTAGTATTCTTCGCTCTGTTTACCTCTGGGAATCATAGGACATCTTGTATCGTCCTCGCAGTATACCACTATTGTGTTTTCCCCTGCTGCAACGTAATCTGTTATATCGAATGAAAAGGATACATAGCCGCCCTTGTGGCATCCCACTTCTTTGCCGTTAATAAAAACTGTAGTCTTGTAGTCTGCGGCACCGAAGTGAAGAACAGTTCTCTTCTCGGCATTTTCTGAAGAAATTTCAATAGTTCTTTTGTACCATACTCCGTACATAAAGTCCTTATGACCTATACCCGAAAGCTCGGATTCAACACAGAAAGGTACGGTAATCTTTCTGTCAAAAGCCGTAAAATCTTCATAAATTTTTCTCGGAATACCGCTTCTGCCGTTGTCAAAACAGAAATCCCATTCGCCGTTGAGATTTACCCAGTTGTTTCTCTGAAACTGAGGCTTGGGGTGTTCATTTCTCGGAATATTCATATCAGTCTCTCTCCTATTAATAAAAAGTTGCAACAAGCTCTTCGGGTGCATCGGTCTTTTCCATTTTAATTACATTGAAAATGGGACCCTTTTTGCCGTACATTCTTGAGAATCTTATATCTATTTCGGCTGTAACAATGTACCACTGAGAATTTTCGACGGCTGAAACATCCTTTACCTTGGATACAAGACCGCAGAATGCTATGTCATCCGCACAGCAGGTCATAATATGTCTTCCGATAGCACAGGTGCCTGCGGGGAATTTCGGGTCAGTTGCTGCCATCGCACGGAATTTTGCAGTTTTGCCTTTATACTTTTTCATTTCTTCAGTAAGGTCTCTGTAGAATAATGCAAAGTCCTTATCGGAAATCTCGATAACGGGAGCATCAATATCAAAGGGTAAGGGATCCTCTATTTCGTCAGGGATAAGCGTGCCGTCCTGATACTCATAAAGAATCTGAGTTCTTCTGGATGTACCGCGCACGATTTTGTGAAGCTCCATAGTATCGTAGCCCTTAGGAATCCTATTAAAAACGGCAACGTCGCAGTCAGAAAGCTTGTCTACTATCAGGCTTCTCATGTTGTTATTGTAAGAAATAAAGGTATTGCAGTCAAAGAAGAGCATATTCTGATAAGGTACCCAATCCTCGGGCATATTATCGTAAAAATCCTGAATCATCCACATTCCGTTGTATTCAACAATAACACGCTCGGCTCTGAAGGAATCTGCAAGCATTTTGAGATTGTTTTCATTGAGCTCTTCTTTACTTTCTATTGTGCATATTTTTACGTTTTTGCCGCTGAATTTTTCGGGCTCATATTCCTCTTCTCCTTCTTCAAAAACAAGAAGCAGGGTTCTTTCGCCTGAATTAAATCTTTTATCCTCAAGTGTATCCTGAATGAATGTGGTTTTGCCTGATTCAAGAAAACCTGTGAACACATATACGGGAATTGACATTATGAAATCCTCCGATTATAAACCGAACGCTTCTTCGATTTCTTTTTCATTGAGTTTTGTACCAATAACGCAGATTCTGCCGATGATACCTGCAGAGCCGTGTCTTACGTCTGCTTCTCCGGGAGTGTAGTCAAAGTGAATCCAGCTGTCTTCGGTAGAATCGATGATACCTTTGGCACGAAGTACTGTGCCGAAGCGTTCTTCGTCACAAAGCATATCAAGGATTTCGGAAATCTCATCTGAACTGAATTTCTTTGAGGTCTCACGGCCGATGCTGACAAATACTTCATCAGCGTGGTGATGATGGTGATGATGTTCGTGGTCGTGGCAACCGCAGTCGCAGTCTTCATCGTGGTGGTGATGATGCTCGTGATGTTCATGGCCGTGACAGCCGCAGTTGCAGTCTTCACCGTGGTGGTGATGGTGCTCGTGATGTTCATGGTCGTGACAGCCGCAGTCACAGTCTTCATCATGGTGGTGATGATGTGTGTGATGATGCTCCTTATGCATAGCTTCAATTACAGCATCGAGTGTATCTTTTCTTTCTATAGCATCAACAAGAGCTTCATTAGAAAGCTCTGCAATGGGAGTAGTTACGATAACTGCACCGGGATTTTTTTCTCTTACAAGCTCTACTGCAGTTTTAAGCTTATCGGGTTTTACGCTGTCAGCGTGGCTCATAATTATTGTTCCTGCGTGTTCAATCTGATCATTGAAGAATTCGCCGAAATTTTTCATATACATTTTACACTTGCCTGCATCTACTACGGTTGTAAATGCATTGAGTGTGATATTATCACCGGCAATGCTTTCTACCGCACGGATAACATCGGAGAGCTTTCCGACACCTGAGGGCTCTATAAGAATTCTGTCGGGTGAATATTCATCAATAACTTTTGTAAGAGCTGTTCTGAAATCGCCCACAAGACTGCAACAAATACATCCGGAGTTCATTTCCGTGATTTCGATTCCTGCATCCCGGAGAAAGCCGCCGTCTATGCCGATTTCTCCGAATTCATTTTCAATAAGTACAAGCTTTTCACCTTTGTAGCAATCGGCAATAAGCTTTTTTATAAGTGTAGTCTTTCCGGCTCCTAAGAAGCCTGAGTAGATATCAATTTTTGTCATTCAGCAACATCCTTAAATATTTTTTCCTATATATTTTACCACTTAAAAATTATATTACAAGTATTTTTGGTAAAAAAACTACGGAGCCTGTCAAGACTCCGTAAAAATCAGTTGTATAGCTTTGCAAGTCCGCCTTCGCTTGTTTCTCTGTAGCTGTTATGAAGGTCCTTGCCGGTTTCATACATTGTTTTTATTACAAGGTCAAAAGAAATCTTTCTTGAACCGGAAAGAAAATTAGCAAGATTGACAGCGTTTATTGCACGCATCGCAGCAACTGCATTGCGTTCAATACACGGAATCTGAACAAGACCTCTTACGGGATCGCAGGTAAGTCCCAAATGATGCTCCATTGCAACCTCAGCGGCATATTCAATCTGCTCTGTATCCATATCGAAAAGCTCAGCGAGAGCTGCTGCTGCCATTGAGCACGCACTTCCGATTTCCGCCTGACACCCGGCTTCCGCACCGCTGATGGATGCATTTGTTTTGATAATATTTCCGATAAGACCGCCGGTGGCAAGTGCTCTTAAAATATCTGTATCCGAGAAGCGCTTTTTATCCTGCATATATTTCAGAACTGCGGGAAGAACACCGCTTGCACCGCAGGTGGGCGCCGTGACAATCTTTCCGTTACAGGAAGCATTCTGTTCGCTGACGGCAAAGGCATAAGCACATACAAGACGGTTTTCCTTAGTTTCCGCAAGCTCATCCATATGTCTGTAGCTGTAAAGCTGTTTTGCTTTACGAATGACACCGAGACCGCCGAATATTTCGCCCTCTGCGGATATGCCTTCCTTTACAGAATTCTTCATAGTATCCCATATAGTCTGCAGGAAATCCCATACCTCAAAGCCCTCAACTTCTTCAACGTATTGCCACAGTCTCATATCTTTTTCTTTGCAATATGCGGCAATTTCGGAAAAAGTTGATAATTTATAAGGTCTTTCGGGAGGCTTTACTGCTTCACCCATAAACCTGACTGCACCGCCGCCTACGCTCAGAACCGTGAAATCAGCGACTGCTTCATTATTTTTAATGATTTCAAACCGCATTGTGTTGGGGTGAGGTAAATCGGTAACCGTATCATCAAAAATGATTTCGGTCTTTTGCTCGGATAATGTCTTTTTAATGATATAGTCAGTTCTGTGACCTACCCCTGTTTTTGAGAGAGAACCGTAAAGTGTTACACGGAACTTATCTGCATCCGGGTATTTCAGCGAAATAATTTTTGCAGCACGCTCAGGTCCCATTGTATGTGAGCTTGAAGGTCCGACACCGATTTTATAAAGTTCTTTTAATGATTCCATTGATTTTTCACTAGTATTGCTCATTGTTTTCTCCTGAAAAATTGATTTCAGTAATAATATAATCAAATTCGGAAAATAAATCAAGTAAATTATCAGAATGAGGGCAATACCAGCATTTTATCTTCTGTCAGAATGTCACCGGAAATACTGTTCAGCTGTTTTATTGCATCAACAGTTGTTTTGTTCTCTTTTGCAACATCCCAGATTACCTCGTTCTCCTTAGCAAAATAGATAATGAATTTAGCTGAATTCTCACATCTTGCTTCTTCGTTAACTGTAATATTTGTAAAGCCCGTAACTTTACGGATTGTGTGTATATCAGTACTGAATAACAATTCCGATGTAAAACGGATTTTTCCGCCTTGTGTCTGTAAAGCCTGGATACTTAACACTTGACAATCAATTATATCTGTAGCGCTTTCTGTGTTTTCTGCAATGAGTTCTGATTCAAAGGTATGTTCTCGTGAAATTATTGAAAGATTTCCGTATTCATTTTTAATCAGAGCATTGAAAGACGCGGTAGTAAGAAGATTATATCTGCTTCCGTGCTTTTCTGAGGATATTTTTATGTTGCTTACCCAGCAATCCATCACAGAAAGTTTACTTTCATCATAAATGTCTGTTTCAAAAATGATGTTTTCGGTTTTTGATACTTTCTTGCTTGATGTAATAAGCTCAACCGTATCTTTTTCGGTATAAATTTCATTCTTTATTGAATAAACATCTGCGAGAATATTTCCGGTAATATTTCGGCTTACATCTGCCTGCAGATTGATATCAATGCGTATATCAAGAGACTGATTCTCAGCGTCATTATTTTTAATGATAATTTCTGTGTAAACATCATTGATAATAACATTACATATATCATCTTCCTCTGCACCGAAAACATCAATAATTTCCGAAAGCGGAAGGCTTAAAACGGTAGCTGATGTGTTTCCGGATGAGTTTGAATAATACAGAATTTCTGTTTCTGCAATTCCTTTTATATATGCCTTATTATGTATGGTTTTTATCTCCTGTATTTTAATTCTGCTGTCTTTTCTTATAATAATATCAATATTATCGTTGTAATCATTCAACGGAAAGCTTGAACTTAATGAAAAAGTTCTTGAAACTGAGTTTACAGCAGAAATAAATGATAGAGTTTCACTTCTTGAAATTACCGAAGAATCATCAATTTCCGAAATCAGCATGCTGTTGTTTTCTGCTTTAATTTTAATTCCGACCTGAAGAACTGCCCGCAGTTCTATTCGTTTCGGCGCAATAGCCCTGCAGTTGAGGGAAAAAACTGTTTGTGATGCTCTTGTTGATATACAGCTCTCAGCAAACTGCGACTGAAAGACCTTTGTATATCTGTATTCATTTTCATAGCAGTACATTTTATTATCTTCGCCTAAGTAATGCAAAGTAAATTTCGCAATACCTGCGATACTGATTTTGTCTCCGCTTGAAGTTATTGCTTCAACAACAGGCTTTAGCTCACTTTTAAGTATTTTACCTATAGTATCGTAGTAATCAGGAAGAATAATGTCTGCATCAATATTCTGTTGTGCCGTGAGATTTGCTGATTCTTTGATGGATTTAATGCTTAGTGTATCAATGTTCATATAACCGCTCCTTATTTGTGTTCAATAAATACTATGATACACCTGTCCTGAATATTACAAAAAAATACAGGCAGAAAAACTGCCTGCAAAATTCAGAAATATGTGATAGTTAAATCTTAAGTATTAGGCTGCATATATGCCTCAAGTCTGTAAATGGGCATACCTGCAGAGGAGAATTTTCTCTCATATTCGGTTACAATATTCCCTTCAAAATTGCTGTTGTGAAGGTCAAGAGATATATTTTTCAGCTTAAAGCCGGCTAGTGTATACTGTTCAATGGAATACTCAAAGAAATGCATATTGTCCGTTTTCTGATGAATTTCCGCATCAGGAGTCAGGAATTCCTTATATATTTCAAGGAATCTTACATTGGTAAGTCTCCTGTTTTCGTTTGCTTTTTTAGGAAGCGGACAGGAGAAATTGAGATATAATTTACCGATTGATGCTGGCTTTATGTATTTAGACAGGATTTCGGCACCGCATTTCATAAAAATAACATTTGTTATTCCCGCTTCCTTTGCCTTTTTGCAGGCATCGGAAATAACACTTTCATTGACTTCAACAGCTATGTAGTTAATGTCAGGAGTACGTTTTGCAAGCTCAAACATAAACTGTCCTTTTCCGCAACCGATTTCCATGTGCACGGGGTTTGAATTCCCGAATAACTCAGAAAAATCAATATATTCTTTTTCTGCAACTATGCTTCTGTGGTCGTCAGTAACCCTTGGAATCAGAATTATGTTATCGAAGGAAGCAAGTCTTTCTTCAAGGTTCTTTTTTCTTCTCATTCTCATATATTTATACCTTCAATTCCGTAAAAAAGTTCATTATTTGTGATTTTCCCGCTTTTACTTTGCCCTGAAGCATATTTCCCCGTCCGCCGCCGCTTGCTCCAAAGGTGTTTTTGAAAGCTTCCATAACGGACATTAGCTTCTCAGACTCGGAATAAATGCAATAAGCATATCCGTTTTCATCGTTACCGGAAAGGATAATGCAAATCATTCCGCATTTGTCCTTAGCCGAGTTGCAGATTTCACGTATGTCGTCCATTGTCAGTTTATTGTAAAATTCGCAGATAATATTGTCGGGCTTAATTGCAGATGCAATTATTTCCAGAAGAATTTTCTGACGGGCCGAAAATTCATATTTTAAGCTTGAATTAGTTTCAATGAGCTTCGCTACAGCCTCAGCGGTTTTATCGTGCTTTGAACAAAGCTGAGCGGAAATATTCATAGTAGAATTATGCTTTTCGGAATAGTCGTTGAATGCGGTTTTTCCGCAGATAAGGGTAATTCGTACTCCCCCTCTGTGGCTTGCCGAAGATAATATCTTAATGATTCCGATTTCTCCGGTGGATTTTAAGTGAGGAGCACAGCAGGCGCATAAATCTGTATTTTCAATTTCAACAAGGCGGACTTCACCCGTGAAATCAAGCTTACTTCTGTAGCTATACTTAGCGGCTTCTTCAGCCGTAAGTATAAAAGTATTGATTTTTTCGTTCCTATAAACACACGCATTTGCTTTTTCCTCGATAATATTCAGTTGTTCCTTAGACAGAGGCTTGTCGAAATCAACCGTCATTAAGGTGCCGTCCATATGAAATCCTACATTTTCGGCATCAAAACAGCTGTGAGCGATACCTGAAACAATATGCTCTCCTGAATGCGACTGCATTTTTGAAAATCGTTTTTCGGCGTCAAGAACACAGTGAGCAACGGTGTTGACAGAAGGAAAATCCGTTGATTTGGTCAGGTGATAAATAATGCCGTCTTTTTCCTGAACATCGTATATGAAGGCTTCACCTATATACCCGGTATCTGCAGATTGTCCGCCGCCTTCGGGAAAGAAGGCAGTTTTATCAAGAATCAAAGCTCTGCTATTGTCAATATTTTCCACGGCAACGATATTAGCGTAAAAATCAGAAATATAGCTGTCGTTATAATATAGCTTTTCAGTCATTCTACACCTCAGACAGAAAACTTACAGACAAGCTTGTCGGATTTTGCTATCCAGAAGCCGTGTGCCGTGATTTCAAGAGTATATTCTCCCGTTTCGTAGGGGAAATCGAGGGTTACATCTACCTTTTCGGGCATATTGTTCAGATAGTAAGATGAGCAGACTCGTTTTTGTAATATGATTTCATTACGTGTGTTCTTCACAGCGATAGTATATGCATTTACGCGGTAGCCATCTGTTTTAGCCTGTGAAAACTCAATATTGAGTTTTTTATTTTCATATAAAATAACACATATTTTATCGTCGGAGAAATAGGGACTGGGTTCTATAACAGCACGTTCAGGAGTATAAATAAAGCTTTCGGGGTTCCAGGGTTCTTCTATAAGATACTCATTATCAAAGAATTTTTCCGTAAGGATATCATAGGAAAGAATTCTTACTGCATTATCTTCATTTACTTCAACTATGTAGAACTGAGCACACTCCTTTGCATCGGGAGGAACAGTACCGTACATAAGGTCAAACTCATCCAGCTCAAAATAAGAAAGTGAGCCCGTGTTAAGAGATGTGAAGTATTTCTGATGAATGCTTCTGGGGTCATTTATAGGTGCGTGAGAGTGCCCTGAGAAGTCAATAACCTGAGGATAATCCGCAAGAATTGCTATGATATCGTCTTCTCCCCAGTTTACGCTGCCGTAAACAGTATCCGTAAGGTGAGGATGCTGAAATACAAATATAGGTGACTTTCTTCCGTTTGCGACAGAAAGACTGAGTTTTTCCTTGAGCCATTCTTGCTTCTTTTCCTTGATTCTGCAGCCGTCTTCAGTAGAAATACAGATGAAATTGCATCCGTTTATTTCAAAATGATTATCGGGCTCAAGAGAGAATATATTTTTAAGCTTCTCTTCTGCTGCCTGTTGTCCCTCTGACATAAATTCGTGGCTTGCAAGCATAAGGGTGATTTTGGTTTCAGGGCGGATTACGGTATCAAGGGATTCTTTGAATTTAAGCATCTCATCAGCCTGTCCGCGGTTGGCAAAATCACCTACAGCAAAGAAAGCGTCAATATTTTTGTAAGACTGAAAAGAAGCATATTCATAAGCTCTTTTCATGCCCTTTTCAAAGCGTTCTTTTTCGACGTCCGAGTCAACCTTATAATGAATGTCACTTGTGACAATAAATCTTAATTTTGCATTGAATTCCATAGAATAGCTCCTTGCAATTTTTTAAAATTATATCATCATTCAGCATATAAATCAACTGAAAAAAAACAAAAAAAGAGGCAATCCGAAGATTGCCTCAAACATATTTAATTATCAGTCTTTGATGCCGAAAAGATTTCTGAACCATTCACCGATCTTCTCAAAGAATTCAACGATCTGATCCCAGATAGACTTAACTTCCTTGTCAGCTATATCTGTACCTGCGTTTACAACGTCCTTAGCTGTGTATTCAGGATACTCGGAGGGCTGGAAGTCATCATTGAAGTCAATGATGCTGACACCGGACTTTGTTGAGTAGGTATAATTAGGTGTTTCAGCTGAATCCAAATAGAATGTAATCTTTGTCTTGTTGTCAACTGCTACGTCTGTGAAGGACCAATCCGCAACAGTGTTGTCATCAAGAAGCTGCTTATGGATAAGAGTTACATAACCGTTATTTGTACCGGTAAGTCTTACCATTTTTTCTACAGCTGTATCATAAAGGAATGCAACCTTAAGATAGTCGTTGTTATATTCGGAATGGATAGAAGTAAATACACCGTATTCGTCATTGTCAAGAACTGCTGCACCGTCATTAAGAGTATAAAGAACATGCTGTTCTGTATCAGTAATCTCAAGTGAAACGGGACAATAGATGTATATTGCGTCTGTGATCTTCTTGAAATCTGCGGGAGCTGAATCAAACATAAGGCTTCTCATAATATCAAGACCTGCAATTGAAACTGCTGTGTCTTCATAGAGACAACCGTGAAGCTGATTCTTGATCTTGCCTACTGCACCGCCGTCTTCAGCAATCTTATAATCTACAAGAGACTGCTCACAAACCTTTCTTGTTGTAAGAAGAAGGTCCATTGAGAAGTATGACTTTTCGGGATCCTGTTCAGCATTGTAGTATGCCTCTGTAGCCCAGTCGGATGCAAGATCCTGGAATTCATAAGAAGCAAGAAGAGAAGACATACGGGGATAAACTTCGTGTGTATTCCAAAGGAAGTCTGCTACGGAGTCGATAGCACCGTGAATCTTGTTAACCCATTCGTAAACAGTTGCAGTATAAACGTTGGAATTAAGAGCAACGTCTACAAGAGTTTTTGTTGTAAGAACAACAGTATCATCTACAAATCTGAGGAAAATCTTGTTGATAGCTTCATTGATACTTGTAGTCATGTAACCAACAACATTTTTTGCAGCCTGTCTGAGGTTGTCGTTTTCAGCTGTTGCAGCAATGTGTTCAACAAGCTCAATGTAATACTGGTTAGCAGCCTGAACAGAAAGAATACGGGCATAAAGGTCAATAAACTGATCTCTGTAGTGTGTGAAGAGGTTAAGAATGTGCTTTACTTCACCGATAACCTTCCAAGCAGTACCCCATTCTTCAGAGTTGATAACATTTGAGAATTCTTCCCACTTGAGAACATCTTTAACATCCTGAAGGAAACCCTCTGCATCCTGAGCGTAACCGATGGCATCCTTAATCTTGTCAACATATTCGAAGCAGAGTCTGTTATGTAAGTCTGCTTCGTCGCTATTTGTTGCATCGTAGAAGCCGCCGTAGAAGTCAGCTCTTTCAATAAGTGCGAGAATAAGAAGCTCTGCCTGTTCAATGTCGATGTGATGGAAAGCTGCGTTTCTCCATGCTTCATCATAAAGAGCAAATGCAGTCCAATAACCCATTGTGTCGGTCATTGCTTTTTCATTGATGTTTACGTAGTTCCAGCTTGTATAAGCTGTGTCGTCAAGAAGCTGGTTGATGAAGAACTGATAATTTACTTCCCAGCCGTCAACATAAGCATCGTAATCGATGTCATCTTTTGCAGTACCGGCAAAAGCAACAACTGAGAGACAGGAGCTTGCCATAATAACTGCAAGAAGAACAGAAACGATTTTCTTAAGGTTTTTCATAATAACACTCCTAAAAAATTATAGATAAAAAATTATCTGGATATATTTTATGCTTATGAGCAGAAATAGTCAATCATCATTATTGATTAATTTTTGTGAATATTATTGTTTACTTTATACAAAATATGGTATAACTGTGTGTAAATAATATAGAAAGTTACATTATTTATGAACAGAATATTAACAAATTGACTGTGCTTTGGGAATTTTCTGTATTACAAATATTAAATAGAATTAATATTCTAATTAAGAATTATACTTGCAATATTTAATGCTATTATTCGACATAAAGGAGATGAAAATAATGAAAAGAATGATTAAGGATTATTTTACACGCGTCTATAAGGACGTATCGAAATGGGAGCTTATCTATTGGTGGGTTTTAAGACTTCTGATGATTTACGGAATTATTGAATCCCTTATTTTCGGCGATGAATATCTGGGTAGTAATCAACCCTTGCAGATGTTTGCAAATCTCTGCGGTATGTTCGGTTATGAAGTTTTTCAGATGCTGCCTTCAAACAACAGACTGCGATTTTTTTCACATAAATTTCAACATATAACCGCACTTGGATTCTTCCTCGGTTCATTCGGCGGAGCTTATCTTAATTTTTACTACATTCTTCCGGGATACGATAAGGTACTTCACGCACTCGGTACAGCTGAGGCTGTATATATCGGCTATGAATACATTGCAGCTACTCAGCTGAAATTCAAAAAGACCTGCCCGCATCAGATTGCTAATCTTACGGCGCTCGGCTTCGGCTTCATTCTCTCAAGCGCATGGGAGCTTTTTGAGTTCATTTTTGATCAGTTCTTCGGCGGTGATGCTCAGCATTGGAGTTATGAAAACGCACTTGCTGTTGCCGGGGGCGATCCCGAAAAGATTTTTAACCTCTTCCCTGTTGAAGATCCTATGAGATTTGCTCTTATGGATACTATGGGTGATATTGTTCTTAACTTTATCGGAGCTTTCATTATGTATTGGGTGCTCTGCATTATTCCCTACAGGCATAAAGGTAAAATTAACGTCAATGCAATTATCGAAAAATATAACGAAGAAAACAATATTAAAGAGTATTCTGTAAAGTAAAATATGTCGGGATCTGCTGAAACGCGGGTCCCGTTTGTATATTAAAATGTATTTATTTAAAAACACTTGCCAATTAACGATATAATGTATATAATATAGTAAAATTTTAATGCGGAGGACAAGATATGGAAGATAAAGCCCTCTTCCCCGATTGGTCTCTGGAGGTCATAGAGCCTGTAGAACAGGGACGTAAATTCAGAATAGCAATGTTTGATTTTGACGGGACTTTAAGCCTTATCCGAGAAGGCTGGCAGGAGATTATGATTCCTTATTTCTGTGAGGAGTTTTTCAGTGCTGTTCCCGGCAGAACTGAAAGCGATGCTGAGGTTCTCTCTCTTGTTACAGATTTTGTGGATGAGCTTACCGGTAAGCAAACGATATTCCAATGTATGCAGTTGAAAACTGAAATTGAAAAGCGTGGCGGTACAGCCAAGGAAGCTATGGATTACAAGAATGAGTACCTTCGCCGTCTGTTCCTTAAAATTGAGAGTAAGCGCGAAGGTCTTGCTAACGGAACTATTTCCCCCGAGGCTCTTCTGGTCAAGGGCTCTGTAGCATTCCTTGAAGCTCTCAAGGAGAAAGGAATTGAAATATTCTGTGCAAGCGGAACAGATCAGCCTCAGGTTATTGAAGAAGCCAAGCTTCTCGGGCTTGATAAATATTTCGGCGATAATATTTTCGGTGCTCTAGATGAGCATGCAAGTCAGTGCTCTAAGGAGCTTGTAATTAACCGTGTATTAAACGATAAAAATGTAAAGGGTGAAAATCTTCTTTCGTTCGGCGACGGATTTGTTGAGATTGAGCTTGTAAAGAATGTCGGTGGCTATGCTGTTGCGGTTGCTACTGATGAGAAAACTCAAAAGGGTGTCAATCTTCAGAAGCGTGCCCGTCTTCTCTCAGCCGGTGCACACGCAGTTGTTCCCGATTTTGAAAATGCAGAAGCTCTTATAAATCATCTTTTTAATAACTGAAAAACGGAGTGTGCTTTATGAAAAAATTTATTATAACCTATAAGTGCGGAAGTCAGATTGTTACTTCAAGTGAAAAAGAAAACAGCTTTTATTCTCTTGACATTACGGATACTGCTGAAAGATTCACGGTTGTTCTTAAGCCTAAGAAGACATTTGAGCTTGTTGATTTCGATGTTGAAATGTCTTATGAATTCTCTGAGGGAGACAAGTTTTTCTGTGCGGGCTATCAGTCATGGACTCTTACAAAGGAAAGAACAAAGAATGATATTCAGAAGGGTACAATAAAGCTTGCAAATATTCATAAAAAGGTCAAGCATATTGCTTCCATGACGTGCGATGAAAGAATGGTTGAATATACGGGCATTCCCGGTGAATTCCATTCTCACGGATATACATATATAAGAAACGGCGAAAGCATGAAGCTTTGGGGCTCACTCTGTGAAGAGACCGGCTATACTCTTTTCAAGGTTAAAATGAATGATAACAGATTTATTTATCATAAGGATGTTCTCGGCAAGTTCGTTACCGAAGACTATAAGGTATTTGATATCGTATATTTTGAGGGCGGTTATGATGAAGTATTTGATAAATATTTCGGTATGTTCAAGATGCCCGAAACAAGAAAGGGTATGATGAGCGGTTATACCTCCTGGTATAATTATTTCCAGAATATTAATGAAGAAATCATTCTCCGCGATCTTAACGGTCTTGATCCTGTTAAGGAAGATGTTTCTATATTCCAGATTGATGACGGTTATGAAACATTTGTCGGTGACTGGCTTGATCCTAATCCTGCAAGATTCCCCAACGGCATGGGATATATTGCAGATAAAATTCACGAAAAGGGCTACAAGGCAGGTATATGGCTCGCCCCCTTCAGCTGTCAGAAGGTATCCCGTACAGCCAAAGAGCATCCCGAGTGGCTTATAAAGGATGAAAACGGAAAGCCCTTGCAGGGAGTGCTTGCCTGGGGCGGTGCTTATATCCTCGATATCTATAATGAAGGTGCAAGAAACTATCTTAAAGAGGTTTTTGATACCGTTCTTAATGTATGGGGATATGATATGGTTAAGCTTGATTTCCTTTACAGCCAGTGTATTTATCCCAGAAACGGCAAGTGCCGCGGCGAAATTATGAGAGATGCGATGCTCTTCCTTCGTGAGCTTGTAGGCGATAAGCTGCTTCTCGGATGCGGTGTTCCTATGAGTGCCTGCTTCGGTCTTGTTGATGCCTGCCGTATCAGCTGTGACGTTGATCTTACTTATAAGGGTAAAATTTATAACTTCCTTGAGGTTTCACCTGAAATTCTCAGCGCCCAGAGTGCCATCAATAACTCAATTTTCAGAAGACATCTCAACGGCAGAGTATTTATGAATGACCCTGACGTATTCTTCCTCAGAAACAATAATCTTAAATTCACGGAAGAACAGAAGCTCCTTCTTGCTAAAATTAATAATCTTTTCGGTAATGTGCTCTTTGTTTCCGATGATGCCGGCGACTATGATGAAAAGCAGATGGACTACTTACGTAAGTTCTTTAAAAAAACCGATGAAAAGGTTATTATGGCTGAGTATACAGATGATGAAAATATCTCTATTATTACTGAGCTTGACGGTAAGCAAAAGGAATTTTCATTCAATATTAAAAAGGGTACTGTAACTAAGCAGTAAATTTAAGGGGATGTAAAAAAAGCGAAGACCACATAAAACCATATAAGTTAAGGGGTTCCTGCAAGGTATAAACTTGCAAGAGCCCCTGAATTAATCTAAAAAAACATAAATTAATAAAATATTATGTTTTATGCTACGAACAAACCTCGCCTCTCGACGTACCTTTGTACGCCTTCGGGCAAATAAAAACAAGCCTGAAGTCTTGTTTTTACTCGGTAAGGCCTCCTTCATCATTTTTTCCTATCCCCTTAAAA
>JAGAKX010000041.1 GCA_017625435.1 Clostridia bacterium
ATTGTACAGAATTAAAGAGACTTTGTCGAATGTGCAAATATAAGAAAAAGAGAGAAGCCGAAACTTCTCTCTAATTTGCTTTCCTTGCAACGTCCATAAATTAGTATTTTAAAATTACTGCCTTATGTGGCGTCAGCAAAACCGACGGTCATTATATTTATTCGGGTTTAACTGAGTTTTTCAAGACCAACTGCAGCACGGAGAATAAGACGTGCGTCTGTTGCATCAACATCGCCATCCTTATCAACGTCTGCTGCCTTCTTAAGCTCCTCAGTAAGCTTATCAAGGCCGACAGCTGCACGCAGAGCAAGTCTTGCGTCTGTTGCATCAACCTTATTGTTGAAGTCTGCGTCACCGATAGTGTATTCAGGCTCGAGTGCAGGAATTTCTTTTGTTTCCTTTACATCCTTACAATGATTACACATATAAGACTCTTCGCCCGCAATACCGGCCTCTGCAGCCTTTGTCACAACCCATTCATAGCTGTGAGCAGTACATGTTGTTGCGGAAACGGTTTCACCTGTTATTTCAGTACCGTCACTCATAACAGCCTTTACATAATAGTAATATGTTCTCTCGGCAGTTGCGGAAGCATGGGTGTAAGAAGTTCCCTTGGTTACAAATACACGCTCGTACTTGCCGTTTATGCTTGCTGCACGGTAAACAGCATATTCAGCTGCACCGCTGACCTCTTTCCAGGAAAGAGTGGGCTTACCTGTATTGTTTTCACCTACAGTAACAGAAATCTTATCAAGAGATAAAACCTTAGATTTCTGCAGGGATTCATAAGTCTTGCCGCTGACATCCTTGCGTGTTCCGATACAGATGAGCTTGCCGGATACATCATCAATATCCATCGAATAGGTAAGCTCTGTTGTAACAGCAGTCTCAGTCCAGGTTTCACCGTCTTCTGAAGTAAAGATAACATAAGTTACACCGGGAGCCTTTGCTGCACTCCATTCAAGTACAGCCTTATCATCATTCTTGGAAAGCGTTACATTTGCGGGAACATCAGGTCTGATTTCAAATGTTACCGTGATTGTACCGGCAGCATTTCCTCGCCATGTGAGAAGATTCTGATACTTACCGTACTTCATCGCAGTAAGCGTTACTTTAGCAGTACCTACTTCAACATTGTTTGAATAATTTGAATAGTAGTCATAATGCGATACCTGACCGAGCTTTGTAAGAACTCTGCCGTCAGCTGCAACAGCAGTTGTTGTAGGTGTTCTTGCCGTACCTGTATAAGTGGTTGCATTGTAACTGAGAGTTACTGTAACATCAGACATTTCAATTCTTACATATCCGCAGATTGAACATACGTTAGAACCGTCTTCCTGCTCAACATACTCATGTCCGGCAGCATCGTCATAATCAATGCGCTTTACAGCACCGGATTCAGATGTATATACGCAATGGCCGTCAATGATACAGGTTGAAGGAACTTCATCAGCAGTAAGCTTTTCACGAAGGCCGGTTTCGGGATTATAATAAGCAACGTCCTTCATATCACGAATCATCCAGCCCTTATACTTTACACCGTTAACAAGCCAGAATTCATCGCCGTCTTCTTCAGTCATTGCGCCCGTATAAGGCTTCTGACCGAGGTTAACTCCGTCTGTACCGAAGTCATAATAGAGACCGTCAATTTCTCTGATTCCGAGATATCTTTCACCGTCTGAATAGTAAGCAAAACCGCCGCCTTCAACTACCCAGCCTTCTTTTTCACCGTAGTGAAGAGTAAACTGATCCTCAAAGGTCTTATATACAGATTCGAAATGACCGCCGTTCTCCTGAACACCGTCTTCACGGATATTCTGGAAGGGATAAAGTCCGTAAGTCTCCTGATTCTCGGGCTTGCTTGAGAATGAATAAAGTGCATTAGCACGAAGATATACGTCGTAGTCAATACGGCCCTTATTAGTAATAACAAGAGACTTTCCTGAGGTCCATGCGGCATCCTCCTTGGGAGTAATCTTGATACCGGTAAGAATACACAGAGGATTAGCCGCTGCAATATCAATGGGCTTTACCTGTCTGTTCCATTTAAGAACAAGAGTCAGACTGTTTTCTTCTTCATCAAACTCTGCATTCTTAAGGGAGAAATATTCGGTATTGATCGAAAGCTTTGAAATATCAACATCCACGCTCTTATCAAAATAAATAACAGGCTTAACCTCTGTAAGAACGCTGATACGTTCAGCAAGCTGAAGAAGGAAGCTCCATGCTGTATTGTTTCCTTCAACGTCTGCACCGGGAAGCATATAGGTAAGGTCCTGAAGCTGTGCAGGAAGCTCAAGATAGCTCATATCCATAGCAAAGGTGTAATATGCGTCCATAGGCTGAGTTTTGTCAACTGCCCAGTAGGAATTTGCACCTTCCTTGGTTGAGTTGGTTATCTGACGAATCCAAGCAAGCTGATACTCGCCGCCGTCAGCATTCTCAAATTCAAAGCTTGCTTCATCCTTTGTATACATAGCAAGATTGATTTTTCCTGTAATTGAAGTGTCCTTTGAAAGTGCTGCGGTTACTGTAATTAATCTGAGGCCGGATGCTTCATTACCCGTAAAGGTAAATCCGTCAATTGTTCCGTGGGACGCATCAGCAACGCTGAGAATAACATCATCATCTACAAATGCAACTGCCTTACCTTCAAAAGCTACTCTTACGGGTAAGGTAACGGGCACATCGTAGATAGCATTCATCTTTGCCTTTTCAAAGTAAACATTATCGGGATCCACAACATTTATATTCTTGTAACCGACTACAACATCGTCAAGCTTAAGAAGAATCTGAGCAGTACCCTTTGCCTTTGCAGTAAAGATACCGTCTTCCGTGATTGTTCCGACATTTTCATCGGAAACAGCCCACTTGACACCTTCGGGCATTTCAACCTGATTACCTGTTGCACTTACGGCAGTTGCAGTAAATGTGTCGGATGCACCTTCTGTAAAGTATGCATACTTGCTTTCAATAACTGCCTTATCAAAAGCAGTAGAGTCAGGAGCGGTAGATACCATATAAAGAGATGTTGAAACCGAACGGGAAATACCGTCAGAAGGCTTGCTTACAACGGTGAGTTCCTCGTCACCGGGCTGCTTTGCAACATAGGTACTGGAGCCGCCGCCGTCAAGGTTACCGGCAACAACACAGCCTGCTTCATACATAATCTGAGCGATTTCTCTCATATTACCGCCGCAGGAAAGGTCACCCTGACGTCCGTCAAGTACCATAAATACAACCTTACCTGTAGCTGTAATACCTACAGCAGTACGGCTTGCACGGTCGCCGCCGTCAGTAGCAACAATTTCACCGTTTCTGATGAGACCGCCGAAGGTAGCAATAGCTTCCTTGACACATCCGGGACGTTCAGCCTGGAGAGCCATAAACTCCTCCATAGTACCGATCATTGCGGTTCCGTCATCAAGAATGCCGAAGAATCCGTCAGAATCGACAGGATGATATGTTACTCCGTCCATAATAAGAATACCGCTGGGCTCACCTGTATACATATCATATCCGGCACCGTTGATACTTGCTATAACATTAAAGTTTTCAATGTAGTGTTCGTTTTCGGGATCACCGTACTTATTCTGTGCGGCATTTGCCTGATCAATAACTCTCTGCATAGCCCAACCGCTTCCGGGATCGTTATTGTTGTAGTTTGCATAAACGCTTACATCATCCTTTGTGATATCGCCGGTTGCAGTATAGAATACCATTGTCTTACCGTCGGGAGTGTTAGCATAGTTGATCTTCTGAACAATACCGGGGGCAAGAGTTACGGTTTCTGTCTGGAAAACGCTGTACTGCTTATTTTCCTTGATTTCCGTAAAGTCACCGCCAAGCTTACAAACGTAATCTGCAAATACATAGCAGCAGGCTTTTCTGAGCTGTGTAAGATTTGTTGTTTTGAAGGGACGTGTGCCTTCAAGTGTCATAACAACGCCGTTAGCAACAACTTCATTATAAACAGCTTCTCTTACGTCAGCTCTGAGGCTCACACCGTCAAGACGGGTGTCAAGGAAGTATTTTGCCCTCTGCTTACTGTTAAGCTCGGGAGTCATATATTCAGAGAAGATTTTTGTAAGAGTTCCGTTTTCATATTCGGAACCCAGCAAAGTCTGCATAATATAGAAGGCATCAAGGTCACCTTCGATGTCAGTCTTACTGAAGGTGCCTTCAAAAGTCTCCTCTTCATAACCCTCTTTGTCCACAAATTCGCTTTCATACCTGAGAAAGTACTTTTCGTTAATTTCGGCAACGATGTCTTCCATTTCGGTGGATTCAAAACCGAACAGGTCAGTAAGGCTCATAAGGTCAACAGTATCGCCTGCCCAACCGGAAACGTCGGCATGATCCTCACTGGTTTTGTTGGTATATGTAATATCCATTGAACCGAATACGTGTCCGATATCGGCAAAATCTCCGTTAGGAAGATCGAACTCATGGATATTCTTAAGGCCGGTGACCTTCATCAGCTCTTCACCGTCAGCGAGAGCCTCATTATACTCTGTTTCGTATTTCTTTACATAAGCTGCAAAATCTGCATCCTCATAGCCTGCCATAATGTTCCATGAACCTGAATTATAGCGGTCAACACCGGTACGGATATACTTGATAACAAGCATTGCGGGATCCTTGCCGGGGTCTACTTTTTTAACATAGGTGTCTGCTATACCTTCAAGGATAGCAAGATTCTCAACAAATTCATCAAAATTTGTAATTTCTGCCTCACCGAGTGCGGGGATGGAAACAAATGTGTTGTACTCTTCACATCTGTTACAGGTCTCGTACTCTTCCCATCCTGCTGATGTATAGGTGGGCTTTTTACCTTCATGCTTTACAATATCGTGACCGAGTGCAGGTTCCGGTACTGTCATGGAATCAAAACAAACGGTACAGGTAAATTCTCTTACACCGGGATTTACACAATCGGGCAAATCCGACACATAGCCTTCATCCCAGGTGTGGCCGAGAATGGAGCAATCTGCCGCAAGAACCTGAACGGGCATCACGGAGACGACCATCATCAGGGTCAGCAGAAAAGCAAGAGATTTTTTCAAATAGCTTGAAAACATTATTTTCTACCTCCAAAGTTTACGTAATACTTTTTACAAAAAACACAAAGCTTTGTATAAAATATTATTAATTAATATAGTATCACGGAACAAGCCAAAAGTCAATGGCAGAATTCGTTATTGCAACAGTAAGAGTATTACTGCCGCTCAACAAGAAAAAGCTCCGCACACACGGTACGGAGCCTCGCTGAAAGTTATTTGATTTTGTTGAAGAAATCCTTCTTGTCGGTAAGTCCTACAGATGCACGGAGAATTTCTCTTGCGTCGGAAGCTGTAATCTTGCTGTCGCGGTCAACATCAGCGGCACTTTCCTGATAGTCCTTAATGTTATCAAGACCGACTGCCTTACGGAGCGCAATGCGTGCGTCGGAAGCAGAAACTGTACCGTCGCAGTCAACATCACCGGGAACAATGATTACCTTTTCATCAACAAGCTTGCCTGTGCTGTCCTTGAGAATAACCTTCATACCTGATGCAACGAAAGCATCATCGGCAACCTTTTTGCCGTCCGCTGTTACAATTTCGGACTTTTCGGTAACATTCTTAAGCATTGTGCTTACGGATATCTGATCAAATGCTATAACAGAACCGTTTCCTGCAAGCTTGATGCTTTCCTTCACTTCGGGTCTGACATCAATCTTGAGAATCTTTGCAATTGCCTTTGTCTCTGTATATCCGCAAGTCTGACACTTACCTGTGTTTACACCCTCAGAGAATGCGGTTGCTTCCGTTGTTACAGTCCAGGAAAGCTTATGACCGCCGAGAGAAGCAATCTTTTCTGTATAAGTATCTCCGCAAGCGGAGCACTTGAATGTACGTACACCTTCAGTTGTGCAGGAGGCAGGTGTTGTTACGGAATCAGTATATGAGTGGCCTGTTGCGGGAACGGTTTCCTGAGGAACCAGTACCTTGTTACATACGGAGCAATGCTTTCCTTCTGTAAGACCTGTTTCCTCGCACTTGGGAGCTACTGCTGCGTCAATTACCTCTGTATGGCCTGCTGCAGGAACAGTTTCCTGAGGAACCAATACCTTGTTACATACGGAGCAATGCTTTCCTTCTGTAAGACCTGTTTCCTCGCACTTGGGAGCTACTGCTGAGTCAATTACCTCTGTATGGTCTGTTGCAGGAACAGTTTCCTGAGGAACCAATACCTCGTTACATACGGAGCAATGCTTTCCTTCTGTAAGACCTGTTTCCTCACACTTGGGAGCTACTGCTGCATCAATCACCTCAGTATGACCTGTAGCATCAATCTTTTCTGTGTAGGTAGCATCGCAATCAACACAGTCGAATGTGCGGACGCCTTCAGTTGTGCAGTCAGCAGGTGTTGTAACTGTATCTGTGTAAGTGTGCACACCTGTAGCAGCAATCTTTTCTGTATAAGTATCATTACAGCCTGAGCAGGTATATGTGCGAACGCCCTCAGTAACACACGTAGCAGGTGTTGTTACAGTTGAAGAATACTTGTGACCGGGCTGAATCATCTGACCGCAGAATTTACAAGGAAGTGCAGTCGAACAGGTAGGCTGACCGTTTGTTTCACAAGTGGAATTTCTGCATCTTGCTACCCACTTGCCGTCAGTATATGTGTAAACAGCTCCTGCCTTGGGATTGATTTCGCTTGCAGGATTTGTTGTTGTACCGTCTGCATTCTGAAGCTTTGCAACAACAACGGGAATAGAGACATTGCTTGTATCGGTATCAACCTGAGAAAGCTGATATGTCTGAGTTGCTGTACCGTTCTTCATAATAACTCTGCCGGTGCCTGTGCTTGTAACAATAGCACCACTCTTTGTTGTATAGAGGAAGCCTGCAGATGCATTGACAACACCGTCTATCTGAATTTTAGCATCAGTAAGTGCTGTTCTGTTATAGGTTCTGCCGGGGGCGAAGGGCAAGGGAATGAACTTTGCATTTCCGGGACCTACAAAACCGCCCCATTCGCTGAGGTCGTAAACATATACACTCTTGCCGTCTGCAAGATTACAGGAAGCGCCCTCGCGGATAATAATCTCGGCACCGGGAAGGAAGCAAAGATCCTGAGTAATGTTAATTGTACCGCTGCACATCTCAACAGTAAGATTGTTGGTAATGGGAAGCACGTATTTACTTGAGTCAAGAGTAACGGTACTGAATGCAGTTACTCTCATTGAAACTTTAATCTTTTTCATTGACAGATTGCCGTAGGCTCTGTATACCTGGCGGTCGGTAGCCTCGTCATAGTCCTTGATAATGTAACCTGAATCAATTGTGAACAGATTGTCATTACCGGTGCCGATAAAGGGAACTTCAGCCCCCTGAACACCTGCAAGAGTTACGGTTGTGCAGGAATAACCCTTTTCAAATGCACCGGCATTGAGCTTCATGGGAACCTCAATATTCTGAACATAATACTGGGTCATGGGGAATACGGAATTCTTGTCATCAGTTGCAAGAGCGCTGGTAGCAGTACCGCCTCGCCAGTCAGTACTCTGGAAGGACTCATATACAGTACCGCCCTTCATAATCTCAACATCACCTGAGCCTACTATGTAGCCCCATGCATAAAGCTTAGCACCGCTGTTTACGGTAATTTTACTGCCGGCATCCATTCTGATAAAGCCTACAGGACCGTAAACGCCGCCCATAACCTGACCGGTACCGCCTGCATACTGAGTACCTGCAACATTCAATTCACCGTTTACAGTAATTTTTGCATCCTTTGCCATTTTAAGGGTACGGAATGCTGTGGGAGCTATGTGGGCGGGGTTTTCTGCCTTATCAATTCTGTCAGGAACAGTTGTTTTAGCAGTATAAGCAGCATCCTTGGGGATAAGCAAGGTATCGCCTGCAGGAATTGTGTAGTCACCTGCACCGAGAGTACCGTCTGCGGCAAGAATAATCTTTGTACCTGCAGCAGCAGCCTTGTTGAGATCTGAATGAAGATAATTTCCTGCTTCGAAGTATGCTTCACCATTGGGGTTAGCAAACAATGCTTTTAAGGTATCGTTACCGGAAGAAATAAATGCGTATGTTGCTGATTTGGAAATAACCTTGTTATTTGCATCTGTCCATGCAAGGAACTTACTTCCTGATGAAGCAACAGCCGTAACTGTAGTTGTTGCTCCTGCATTACCGGAAATGCTGACACTACCGTAAGCAGGATTGTATATGACATTAACTGCACCGGAAGTGATTGTTCTTGCCGATATTTCATATATTTCAAGGTTAACAGATGTAGGCCATATTCCTGATTCAAAATTTATCGAAACAGAAGCACCGGCATTTACCTTTCCTTCATAGAATCCGGCTGAATTCAATGATACACCGGAGAATGAAATTGTTTTGCCTGAAAAGCTATATCTGAAAGTAAGAACAACAGCCTTATCACTGTTGTTTTTGATAACAATTGTGCCTTTGCCGTTTGCTGCAGCAGCACCTGTTAATTTAGCAGTAATTTTTGCTCCGCTGTCATTAACGGAAATTGAACCCTTACTTGCTGATGAAGAAACAGCAAGTCGGGTGTCGCTTAAAGCACGGGGCTCTGCAGCGGAAAGAACAATCTGTTCCTTTAATACCTCAGTCTGAACAGGCTGAGAAGCTGAATCATCTGCATTTTCTGCAGCAAAACCGAAGACGGGCACTACTGACAATACCATCATTGCGGTCAGCAGAAAAGCGAGAGATTTTTTCAAACATTTTGAAAACATTTTTTCTACCTCCATAGGATTTATATGTGTAAGCATCCGTATGCGATATACGAAATGTGCAAAATAACTGCATTCAGATAAAAATACCTGATACACATACACGGGTATATGTTATCACAAGTCACAAGAAATGTCTATAGGTTACAAAAAAATTTCAAATTTTAATTTTTTTGTAACCATTCCGTATTCTGCCAAGACTGCCGAAAAGTGCTTTTTTACAGCCCGTTTCCTCAAAATCCGTCTTTTTACAGATTCAAATATTGTTTTTTTATAAAAAATCGTGATACTACTTGCAAAACGGATAAAATCTGTTATAATTACATTTTGTAATAATATCAATATTTAGCAGCGGCTCTGACACCGTTATTGATACACGTAAAACACTTATCCGTCTCTTCGGATTTATCGTTTTGCGAACTATAACAAGGGTTAATTTTATGACTACACAAGATACTTTGGAAAGAATACAAAAAATTGAATTCGATATTATACAAAAAATCGATTCAATCTGCCGTGCACATAATCTTACCTATTTTGCAATAGGCGGCTCTGTTCTCGGAGCTGTCCGCCATCAAGGATTTATTCCATGGGATGATGATATTGATATCGGAATGCCCCGAAAGGACTATGAGGCATTTTTACGGTACGCATCGGAGGAATTGCCCGAAGGGTATTTTCTTCAGACATTTCATTCCGAGAAGAAATCGCCCTTTTACTTTGCAAAGGTCAGAAAAGACAACACTAAGTTTGTTGAGTATTACCTCAGAGACCTTGATATCCACCACGGCTTATTTGTTGATATTTTCCCGTTTGATAATGTCCCCGACAATGCTGCCGTGAGAAAACTCCATTATCGGCTTTGCAGAATAGCAAGCCATCTGTATCTGAGCAAATCGCTGACAACAGTCTGCAGTTCCCGTTTTGAACGGAAGGATAATTACAAGGGCATTGTCAGGAAAATATTGCATATTTTTCTCCTTCCCGTTCCGAAAGCCCTTCTTTTCCGACTGCTCGACAGAAGTGTTCAGATGTTCAATAACACGGAATGCAAAGAGATTTCACATATAGTGCGTAAGCGTCTTCGCATAAGGCTTGAGGATCTTTACCCGATTATTTATCTGCCCTTCAGGGAAATGCAGATGCCTGTTCCCAATAACTACGATGCTTACCTGACCGCACAATACGGAGACTATAAAACTCCCCCCGCCGACAGCAAGTGCTACGGACATCTGCCCTATTGTATTGAATTTGATTCTCAGGAGGAATTAAAATGACCATCGGATATACAGCCGGTGTTTTCGATTTATTCCATATCGGACATCTTAATCTGTTAAAAAGCGCAAAGGGGCTGTGCGACAAACTGATAGTAGGCGTCAGCACCGATGAGCTCGTGAAATATAAAGGCAAAACACCTGTTATCCCCTTCTCTGACAGAATAGAAATTATCCGCAGCATAAAATATGTGGATGCTGTTGTTGCACAGGAAAATATGGATAAGCTCGAAATGTGCAAAAAGCTTAAGGCTGACATTATGTTTGTGGGTGACGATTGGTATAACAGCGAAAAATGGCAGGACTATGAACGTCAGTTTGAAGAAGCAGGCATCAGAATTGTCTATTTCCCGTATACTAAGAATGTTTCTTCCACACAGATTTCAAAAGCTCTCAAGCATCTGAGAAACGGAGAATAAATAATGAGGACCGATCAGAATTTTTGCATAAACTCATATCTGATGTACCGGGCAATCGTTGATGAAGGCCGCCGTTTTTCCGATTCAGTTGAGCCTTGGTTCTATCACAATGATGCAAAGAGAACACCGATTTGTTCATCAGAAGAGCTTGAAAAGCATCTGAGAAGCGAAATCAATAAAGCCTTACAGAACGGTCCTGCGGCACTTATGCTCAGCAGCGGAATAGATTCTGCCATTCTGGCGGCTATGCTCCCAAAGGGAACTCAGACCTATACCCTTCACTGTCAGGCAGATTCTTCAATTGATGAAACTGCCGCCGCAAAGCACTATGCAGAAATAAACGGTCTTAAGAATAAAGTAATTGATATTTTCTGGAGTGACTATGAAGAATATGCTCTGCCGTTAATGAAACAGAAGGGCTGTCCTATTCACTCCCTTGAGGTTCAGGTGTATAAAGCTGCCCTGCAGGCAAAAAAGGACGGCATAAAAACACTTATTTTCGGGGAGACTGCGGACATAATTTACGGCGGTCACAGCAGTCTTCTGTCCAGAGACTGGAACCTCGGACAGTTTACGGAGCGTTTTTCATTTGTTGACGTAAAAAAAGTACTGAAGCACCCTGATGTTATTCAGACACCCATTTTACCTCATATAAGACCGGACGGGACTGTAGACGTCTTCGGCTTTCTTAATGACTTCGAATACGATGTGTCTCTCGGTTTTTACAACAATGCCTGCCGTCTTGCAGACATAAGCTTCTTTTCCCCTTACGCGAGCTCTGTTCTCGGCATTCCCCTTGATATAGAGAGAATAAGAAACGGCGAAAGCAAATATATTATAAAGGAGCTTTTCAAGAGGATATATCCCGATATATCCGTTCCCGACAAAACCCCCTTGCCGAGACCTATGACTGAATGGCTGAAAGACTGGACAGGTCCTCTTCACAGAGAGCTTATTCCGGATTCCATTCCCGAAATGACCGGCGACCAGAAATGGTACGTATATGCATTAAACAGATTTCTTACGGAAATAGTTGGAGAATAATAGTTATGAATTATCTGAAACTCGGACCTGTACGTGTTCCGTATAAAGTAATTACCGACGGAGAAAAAAAGATATTTCAGATTATGCATCTTAAAATTCCGTTTTCGACGATTATACGCGACAACCGTAAGTACTACCGTATATTCGGTCTTACATTCCGTATTCCGTTTCTTGATAAATATCTGGACAAATACTTTGTAAGTCAGGCTAAGCTCAATTTTATGATGGATACACAGCTTACTGATGAAAAAATCCGTCAGATTGCCGAAGCAATATTCCAGGAAAAGCTCGGATATTCACCAAATCTCGATAACCCGAAGAGCTTCAATGAAAAAATCTTCTGGATGAAGCTTAATTATAAAAATCCATTGGTTACTACCTGTTGTGACAAGTTTGCCGTGAAGGATTACGTAACCGAAAAATTAGGCGAAGGCTACATAGTACCGACCATTGCAAGCTGGGATAATCCTGACAACATAGACTGGGACAAACTTCCCGAAAAATTTGTAATGAAGGTCAACTGGTCAAGCGGTTACAATATAATAGTAAAAAACAAAGCAGAGCTTAATAAAAAAGAAACAATTGAAAAAGTCCGCTTCTGGATGGAGCCTCAGCAGAACAGCTATTTTCAGGCATTCAATTGGGGATATAAGAATATGAAACCCGTTGTCTATGCGGAAGAATATATGGAACAGCTTGACGGACAGCTTTATGATTATAAATTCTATTGCTGTAACGGAAAGGTTAAGTTTCTTTTCATAGCAACAGACCGTCATAAGGACGGAAAACTTACATATACATTTTTTGATCCTGAGTTCAACCGACTGCCCTTTACATACGGCGGAAGAAAAAATGCGGCAGAGCTTGAAAAACCCGTATATTTCGATGAAATGATACGCTGTGCAGAAATTCTTGCAGAGCCCTTCCCCTTTGTCAGGGTAGACTTTTACGAAACAGGAAATAAAATATTGGTCGGCGAAATGACATTCTATTCCGGAGGCGGCATTCTGCCGTTCAATCCTCCTGAATGGGATTATAAATTAGGTAAATATATTGAATTGCCCGATATGTAAATATCGGCAGATAGGGAGAGAATATGGCTTCAAATTATAAAGGTTTCAGCGATGTAAAAAAAGAACACTACAAATTAGGCGTTCTGCTGACTGAAGAAACAAAAAAAGAAATTCTCGGCGATGCATTCCTCAGACGTGTCGGCTATGAAATGAATCTTGATAATCCTAAGACTTTCAATGAAAAAATTATGTGGACCAAGCTTTATTATCAGAATCCGCTTATTACAATCTGCAGCGATAAATTTGCCGTAAAGGATTATGTTAAGGAAACAATCGGTGAAGGCTACTATGTACCGACCATTGCCAGCTGGGATGACCCCGATGACATTGATTTTGATGCGCTGCCCGACAGCTTTGTTCTTAAAGTCAACTGGTCAAGCGGTTACAACATAATCGTCAAAGACAAATCTGAGCTTGATTTTGAAGAAACCCGCGAAACATTAAAAAAATGGATGAAGCCGGACCGTAATTCATACTACCAGTATTTTAACTGGGGCTTTAAGCACGCAAAGCCTGTTGTATATGCCGAAGAATATCTTGAGCAGATAGACGGTCAGGTTTATGACTACAAATTCTTTACATTTAACGGTGAAGTCAAAGCTCTGTTTATTGCGACCGACCGCAGCTCTGCCAGTGTCACATTTGATTTCTTTGACCGCGATTTTAATTATCTCCCGTTTACTTACGGCGACACCCGACATGCAAATCCTCTGCCTCCCAAGCCCCGCAATTATGACAAGATGATAGAGCTTGCAGAAAAGCTTGCAAAGCCCTTCCCCTTTGTCCGTGTTGATTTTTACGAAGTCGGAGATAAAATCTACCTCGGTGAAATGACATTTTACTCAGGCGGAGGTCTTCTTCCTTTTGAGCCTGTGGAATGGGACTATAAGTTCGGCGAATGGTTCGAGCTCCCTGAGAAAATGATAACAGACAAGCCCGTTGCCTTTGAATCAATACGAATAGCTGTAGCCAAAGCAAACAGAAAAACAAAGGCTTCCCTTACTCAATTCCGCAGAAACTTTATCCGCCACGATGAATTACAGAGAAAGCACTATCTTACCTTATTCAATGTAATACGCTTCCCTGTTTATTTCCAGAATTATGACGGTTACAGATATGCGGGAATAAACGGCATTCAGCTCCGTACACGAAAGCTCAGAAAAGTCAACAGAAAATATGCTCCTCTTCCTGCCCCCGAGTTTGAAGTAATGACTCCCAGAATGGCTTATATGATGGAAGATAAAATCACCATGGAAATGAAGAAGCATTACTGTGAACAGAAGGGCTATAAGCAGCTGAAATATTTCCCGAATCTCGACAATCCCCAGAGCTACAATGAAAAGCTTCTGTGGCTCGCCCTTCACTATAAGCATCCCGACCACAAAATAGCTTCCGACAAGGCACTTGCAAAAGATTGGATCGGTGAGCGCGTAGGCTACAAATATGTTGTTCCGTTAATCGGTGCTTACGATAATGTAAACGACATTGATTTTGATGCACTTCCCAACCGCTTTGTAATTAAAGCCAATGAGGGATGGGGTGCAAATGAGGTTATTCTTGTCCAGGATAAGCGTAATGTAAACATTGACCAGCTCAAGGCCGTAATTTCAAACTGGCTTTATCCTTGGTCATCATATTATTACAACAATATGTGTATTACGGACGAAAAGCCTGAAAAGCCTCTTATTGTAATTGAAGAATTCCTTGATCTGGGCGGTAATCAGTATCTCGACGACTACAAATTCTACTGCTGCAACGGCGAAGTAAAGTTCTCAATGATTGTTAAGGAGAGAGGCTCCAAGACACAGTCCCGTACTTTTGTTGACAGAGATTGGAATGTGCTTCCCTTCCGCCGTGCAGGCAAGTTCTCTTCAACAGCCCCCGAAAAGCCTGCAAATCTTGACAAAATGTATGAAATTGCAGAAACCCTTTGCAAGGACTTCCCCTTTGTCCGCATAGATTTCTATAATCAGGACGGACAGATTTACGTAGGAGAAATGACATTCACTCCCGGTCTGTTCCTCAGATTTGACCCTATGGCATGGGATTTCAAGCTCGGTGAGCTTCTGGATATTTCCTACCTTATGGACAAATCCGAGTAAAGAATCAATCAGCAAATACTGCACATAAAGAATATCAGCACAAAACTACTTCTGACAGTAGCTTTGTGCTGATTTTTTTAAGTTTTTTTATTTAGCCGGTATAGCTTTCATAGGCAGCCAGTACCTCTTTTGTAGCTCCAAACTGCATCATTTCTCCGTCATTAATCCATAACAGCTTATCACATAAATCAAGAAGGGTTTTGCTGTCATGGGAAACAATAACAACCGTTCTGTCCTTCTGAGTAATCAGTTCCTTCATTTTTGCGTAGCTTTTCTTACGGAAACGGGCATCGCCTACACTTAACACTTCATCAATAAGAATGATATCTGTTTCAAGTATTGCCGTAATTGCAAAGGACAGCTTTGAATACATTCCGCTTGAATAAGTCCTTACAGGCTTATCTATGAAATCGCCAAGCTCTGAAAACTCAATGATTTCATCTGTACGTCTTCGTATTTCTGCCTCAGAAAAACCTAGCAGCATACCCGACAGCAGAATATTCTCTCTTCCGGTAAGCTCTTTAATAAAGCCTACACCGATAGCAAGAAGCGCAACTGTATTATTGTGAAGCTCAACGCTACCCTCATCGGGAGTAAAAATTCCTGCAATAGCCTTAAGAAGTGTGCTCTTGCCGCTGCCGTTTTTTCCCACAATTCCGAGTATTTCACCCTTTTGGAGCTTAAAGCTAACATTTTTAACAGCCCTGAACAGCTCTTTCTCGGAACGCTTTCTTCTGAGAAGATTCTTTCTGATTGAGTAAGATTTCAGTCCTTTATAACAGACGCTGAGATTTTCAACCTCAATTGCATATTCACTCATAATTATTTCCTCACAGGCTTATATAGCCTTGACATAACTGTTTTCTTCTTTATATATTTTTCTGAGCCCGAGAAGCACTAAAATAACGCTGACAGAAAACCATAAGAGCAGTAATTTCCAATCGGGAGCCGTTCCGTATATAAGGCTCTGCCGCATAGAGGTAATAAGAAAAGCAACAGGATTGACCTTGTTGAGCAGACCGCCCACCTGCGGAATACGCGTCTCAATATTGTAGAATATTCCCGTAGCATAAAAAATAAAGCGAAGTGCCACATTCAGAACATTGCTCAGGTCCTCAACATAAACACCGTAGTGCATCACAAAACATGCACAGCCGAAGGTAAACAGAACTAAAATCAGAAGAATGGGGACAAAGAATAAAACATTCCAGGACAATTGAACACGGAAAATAAGCATCATCAGTATGACAATACCAAAAGATATCATCATCTTAAAGCCGTTTATCCAGATCTTTGAAAGAACAAGAATAAATTTCGGGAAATAAACTCTTGAAACAATTGCTTTATTAAGCTTTATAGTTTTTACGCTGCCCAGCAAAGTCTTATTCACAAAATCCCACATAGTGAGACCTATAAAAATAAACACGGGAAAATATTGTTCCCTGGCATCAAATACAAACCCGAAAATAAATGTATAAATAAGCATAAAGCACAGAGGATCCAGTATCCACCACAGCCAATTCAGATATGAATTGGCAACCTCTGCTTTAAGCTTTGATTTTGCTGACACCACAGAATATCTGAAGTATTTTTTCAGATCGTGAAAAGCCCTGTTTAGCATTCAAGCCGCTCCTTTTCATACTCACCCATTATTTGTTTATTTTATCATATTTATATGTGTATTGCAACATTTTTCTGCCCCCGTAACACATACAAAATGTACTGCATAAAAAACAGAGATCACAAACTGAAGGTTTAGCTTGATATTAACTTTTTTGCAGTTTATGGTGGGGATTGATAATGCGGCGAAAAAAGAGAACTCCCCGTAGCTTATGTACTATGGGGAGCCTGATATCTGTCAGAATTCAAAAACCATATCCTTCATTTTTACAGAAAAAATATTTTTTCTTGGCTTTATTGTAATTTTTTTAGAACTAAGCTGAATATTTCCAAAACAGTCCAATGCTAAAGTTTCAGGAAAATCCTTTTCGAAAATAATACTATCATTGCTATCGTAAACACGCAAAAGCGGTAAATACTTAAAAGAATCAAGATAGCGTAAAAATATCTTTGCTTTTCTATTAGATGTGCTTTTTTCTTTATATAGCACCAACATATCTTCGCCATACTCAATGGCTTCTTTAACGCAATTATGTATCAGTCTTTCATCAAATTCTTCTGTCGCAAAACAACCAACAAGAACTTTTTCTATTAATTTCAATATAATATTGTTTGACTCCTCGGAATCAAGCTTTAAATATAATTCTTCATTGATTTTTACAGAGCAATATCTATACCAAGAATGCTCTCTGTCAACCTTTTCCGACAATTCTATTTCCCGAGGGAGATTGCAAATTGTAAAGTTAATATACAAATGGTCAAAATCACCAAAAGAAAACTCCTGCTCACGCAATTTCATAACAATTCTATGGATAACTGCACTTAATTTCTTGTTTGCAAATGAAGTTGTAACAGGCAATCCGAAATCATTTGTTTTCTCACTTTTATAGAGACGAATATCTTTAATGGTTTTCATAAAAAATAGCCTTCTAAAAGAATTATATGTAAATAATTATATCACAAACAAATATTCATTTCAACCAACAACCCCGTAAAAACAAAAACACCCGCTTTAATAGCGGGTAAAAAAATGATTGTTCAGAGTGCTGTTGATGATAAATAAATCTTCAGTCTAATTTATAATTGCATTAAGAAATGACATTTTTTTACATTCATTAAGAATCTTTCTGCCGTTTTCGCTTCTTGTGAAAATAAGCTCGAAATCTCCTGCGGGAGATTTAAGGTATTTCTTGAAGATTTCCGCACTTTCCTTATTTACACCGATAACGGACGGACAGGAAAAGCTGTTTGTGAAATTCCTCTTTTCTATCTTGAATATCTTAGTAACACCGATGATTACATATCGAGGGTCATCAATGGGAGAAAAAAGCTCCGATACGGCCTTGATAAAGACCTTTGATTCTCTTTCTGTTGCTCCTGTGAGGCTAACAGAAAGTGAGTTTCCGTCAGCGGCTTTATTTACATTTACCTTGATTTTCGGAGAAGAGTCAATTTCCTTAAGCTGTTGGAGGGTTTTAAGAACAGCTCGGGAAAGTCCCGTAACCGTTTTTACGGGCGTGGAATTCTTTGTTACAAAGGATGCTTTTTTTATCATAAAATATAAGGACAGTATTGTAACAGCAATTCCGAAAACTGAGCCTACAAAGCCTGCTGCCACAGCAATTACAATACCGAGCACCGCAAGTACAGCAAAAATAATCGCATAAAGCTTATTGCTTGATACCTTCTTTTTGGGATAAACCGACATCGGAACTTCACTTACATCGCTTACAACAGGTGTAGAACTTCCCTTTATTTCAAAATCCCAGCGGGATGCGGCAGTTTTTCTGTCGGAGGAAATGCGAAGCATTTCGGAATTTATTCTGTCTATACCCGCATTATCAAAAGGCGGGGTCAAAATGTCTATTCTTTTGATTCCGTTTTCTATGACACTCTTATTATAGGACGGAGCCTGAAAACACGAAAAACGGCGTTTTACGGTGAGAAAATCATCACCTTCGATTTCCTCGGTGTTTTTGCCGTCACCGTCGGGAAGGACAGTTACGAGATGCCATATATTTGATACCTTATCGGGATTTTTCTTATCAATTCTTATGGCTCTGCCTCTCATCTGATTCGAAAGCATAAAGCTTCCCACAAAGCTTGCAAGAATAAGAGAATTTATATTGGGAGAATCCCAGCCCTCTCCGAGAAGAGATTTAGTGCCCACAAGAATATTTATTTCTCCGAGAGCAAAGATTTTAGTAATAATACCGACCTTATGCTTGTTTGAGCCGCCGAAAATCACCTCGGAGTGAGCTGTTCCCTCAATGGGCTTTACAATACAGCTTGCTTTTTCCTCGTTTGCGATCTTCTGTGCCGAGGCTACGGCTGAATCGGGAAGTATTACAAGAGTTCCCGTAAGAAGAGCAACCTTAGTCCTCTCCCCTATCTTTCTTCTTATGGCTTCAAATACGGGAACGGCTCCCATTGTATGCAGTTCATCGTCTGTTCCTATGCTTTTCTTTATTTCCTTTTTTATAAAATCCGTAAGAACAAGCATACGAAGGCCGTCACCGAGATTGTTTACATCATTTTCTGCAATAATCTCAATGCTTTTAAGCTTACCCATAGAAGAAGCCAACATTCTGTTGATTTTATCCGTTGTAATAAGCTGAACCTTTCTTTTTTCAATTAGAGAGTTTTCGAGAAGAATGTTCTTTAACTCCTCCAACAGAGCTTCACCGAAAATTTCAGGCTTATCGATAATAAACTGAAATGCTTTTTCCGTTATTTCAATATTATTTTCGGGAACATTTTTTCTTCCGAAAAGCTTTTTTATTATATCGGAGGGAATATTGATACCGCAGGCTTTTCCGAGAGTAATGAGAGCCGTAAAGCCGTCGGTGTTATCATAAAGAGCTTCATCGTTTAAGGTCTTTTCGCCTATTACACCTGCATTCTTCAAAGCGGCGGCAATATAGCCGTTTTCAATTATATATTTTGTGCATTCCCTTGCCTTTTGCTTGTAGCTTCTCAGAGTTTCAGCCTCCTCTTCGGTGGGATAGCTGAAATATATATAGTCCTGATGGGGACAAAGGGTCTTCTGCTTTACAAGCTGAGGCACAAAAATTTCCTCATCAATTTCACCGCAAAGGCTTATGTATCTGTTCCATTCGTTAGGCTCGGAATCATAAGGCGGTGTTGCAGTAAGAGAAATTACAGTAACATCAGCACCGAGAATTCCGATAAATTTTTCGAGAGCTCTCTGCCATTCGCTTTTAAGATGATGGGCTTCATCAAGGCATAAGGTCTTGATTCCTGCCGTTTTCACCTGAGAAATCAGATCAAAATTACTGAAATCAGCACCGGATTCAGCTTCAAACTCATCCTCATCGGCTCCCGTTTCCATAGGAAGTCTGTTCACGGCGGCGTGAAGCGCCTGATATGTAATTGATGTAAGAAGCGAGGGCTTCATTATATCAAAGGACACATAATCATTGACATTTTCCGTTTCGGGAAGATAGCATTCCTCGAATCTGTCCCCCCATTGCTGTTTTATTGAAACAGAAGGAGAAAGAACGAGAGCGGGTGTCCCCAGTCTTCTTATGAGTTCAAGTCCCAAAACTGTCTTTCCGCTTCCGGGAGCCGCAACAATATGTATTTTTTTGTCGAGAAGATGCTTATTTGCATTATCAAGCACCTTCTGCTGATAATCACGGAACGTCCATTTGAATTTTATAAGGCTGAAATCCTTCATTTCTTTACTCCCAAAGTTTTTTATTATTTTAACACAGTTAACTTTTTAATTCAAGAAAAGACAGCCGGGACTACCGACTGTCTTATTTCTTTAGGAAAACTTATTCTACGATAAACTGTTTTGCAATTCCTGTATCTTCCCAGATGTCATTTATTTCGACTTCAACGGGGGAATCAGAGGTAAGAATGTAAACATTGGAGATTGTAACAGTAGCACCTGCATCAACGTCCTTTGAGAATGCCATATCAGTATCGCAAAGCTCATTTGCCTGACCTTCCTCAAGCTGAATACCATCCTGGAATACCATAATATCGCAGGCATCAAAGAAATCTTCAGCCTCGGTATCGTTGTTCGTAAAATCAAAATATACTCTTATGAGCTTTGTATCCCTTGTTCCGTCAACAAATTCTGCATTCTTGATAACAACATCGTGCTTTGCATCTCTGTTATAATAATCTGTTACCTTACCGCTTTCCGGCCAGCCGGCATTGAAATCAGGAGCAGCAATTGTCTTTGCTGTAAAAGCCTCCTCGGGTGCACCGGGAAGAGCCGTAACATCAAAGGTATAAGTAAGTGTAGCACCGTCCTGTCGTTTTGCGGTAAATTCAAAATCAACGCTTCCTGTTTCGGCATTAAGTGCAAATTCTTTGATTACGCGGATTGTAACACCGGGACGGATATTCTTTTTCTGATTGCCGAACTCTGCAACATCTTCACCGTAAACAGCATTTGTTTCATTAAGCTCTTCGCCGTTCTGAATGAAAACAATATCCTGTGTTTCATCGGAAAATGTAGTTGTGTAGCTGTCTTCTTTATTTGTAAAATCAAGATACACACGGATTGCCTTTGCACCGTCTTCATCATTAAAAAGCTCTGCACCGACAAGGGCAACAGCGAATTTTCCGGCATTGTTTACCCATTCACCATTTGCAAGGGCTGCTGTGCCGACATCTTCTGCAGCTGTTGTTTCTTCTCCGGCAGGAGCGGTTGTTTCTTCGGTGTTACCGCCGCAGGCGGCAAGTGATAAAACAAGCATAATTGCCATTAATAAAGCGAGTATTTTTTTCATTTTAATTTACCTCTCTTTTATAGTTTAACTGTTTTTCGGTTTTCCGCACTCGGTACAGAAATTACCATTATTATTGCTTCCGCAGGAACAAAGCCAAAAATCCGGCTTTTTCACTCCGCATTCGGTACAGAATTTACCCGAATTCAGGTTACCGCAGGAGCATTTCCAGCTACTGACATTGGGCTTTTCGGATGCAGAAGCACCGATATCTACAGATGCAAGTAATTTTTCTGTCTTATGATCCACCTGAATCTGCATATCAGAAATGCGGGTAGCTCTGACACCGCATCTCGATTCCCATTCTTCAATGCGCTTGTACGTTAAAGCCCTGTCTGCCTCATTTACCGTTTTGTGCTTAATTTCATCAAGTGAAGCACCCTCTTCAAAAAGCGCGGTAAACGTTCTCTTAACGGCAAACTCGGCATCCTTTTGCATAAACTCTACAGGTAAAATTCCGCCAAACATTGTATCAAGACGCTCTTGGTCAACTATGTCATATTCAATTTTTGCCTTGAACCATATCGATGCCGTAAGGTCATACATTCCCTGTACCACCCGTGCAAAGAAATTTCCGCTGAACGGAATTGACATACAATGCTCTGACACTTGTTTTTTCCTCCTGAAAGTTTTATGCCCAGGGATTCATGCTTTCGGGCTGACGGATATCTGCCAGAATAAACTGCTCCCACAGATACCATTTTCCGTCCTTTGCAAGACGCATCTGAACACTTCTGAGGCTGTCTGCACCGCCTGAACGGACATAGAGTGTTGCATAGGTTTCATTCGCATAAGAATAGGGATTGTCACTTACAATTACCGTATAAGGCTCTGACGGTAAATAGTTGTTTGACGGTACAGCACCCTCAAAATATGAACGGGGCACATAATCCTTATCACGGAAACGGTCTGCAATAAACTGCTTATCCATTACGCTCAGCGGTCTCGGACCTCTTAAGAAATCAAGCATTTTAAGGCATTCTTCTTTATTTTCAGTATAAAAACAGAATGCAAGAACGGTTAATGCCGCTGTATCAAAAGGATCTGTAAGCTGTGCTTCAGATAATCTTTTGAATTCTTCAAAGCTCTCGGGAAGCTTTGAAAAAACTACCTTTTTACTCTTATTTCCGCCTGACTCTGAGGCAACAGGAGTTTTTACGGCAGACGGATTTTTTATTTTGTCAAAAAGTCCCATTATATTTCCTCCTATTATTTTCCTTTATCAGAAGGAAATTGAACCGCCACCGTGGCTTCTGCCTGAGGAGCTTGTGTGAGTTGAGCCGTTTGAATCGGACGACTTTCCGCTGTTGCTCTTGGGCTTCGGTGTCACGTTAACCCTTGTATTTCTGAATATATCGTTTCTTCCTGTGATCATAAGTGTGCCTTCTCTTACGTAATCCGCTGCAGTTTCCTTCTTATGTACAGAGTAGTTTTTGGACGCCATTGAATTTGTAATAATAAGTCCTATTACCATACCCACAGCAAGGCATATAAGAAGCCAGAACAAGGGAGGCACGGGCTTTACAGCCTCCTCAGACAAATCAATATACCAATCAAACGCATCCTTGAATTCACCGAACTTTGCAGAGCCTGCAATTGCAAGAAGAATATCTTCAATTTCATCATCTCCGATGTTCATCTGAGCAGTGCCGGAAGTGGTAAGCGTAGCATTTCGCTGTCTTTCTTCACCGTCAAGATATAAGCAAAGAAGTCCGTCCTTATTTTCACCGTAGCCGTAGCCGTTGTAATCATAGAAATCATCAGCATATTCCTGAGCGGTCTTGCCTTCAAGATCTGTTATTGTTACAATCGCAATTTCACACTTATATTCATCTGTAAATGCCTGACATCTTTCAAGGAAATATGCTTCCTCTTCATCGGTCAATATGTCTGCATTGTCCACTACAAGGGGAAGAAGTCTTTCGGTTTTAACAAATTCTGTCGTTTCTTCAGGTGCTTCGGTTGTATCCTGTGTGCCTGCGGCAGCGTCAGTTATTTCCTCTGCTGCAGTTGTTTCTTCGGAAGCGGCAATGCCTGCATTTTCAAGAGCTGAAGCAACACCGTTATAGAAAGCAACAGCTCCGAGATAGTATGTTTCAGCTTCATTGTATGCATTGAAGATTGCAGTTGTAACATCGTGTGTGAATACATATTCCTCGTAATTCTCACTGACAAAGAAATCGCAAAGACTCTGACTGAGATCATCAACGAAAATTACTGCATACTTTTTATCAGAAAAGCTGTCATAAAGGTCATGCCCGAAATCGAGTATTGTTTCATAGCCGTCCGTATTTTCTGCAAAACATATCATTGCAAAATATCCGTATTGCTCTTCAATATCAACGGCAAGCTGCTCGAGAGCAAACATTTCATCTTCAGTTAAAAGTCCCGTAGGATCAAGAGTATTGAAATCATCGGCTGATGCGGGAATAAGCATAAAGGAAAGAGCGAATACCGCAACAAGAAGAGTTGTAATTATCTTTTTCATATTCCGCACCTCCTTAAATAAGACCAATGAGGTTCAGTACCGCCCAAAGGGCAACACCTATACCTGCACCGATAAGAGCACCCACGGTCTTTACCTTCTTTGTGTCGGTAGGAATGTTTCCTACAAACTTCCCTGTCTGACCGTTCATAGCAAATACATGGTCCTTATCCTTGTGCTTTATTGTCAGAAGCCACACAGGATAAAGAGCATATTTGTAGTCGCCGCCCAGCACCGTCATATTTGACTGAATTGTTGTAACGGAATCATAACCGTCAACGGTCTTTTTGAGATTATCTGCAATACTCTGACGGATTCTGTCGTTTGCACGGGGCATACTGCTTGTAGCATCAACATCAAACTTATCAGCAAGATAGCCTGAAAGATAACCAACGTTAAAGGGCACAGCCTCGTTTACATTGAAGGGCTCAAGAGATTCCATAAGATCATCAGGCATCTTTGTTGAGCCGTCAACGGGAACATTGTCAAAAATCATATTACCGCTTCTGTAGCAGTCATATTCAGTAATCTCGGTATAATTATTATCTGCATCGGACCATCTTTTTGTTGTCTTTTCGGCAACAAAGCTTACCTGTCCCTCTGCCTGGCAGGAGAACAGCCAATGGGGTACATAAACACCCTTGATTTCATCAATTTTATTATCGTCCTTAAAAGCTCGGGCAACAAATTTTTTGCCTGTCATATGCTGCTTGAAGGCTTTTTTTGCTGCTTCCTTATCAAGCTTAAAGGGAATAACAAGATGGGGACGGAGAGCTCCGTCAAACTGTCCCTTCATTACTACGGGGCTTCCGCAATAAGGACAGCTTGTAGCACCCGTTGTTTCGTCTGCCACAACCTCACCGGAGCAGGAATTACACATATAAACTCTCATTCCGGTTGTTTCATCAGTTGTCCATTCGCTTGTATCAGATTCCCAGCTGATATTGTCAACAGCAGCGGCTGCGCCGTCAGGTGTTCTATGACCTGCAGCTGCTTCAACATCAAATTCGCTGTCACAGAATGGGCATTTCAGCTTCTGTGCGCCTGTATCAAAGCTTACGCTGCCGCCGCAGTTAGGACATTTTTGCTGTAATAATGTAGACATTTCTCTCACTCCTTATTTAAGTGAATTTAAGTAATCATAAATATCGGAAAATATACCGTTACCTTCTTGGGGAAGAATATCATCACTGTTAACGGAATAAAAACAATTATCGAAATATCGAAAATACACGGTTGCAGTCGGAGCATCAAGAAGCAAAAGCTCGCTCTTCGGAAGCTCACCCCATGTAAGCACACCGGTTCTTTTGCAGATTTCTCTTATTTCATCCATAACGGGCTCATAATCAGTAAAGGTCTTTTCAATAACTGTTTCCTCACCGCCGTTATACGGACAGTAGGAATATGAGTAGGTGTACGATCCGTCGGAACGCCTTGTAAGCTCAATATGCTCACTTTCACCCTCCATACCGCCGCCATAGCTGTAGCTGCAATAGTCGATATAATCGTGCGGCTGACGCACCATTCCGGGACCGTCCAGAATATAGTCATTCTTATGCTTTTTCATATAAACTGCCGCAGCAGTTATAATACCGGCAATAACAAGTATTATAACCGCCGCAATTATTATTTTTTTAATCATTCTTTATGCCTTGGGAGTGCCGCATGCCTGACAGAAGTTACCGCTGTCATTTGCACATCCGCAGGAGGGACAGGTCCAGTTCACAGCCATTGTTGCAGGAGTCTTCTGCTGATAGCCTGTCTGCTGAGGAGCCTGCTGGTAACCCACAGGCTGCTGATTGAAGCCGGGCTGAGGAGCCTGCTGATATCCGCCCATAGGAGGCTGACCGTAACCGGGCTGAGGTGCCTGCTGATATCCGCCCATAGGCTGCTGTCCGTAGCCCATAGCGGGCTGACCGTAGCCCATAGGCTGCTGTCCGTAACCCATAGCGGGCTGACCGTAACCCATAGGCTGCTGTCCGTAACCCATAGCGGGCTGTCCGTAGCCCATATTCATTCCAATACCGCCGTTCATAGGCATAGTTCCTACACCGAGAGCATTCATTGCCTGCTGTGCCAGCTGCTGATAGCGGTTATATTCGGGAGAACCCATATTCTTTACGCTGAAGTTATTGAGCTTAACATCAAAATCATCAAACCAGGGAGTATTTACAAGGAATTTAAGAGTGAAATCATATTCATATTCATATCTCGGAGGAACATAGCTCTGATTATTTCCCTGAGCGTCCTTATAATAAATCTCGTCTCTGTCTTCCTTAACATCAAGAGTCAATGAAGTTATAGCAGAAATCGGAATAACATCGGGATTCTCATTGTCCCAACTTCCGGGCTTATTTGAGGAAACAACGAAATTTCCCTTTGCTGTGTCAACATAAATATTCTTATAATCACCGTCAACGGTAATCATGGGGCTGAATGCACGAAGAACAGCCTTGTTTTCCTCACGGTACTGAAGCTGAGCCTTTATGTCAGCAAGAGAGGAGCTTCTTCTGTCATCACAGAAGGGGGAAAGAAGCTTCGCACAATCCTTACACATATTACCGTCAGAAAGCTTACGGTTGCCGAGCATACCTATTTTTTCTCCGCAGATATCGCAGAATTTCTTATCAAAAAGTCCCATTTTTATATTCTCCTTTTATAAATAATTATGATTTGTCTGATTCGTCAAAGATGTCGCCGCAGTTCATACAGAACTTGGGGGGATTGTGGGGATCCTCAGGCTGCCAGCCGCACTTGTCACACTTATATAAGGGTGCGCCCTCGGGCTTCTTGGCTCCGCAGTTCATACAGAACTTGCCCTGATTTACACTTCCGCAGGAGCAGGTCCAGCCCTGAACCTCTTCAGGCTTCTTACTGCCGCAATTGGGACAGAAATTACCTGTTACATCATTTCCGCAGGAGCACTTCCAGGAGCCCTGAGGCGCCGGCTTTTTACCGCCGCAGTTGGGACAGAAATTACCGCTTACCGTGTTACCGCAGGAGCACTTCCATCCGTCAACGGGTGC
>JAGAKX010000042.1 GCA_017625435.1 Clostridia bacterium
CTGTTTTTTTGTGCCGGCGACGACCTATCTTCCCGGGCGGCTGCCCGCCAAGTATTTTCGGCACGATTGAGCTTAACTACCGTGTTCGGGATGGGAACGGGTGGGACCTCAATGTTATAGACACCGACTGCTTCCAAAGGGTATTCCCTCAGGCGCAAGAGGGATTATAACAGAAGCAATCCCTCTTGTCAACACTTTTTTTCAAAAACTTTAAACTTTTTTCAGAACCGTCACAATTTCACCTATAAACATACGGTGGTAGTCCTTTTTGGGGTAATTGTCGGGGTCAATCCCTTCATCAATAAACCAGTCGGGGCTTATATCCCCCTTTGCAATTTTTCTGCAAACGAAAACCAGCTCTGCCTCCTCGGGGAAGGGCACACCGTCCTCGAAAACCGCAGTCAGACCCGATTCCTTATATTTATCAACATCTCTTCCGCTTTTAGAACCGAAAACCGCCATTTTCTTGTGAATTTCCTTATTCATAATGGCAAGGGAGAACATCTCCCCGTCATTCATAAAGCCGTAGGTGTGCCTTCCGGGACGGACGAATGCGAACACCACGGGCCGACTCCATAATACACCCACGCTGCCCCAGCTGACAGTCATTGAATTAAAGCCCTTGCCGGACACACCCGTAAGTATGCCCCAGTCCTCACCTATTGCCTTTACGGGCGAAAAGCATAAATCATTTACATTTACTTTTTCGAATGCCATAAAAACCTCTCCCTTCAATAGAATTATATTACCACAGAAGGGCGAATATTTCAATATTATTTACAGCAATTCCCTGTAATATAACGAATTCCCGTGAGGCACTATATTACGGTAGGGGCGGGGTTACCCCGCCCGTTACATAACTTCCGCAACTTTTTTCAAAAAAATAACAACTCTCTGAATCGGGAGGGGAGACCCCTCCCCTACATTGATTCTCTGTTACCGGGCAAGTTCATTTTTCATTTCTCAGGTGCCGAGGCGGGCGGCGATGAGTGTGACAAGAAGGGTGCAAAGCCCCTGAATCACGGAAATTACAACCGACACGTTGAATTTTGATTTGGAGTCGATTTTTTCCTTGATGTACTGCAAATCCTGTCTTATTGTGGCAAAGGCGGTTGACCCCTCAGCCAGCTCTTCACGGATTCCCCGTGTGCACTCACCGCACTCCTTACGGGAAATAAAGGTTTCGTGAAGATATTCCTTGTCCTCATTTGTGAGATTCATTTTTCCTCCTTTTTTATCGCACTCGCGAAGTCTGAGACTTTTTTACCCGTAGGGGAGGGGTCTCCCCTCCCGACATATAACTTTTGTAATTTTCATTTGCAAAAAAATAACACCCCCTTTGAACGGGCGGGGCAACCCCGCCCCTACCGTACTTACATCTCTTTTGCTGAATTATGGTTAAAAACAGGTTTTATCCGTGGGGTTGTTGAGTATACCAAAGGCTATAAGGATGGTGCCGACGGCATTGACGATAATGTCAAATGTGGCGGAATCAATGCCGATTTTTTCGAAAACACCGAAGGCATTGAGTATTACACCCACGGCACCGAGAACCGAGAGCCACACAGCCCACGATTTAAGGCGGTCCTTTATATTTATCTTATTTTCCATAATTATTCCTCCAGTCCCGTGGCAATGCGAAGAGCCTTACGGGAATCTTCCGATGTGATTTTTCCGTCCCCGTCAAGGTCTCCCCTTGCGGTATCAATCTTTTCAAGTCCTACTGCGGCACGGAGAATAAGACGGGCATCGGAGGCTGTCACCTTACCGTCACCGTCCGCATCCCCCTTTATAACGGGCGGAATAAACTCAAGCCCTGCGTTTTCCATTAATGCCTTTGCGATACTCAGCGCTATTTCGGAGAATGCCGTATCAAAAACGGTATTGTCCTTTGTGTTGTCAATGAAGCCTACCTCAAGAAGGCAGGAGCTCATTTCAGTATAGCGGTTTACCGCATAATCACGGTAGGCAGGGGCACCTTTTTTTACACCGCGGTTGCGGTATCCCGTAACGGCACAGAGATTATCAACAATATTCTGTGCCATATTGTATGTAACGCCCTGCGTTTCAACCTCGGAATATACCCAGGCCTCAACACCCGTTGCCGCCTCGGGGCTGAAAGCATTTCTGTGGATTGAAATAAAGTAGTCCGCACCCCAGCCGTTTGCCCTTTCACAGCGTTTAAGAAGGTCGGGGTCGGTATTGTCTTCACGGGAGAGCATTGTTTCAACGCCCTTCTGAGTGAAAAGAATGTCACGCACGGCAAGGGCGAGTCTCAGGCAGTCATCCTGCTCAGTTCTTCCCTTGTAGGATGCACCGATACTGTCCCCGCCGTGACCCGGGTCAATAAAAATTTTAAGCATACAAATCTCTCCTTATATTAATTTTTGCGTACCGCAGTACACGGATACCTTCTGTGTTCCGCAGTACACGGATACCTTCTCAGTTCCGCAATAGATTTTGCTTGTTTCAAGTTTTTCGAAGGTTGCCGTAAGGGTTTTATTTGCTTTTACCGTTATGCTTCTGCTTGCGTTTGTATTTCCGTCACTCCAGGAGACAAACCTGTAGCCCTCATCGGGAGTGGCTTTGATTGTTACGCTTGTACCCTCTTCATAGGTGCCGCCGCCTGTTACCGTACCGCCCTCTGTTGCCTTTAATGTAAGAACATAATCGGGAATGGTGTAATTGATAACAACATAGTTATCATAAACACGGCAGTTACCCAAAGTAAGAAGCTTATCTCCCGCATCACCCATAACGAAACGGACACGAAGGGTATTGAGAAGCTGACGGATATCGCCGTCGCAGACACCCTTTGATTCCAGAGCGGTCTGCAGCTCCTCGGCAGTATAGGTATGCGTTACATACTGTGCAGTAAGCTCAGCACCGTTTACAACCTCCTTCGCTTTAACGGATGTGGGGCCTTCATCGGTATACACATACACCCAGATATAGCCGTCATCATTGGCAGAGTACAGTTTGGAATGTATCTCAACAGACGTTACCGTTGCGTTTGAGGGTACCGTTATCCCGAAGCCGTTAATATGCGTTGCGGATGTGCCTGTGGTATTTGTTCTCTTTGCATAGGTGTTTACGTTGCCGTCATAGATGTTTGCAACATCCTCCCAGCCTGTACCGATGCTGGGAGATGCCGTTGCTCTGAATTTATCCGTTGAATGTGCACCCATCTGATTACGCCTCCGTAACGAAAGTAATAACGGTCCTGTCGTCAACCGTGGGAACGGATGAAGAGGTTATGAGTGTCAGACCGTTCAACTGCGTCTGAGGCACAAGCCCGTCTGCAGCATCGCTTATAAGAGAGGAAACCTCTGCCTTCGTGTAATAAGCGCTGTCGTGATTGTGGCTCTTGTCGCTTTTTTCCGAAAGCTTCTGATCGGTCTGGGTGCTGAGGTCCGAAATCATAAGCATAGAGTTATTCTGTGTCTGAGAGATAAGTTCATCGGTTTCGGACTCTGTGTAGTACCTGCCGTCGTGAGTGTGTGAGGTATTGCTTTTTCCCGAAAGCAGATAATCCGCTTCTTCGGCGGTGTAATATCTGTCATCGTGAATATGGCTTTTGTCACTCTTTCCCGAAAGCTTCGTTTCAGTCTGAGCTTCAAGGGTATCAACAAGCTCCTGAGCATCGTCAAAGGCCTCGGTTTTTGCATCGCTTATAAGGGCAGAAATCTCTGCCTTTGTGTAATAAGCGCTGTCGTGATTGTGGGCTTTGTCACTTTTTTCCGAAAGCTTGGTGTCCGTCTGAGCGGAAAGGTCAAGAATAAGCATCTGACTTCTTTCCTCGGACTGACTTATAAGATTTTCGGTTTCCGCTTCCGTATAATATAAATCGTTATGGGAGTGTCCGACGTTGCTTTTCCCGAGAAGCTTTTCCTCGGTCCCGGCTTCAAGGTCAGCTAAAAGCTCCTGCGTTTCGTCCGTGAGCTCCGTCTTTACGTCGCTTACAAGGGCGGAAAGCTCTGCCTTTGAAAAATAGTCATCCGAGTGAGTATGGTTTTTGTCACTCTTCCCCGAAAGCTTTATTTCCGTCTGAGAGGAGAGGTCGGCAATAAGAAGGTTACCCCTTTCCTCTGCCTGACTTATAAGGTTTTCGGTTTCCGCTTCCGTGTAATATAAATCGTTATGGGAGTGGCCGACATTGCTTTTTCCGAGAAGCTTTTCCTCTGTCCCGGCTTCAAGGTCAGCTAAAAGCTCCTGCGTTTCGTCCGTGAGCTCCGTCTTTACGTCGCTTGCAAGGGCGGAAATCTCTGCCTTGGAATAATATTCATCCGAGTGGTTATGGTTTTTGTCGCTCTTTTCCGAAAGCCTTATTTCCGTCTGCGAGGAAAGGTCGGCAATAAGAAGGTTACCTCTTTCCTCCGCCTGACTTATAAGCTCTTCGGTATCGGCTTCAAGCTCAGCTAAGAGAGCATCCGTCTGAGCCTCGGTGTAATAAAGGTCATCGTGGCGGTGAGATGCCGAAATACCGCTTTCGAGCAGCTCCGAAATCTCCTGCTTGGTGTAATAGGCGTCGTTGTGACTGTGGTCACGGTCTGCCTTGGCATCAATATACTCAAAGACAAGGGCGAGGCTTTTCGGACCTTCCTCCGGTACGGGAAGGCTGTCGGCGCTGTCCACCGAGGGACTGACGGGAATATCCGTAAGGGGACTTTTTGCTATAAAGCCCGTATCGTCCCACAGATAAAGCTGACACACGAGAATTCCCCTGCCGTCCGTAAGGGAGGAGGGAATAAGGTATTCCCCCTCACCCTTTTCGTAAGACAGCTCCCCCGTAAAATATATGTTTCCCCGGGGCGTTATAAAACCAAGCTTTGCTTTTTTGCCCCAAAGCTCCTCTTCCACAGAAAAGCGTATAAGCCTCGAAAGGCTTTCACCGCTGTGAAGACGGGTAAAATCAGCTGTAATTTTCATTTATTTTCTCCTTATATATTCTAATAATCTCCCGTGAAAGGGCACGTGCCATACCCTCAAGCTCCCTGTCCCAGACTGCATTGTCGCTGTCGCTGTCAATATACCCTGCCTTTATAAGGTAGGCGTTTTCGTTTCCCAGGGAGCGAAGACTCTTAAAGGGACTTTTTTTCGTGAGGGTATGAACCCCCTTATTGCGGAAGGTATTTTCTCCCGAGACCGCGCACAGAAGACGGAAGGCATCGTACTGAGTATCCGAGGAGGCGTTTTCCGAGACAATAATCTCAGCTCCCCTTTTCGGGGCATTCTTCATTGAGGTGCCCTTGTGAAAGATGAAAAGAAGCCCGTCACGGCAGTAGCCTTCCCTGCCCTCGGTGATTTTCACGGGAAGCCCCGTAAGATTTTCGCTTATTGCCGAAATGAGCCTTCTGCACTCTTTGTACTCGGTCCTTTCCCCCCATACTCCTCCGGGGGAAAGGGCTGTGTGGCCGTTATTAAGATTAATCAAGCTGTCACCATACCTTCTGCTTTTTAATGAGCCTGTCGTAATACTCCTCAAGACGGCGGTCAGAGGTATCAACACCCAGCTTTTCCAATTCCGAATAGTCGCCGTACTTGGCAAAAAGCTCTGCAAGGTCATACTTTTCGCCCTCAGTAAGACGGGAGGTATCAATACCCAGCTCCTCCAGGGCGGAATAGTCGCCGTATTTTGCGGAAAGCTCTGCAAATTCTTTGAGCTTCTGAAAATCGTCGTCCTCGGGCTCAATGCCCAGCGCCTTAATAAAGGAATCATCCCCCATTCCGGACGCAAGGACTGCAAAATCAAGGGCTGCCTTCTTTCTGTCCTCCTCCTTTTTCTCCTCGTCCGACATAAGGGAGTAAAGAGAATAAAGAGAGTCAATATTATCAAGGTGCTTTTTATAAGCCCTTTCCTCAAGCTCAAGGGACTTGTCGGCAGTCATTTCAGAAAACTCCGCCATTTTGTCGGCGGCAATTTTCCCTGCATAGGAATTGCCGTAGCCTCCCGTAAGCACAGAAGCCCTTCCCATAATATCCTCTGAAACCCTTGCGCCCTCTCTCTCGTACTGCTTTTTGTACTGAGAAAACAAGGGGTCCTTTTCGGGGTCATAGGAAAAAGAGGAATTCTCCTTTATTATCCTGCTTGCAATGTTTTCCTTCATCTGTGACGGGGTATCAAGAGGAAGCTTACCTGCTTCGAGCCTTTTTTCATATCTTGCATCGGATGCGGTGATTTTACCGTCCAGGTCCATATCTGCCGCCATATCCTTGGGAAGAAGACCTACCGCCATCTGCAGGATTTCATCTGACGTATATCTTTTAGCCACCTGTTTTCACTCCTTTCATTTCGTTTTTAAGTGCCTTTACCTGAAGGGTAAGCCTTGTGACCTCCTCCTTCAGCTGTAAAAGCAGGGTGTATATTTTTTCGTTATCCGTATTTTTATTCAATATCCGTCACCTCTCCCGTAAAGCCTGTGACCGCCTCGAAGCCGTGAAGGGTAAAATCTCCCTTACCCTTGAATCTCAGGGTGAAGAATTTGCATTCGGGCACTCTGACGGTACAGGAAAATATGCCGTCGGTCTTCTTGTCAAGGTGAAAAAGCTCCCTTTCTTCAGCCGAGGAATCGGGCTTTATGAAGACCTTGAAGTGAGCATCTTCACCGAGGGTAAGTGAAAACCTCAGGGCTCTTACCCTTTTGTTATAAGATGTGATATTACGGCAGAGCTTGCCGGTTCGGGCTTCCCACAAAACCTCTTTTTCCTCTTCGGGAATAAATGCCACCTCACCGAAAAGGGGTAAAAATCCGTTCCCCTCGGTGATTTTTGAGCTGTCTCGGACGAATACGCGGTTATTATCCCTGCAGACGTGAAAGAGGTTTCCGTCCTTTCGGAACATACAAATAGTGTGAAACCTGTCGTCCTCCCTGAGCCACAAGCCGTTTACCGTATCGTACACATAAACGGCTCTCTCCCCCCGGGGAGAGGTCATTGCAATGATGTACTTGCCCCCTGAGCTTTCAGCCACACTCTCGGAAAAGCCCGTAAAGGCATCCCTTTCGGAAATGAGAAACGGCAGAGTGCCGTCATAGACAGTAATTCCCTCGGCACTTTTATAAAAAAGCCTTTCGCCGAGATTCACAAGGCTTTTTGACTGTCCCTTTTCAATACCCCTTCCGGGGACGGTATAAACGGTAAAATCCGAGGGAGTGCTCCCAAGCACCCTTATAAGACAGTCCTCCTTAAAGAAAACTATCTCGTTTCCCACCTTGCCGGCACCCGTAAATTCTCCGGGACAGCCGAGTGTCACCGTGTAGGAATCCGTGGAAATTCCCTGAAAGCTTCCCCATTCCGTAGGGTCGCCAAGCTTTGAAGCATAGATTTCGTTGACGAATTCGCCCTCGTTATTCTCTCCGTAACGGCATGCCCACAGACGGTTATTGTGCTCAAGGGCAAAATCCATAGGAGGAATACGCCTGGAAATGGTCACATCCGTAATTTCCCCCTCGGCTTTAAGGTTGCCCCCCAGTACAAGGGAATCGGAAAACACGGTTTTTACGGTGTAGTAGCCGTCAGAAAGAATTGTGCCACGGCTTTTTATGTGCACCGCTTCCCCTTCGGAAATGCCCGTGAATTCATCGGGAAGGGCTATACGGAAATAAAGGTCGTATTGCTTTGTCCACTTTTCCCCCGTGTAGCCCAGAAGCTCCATTTTGTATCCGTCGGAAATAACCAGGGTATCCCCCGGTGAAGCGGAAGAGGGGATGTCCCCGAAAAACACGGGAAAGACATCCGTGCCGTCCTCGGTGCAGTAGGTAAGGGTTCCCGAGGGTGCACGGTGGGTAAAATTGCAGAGACTTGCCGTCACACCCTCATCGGTGCATTTTATATAAACCCCGTCGGGGGAAATAAAGATGTTTCTGCCCATTAAAATTGCCTGACGGGCGGGGCTGTACCCTGAAAGAACGGCACCCTCTATTTTTACACCGTCAAGGAAAACCGCGGTTTCGGTGCAGACGAGCAGTCCCGAGGGGGTATCAAGAACAGCACTCACGCTCTCCCCGTCAAAGGAGAGAGGGTAAGAGGACTTGTACTCCGCCCTTTTGTCCCTTACGCTCATAAGGGGGTATTTGTCTCCCGTAAGGTTTTGGCAGTCGGCAAAGCATCCGTCGGGGACGCTTTCACCGAAAATAAGGGAGCCGAATTTGTTTACGGAAAAGATTTTTTCCCTGTAAGCCTTTAATTTCGGAAAAAACATATTATCCCCCTCAGTCTATATTTATTCTCGCACCCGGGCAAAGGTGAGTGCGGTTGAAGTATTGCATAAATGAAAGGTAGGCGCTGTTATAAAGGGAGGCACAATTGAGATAGCCCGTAATGTTGCCCGAGTGAAGCTCCATTTTCATTGTAAGATAGCTTATGTAGATGTCGGAAAACTCCTCGCCTAACAAAAGCTCTCTTTGGGGAGACTGCATTTCACCCTCCGGAAGCTCCTTTTCCTCTCCGTAACGGGAAAGAAAATCAAGGGAAATTTCCTTATCGAGCCTGAAAAGCCACCGTGCCTTCATAGGAAAGGGGAACACGTTGGGGAACAGCACATCCGTCCTTTCAATAATATCCGTTGCTGTCAAGAGAACTCCCCCTTACCCTTCGTTTACATTGGAAAGAATGTACTGCTCGGCTTCAAGGGACTGACGGCGTGAGTTTTCAATTACCTCGTAAAATTCACGGGGCACCTGCACGGTCTCACCCTTTTTAATGAGCATTCTCTTACCGTTTACCGCCACAAACAATGAATCGTCATTCTTGTGAAGCTTGGGAATAAAAACGGGATAGGTTAAAGTTGTTGTTTTCGATTTCATAATAATCGTCCTTTCAAATAAAATAATGTCTGCACAAATTTCCGCAGGACGGGGGCATTCACCTTCTCTTGTAGGGGTCGGCGTCCCCGACGACCCGTCCCACGAAAATATATTGTCTGTGTTTTGTCCCGTGACAGATAAAAATGTACCTCTAAGGGTCATAACTTCTGTAGTTTTATTCCCTACCTGCGGGACGTCGGGGACGCCGTCCCCTACAAATAATTACAACCCTCTTAAACGGGAGGTCGGGGACGCCCTCCCCTACAATGTTTAATCTACGGCAGTTCCCCTCGGGAAATAATTTCCGTGAATTTACTTCCTTATCGCGGGAGGGGAAACCCCTCCCCTACGATAAAAAATACCTCTTCACTATTACCTTTTACTTATTCCCTTGCCGAAGGCGCCGACCCCTACAAGGTTTAATTTACGACACAGCCCCCGCGGGAAATGTTAACCTTTAATTGGAATTTGTTGTGGCAGAGAACTCTGAGCCTGATTCCACTCTGATGATGTATTCCTCAAGGAGTCTCTTTGCCACCTTGGTTGCCTTCCAACCGATGGAGCTTCTCTGATTGAGGGGGTCGTTGCCGTAGCCTCTGGGCTTTACGATGTGCTCGAGACCGCCGCCCTCAATGTCTGTTACACCGTAGGCATTTTCACCGAGGAAAAGGGTTGAGAATACTGCGGAGCCGTCCTTACCGCCGCCGATACCCGTAATGATATCGCCCTTCTTGAGAGTTGCGGCAGTACTGAGAGTAACGGTGTTGCCCTGCACCTTCTTGATGAGATTCTTTACACCTGCGGCAAAAACATTGCAGGGTGTGGTGAAGGTCTTTTCGTCCATATATTCTTCAACCGTAACGGAAGTTGAGCCGTTTACATCTGAGGCTACAGTAAGACGGGTGAGACCGTCCGTGATTTCGGAGGGACCGAAAACCTTAGCCTCGGTGCTTTCAACAAAGCGCACACCGCCCAGCGTGCCGATTTCACCCTTGAGAAGGTTATCGGGGCTTAAATACTTCTGAATGCTTACCCACTGGTCGCCTGCCTCCTGCATAAGGTCATAGGCTACATAGGGGTGAATGATTGCAACGTAGGAGCCGTTGATTTTAGGAGCATTGACGGCTTTAAGCTGTGCAGCAGCTCTGAAAATGTCCTTTACACGGAGCTTGCAGTCCTTTGTGATGTCCTCACGGCTGAGAATCTCCGTTTCGTTGCCGTTTTCATCCACCTTGGGAGCATACATAACATTTGTACCGCCGTTGAGCTCGTTACGGACTACGGTGTCAAGAGTTACACCTGCCTGAGAGGCAAGCTCCTTTGTAGCCTCGACAATTGTGTTGTCAACGGCTGTAAGCTCAAGCATATCGGTCTGCTCAATGTAGTCGCCGTACTGGTCAACGGTACAGCTGACTGCAGTTACGTTGAACTTGTTTCCGTCGGGAGTAACACCCTCTGTAATGGGCTTTAAGGCCTTGGGAAGACGTGAGAACTTTCTGAATTCGATTGTCTTACCGCCGTTCTTGGGAATAGGTCTCTTCTGACCGAACTGCTCGTGAATAAGGTTTGCACCTGCAAGGGTGATAAGAGTTTTGTCATAAAATGTCTTCATTTCAGCGCTGAGGCTGTCGGGATTTGTAACAACCCCGCCTTCCACAGTACCGAGAGTGGTATTAAGCACCTCACCTGCTGAAAAATGTGTAAGCTTGATTTCTGTTGTGTTTGCTGTATTTGTTGTATTCATAAATTTTCTCCTTTAATTTTGATTTGCTTTTCCCCCGGGGCACAAGCTTCGGTAGGGGCGGGGTCTCCCCTCCCGTTCAGAAGTACGGTGACCATTGTAGGGGAGGGGTCTCCCCTCCCGTTCAGGAGGGTTGTAATTTTTTAATTGTAAAAAGTTACAGAATTTTCAATACGGGCGGGATATCCCTCAGAAACATAGTCGTCTTGCTTCCCTTGGGGCGGTCGCAATACTCCTTGTTTCTTCACCTCTTTCGCGTGCCTTCATCTGTCACCGACAGCGGCACGCTCATTCGCCCCCGCCCCTACCGCCAATTCTGCCCCTCGGGAAATAATTTCCGTGAATTTACTTCCTTATCGCGGGAGGGGAAACCCCTCCCCTACGATAAAAAATACCTCTTCACTATTACCTTTTACTTATTCCCTTGCCGAAGGCGCCCTCCCCTACAATGTTTAATCTACGGCTGTGCCCCTCGGGAAATACTCCGAACTCCGAATTCCGAAATCCGAACTCCGAATTCGTTTTGCGTTTTGCGTTTTGCGTTTTGCACTCTTCGTTCTGCGTTCTGCGTTCTGCACTCTGCACTTAAAAAGTTATTCTTGCACCGTTGCCGACATCCTGAATAATTTTCCTGATTTCCGCTTCCGTTAAATTATTTACATCCGTGTGCTTACTGCTTGCGGCACGGTCGGAAAGGGAATTTTCCTGAACACGGGTGTTTCTTTTGATGCTCTCGGCAGTCTCAAGCTTTGCCTTCATAACCGCATTTCTTACTATGTCGCCCGTGATTTTTTCCATATTGACCGTTTCATAAGCACGTCTCAGGGGCACGCCTGCCGTTATAAGACGGCGCATTTCGGGAGATGAGGTAAGCTCCCCTTTAAGGTCAAAGGACGGGTAGAGCCTGCGAAGCTCCTCGCTGTCTCTTAAAAGCGTATCTCTTACCCTCTCGGCCGCCTTCATTTTAATAAGGTGACGGGCTGATTCCAAAAAGCCCTGAGGCACCTTCACATCGGTTTTTTCGGCAGGGGCAGGATTTACTCTTCCGAGATATGCCGAAACGAGAGCCGCGGTATCGCCTTTTCCTATTTCGGGAAACTGCGCTTCAAGGTGTTCTTTTAAGGGAGCAAAGTCCTCAAGGCTTTTTTCCATAGCCTTCATTTTAGAAAATCTCTTGTCGATTATCCCCTGAACACGGCTTCTGAAAGCGTCAGCGTATTTCCCCTTTATAAGCTCCTCGAACTCTCCTTCGGGTGTTATAGTGCTTTCCGTGACGGGGGCATCCGTTACAGCCTCACCGTCGGAAAACGTCTGCAGAAATAAATTCATCCTTTGTCCTCCTCTCTGTAGGTATTCATCGTCTGTTCCGAAGTGTCATTATCATTACCCCTTTGGGGAAAATCAAACGTATTTAATGAAATATAACCGGGGTACTGTCTTTCTATGAGGTCGAGCCCCCGTGCCAGCATAAAAATCAGACTTCTTACAATGTCATCCGTCTGTTTATCCTTTATTCTGCGGATTCCGAACTGAAACAGTCCGTCACCCGTTTCAATAAAGACCCCGTCCGTGTAATCTCTTTTTGTTATTAAAATAAGCGACTCGAGAAATGCCGAGGCAAGTGCCGAGACACCGGCACAGACTATGTCCTGACCCTTGGGGGCGTAGCCTGCGTGACCCTCAATACTCACCGTATAGCTTCTGTCGCCGTAGCCTATCTCTGCTTTAATCATTGAGTGCACCTCCCAAAGCTGCATTTTCTCGTATAATGGACTTGATTTTCTCCTTGTTCTCTATGTCGATAAGCTCCATACAGGCAAGGGATTCCACCGCTCTATCGGGACTGAAGAAGCCGAGAGTATAGAAATTCAGGGCATCCTGATTCTGCAGGCTTCTCTGATAAGCGTTCATCTTGTGAGCCTTTACCTTTACGTCAAAAACGGGAGCACGAAGAAGCTCCTCAAGGCCCCTTGTAAGAGCGGAATTGTCAAAAAGAGTGTAGACCTCTTCACCGCCCTCCCCCGTGATTCTCATAGTACGGGGCACGGTATAGAACTGACGCATCAGCTCAATTACAAGGGTGCACACAGAAGAAAAGGCGTTGTAGGTGGAATTTATCATATCCCTCGAGAGCTTATTGCCTGCCTCCTGTAAAGCCGTAATTGCCGTGCCCGAGGTGACACCGCCTGCAGTTGAGCCCTGAGAAAAATCACGGTTTCCGCTTGTTTCCTTTAGCTCGTTGATTTTGTTATTAAGAACGGTGATGTAGGTTGAGGACATAGGAGTAAAGCCTATCTCCCTGATGCTCTCTTCCCCTATGGAGGAGCCTGCCACGTGAACGAAATCACGGTTAAAGTCGGCAAATTCTTCTTCATTGACTGCCCCCTCAACACGGGTAAAGTAGCGTTTACGGGAGCCGAGTCTGGCATTTCTGACGATTTCGTTACTTAAAATGTCAATCTCTTCCTGAGTTTCCTTCATAATGTCTATAAAGCCGAAGCCCGTGGGGGTGCCCTCCTCCTTGAAAAGGGGGTCAAAAACGAAGGGGTAAAATCCGTGGTCGTACCAGCCGCGGTCTCTGTAAAGCTCATCGTTTTCGGAAGCGTACAGAAGTGTGCCGTTCACGAATTTTACATAGTGAAGAAGGGTTCTTCCCCCCACACGCTTTTTATAGTACCAGTCCACAACGGGAGACTTGTCCGAGGTGTCAATGTTCTTGTCGTAGGTGTAGGCGACGGTGTCGGCACCCTTACCGAGCCGTCCCTCAAGGAAGGGGTAGGCTTCAAGAAGCAGGTCGTTGTCCACAAGGTCAACGGTGAAGATATTACGGGATTTCTGAATGTCACGGACACCCGGCTCCCAGAAGATATTCAGAATATCAATGCACTTGATATCAATTTCACCGAGCCCCCCGTCACTTTCGCTGTTCCAGAAAACACCCAGCACCGCCGTGCCCGTCTTGAGCTTTTTGTAGGCGGCATCGGAGTATACCGAATGCCAGTTGTTGCGTTCAAGCACCACAGGGATAACCGAGGTAAGGCGCTTTGCAAGTGCCGTATCGCCCGATTCTCTGGGGAGCACCGTGCATTCGGGAAGCTGATCCATAAAGTCGGCGTGCTTGTTGATAATGGAATTGAAAAGCCAGGCGGAGTGCCGTCTTTCACGCTCCTTTTCGGAACGGAGCTTCCCCCAATGACGGAGCCTGAACCATTCCTCGTTTTCAAGGACACGGGCATCAAGATTTGCCTTCGCCGCCTTGTAGCGTGAAAGTATCTCCGAAGCCTTCTGAACATCCTTTTCGGTAATCATAAAATCTGTTGTCATAATCTGTCTCCTTTTGATAAAATATATTGTTTTCGCATTGCTTCGCGGTATATCCTCGGGGGCTGTGCCGTAAATTTTCCTTGTAGGGGTCGGCGTCCCCGACGACCCGCATTGATGAAAATGACGATATTTGTATTAATTTCCGTTACAGATAAAAACGTGCCTCCTGAGGTCATAACTTCTGTAAATTTATTTCCTACCTGCGGGACGTCGAGGATGCCGTCCCCTACAAGGCTTCGCCTTTTTCCGACCTCCGACTTCGTTTTGCATTTTACGTTTTGCGTTTTGCGTTTTGCGTTTTGCACTTAATAACTGAATCCCTTGTATCTCGTTCTCTGGTCAAGGGGGTCGTCGCCCGAGGGCTTTATTTCCCGTGAAATTTTCGGTGTTATGGGTCGGGACATACAAAAATAACGGAAGGAATCGGCAAAATGGTCCTCGCCCTCGGTATCAAGGTCCTCAGGGACGGTGTCGGAAAATTCCAGAAGAGGAATTGTCCTTATTGCCGCCTTACAGGTGTTGAAGAAATACACCATAGGCTTTCCCTCACCGTCAAAGCCCATACGGTAGTGGCATTGCATCCAACCGGGTATGCGCTTGTTGTCCCCTCGGGAAAAGTACACGAAATGGCGGTCGGCAGCCTCAATTATGGCTTCACCTCGGGAGGCGTCCCATATAGAGGGGTCCGCCACACCCTCAATGCACTTGCCCTTTAGCCAGCGGTGCTCCGTTTCGAGCCTTCTTATCTCGGAAAATATCTTGTCGGGATGCCACTTCACACCGTCATTGGGGATATCCGTACAGCCGTAAAGCTGTAAAATCAGGTAGGCTCTGCCTTCGTAATCTATTGCCCACCAGTCGCAGGAAAAGGGCTTGCGGAAGCCGAAGTCAAAGCTTCTTACAATCTTCCAGTCGTAAGGGATTTCAAAGGGGGCTATAACGTGGGTATGTTTTCTGTCCTCATAGTGGTCGGGGTCGTCTCGGAACTCCTCAAAGAACTGCCCCTCGAATATGTCCCAGTCCCCGTGAAGCCACGCCTTTTTAAGCTTGGGGGGCAGGGATTCAAGCTGTTTTATGTATTCGGGGTCACTTTCCATCAATGCGTGATTATCGGTAACAAGGCTCTTTATAAAAACGTAATCCTCGGGATTTTCCGATTCCCTGAAGCGTCTGTCAACAAAAAGCCGTTTTACGAAGCCGTGCCCCACTCCCCCGGGGTTGCAGGTAAGGTAGATTCTCTTGGGAAAGGGATTCACACCTCTGACACAGGCCTTGAACCGCTCATATTCCTCTTCCGTCAGCTGTGTTGCCTCGTCAAGGAAAAGGACATCCACCTCGGTGCCCTGATATTTGTCAATATCCGAGCTGTTGGCACAATGGCGGAACATTATAACCGACCCCGTGGGGAAGGTGATTTCCTTGGTGCTCTCCTTGTAAACCGCCGTATCGCCGAGAAGTAATTTCAGGGGCTCTATGTGGTTTGCACGAAGCTCCGGGTAGGTACGGCGCACAATCATAATTCTGATGCCCTTGTAATAAAAGGCAAGAAGCACCGCCTTTATTCTCACCGCCCAGCTTTTTCCGCCGCCTCTGGCACCGCCGAAGGCTACATATCTGTGACTGTCCGAAAGAAATGCCATCTGCCTCTCCGACGGCACTCCCAAAGTCAATGTTTTCATAAATCTCTCCTTTTTGTATTAATTCCCGTGGTCTACCTCGTAGGGGCGGGGTTGCCCCGCCCGTTACATAACTTCTGTAACTTTGGTTGATAAAAAATTACAACCCTTTTGAGCGGGCGGGGAAACCCCGCCCCTACCGTAAAAAGTTCCCCTCGGGGACATACCTCTTCACCTTTACCTCTTACCTGTTACTTCGCCTTCGGCTACCCCTCCCCTACGATATTTTCGCCTCCGAATTCCGAAATCCGAAATCCGAATTCGTTCTGCACTCTGCACTAAAAAGCCGTAAACGGCACGATATATTTTCCTTTCGGGAAATTCGATATAAATGCTGCCGCATTTTCGATATGTTGCTTCGCAACACGATATGTTTACCTTGCGGAAAACGTGAAAGAAACTTTTACCGAAGAAAAAATCTCCGAATTCGTTCTGCGTTCTGCGTTTTGCGTTTTGCACTTTGCACTTTGCACTTTGCATTCTGCACTTACCTTTCCCTCTTCTTAAAGACCGGCACCTTCTCCCGTGCTCTGGCTTCTGCACGCTCAATATCGTATGAAGCATCAGGGTCAGGTGTGGGCACGGGCTTTTTACCCGAAGCCTTGCCGTGACGGGGGCTGTTTTCCTTTTTCTCCCTCGCCTTTCCCCTCTCTCCCTCGCAGGAGAAGGGCGGAAGAAGCGTTATAAGAAGTCCCTTTTTCCCCATATTCTCTGTGCGTATACCGCCGTCTGCCACAAACCGCTTTATAGCCGTTCGCACCGCTGAAAGGCTGACCCCCGACACCTCGGCAATCTCCTCATACTTCATAAGGCATTGCCCGGGATTTACCCTGATGCCGTTTACCACCGCCGAATTGTAACGGGCATTGAACAGAATAACCTCGCAGACAGCAAGATGCTTCGGGTCCTTTATGTACAATTCAAATACCGCACGGGGATGAAAATAAAAACCGTTCATATTGTTCACCTGCTTTTCCGATTACTTCATAAGCTCCTCTGGAAAGCCGAACACGATTCTGATTCCGTCCTCAGCTTCGTCCTCACTTTTGCTCAGCGCCGTGACAACGCTTACGGCTTCCTTCACCGCTGCACCCACATCCTTGAGAAGCTTCGGGTCAGGCTCCGTGCCGTCTTCTTTTTTCAGCACACGCTTTACCATTTTCAGCACCTCGGAAGCAAGTATCCCTGCCGCCGTGCTCAAATTCTCCTCTGCCTTCTTCTTCACAGGCTTCACCTCTTTTCAGTTTCAGGCAACAAAAAGGGCGGACCTCCCGAAGGAAGTCCGCTTTGCAATTAATGCTGTTCAGTTGTCTGTAAATTAAGTTTTGTGAAAAAAAGCGCCGACCCGAAAATACGGGTCGGTTGTCAGCTCTTTCTCTATTGCGCCCTTAGTATACCACATTCGTATGGCAAAAGTCTAGTCTAAAACCGGGGTTTTTGAAGAAAATTTCCCGTGATTTTTTCTCACTTTTTTGTGCAAAGTGAACAAATGTTCGATAATATTCATCAAAAATCACCATTTATCCCACATTTTCAGCATTTTTGTCCGATATTTATCATCCTTACCGTAGGGGAGGGGTCTCCCCTCCCGCCTTTGGTAAAATGTGTTATATGATTTTTGTCCCGTAGGGCATCGCAAGTGCATTTCACTTTGTCGAGGACGCCGAACCCTACAATGTTTAATCTACAGCAGAGCCCCTCGAAAAAATCTCCGAACGCCAATTCCGAATTCGTTTTGCGTTCTGCACTCTGCACTCTGCACTTTTCATTAATTTCTTCTCCCCATATATACGTGCGCGCACACGCGCGCCCGGTATTGTTGTTCTTTTAAACGTGTTTATCGTGTTACTATATAATGTAATGTTTGCGTGTCAATTTGCGTGTCAATTTTTCGGCGTTTGCGTGTCATTTCCGTGTTAAAAACCCTGTCAATTCACCCTTATTTTACCCCACAAAAAATCCCCCTGAGCCCTTATTTTTCAAGGGGTCAGGGGGAAGGGATTTCCGTGTTATTTTCCGTGTCATTTGCGTGTCAAAATTTCACCATTTGCGTGTCAATTTGCGTGTTAATTCTGAAAACAGAAGAAATTTTCCTTACGGCACATTATACGGTAGGGGAGGGGGCGAATGAGTGTGCCGCTGTCGGTGACAGATGAAGGCACGCGAAAGAGGTGAAGAAACAAGGAGTATTGCGAAGTGCGCCAAACGAGCAAGACGACTATGTTTCTGAGGGATATCCCTCCCGCTCAAAAGAGTTGTAATTTTTACAGATTAAAGTTACCGGAGTTATGAAACGGGAGGGGAAACCCCTCCCCTACAGACGGATTTTATTACGGCACAGCCTCAGAATAAATTCCCTGAAAACCCGTGCTGTCTGCTCTCCTTTTCGGGAGGGGAGACCCCTCCCCTACGATATTTTCGCCTCCGAATTCCGAATTCCGAATTCGTTCTGCGTTTTGCGTTTTGCGTTTTGCGTTTTGCACTCTGCACTCTTTATCTTTCCTTACAAAGAATTGGTGTGTCAACAAACTCAGCTTCGGGCTCGCCCTTTATGCCGTCGGATTCGAATACGATAATTTCGTTTTCTCCCTCTTTCAGGACGGATTTCGGAACAAAAAGAGTCACCTGAGGGCCGATTTCCCAGTATCTTCCGAGATTAAAGCCGTTTATTACAACAAAGCCCTTGGTGAAATTGTCAAGCTTCAAGAAGGTGTCCTGACATTCCGAAATGTCAAAATAACCTCTGTAAAATGCCGATTTTTCATCCCCGTCCCCGTCAAAAATGAGGCGGTCAAGGTTGTTCATTTCCAGGGGATAAACATCCCAGCCGAAGTGGATTCTGCCGTCAATAAGGCATCTTCCCGCAATACCCTTCTTGCGCATCATCTTGGGTCCGAAATTTGTTCTGCCCATATTCTCGCAGAGAATCGTAAGGGTATCACCCTTTTTTGCGGAAAACTGAGCTTCAAGGGAATCGTTTATGTAAAGCACGTCAATAAGCTCTTTGTTTATGTAAATCTGTGCTCTGTCACCGAGAGTCTCAAGGGTCAGCTTAACGTCCTTATAGTCACGGTTAAGAGTTGTTTTATAGGCAATATAGCCGTAGCCGATACCGTATTTTTCCATACACTTGGGCACATCTGAGTGCACGGGTGAGGAAAGCCTTTTAAGTGAGCAGAAAATACCCGTTTTTTCGGGAAGCTTTACCTTTCCGTAAGCCTTTTTTAGTCGGTTACGGGGAATTTCGGGCAAATCGTAATCAACATATTTTTTAATAACCTCCCTTACCGCCATATACTTTTCTGTGACATCTCCGCACTCGGAAAGGCAGGCATCATAGTCATAGCTTGTTACATCGGGCAGGTACTTTTCGTAGTGATTTGCCCCCGAAGTGAAGCCGAAATTGGTGCCGCCTATGAACATATACATATTAAGGTGACCGCGCTTCAGCATATCGTCAACGACCTTGGCGTAGTCCTCGGCACTTGTGGTGTGGTGCTTTTCGTCTCCCCAGGCATCAAACCAGCCGTTCCACATCTCCATACACATTTTGGGCGAGTCGGGGAACAGTCTGTCGTGAGCGGCAAAGTTCTCCTCAACACGGCTTCCGAAATTAAGTGTTGCAAGAAGACCGTCAATGCAGCCGTCAAGAATGTCGCTCTCGCTTGTGCCGTCAGAGGTGAAAAGGGGCACGTCAATTCCCCTTCTCCGGAAGCCCTCTTTAAGATAATTAAGATACTCCTTATCGTCACCGTAATAGCCGTATTCATTTTCACATTGCAGCATAATGACGTTACCGCCGTTTGTTGCAAGGTAAGGGCGCACCTCGGCTAAAAGCCTGTCAAGATAACGGTCAAAGCAGGCAATATACTTTTTGTTCATACAGCGGATTTCCATATCCTCATCGGTCTGAATCCACCAGGGAAGACCGCCGAATTCCCACTCCGAGCAGATGTAGGGACCGGGACGTACAATTGCCATAAGCCCCTTCTCCCCTGCCTTTTTAAGGAATAAGCCGATATCGAGACCGCCCGAAAAATCGAACTCCCCTTCCTTTTTCTCGTGCATATTCCAGGCACAGTAGGTTTCCACACAGTTACAGCCCATTGCAAGAAGCTTATCGAAAATATCATCCCATGTATCGGGCATATTGCGGAAATAATGCACCGCACCGGAAATTAATTTTACAGGCTTCCCGTCCTTTATAAAGTCTTTTCCGATAATCTCAAATTTCATATAAATCTCTCCCTGTTATTGTAACGGGAGGGGCAACCCCTCCCCTACGCTTAATTTCTCTTTTCTGATATTACAGCAAAGCCATTAATCTGTCAATGGTGTCGGGACTGCATTCGGGAAGGTGTCCGAAGGGGAAAGTTAATCCCATATTGTCATATTTCACCTGACAGATTTTTCTGAAGGGCAGAAGCTCGGTTTTGTCAACAACGGAGAATTTTTCCGTTATTTTCTTTAATTCTTCTATATTCTCTTCCGTATCGTTTACCGTGGGGATAATAACCTGCCTTACTGTGACGGGTATGCTCATTTCCTGAAGCACTCCGAGAAAACGGAGAACCCTTTCCATATCACAGCCCACATTCTCACAGTAAAGGACATTATTTGTGTATTTTATATCTAAAAGCACTCTATCTGTCACTTTAAGAAGCTTTTCCGTATTTTGCGAATACAGACTGCCCGAGGTATCAAGGCAGGTATTTATGCCGTTTTTACGGCAAAGAGAAAAAACCTCAGCGGCAAACTCACTCTGCAGAAGGGGCTCACCCCCTGTAAGGGTAATTCCGCCCTCTTTTCCGAAATAAGCCTTGTATCTTAAGGCCTTATTTACAATTTCTTCTGCCGTGTATTCGGTTCCGTCCTTTATGTCCCAGGTATCGGGATTGTGACAGCACTTACACCTCAGATTACACCCCTGCAGAAACACAGCAAAACGAACCCCGGGACCGTCAACGGTGCCGAGGCTCTGAATGGAATGTACTCTGCCCTTAATCATACGCTTTCGTGGAAGGTACGGCTGATAACCTCACGCTGCTGCTCACGGGAGAGCTTATTGAAGTTAACTGCGTAGCCCGAAACACGGATTGTAAGATTGGGATAATCGTCGGGGTTTTCGTAAGCCTTTATAAGGGTCTCACGGTTAAGAACATTTACGTTTATGTGGTGTGCCTTCTGTGAGAAGTAGCCGTCAAGGATATTCACAAGGTTAGAAACTCTGTCTTCTTCCGTCTTTCCGAGAGCCTCGGGAGTAATTGTGAAGGTATTTGATATACCGTCACGGCAGTCCTCATAATCTATCTTTGCAACGGAGTTAAGAGAAGCAAGTGCACCGTTTTCCTCACGGTTGTGCATGGGATTTGCACCGGGAGCAAATGCCTGTCCCGCTTTTCTTCCGTCGGGTGTAGCACCTGTGTGCTTGCCGTACATAACATTTGAAGTGATTGTGAGCACGGAAAGGGTGTGGATTGCATTTCTGTAGGTGGGAGTTTTTCTGAGCTCCGTAATAACCTTATGAGCCATATCACGGGCAATAAGGTCAACTCTGTCATCATCGTTTCCGTACTTGGGGAATTCACCCTCTGTTCTGAAATCGGTAATATATCCGAGCTCATCCTTCACGGGATAAACCTTTGCATACTTAATTGCGGAAAGAGAGTCCGCAAGCACGGAAAAGCCTGCAACACCGAATGCCATAAAGCGGGTGACCTCTGTATCGTGCAGAGCCATCTGTGTTTTTTCGTAAGCATACTTATCGTGCATATAGTGAATGACATTCATTGTGTTTACATAGAGCTTGCAAAGCCACTCGAGGTAAACATCAACACGGTTCATAACCTCGTCAAAGCACAGGGTCTCACCCTCCATAACGGGCATCTGAGGTCCTATGTGAATACCGCTTGTGGTGTCAAAGCCGCCGTTGATTGCCACAAGAAGAAGCTTTGCAAGGTTGCATCTGGCACCGAAAAACTGCATCTGCTTGCCTACCTCCATAGCGGAAACACAGCAGGCAATAGCATAGTCATCCCCGTGATGAGGACGCATTATATCGTCATTTTCATACTGAATTGAGTCTGTATCGCAGGATACCTTTGCACAGAATCTCTTGAAGCCCTCGGGAAGAGACTCTGACCATAATACGGTAAGATTGGGCTCTGAGGAGGAGCCGAGAGTATAAAGGGTATTAAGCATACGGAAGGTGTTCTTTGTAACAAGGGTTCTGCCGTCCTTGCCCATACCGCCGAGGGATTCGGTAATCCACATAGGGTCTCCGCCGAAAAGCTCGTTGTATTCGGGAGTGCGAAGATGTCTTGCTATACGGAGCTTAATTACAAAATCGTCCATAAGCTCCTGTGCACCCTCTTCCGTAAGAATGCCTCTTTCAATATCTCTTTCAATATAAATGTCAAAGAATGTGCTGACACGTCCTAAGGACATAGCAGCGCCGTTCTGCTCCTTTATCGCGGCAAGATATGCAAAATAAGTCCATTGAATAGCTTCCTTTGCATCCTTTGCGGGCTCGGAAATGTCAAAGCCGTACATTGCAGCCATTTCCTTGAGATAGCCGAGGAAGGTAATCTGCTGGAAAAGCTCCTCGGACAGACGGATGTTTTCAACTATATAAGGCTTTTCTGCAAGAGCCTTTTTATCCTTTACCTTCTGAGCCATAAGGCGGTCAACACCGTAAAGGGCAACACGGCGGTAGTCACCGATAATTCTGCCTCTGCCGTAAGCATCGGGAAGACCTGTTATAATGTGGCTTTTTCTGGCAAGGCGCATTTCGTCTGCATAGGCACGGAAAACACCGTCGTTGTGTGTTGTACGGAAACGGAATTCATCCTCAACCTTGTCACTGAGTCTGTAGCCGTAAGCAGCACAGGCCTGACGTGCCATTCTGATACCGCCGAAGGGGTTTACGCCTCTTTTAAGGGGCTTGTCGGTCTGCATACCGAAAATAAGCTCCTTTTCCTTGTCTATGTAGCCGGGCTTGTAGCTTGTAAGGGATGAAACGGTATCCGTATCAACATCAAGCACACCGCCCTTTTTACGCTCCTTCTTAAAAAGCTCCTGTACGGTTGACATCAGCTCATCGGTACGCTTTGTAGCACCTGCAAGAAAGCTGCCGTCTCCCTTATATTCCTTGTAATTAAGCTGAATGAAATCACGCACGTTAATCTCATCCTGCCATACACCTTCATTAAAGCCTGTCCAGTTTTCGTGTTTCATATATATTCTCCTTTTAGGCAATTGACTTTTTTCGGGTAGGGGCGGGGTTTCCCCGCCCGTTCAGAGGGGTTGTAATTTTTTAGCAAATGAAAGTTACAAAAATTATGTGACGGGAGGGGCAACCCCTCCCCTACAGTATAACAATGGGCGCAATCAGATTTTTACTCCTGATTGCGCCCAGACGGTCGGCATTATAAAACTTTTACACTCCACCGCAGTACCCTGCGAATTCCGTCAGTCATGTAAAAATCTATAGTTATTATATAACGGATTCAAAAAAAAGTCAACATATAGTCTATACAGAAATTCATCTGTTCTTTATATAGTATTTGTAGAATTTTACACCTTCTGCCAAAGCTGATACACCGATGCTCTCATTAGCTGCGTGCATAGCTGCCAGCTGTTCGGGAGTAAGTCTTGTGGGTGTGAAACGAAGGCAGTTATCCGAGACAATTTCAAACTGTCTGCAGTCGGTGCCTCCCGTCATAAGATAAGGAATCGGAACTACATCGGGGAAGGCTTCCTCTATACATTTCTGAAGATACCTGAATTCCTTGCCGTTGTGGTCCCCGACATTTGAGGGGTCACGGGAGAGAAGCACTTCCGTTTCAATATCGTACTTCTTTGCAATCTGACGAAGCACATCAATGGATTCCTCTGCCTTCTGATGAACGGAAGGACGCATATTACAGATAACGGATGCAGAATCGGGAATAACATTGGGAGCCTCGGAGCCCTGAGCCATCGTAAATGCACAGGTGGTCTTTACAAATGCGCCTGCCATAGGGGAAAAGAGGGGTAAAACCTTTGCAAGAAGTCCCTTAAAGAGCCAGAGGTTTGACATAACAAGACGCAGGGGGAATATAAGATGTCCTGCAATAGCCGTAAACATTTCGGGTATGGGGGTTACAAGCTCACGCTTGAAGGGGTCTGTCTTTTCCACCTCGGCAATGAATTTACCGAGTCTTGCAATGGGCGTGTTTTTTGGAGGAGTTGAAGCGTGGCCTCCCTTACCTCTTGCGGTAAATTTGATGTTGCAGAAGCCCTTTTCGACAATACCCACAGCAGCACAGGGCTTGGAAAGTCCTGGGAAAACATTACCGATAACGGCACCGCCCTCGTCAAGAACGGCATTGAGGCGGATGCCCTTTTCCTTTAAGTATTTTGCGGCATCAATGGCACCGCCGCCGGAAATTTCTTCGTTGACGGAAGAGAAAAGCCACACGTCCTCTTCGGGTGTGAAGCCCTCGGAGATTAATTCTTCAACAGCATCCCACTCAGCTGAAAGGGTGCTCTTGCAGTCCATAGCACCTCTGCCGTGAATACAGCCGTCCTCAATTGCGCCCGAGAAGGGGTCACGGGTCCATTCCTTTTCGGCGGCAGGCACAACGTCCTGATGTCCCATAAGAAGGATAGCTCCCTTAGAGGGGTTACTTCCCTTCCACAAACGAAGGAGATTACCCTGAAAATCGTGCTTTTCGAGAGTAGCGAAAATATTCGGATAATGCTTTTCCATTACCTTCTGTAATTCAAGGAAGTCGCTGTAGTCCTCTCCCCTTGCCTTTGATACGGTGGATACCTTTATCATATCGGAAAGCACACGTGCATACTTGTCCTCTTCTTCCTTAGTCCAGGAGATTGCAGGCTTATTTGTGTTTTCCTTTGCCTTGACCTTTACTGCCCTTAAGGCACATACGGCAAGCACAAGTACAACAAGCACAACTATTGCAAGCAGTGCAAATAAAACATATTTCATAAAACAACCGCCTTTCTTTTGCTGACAACAATTATACATCAAACGATATTACAATTCAACCGTATATCTCATAATTTACAGAAGTAATTTACTGTGAGACACGAAATAAATTTCACCTTGTAGGGGTCGGCGTCCTCGACGACCCGAGATAGCGGCAAACAATAAAAATACTCCGAAATGCTCCCTCAGAGGCACATTTTTACTCCCACGGGAATTTTCTTATGCTTTATAATTTTGTACAATGCGGGATGTCGAGGACGCCATCCCCTACAATGTAAACTCAACAGCACATCCTCACAGGGAATTTTACATTCTCCGAATTCCGACCTCCGACATCTACCGCTGAATTATGATTTATATTCCTTACAAACAATACAGGTATTCTCTCCGTCTATGAAGAAAATACCTGTTTATAAATTACTGCTGAGCGCCGAGCTTCAATGCATCGAGATTGTAGCCGAGCATATCCTGATGACGGGCGGAGATTACCTTGTTAAGGGCAGCCTCAAGGTTATCGGAGCCGATTTCGGGAACAGCGGAAATAACCTTACCCGTGATAATCATATTAGCGAGTGTTCTGAGATTCTTCTCGTTTGCAAGACCGGATGCAGGGACATAATAAACCTCAACATCCGTTCTTTCAACCTTTCTTCCGATAAGGGTTGAATCAACAAAAATTTTACCGCCGGGGACAACTGCGTTTTCGTACTTGTCAAGGGACGGAAGATTCATTGCAATAAGCACATCGGGCTTGTCAACTATAGGAGAGCCGATGGGTGTATCGCTTAAAATAACGGAGCAGTTAGCCGTACCGCCTCTCATTTCGGGACCGTAGGAAGGAAGCCAGCTTACCTGCTTGCCCTCAATAAGACCCTTGTAGGCAAGGAATTTACCTGCAAAAAGGATACCCTGACCGCCGAAGCCTGCAAAAAGCATATTAACAGTAGCCATTATTCTGCCTCCTCTTCCGCTGTGATGTCCTTATATACACCTAAGGGATAGTAAGGAATCATATTATCCTCCAGCCACGTGAGAGCCTTTTCGGGAGACATACCCCAGTTTGTGGGGCAGGTGGAAAGAACCTCAACAAGAGAGAAGCCCTTGCCGTCTATCTGATTCTGAAAAGCCTTTTTAATAGCCTTCTTTGCGTTTCTTATGTTCTTTACGTTGTTGACTGCAACTCTTTCAAGGTAAGCAGCTCCGTCAACATTCTGAAGCATTTCGCATACCTTTACGGGGAAACCGACGGAAGCGGTGTCTCTGCCGTAGGGTGATGTCTGTGTAACCTGACCGGGAAGAGTTGTGGGAGCCATCTGACCGCCTGTCATACCGTAAATTGCATTGTTTACGAAAATTACGGTGATGTTCTCTCTTCTTGCTGCTGCGTGAACTGTTTCCGCAGTACCAATAGCTGCAAGGTCGCCGTCACCCTGATATGTGAAAACTATATTCTCGGGGTCGCTTCTCTTTACACCCGTTGCAACTGCAGGTGCTCTGCCGTGAGCCGCCTGAACGAAGTCAACGGTGAAATAGTTATATGCCATAACGGAGCAGCCGACGGGGGCTACACCTATGGTTTTTCCTTCAATGCCTAATTCATCAATTACCTCAGCTACAAGACGGTGGATAATACCGTGAGTACAGCCGGGACAATAGTGGAGCACTGCATCTGTTAATGATTTGGGTTTTTGGAATACTACAGCCATACTCTTATGCCTCCTTCTCGTTTACTTCTTCGATTTTTGCAAGAACCTCTTCGGGAGAGGGAATCATACCGCCCGTGCGTGAGCAAAGATATACGGGCTTTCTGCACTTGATTGCAAGCTCAACGTCTTCAATCATCTGACCCATATTCATTTCGACGGAAATGAATGCCTTGCACTTGTCAGCCGCCTTAAGGAGTACGTCCTTGGGGAAGGGCCAGAGGGTAATGGGACGGATAAGACCTACCTTCATTCCCTTTTCTCTTGCAACATTAATTGCGTTTTTAGCTACACGGGAGGTAATACCGAAGGCAACAACTGAGATTTCCGCATCATCCATAAGGTATTCCTCATACATTACCTCGTTCTTTTCAACGAGAGCATAACGCTCATATCTTTCAAAAACCTTCTTTTCAAGCTCCTCAGGCTGTAAGAAAAGAGAGTTTACGATATTATGCTGTCTTCCGCCCTTGGTGCCTGTTACAGCCCAGGGCTTTTCTGCGGTGTAGGTGCTTTCGAGATCAAGGGAGACGGGCTCCATCATCTGACCCATTGTACCGTCCGCAAGAATCATTGATACCATTCTGTACTTGTCTGCAAGCTCAAAGCCCTTTACGGTAAGGCTTGCCATTTCCTGAACGGATGCAGGTGCGAGAACGATATTTCTGAAGTCACCGTGGCTTCCGCCCTTTACTGCCTGCCAGTAGTCGGACTGAGAGGGCTGAATACCGCCGAGTCCGGGACCGCCTCTCTGTACGTTTACTATAAGTGCGGGAAGGTCACAGCCTGCAAGGTAGGAAATACCCTCGCTCTTAAGGGAGATTCCGGGGGAAGAAGATGATGTCATAACTCTCTTTCCCGTTGAAGCTACACCTATAACCATATTTATTGCGGCAACCTTGCTTTCAGCCTGCAAAAAGGTTCCGCCGATTTTGGGCATTCTCTTTGCCATATATGCCGCTACCTCTGTCTGAGGAGTAATGGGATAACCGAAGTAATGGCGGCAGCCGGCTTTAATTGCGGCTTCGGCAATTGCTTCATTTCCCTTCATCAATACCATATCACTCATTTTATTTCACTCTCCTCATTTCTCTACTTTAATTACACAGTCGGGACACATAGTAGCACAGAAAGCACAGGCTATACATAAAGCCTGGTCGGTGATTTCTGCAGGATGGTGTCCTTTGACATTAAGGCGTGTCTCTGAAAGCTTTACAATACCCTTGGGGCAGGCGGTAACACAAAGTCCGCAGCCCTTGCAAAGGTCTTCCGAAAAAGTAACTTTTGCCATGTATTTCTCTCCTGTCAAACAATTTTCTTCTGAAGCTCAAGAGGAAAATAATCCTTCTTATCTCCTATTATACTGTCATATATTTTTTTGTCAACCGATGTAAATTTCAAAGGAAGCCCCGAAAGCTTACAAAGCCTTTCACATTCGGCGAAGGACCGTGAAACCGATTCTTCTTCGGTCACAGCCCCGATATTGGAGTTATTTACGATTCCCGTAAATTTTACCTTTGCCGCATTTTCAATTTCCGCCATAACCTCAAGCGCACTTTCGGCATCGGGAGTCAGAGGACGGTACATATTGAAAACGAAAAGCATTTCAAAATTTCCCTCTTCGTTTATTTTATCGGCATATCTTCCCAGAGCATAAGCTCCTCTGTCGTCACCGCCGAGGTCAACTATATAGTAACGGGACTTATCGTCAACCACGGAATACATTTCCTGAGGAAGGGCGGGAATGTCAACATTGGAATTAGCATACTCCGATGAAATAAGCTTTATTCCCGCTTCAGTCAGCTCCTTAAGGGAATCCTTTGTGCGAAAATAAGGATTTACGATATCAAGGTCGGCAATTACGGTGTCAAAGCCGTCCCTTTTCATTTTAAGGGCAAGGTTTACGGCAATATTGGTCTTGCCCGAGCCGTAATGCCCTGCCAGTATAGTTATTCTTTTCATAATATCAAAGCTTGTTTCTCTGAATCTTTCCGCTTATGGTCTTGGGAAGAGAATCTCTGAACACAACAATTCTCGGGTACTTGTAGGGAGCTGTGTGTTCCTTAACGTATTTCTGAATTTCCTTCTTAAGCTCTTCCGTACCCTCGGTGCCCTTTGTAAGAACAATACTTGCCTTTACAACCTGACCGCGAAGCTCGTCAGGCTCAGCGGAAACACCGCATTCAAGAACATAGGGAAGCTCCATAATAACATTTTCAATCTCGAAGGGTCCGATTCTGTAGCCCGAGGACTTGATAACGTCGTCAACTCTGCCCACATACCAGAAGTGTCCGTCCTCGTCCTTCCAGGCAAGGTCGCCCGTGTGGTAATAGCCGTCGCGCCATACCTCATCGGTCTTTTCCTGCTGATTGTAGTAGCCCAGGAACAGTCCGCAGGGAATCTTATCTGATGTCTTTACAACGATTTCACCGTTTTCACCGAGCTGTGCCGGTGTTCCGTCCTGCTTTATTATATCAATATCGTACATGGGGTTTGCCTTACCCATTGAACCGGGCTTGGGAGTTGTACCGATAAGGTTTGCAATTGTAAGAGTGGTTTCTGTCTGTCCGAAGCCTTCCATAAGCTGAAGTCCCGTTGCAGCCTCAAACTGCTTGAACACCTCGGGATTGAGAGCCTCGCCTGCAATTGTTGCGTGGCGTATTGAAGACAAATCATACTTTGACAGATCCTGCTTTATTAACATTCTGTACATTGTGGGAGGTGCACAGAAGGTTGTTATATTATATTTTGCGAACATCGGAAGAATTACCGATGCATCGAAGCGGTCGAAGTCATAAACAAATACCGAGCCCTCGCAGAGCCACTGACCGTATAATTTACCCCAGAGTGCCTTACCCCATCCCGTATCGGAAATGGTGAAGTGAAGTCCGTCTCTGCTTACGGAGTGCCAGTATTTTGCAGTAACAAAATGACCGAGCGGATAAGAGAACTTATGAGTTGCGATTTTGGGATAGCCAGTTGTGCCCGATGTAAAGAACATAAGCATAGGCTCGTCTCCGCAGGCTGTATCCTCTTCACGGCGGAAACGTCTTGAGAAGAGATGATATTCCTCGTCAAAATTATGCCAGCCCTCACGGGATTCACCAACAACAACCTTTGTGACAAGGGTGGGACACTTGTCTGCACATTCGTCAACGTGCTCGGGAGTATTATCGTCGGAGGTACAGATAATTGCACTTACCCCTGCCGCATTGAAGCGGTATTCAAAGTCGTGTGCCTGAAGCTGATGTGTTGCAGGGATAACTATGGCACCGAGTCTGTGAAGGGCAAGAATGGAGAACCAGAACTGATAGTGGCGTTTGAGAACAAGCATAACTCTGTCGCCCTTCTTTATACCCAAGGAGCGGAAGTAGTTAGCTGTCTGACAGGAATATTCCTTTATCTGCTGATATGTAAATACTCTCTCCGTCATATCCCGTGCAATATGAATCATTGCGGTTTTGTCGGGAGATTTCTTTGCAATTTTATCTACTATATCAAAGGCAAAGTTGAATTCGTCGGTATTTTCAAAGCTTATATCGAGAAGCTCGCCGTTTTCATTTTCAACGGGCTTTACAAACTTGTGACACACAAGAGATTCCTTGGTGGTCTGCTCCGGAAGAACACGGTGCTTTACTATATCCTCGGGAGTTTCATCCGATGCCATAACGAAGGCTAAGAAGGTACAGTCTCTGCCGTCAACGGCAATCATTCCGTGGGGTGTTGAGCTCTTATAATAAATACTGTCTCCCTCGTGAAGAATTTCCGTATGGTCTCCGACTCTTACCATAAGAGTACCGCTTATAACCATATCAAATTCCTGACCTGCGTGTGTTACGGTGTGAACAGGCTTATTTTCAAGGTCTGCGGAATACTCGTATCTTACCCAATAGGGGTCTGCAAGCTTATCCTTGAAAAGAGGAGCCAGATTCTGAATTTCAATACCGTTTTCCTTGGCGGTGGTCTGTCCCTCACCCTTTCGGGTTACTGTATATGAAGTAAGCTTTGCGCTGTGGCCCTCAAGAAGGTCGGTAATACCGATATCAAAGGCAAGAGCGCACTTGTGAATAAACGAGAAAGGCAAATCCTCCGCACCCGATTCAAAGGAAGCATACTGCTCGGGTGTAACCTCGGTCTTTTCAGCCATTTCCTCAACCGAATAATCACAGATGGAACGCATCTCCTTAATTCGGCGTGCAACCTCAAAAAGCTTATTATCCGTATTTTTTGTCGTCGGCATAGAAAAAAACCTCCTTTATATAATAAAAAAATAATCCGTCCCAAAGAAAAAACTTTGAGACGGAAAAAACTTTTTTCCGCGGTACCACTCAAATTGCAGAAACCTGTATTTCTGCCGCTTTAGAGTCCGACAACTCCTTTGCACTGACGGGGCATACCCGGGAAACACTACTGCTGTTTCGCATTTCCGGCTCGGAAGCGATAGCCTCTTGAAGAAATCGTCCTACGGCTTGCACCTACCGCCGTTTCTCTGTACTCGGATTACCTTCAGGCCTCTTCGTCACAGCCATTGAATGAATAATATCACAAGAATATATATTTGTCAACAGAACAAAAATAATAGAATACATTAATTAAATTAATTAGGCTGACAACGGAAGCCTTAAGCGGTAACTATGGAATCCGCCTTCTGAAGACCGAATTTCTTAACGGCATCCTCACGCATTTTGTACTTGAGTATCTTTCCTGCGGCGTTCATGGGGAATTCCGTTACGAAATCAATGTACTTCGGCACCTTGTGCTTTGCCATGTGGTCAAGAACATACTGCTTCATTTCCTGAACGGTCATTTCTTCACCCTCTTTAAGGATAATGCAAGCCATAATTTCCTCACCCATAGCCTCGTCCGGCACACCTATAACCTGCACGTCGCTGACCTTGGGATGGGTATAAATGAACTCCTCAATTTCCTTGGGGTAGATGTTTTCGCCGCCTCTTATAATCATATCCTTGAGTCTGCCGGTGATTCTGAAGTTGCCTTCGGGAGTACGGCAGGCAAGGTCGCCCGTATGAAGCCAGCCGTCCTTATCTATAGCGGAAGCGGTAGCCTTGGGCATCTTGTAGTAGCCCTTCATTATATTGTAGCCTCGTGCTACGAATTCACCCGTCACATTGTCGGGACAGTCCTCACCGGTTTCGGGATTTACGATTTTACACTCAATTTCGGGCAAAGCTCTGCCGACTGTTGAAACTCTCACCTCAAGGGGATCGTCCGTTGAGCTCATTGTACAGCCGGGGGACGACTCTGTCTGACCGTAAACAATGGTGATTTCCTTCATATTCATCTTGTCTACAACGTCCTGCATAACGCTTATGGGACAGGGTGAGCCTGCCATAATACCCGTTCGCATATAGGAAAAATCGGTTTTTTCGAAATCATCGTGGCCGAGAAGGGCTATAAACATTGTAGGAACACCGTGAAAAGCGGTGATTTTTTCATTATTAATACAAGCAAGAGCCGGCTTCGGTGAAAAGTACGGAAGAGGCATAATTGATGCACCGTGTGTCATTGATGCCGTCATTGCAAGCACCATTCCGAAGCAATGAAACATTGGCACCTGAATCATCATACGGTCAGCCGTGGATAAGTCCATTCTGTCGCCTATGCACTTGCCGTTATTTACAACATTGTGGTGGGTAAGCATAACACCCTTGGGGAAGCCCGTTGTACCCGAGGTATACTGCATATTGCATACGTCGTCCTTATCAACCTGAGAGGCGTAGCGGTAAACCTCCTCCACGGGCACGGACTTTCCTCTTTCTACAGCCTCGTCCCATGTCATAGCACCCTCCATTGAGAAGCCGCAGGTGATAACGTTTCTTAAGAAAGGCAGTCTCTTTGAATGAAGGGATTTGCCGGGCACGGTATTTTTAAGCTCGGGACAAAGCTCCTTTATGATTTCCTTATAATTTGAATCCCTGTAGGAGTCAATCATAATAAGAGTATGTGTATCGGACTGTCTGAAAAGGTACTCTGCCTCGTGAATTTTATAAGCGGTATTTACGGTTACAAGCACCGCACCGATTTTGGTCGTTGCCCAGAAGGCAATATACCATTGAGGGATATTTGTAGCCCATACGGCAACGTGGGTGCCGGGACGGACACCGAGAGCAATAAGGCTTCTTGCAAAAGTGTCAACATCATCACGGAACTGTCTGTAGGTTCTCGTATAGTCAAGTGTGGTATATTTGAAGGCTATCTGATCTGGGAAGGCTTCACACTGTGCGTCAAGCACCTGGGGGAAGGTCATATCTATAAGCTGTTCCTTCTTCCAGATGAATCTGCCGTCACCCGCTTTGTTTCTGTAAAGATGCTTTTTATTCTTACGGGGGTTGCCGTAGGAGGATATATGGGATTCAAAGAAGGTAAGAATCACTTCGTAATCGTCAATTTCGGGAAGCCATTCGGTATTCCACTCAAGGCTTATGAATCCGCCGAAGTTAACGCTTCTGAGAGCATTTATCATATCGGCAACGGGAAGAATACCCTCACCTAAAAGAACGGGATTTCCCTTTTCGTCACCGTCGCAGAGCTTAACGCTTTTTACGTAAGCACCGAGATTTTTGATAGTGGTCTCAGCGTCCTCATTTCCTTTGAAATATGTTGCAAACATATTCCAGCAGGCTGCAATACTGCCCGTTGCAAAGCGGTCAAGAAATTCGCAGAGTACTGCGGAATTACTGTAAATACCGTCTGTCTCAACGAGAATCACTATCCCCTTTTCCTTAGCAAGGGGCTTTATTTCGGACAGAAACCTTTCCGCGGTATCGCTGTCAATACCGGCATAGACCTTGACGTAATCAACACCCGTTTCGGCGGCTGTTTTTATAATTATTTCTGCCTTTCCGATATTTTCACGGAAATTTTCATTGTCGGAGATATCAAAAGGAAGGCAAAGCTGGGAAATGTTCATTCCCGTATGAAGAAGCTTTCTCTTTGTGGAAAGAGTGCCTGCCCCCGTAAAGGAGGGCTTTTCACCCCCGAAGCAGGGGTCAAATATATCATATACTTCAACTGCCCCGAATTTCTGCTCCTTTGCTAAGGAAAGATATTCGGAAAGGCTCATTGAAGGCATATATCTGGTGGAAAAAGACAGTTTCATTATCTGTTCTCCTCAAAGGCGATTTTATTAAGAGCATTAAGATATGCCTTGATGCTGGCACCGATAATGTCGGTGGAAATTCCGCTGCCGGAATAGAGCTTTCCGGAATCGGAGCGGAGCTTTACAAGTGCCTGACCCATAGCCTCTCTGCCCTCGGTCACGGACTGAAGACGGAAGTCGTCAAGCTCAAAGTGATGTCCCACAACCTGCTCAATGGCAAGAAATGCAGCATCAATGGGACCGTCACCCACATAAACACCTCGAAGCTCTCTGCCGTCCTTTTCAATGCAGAGATTTGCGGTTGCGGTAATAACATTACCCGAGTTTATAACATAGCTTACAAGACGGTAGGTTGAGGGAACCTGAATTGCAACGGAAGCAATAATAGCCTCAAGCTCTCTGACACCGATAGTTTCCTTCGCCTCTGCAAGCTTACCCACTTCCTCAAACACACGGGACATATCCTCGGGACTTAAATCATAGCCCGTTTTTCTCACGGCTGCGGCTACGGTCTGATAGTCGTCATCCTTATGAAGCTCAACATTTTCGTCATTTTCCGAGTTAAAGCCGTAGGGAGTATGCTTCTGATTGCCCGCAGCTGTAATTTCGGTGATTTTCTCACATACATTCTGCAGCTTTACCTTGTTTATTCCGCACTTTACTCCAAGCTTTTCACCCTTGACGGAAAGATAAGCCGAAATATCGCAGATATTGGCATAAGCACTTCCCGATACGGTGGTTTTTATACCGTGTGCACCGTTTTTGAGAGCGGCGGCAACTGAAGCCGTTGACATATTTATGCTGTCGCAGACATCAACATAAACCTCAGTATTCTCAAGAGAGCAGTTCCCGAAAACAGCACTTACGAACTCGCCGAACTCCTCGTCATCCGTAACACCTGCATCCTCTGAAAGAGTCACAGCCGAAGCTCCGCCTGCAACAGCGCAGTTAATTGCCTTATAGAGGAATTCCTTTTCCGCACGGGTTGCATCAAGAGCTGTAAAGCACACATCATCCGTAAGGGCTTTTGCGTGTGTCACAAGCTCCTCAATGCGAAGAAGCATCTTATCGGGCTTTAATGCACACATATACTCCATCTGTGCGGGAGATACGGGAAGCGCAATATTGATAACGGGGTGCTTTGCATCCTTTATGCAGGAAAAGGCAGTCTCAAGGGACTCCTTGGTAAAGCCTGCAGTTACGGAAAGTGCACTCTTTTCAACTACACTTCCGATATTCTTAATAAGAAGAACATCTGCCTTTTCACTTTTTATGGGGGGAAGCTCAATGACATCCGCCCCTAATTTGTCAAGCTGCTTTGCAATTTCCGTTTTTTCACGGAAGCTCAGTTCTCCCGTAAGACAGGAAAAGGTTTTATCTGTAATCTTGATGTTTCTCATTTCTGACTCCTTAACACAAAAAAATAAGCCCCTGAAAATATAATTTCAGGGACGATAAATATACTTTACCGCGGTACCACCCGTGATTGCTGATATACAGCCGCTTTTTAAGGCTCCTTCAAGCCCTCGGTCTTGGTAACGGGACCCTCCGCAATTCCCTACTGCATTTTTCAGAAACCGTGCTCCGATACGAGACAGACTGAAAATTCCGTTACCGCCTCGCACCTGACAGCGGCTCTCTGAGAACACTCCTTAACAGTCTTAATATCATCACTGCATTTAAGTTATTGACTGAATTGTACTAAAAGAAGCCCTATAAGTCAAGGTTTTTCACAAAAAGAAATAATGAAAGAAAACAAAGGAACCGATTAATAAAAATAATCGGTTTCCTGTTTTTGATATATTTTTCTGTTAATTACCGTAATGCTCTTTAAGACGGCGGTATTCTTCATCGGTTATTTCAATAAATCTTCCGTGCTTAAAGCCGTAGGGGAAGGAAAATTCGCTGTCGGCTCTTCTGAACGCCGCATCCCCGGGGCACTTTGAAACAAAGGGAACATATCCCATCTGCTCCTTGGGACAGCCGAAGAAATCAAGCATAAGACACCATCTGCCGTCGGGAAGCGTATAGCTTGTAGCTCCCTCATAGGAGCCGCCGTTGGTGTAGTATCTTACAAGAGCGTCAAAGCTGTCGTCGTGGACATAAGGCCCCATAAGATTACGGGAAGTTTCGTGCATATTTCCCGAGGGATTATTGCTGTTTTTATAGAAAAAGTGCCAGATATCTCCGTGCTTCATAATGTGGGAATCAAGAATCTCCGTTTCTCTGTCAAAAAACATTTCGGGGTATGTAAAGGTCTTAAAATCCCGTGTCTTGCAGCAGTAAATTGACATGTGCTCAAAATCAGTTTCCCTGACGGTTGAGCCCCAATGAATAAGGTATTCTCCGTTTTTATCATCGTAGGTGATTTCGGGAGCCCAAAGACAGCCGAAATCGTCCCTTCCGAAATAAAGAAGCTCCTGCTCCGAAAAATTTATAAGGTCATCGCTTTCCCAGTATGACAGACACTTACTGCCGTTGTGGTTGATATCCTTCCAGTCAATATTGTGGTTTTCGTCCATTCTTTTCACAACACAAAGGTCCGTTGCAAGAATGGAGAACCTTCCGTCCGCACGTCTTATAATTTCAATATCACGGACTCCTCCCGTCCCCTTTTCGCTGAAAAGAACAGGCTTTCCGCCGTTCAATTGCTCCCAGTTAAAGCCGTCCTCTGATACCGCAAAATGCACCTGCTCACCGTCAACAGTCAGCTTTTCACGGAAATGAACACTTAAATAAGGCATAGCTTTTCTCCTTATTCTGTTATTTTACTGCCCAGGCTTCCAGCATTTCGGCACCTGCATAGCCGACGCTTCTGTCTGCCTCTTTTCCGCCCTTGAATTTAATGAGAGTGGGAATGGAAACAATGCCGTATGCTGCCGCAATTGCAGGCTCATCGTCTACATTTACCTTACAGAAGGTGATTTCGGGATGCTTTTCGCTGAGCTCTGCCACAAGAGGTGCTATCATCATACAGGGACCGCACCACTCAGCCCAGAAATCGAGAATAACCGTACCCTTGTTTTCGGATACTATTTCCTTGAAATTACTGTGATCTACCTTTATAACTGCCATAAATTTTCCTCCTTTTTTTGTAATCAGTCTTTTGTTTTATAGTAAAGCATACAGTGACAGAAGCCCTCGAATTCGGGGTCTGCAATCTGTCTGCGGAATTCCTCGCAGATGCACTTGTTTTCCTCTGTCTTTGCCATTCTGCAGGGACAGTAACCGTCCTTTTTCTTTAAGCCTTCTTTTATGCGGGCAACAACCTCTTTATCGGGATTAAGTCTTACCGCCATAAATTCCGCCTCCTTACGCTATTTTTTTTATTATATATTCTTTACCTTTATTTTACCTTTATTCCCGTCTTATGTCAATCAAGTAACTGTTATTTTCTTTTTCTTCCTCCGGTTTTTATAAATCATAATTTAGCGAGCAATCTGCCTTTACCTTGTAGGGGTCGGCGTCCTCGACGACCCGAGATAGCGGCAAACAATAAAAATACAAAATTTATTCCACTATAGAGGCACATTGTTATATACTACGGAAATTAAACACAAACATTTTATTTCGTAAACGGGATGTCGGGGACGCCATCCCCTACAATGTTGAATGAACGGCACAGCCTCGTGGCTTATTACATCTGACATATAAATTATGATTTATCTGCAAAAAAACCGGCAGTCCTAAGACTGCCGATTCATTGATTTGATTTTAGCCGAGAAGACCGCCGAAAATCTGAGTGAAGTTTGAGAGAAGTCTGTAGAACCAGTTAATGAACTTCTGCCACAATGTAAGCTGCTGCTCTTCAACAGCAATGTCAGTTACGCAGATTGCGTTGCACTCATAGGGTGAGCCGTCAAGGTTAGTAACAGCGCACATAATGTACTTACCTTCATCCTCTTCAGTAAGTCTGTAGGAATCGGTATTTGATGCAACCTTTATGCCTGTTCTGGGGTCAGATTCGGGAGTGTCAACTCTGTACCACTCGTATACAAGGTTGGGAAGTGCTTCTGCGGGAACGTCGTTAAGAATTGCATAGAGTGTCTTTCCTACCTGAATTGTTCCTGTGAAGTGAACTGATACGTTTATGAATGCGGGAAGAACCTCAACAGTAATGTACTGTGAAACTGTTGCATAGTTCTTTGTATCAGCGGGAGTAAATACAACCTTGTAGGTATTTGCGAATGTGCCTACCTTTTCGGGAGTGGAGGTGGGATTTTCCATTGTGAAGGTACCGAACTGTCCGCCCTCGGAGCTTGATGTAAACTCAATTGTGCTGAGCTTATTACCGTAGTAAACCTTACCTGATGTGGGAAGAATTACGCCGGGGATGGTAGCCTTGAGGATTTCAACGGTAACAACTGCCTTCTTGGGGCTGATTACATAGTTTCCTGCCTTTGTACCGAGAAGATTGGGCATTACATACTGAACTGTCTTTGTACCTGCGTTTGCATCAGCAACTGTACCTGTGATGTAGTTGGTGTACTGAAGATATACGTCACTTGCTGAGTCGCCGCTGTAGAGGTTTTCAAGGGGTGAGAACTTAACCTGTACGGTTGTGTCGCCTTCCTTGTATTCTCTGTTTTCAGCGATTACGTCAACGTAAGCGGTACGCTTACCTACAGTAACAACACCGTTGTTATAAATGAAGTCATAGTTGTCGCTTTCGAATGCACCGTCAAGCTGAATTGCATATTCGCCTACGTTGCTGCCGGGATGATAGTTACAGTTCATAAGAACATAACCGTCAACTGCATTTTCGATTGTATCTGCGCCTGTAAGGCCTTCTGCAATGTAGTAGTATGTAGGCTCGATATCACCGTAAGTGATTGTGAAGCTTGCTGCTGTGATTGTAACGGGAGTCTTGAGAACTTCAACTGCTACATCGTATTCAACTGTTAAGTAGTTTGCCTGGTCATCGGGAGTGTAAACAGCCTTGAAGGTGTGAACACCTGCACCGGGAACTGCATTACGGTCAACCCATGTCCAATGGCTGTCGCCGAGAGAAATGCTGCTGAGGTGTCTGCCGCTGTTGTAGTAAAGAACCTCGTGAACCTCGGGAATGGGATAAGAGGGAACTGCCTTTGTGATTACTGCAAGAATCTTATCGGCATCCTTGATGCTGAGCGTGTAGTTAGCGGCCTTGTCACCGATAAGCATAATATCGGAAACAGTTACAAAGTGACTGCCTGCGATATCTGTATCAATTACACCCTTTGCCTTGGAGGCGTCAACATATACGAAGCCGTCGTCGCCCTCTGCAGGAGTGAAATCGAATGCAAGGTCAACATTCTTGTTGCCCTTTATGTATTCTCTTTCAACTGCGGAAACAGTTACTTCGAGAGGCATAGGAGTGATAACTGCGGAATTTGCGTTTTCAATAACAATTGCAAGCTCATAGTTGCCTGCAGCTGCACCCTTGAGGCAATCACCGCCGAATGCATTAACAATCTTGTTTTCGCCTGCATCGGGTGTTTCAAAATAATATGTTACTGCATCATTGTCGAACCATACGTCGTCGAATTCGCCGCCGCCGAGCTCGATTCTGCCGATTTGCTCTGTTACCTTTGCGGTAGCATCAACTGTACCGTCATATACCTTTTTGTCAACAGTTACATATACCGTATAACCCATAGGAGTGATTTCAAGGTAACCGATGAGATAGTTGGAAACGGGTGAGTATACAACTGCGCCGTCTGCATTTACCCATACCTTATCGGTATCATTATAGGTAAGACCTGTAAGGTTTTCGGGAGCTGCAATGTCAACGGTAATTGCATATCTGCCGACATTTACGGGAGCTTCTGCCGAGCCGTTGTACTTAACCTGAATGTTACCTATTTCATAGTTAGCTGTACTGCTGTCAATTTCCTTGAAGGTAACAACTCTCTGCTGTGCATTGTACTGAAGAGGAGAATCCTTGCCGAATTCAAGACCCGTGAGCTGGAAATACTTGGAATATTCTGTTTCTGTAAGAATACCGTTAATGTCTGTAAGCTCGGGAGCAATAAGGATACGGTTACTTTCAACTGTGCCCTCATAAGGAGTAGCAGCAGTAGCTTTTACGTAAACCTTCTTGTTTGCGCTGTCTGCACCGAGAGGAAGCTCTGCGCCTGTACCGATTACAGTACCGTCTTCATAATACCATACGAATGTATAGCTGCCCTGAGTTGCGGGGTCAAGACCTGTAACGTCAGCAGTAAGATCTTCATTGATCATAGGAATACCGGCAACTGAAAGAATACCTGTAACCTTCTTCTTTCCGACGGTAAGAGAAATAATCTTGCCGCGTACTACGTTGTAGTTATCAGTATCCTCGGGAATGAAGCTTGCTGTGAATGAATTGTAGGAAAGCTCGTTATATGCGGGAGCAACTGTGGGAGAATCGTAAACGAATGCACCGGGGATATTGTCTACGATAACAGCACCGCTGAACTTTGCATCAGCAAGTGTCTCACCGTAGGTGATTGTTGCTGTGGGAAGAGTTGTGATTACGGGAGTAGCCTTTACTACGGTGATTGTGCCGTTCTGTACGGTTACCTCGTAGTTGGGGAAGCTTACGCCTGCAATACCGACTGTTACTTCATAACCGCCTGCCTTAACGGGTGAGCCCTTAGTGTAAGAAGTATTTACGCTGACAGTCTTTTCACCGGAAATCATATCAGCGAGCTTTTCATTTCTCTTAGCACCGATAAGTGTAAGAGCAGAGTCAAGATTTGCGGGAACGTCGCTGCCGTATTCAAGAGTAAAGTCATTAGCCTTGATTACGAGAGGAGCCTTTGTAACGTGAAGTGTACCGGCCTTAACCGCAACCGTGTAGTTAGCAGATGTTGTGCTTGTGCAGGTTGCATTAATTGTATATGTACCTGCATCGTATTGGTCAAAGCTGTTGAAGTTTGTCTCGAAGCTGAATACAGGAGCTGTACCGCTGGCTGTGATGCTGTTTATTGTATCTGTACCAACAAGAAGACTTTCATCAAATGTAAGATTTACGGCACCTGTTGAATCAACATTGAAGCTGTCACCGTAAACGATTGTCTTATCTTCAACTGTAAAGGTAATAAGTCTGGGGTTAACATTGATTATACCGTTATTTACCGTGAAGATGTAGTTGCCGTCAACGTCAACATAGTTGGGAGCGGTAATTGTAACAGCATAACCGCCTGCCTTAACGGGAGAGCCCTTCTGGTAATCTGTTCTGGGAGTGATATTACCTGAGGTTGTAACCTTCTTGATATCGAAGTCCTTATCAATATCGGAGGTGTATGTGTAGTTTGTGATATTGGGAACATTGTCACCGTAGGAAACGGTTGCGCTGTAGCCTACCGTTACGGGTGTGGGCTTAACGTTGATAGCAACGTCAACAACCTTGATTTCGTAGTTTTTGAGCTGGTTTTCAACAGGAACGAACTGTGCTTTGTACTGAGAAACCTTAACGGTAGGATTAATTGTAGAATCTACCCACTGCCATGAGCCTTCAACAGTACTTGTTGTTGTGCCGAGAGCAACATCAGCAAGAGTTCTCTTCTGCAAATAGTTCATTTCTGCAATTGTGGGAACAGTTGCATCGGGAATAGCCTTGGAGATGTTTACAAGAAGGTTTTCACCTGTCTTATATGTAACAGTAACGATTTCGTAGTTATTCTTTGCGCTGCCGGCAAGCTTATCCTTGATAGTCTCAGCGGAAATACCGTTGACAATCTTCAGCTGACCTGCATCGCAGTTCTCGTTAAGAGCACCTGTAGCATTTGTTACACGTACATCGTCTGTACCGAACTTACCGGAAACGATGGTAAAGCTTACATTAACATCGAAATTATCGGGAATATAAGCTCTGTCCTGAGCCGTAGCTTCAACGGTAAGGGGTCTGGGAGTTACCTTGAGAACACCGTTGGGATTATTTTCTGCACCGTACACATGTACATATTCATAGTTAGCAAGAATCTCGGGGAGAGCTGTGAAGGAGGTTCTGATTACGTGTGAGCCTACGGCAATCTTACCGGGCTGATATGCAATGTAGTCACCGCCGAAGTATACTGCGTATACAAGGGCATCCTTGATAATATTCTGATTGTTTTCGGTGTTGTCGTTTGCAACAAGACCTGAAACCACGGAGCTGAAAGCAACATCGCTTTCACCGTAAACTACGGTTGCTGCATTGGGAGTGATGGTTAAGGGAGCCTTCTTTACAGTATAAGCAACGGAGAAAACAGTTTCCTTATAGTTTTTCTCAAGTGCACCTTCACCGTATGCAGGTGTCCACTTAATCTGTGTGATACCGGAGCCGGCATTCTTGTATGCACTGCCGTCGCCTGCATTTACAAAGGAGAAGGTACCGTCTACATTATCCTTACCGAGGAAGGCTGCCTTGTATGTGCCGGTGCCGACAGAGATAATTTCGTTGAGCTTCTGACCGTAAACAACATCATTGAAGCTTTCGGGAAGAGTACCTCTGAGAGCCTCTGCCTGTTCAACAATAAGTGTGAATGTATACTCAAGAGCCTTTCTGTTCTTGCTCTTAGTGGGGTCGGTATTATAAGTAACACTTTCCGCAATCTGAAGAGTTACCTGGTATGTACCTGCATTTCTGGGAAGACGGCCTGTGTCAGAAATTTCAACATCGGCTGTATTCTTTCCCGTAAAGGAGAACTGTACACCAATAAGAGAATTATCGGTAAAGTCAATATTATATTCCTTTGTGATATCAACTTCATCGAGAGAGTCAATAATCTGAAGACCGAGGTCACTTGCCAGGATGTTGCTGCCGGTATATGTAGTTGTAACTACACCTGCAGTACCGACTGTTGCCTTGATTGCAGAGGGAGCCTTGCTTATATAGTCAACATAAATGAAAACAGGACCGCTTGTAACGTTTGCCTGACCGTTTGTGGCACCTGTTGCTTCAAATGTCTGGAACTCAGTACCCTTCTGTGTCATTGAAAAATCGGAGAAGAAGGTGGTACCTGCTGCCTGATAGGAAATCTTGTAAAGGTTCCAGTAGTAATGGTTACAGGGATCACCGCCGTTAGTGTAACGGATAGCGGTATTATTTCCGACTGTAAGCTTTGTGTTAAGGAAGGTTGAGAATACAGCAGGAGCACTTACAACCGTGGGCTTTGATGTTGTGGGTCTGAAAGAATAACCTGCATTGCCGTCATCATCCACGATGCTCGTATCAAGCCTTGTTCTTGTGGAATCGGTCCAGTATCTGTAAACCACGTGAACACGGTTCTGACCGGAAAGAGCACCTCGGTTAAGAGCTGTGGGATGTCCGCCGACTGTTGATGTGGAGGAAGCGGCGTATGCGTTGCCTACTTCATCGGAAAATGAGCCTACAGCAATACCGGAGGGTCTCGCATCAACACCTTTCGGGTTGCTGTAAAGATTTCCCGAAGTTGAACCGAAAACATCTGCAGGGCTCCAGGGCATCTTTTCTGCCAATGCAACGGTTGATTCGCGATAAACTCTTGTTCCACCGTTTGTATTTTCATCGTTTTCACCGGTGAAAGCATCTGATGTTGCAACCTTAACGTTACCGTCAATAAGCACGGGGGCAGTTCCGTCTTTTGCATAACAGATACCGCCTATGTAAACATGACGGGTACCTTCGGTAAGTGAGTTAGCCTTGTTATAGTCAGAAGCTGAATATGAGAACGTACCGCCTGTAACGGTAACATTTTTTGTTGTACAGATACCGTAAGCAACTGCAGTTGTACGTCCGTCTTTTCTATCGTTGGCACCACCGTTCTGGTCACAACCGGTTGTTGCGGATACGCTGATGGCTGTGGTTCCCGAAACATTTGTGTTACCGCCGTAAACACCGTATGCATAAGAGTTACTTACACTAAGTCGGTGACCTGATACATAGTCAGCGTTTGCGGATGAGGTTGAGGCATTTGCAGAAATGCTTACATCATCAAGAACTGCTGTTGCTGTATCTGTAGCATTGAAAACACCTGCAACTGCAACTGTAGATGAACCGTCTCTGTCATACTGACCTGTTGTAGCTGTTCTTATGTACTTGAGCTGAACATCAGCAACAAGGGAAACACCCTGATTTACAGTAAGTGTACCGTGGTTCTGAATTGCTTCTGCTCTGCCGTAAGCATATTCATTTGAACCGGAAGACTTCATATCATTTCTGATGTTCTTTACGATGATTGAAGACTTGCCACTCTGAACAGCACGGTAAGGGCTTGAAGAGGAACCGGCATAAACATTAAGAGTTCCGTAGTTTACAATACCGTAAACACCCGTGAACTGCCACAAAGAATTGTTATCTCTTGTGCGTTCATAGCTGATATTATTACCGTTAAGGTAAAGATTAACGGTTATATCCTTAGGAATCTCAATGCCGCTATTATGATTCTGAGAATCAAGATCAATCGTAGCGGAAAGCTGCATATTTACAACCGTTCCCGCTGAATATGAAGCCAGGGTATTGTTTATGTTTGTTATTGTTTCTCCTGACTGCACGACATATTCCGTTGCTGCGCTTGCATCGGGAAGAATGTCTGCCGACAGTGCGGGAAGCACAGAAAGGGACAGAACAACTGCAAGAAGCATAACAATAGCTTTTGCGGTTATTTTACCGAATCTGCTCTGTGATGAATTATTTTTCACAATAATTCCTCCTCTTGAAAATTTTTAAAATCCTTACAGCGTACCGCAGGGTACACCAAGATAATTATACGTATTGATTATATTATTTTAATTGTCAACTGTCAACGATAAACGCAAAAATTTTACCCTCCGGAATGATTTTTTGTTATTTGCCCAAAAATCCCCCTGCCCTTTTATAAAACAATCACAAAATAAAATTTCACATAAAATCCACCTTAATGAAATGTAATTTCCCGTATCAAATCCTCACAAGACAACAAAATTTCATTTCCCCTCGCCTCCGCCCCGTTCCCGAGGGTTGATTCTTCGTGTAGGGGAGGGCGTCCTCGACCTCCCGCATGCGGTAAAATGAATTGCCTGATTTATGCCCCGTAGGACACAAAAATGTGCATCTTAATAAACTTCTTTCTATGATTAAACTATCTGCCGACGGGAGGTCGAGGACGTGTGTAGTGTGATAACATAGTTTACAAAATGTCCGAGGACATAGTTTACACTTTTAAGTATAATAAAGGCAATCACATCGAAAGGAAGATGGGTATGCCTTGGAAAGAAAAGAGTGTAGAACTTA
>JAGAKX010000043.1 GCA_017625435.1 Clostridia bacterium
CACATTGTTATATACCACGAAAATTAAACACAGACAATCTGTTTTACCGAAGGCGGGAGGTCGAGGACGCCCTCCCCTACAAGGGAAGATTTATTTTTTCGGTTCTCGGGAAGTGACATCAACCCGTTAAATTATGATTTATATATATTAGCCAAAAGTTTGGTGCTATTTTGGGAATAATGAAAGGTTGAAAAATAGCTTTATTTCTATTAAAATATAATTAAATATATTATCAGGCGGTGATAATTTTGAAGTGTCCGAAATGCGGGGTTGAAATTGCCCGTTTTGACCTGAGTCCCAACTGTAAAAAATGCGGTGTCCATATAATGTACTACACACAGGAGGAAGACCTGCGCCGCGATGCAAAGAAAACCGAGCTTGAGTTTACCTCGGCAAGGATTTTTGTTGCAAAGCTGAAGGCTTCTTTCATTCAGGGAAAGGCTGTAATTCTGAGATTTGTTTTCCTGCTTCTCGGCATCTGCTCTCTTCTTCTTCCCGTGTTCAACGTAAAGCTCTCCTTCCCCTGGTGGGAGTACGAAATCTCCGTAGGTGCCCTCGGAATATATAATATGTTCAACGATTCCCTGTGGACTATGTTCGGAGCATTTTCAGACATCGGCGTGGGAAAGCTGCTTTTTGTTATAACACTTATTTCTCTTCTGCTTCTTGCTGTCACGGCACTCTCCCTTGTAGGATGCCTCGGTGCATGGATTCTCTCCTTCATAAATATAAAAAGGTCCGCAAAAATTTCTGTCGGCTTCGCCGTCCCCGCAATTCTCGCAGGAATCGGCGGGACAGTTCTTTCATTTATTGCGGCAAATCTTTCGGGTGCAATTGAATTCGTTTCCGTAAAGCCATATTTCGGCGGTGTTCTTTCGGTTCTCGTTATGTCAGCATTCATTGCGGCAAACGCAGCGATAATCAACAATCCCCCCGAAATTCACGTAAAGGAAGCAGACAGAAAGAGACTTGAAATAAAAGAAAAGCTCAAAAAAGGCGAAATTACTCTTGATGAGCTTCCGCTTCCCATAGTTGAAGAGGAAAAGGAAGAAGCTGTAAGCAAAAAGAAAAGGGGGCTGAAAAAATGAAGCTTTCAGAAAAAAAACTCAGTCTTAAAAGCATCATTTTATTAACAATAATCATCCCCGTTCTTGTTATTGCGGCCTCAAGCGTGGCAATAGTCATAACAGCAAAATCGGTACAGCCCCAGGAAACTGCCGATGCTTCTCTTTTTGAAGAGAAGGAATACGAAATAAAAGCCCTTCCGAAAAATGAGGAGGATGCCCTTACTCTTCTTTCAAAGCTTTTTGATTCTGCCGTCAAGGGCGGTATCGTAAAATACGACAGCCGCACGGATGCAATTATTGAAGAAATCACCTGCGAAAACAAAAGCGTGCAGGACTTTTTCTCCTTTGCATCAGGCAGCATCTGTGAGAAGCTTTCATCCTCCTATGAAGCAAGCTCCATAAAATACGGCGAGGATGCAAGTGCAATACTTTCCGTTTTACCGGGAAGCGCTCCCGATGAGGTCGAGGCTGAAATTACGGATCAGAATATCCTTGTGATGAAGCTTACATACAACACGGTGTTCAACAATATGTATTTCCTTTCGGATGATACTGCAGCAGTCAAGCTTTTCACAACGGAAAATGCAGGCGTTTTCTCCGTTGTGAATGAGAAATTTGTACCTTCGGTTTTCGTTTTCACACTTACTGCCGATGCGGTAAAGGGTGAAATGCTGAACTTTACAATTGACCGTGCTTATGATTACTCGGCAAACATCGCCTTTAAGAATTCACTATCGGATATCGGTACAACTCCCTTTTCTATGAAGGTGCAGTTTTCCGAAACATACAATTTCTACTATGCGGGAATTGATATTACAGCGGATGTTATGACCCTTAAGGTCGGCGATTATACCACTCTGGGTGTAACTCCTTACGTTGAAGCAAATCTTCAGGAGAATGAATATTCGCTGTCATTCTCTTCCGATGAAAAATATCTTACCGTTGATGAAAACGGACAGATAACTGCAATAGAAAACTGCGAAGAACCCGTTGAGGTTACAATAACTCTCGAGTATCTCGGAAAAACCTTCACCGATGTATGCAGGGTATATGTTGTAACCCCCGTGGAGACCGTACGTATAAGCCAGACTTCCCTTTCAATGAAAAAAGGCGAAGAACATACACTTTCGGCAGAAATCAAGCCCGACAATGCAACAATAAAGAATGTTATCTGGATGTCATCAGACAGAAACACCGTAATTGTTGACAGTACAGGACTTGTAAAGGCTCTGAAAAAGGGCACGGCAACCGTAAAGGCTGTTTCCGAGCAGGGGCTTATAGTCGCTAAGTGCGAAATTACAGTAACAGATTGAGGAGGTTAATTATGGAAAACAAAAATAGTATTAATCTCCCCGAAAAGCAGATAAACGTTTATGAAAACTTCAACTACGTAGGCGTAAAGGAATCCGCAGCATACGTACTCAACGACGTTTCCAACACCTTCAACATCAACGGCTTCCAGGAAAGATACATCTGGGACGTTGTAAAAATTGACTTTACCGTCAGCGCTGTCGTAAACATTTTCACAAGCGCATGGGATACAATAAACGATATCCTTTTAGGCTCCCTTGTTGACAGCACAAGAACAAGACTCGGAAAATTCCGTCCGTATCTTTTAGGGCTTCAGGTGCCCCTTACCCTTCTCGGTGCAATTTACTGGCTCATACCCTTTATTTTCCCCGGCACCTCGGGCACCCATATCCCTAAGCTTATATTCTATTTCGCGTTCTCTGTTATCCAGGAAACCGCTACCACGGCAATGAATCTTGCAAAGGGCGGATATATGTCCACCACAACGCCGAATCCCAATGAACGAGTGCGGCTTATAACCCTTGCCGAGCTTCTCTCGGGTTATCTCGGAGAAGATATGCCGAGATACATTTTCGGCGCTCTTTACGACCTTATTGTAAACGAAAAAATCGGAATGAAGCTCTCCACAGCCTTTATGACCTTCGGTGTGGGCTGCAGCGTATTTTCATCCGCTCTTACTCTTTATTATTTCTTCAATTCCAAGGAAAGAGTTCCTCAGTCTCTTGAAAGACCTAATATAAGAGAAGGTCTCAAGGCTATAGTTACAAACTATCCCGTTCTGCTTATGTGCCTTTCAGATTTCCTCGGCGGCTTCGCTGTAAGCAGCAGCGAAAGCAACTACTTTATTGACGTTTTCGGTTCATATTCGCTGATTACCATTGCAAATATCCCCTCCTCCTTAAACGGAAGTATTTCTTACGGCTTTATTCCCTTCCTCAGAAAGAGATTTTCTTCAAAGGCTCTGTGGGTAGGTGCTGATATTTACGGAGATATTCTGTCTCTCGGATATTTCCTTTTCGGCATGATAAACAAGAATTATACAAAAATGATTCCTATGGTTGTAGCCGTCGGTGTACGTGAATGGTTCTATAAATGGGCATTCGGCGTAAACAAGGTTATCAATTCAGACCTGTGGAATGAGGCTATGGACTTCTGCGAATGGAAAAACGGCTACAGAATGGAAGCTACCACCTCTGTTGCAAAGAGCCTTGTTCTGAAGATTCAGAGCTCTCTTATGAGCTCCGTGAGAAACATTATTCTCAAAAAAATCGGCTACGTTCAGGGTATCAAAATCGGCACACAGAGCGACAAAACAAAGTTCTGGCTGTTCGCCTTATGCTCCGCAGTTCCCACAATTTCCGGAGCTCTGGGAATTATTCCTAAGTTCTTATGGCCCCTTACCAAGGAAAAGAGAGCACAGATGTACCACGATTTAGCCGAAAGAAGAAGCGACCTTGTCAATACGGCAAACGATAATATTTAACTCAGGAGAAACAAAATGTACGACATTATAATAATCGGTGCAGGCCCTGCAGGGCTCACCGCCGCAATATACGGAAGACGTGCCGAAAAAAGCGTCCTTGTAATCGAAAAGGGTGTTTTCGGAGGTCAGGTCACATTCTCACCGAAAATTGAAAATTACCCCGGTTTCGGAGAGCTTACGGGCACCCAGCTTGCCGATAAAATGGTAGAGCACGCAATCTCCCTCGGGGCAGAATTCGAAATGGAAACGGTAACCGCAATCCGCAACGGTGAAATTAAGGAGGTCGTAACGGAAAACGGTACATTCCAAGGAAAAACCGTCATAATTGCAACGGGCGCCGCCCACAGACATTTAGGTGTGGAGGGAGAAGAAAAATACCTCGGAAACGGCATTTCCTTCTGTGCTGTGTGTGACGGTGCATTCTATGCAGGTCAGGAAGTAACCGTAATCGGCGGCGGAAATTCTGCATTACAGGAGGCTATTCTTCTGTCAGCCACCTCAAAAAAGGTAACAATCATTCAGAATCTTCCCACGCTTACAGGTGAAGAGGCTTTGCAGAACATACTCAAAGCTAAAGATAATGTTGAAATCATCTGTTCCTCAGTTGTTTCCGGCTTTACGGGTGAAGATACACTTGAGGGTATCATAATCAAGAATGCCGACTCCGGTGAAGAGACAACTGTTCCCTGTGACGGCTGCTTCGTAGCAATCGGCCTTATCCCTGCAACGGATTTCATAAAGGGTGATATAGAGCTTAATTTTTACGGTTATGTGGATGCAAACGAAAGCTGTAAAACGAATATGGACGGCGTTTTCGTTGCAGGCGACTGCCGCAGTAAGGAAATAAGACAGATTACCACCGCAACGGCAGACGGCGCCACAGCTGCCCTCGCCGCAATCAAGTATATCGGCTGATAACACCATAACGGCAAACAAACGGACATCAAGGGATTTCTCCTCTGATGTCCGTATTTTTTATTATATAGGAAATTGCTCGCGTTGTGAGCAATTTAGCTTATATCAAGAAACACCTACATCCCCCAAGATTGGGGGTAGGGGGTTGATAAATCGTAAGATTTTTCTTATTTAATTTCGGAATCCGTGTCCTGCTTGGATGCTATGAGATTACTGAGAATCCGTTCGGCACGGTCATCAGGCTCAGGGGCAGGATCTTCCTTTACGGGGAAGAAGATTTTCAGAACCTTAAACATAATCACAAGAGATAAAATACCTGTAATCAGACTAAGGCCCATCGTGATAAAGCCCTGCACAAGTGCTATATAGTTGCCGATTCCCGTAACAATCAGTCCCCGCAAAAGCCCTGTTACAAGAAGGGTCGCAGGAGCGGTAACAGCCCCGCCGATATAATATGCACTGCCAAAGCCTATGACATCGGCTTTTACTTTTCTGACACCGTAAGCGAGCTTATAAATGAGGCACATTATAAGAATTGCCGCAAACGATGAAATTATATCGGTGACATACAAAAGCGGCTGAGCAGCTTCTGCTTCAGTACCTGTCAGGGCATAAATGGACGGCACAATACCGACTGTAATAAAGCTGACGGCATACATTATAACAAGGAAAATAATCAGCTTTTTTCTGAAAAGAGAAGCTTCTGCGGCTGTGACATATCGGTTTTCGGCTCTGTATTCAAAAATAATAAAAAGCTTTATACAAAGAGCTGCAGCAATCAGGGCTGAAATGATGCTCAGCACAACAAAAAACCATTCAATAATTTCAGTATGAGCGGGTGTATGCTCAAGAAAACCGAAAACACCCGTAACACAAGAGGCAATCGCGGCAGAAAACATAAAAATACCCGTAAATCTCACAGCACCGTATTTTGAGCTGGTAATGATTTTGCCTCCTGCAACAAGAAGGACAAGTCTGCTTACTGCTGCAATAAAGCTGATAAAGATCCCGGCTCCTGACATAAAAACAGGCGAAATATTGATATTACGGGACATAATTTCATACACAACAGGAGTGCCAAGCTCTTCAAAAAGCGTGGGCAGACAAGCCGCAAGAACAGAAAACAGAATAATTTTCTTTTTCGGTATTCCGTCATTCAGATTATCATAACTGACATTTTCTTCAACAAAAATATTATCCATAGTAATCTCCTTTCTGCACTCTTATATTTTCTTTATAGCAAAAAGCACATCAAAAGTCAATTTTTTCGGACAGAAGCTGATTCAGAAATGACAAATATCTGTTTTATTATTAATTCCCGTCAACAAAAAAAACCGCACCTAACCTTTCGGATAAGTGCGGATAAGTACCCTTTTCAGATAACTTATTTGATTGTAACCTTTGCGCCAGCTTCTTCGAGCTTTGCCTTTGCAGCTTCAGCGTCATCCTTGGAGATGCCTTCCTTGAGAGCCTTGGGAGCAGCTTCAACAGCAGCCTTAGCTTCAGCAAGACCGAGACCTGTGAGTTCTCTAACAACCTTGATAACCTTGATCTTTGCAGCTGCATCGAAGGACTCGAGTACAACGTCAAATTCTGTCTTTTCTTCAGCAGCAGCAGCTTCACCTGCAACGGGAGCAGCAACAGCAACTGCAGCAGCAGCGCTTACGCCAAATCTTTCTTCTACTTCTTTAACGAGTTCGCTGAGCTCAAGAACTGAAAGTTCAGCAACAGCGTCAACAATAGCAATAATCTTTTCAGATGCCATTTTAATTTTCCTCCAAATAATAAAATATAGTTAATTTTTAATTTAATTTACAGCAATTATTCTGCTGCTTCTTCAGCTGCGGGAGCAGCTTCTTCTGCGGGAGCTTCTGCGGGAGCAGCCTCACCGTCTTTGTCAACTATAGCCTGAATTACACGTGCAAAGGAAGCCATAGGAGCCTGGAATGCCATACATACTGTTGCAAGAAGCTGTTCCTTGGAGGGAAGCTTTGCAAGAGAGTCAACCTTTTCAAGAGAGATAAGCTCACCGTCAAGGAAACCTGCCTTGATTTTGAAATTATCGTTCTTTTCAGCGAACTTGGAAAGGATTCTTGCAGCTGCAACGTAGTCTTCCTTACTTGTAGCAACAGCTGTTGTTCCGTTAAGAACATCATCCATAGCTGCAAGAGCAGTACCGTCGATAGCGAGACGGATAAGAGTGTTTTTTGCTACAGAATACTCAACGCCTGCTTCTCTGAGTTCCTTACGGAGCTTTGTGTCGTCAGCAACGGAAATACCCTTGTAATCAACAACAACACCTGCAACAGCACCGTCAAACTTCTCCTTAAGAGCAGCAACCTGAGCCTTCTTTTCTTCTAAAACCTTTACGCTTGGCAAATTGTTTCACCTGCCTTATGAAATTAATAAATATAGCCCTTCCGCCGAAAACCGCGAAAGGGCATAAAAACATATCAGTTTCTATATCCATTCCTCGGCAGGCGGTAAAACTTACGCAAATTAATGCACCTGCTGTCTTTAGAACAGCAACAAAGGTATAATATCATAAGATAAAGCCTTTGTCAATATCTTTTTTTAATTATTCAGCACTTGCAAGAACCTTGTTGGGGTTGATCTTAATGCCTACGCCCATTGTTGATGTAACAACGCAGGAACGGATGTACTGACCCTTAGCTGCAGCGGGCTTAGCCTTGACGATAGCATCAAGAAGGGTTGCATAGTTCTCATAGAGCTTTTCTGCACCGAAGGAAGCCTTACCGATGGGGCAGTGAATGATGTTTGTCTTGTCAAGTCTGTACTCAATCTTACCTGCCTTAGCTTCGTTAACAGCCTTAGCAACGTCGGGAGTAACAGTACCTGCCTTGGGAGAGGGCATAAGTCCGCGGGGACCGAGAACCTTACCGAGACGGCCTACAAGACCCATCATATTGGGAGCTGCGATACATACGTCGAAATCCATAAAGCCTTCGCCCTGAATCTTAGCAACGAGCTCTTCTGCACCAACGATTTCTGCGCCTGCTTCTTCAGCAGCCTTAGCTTCGTCGCCCTTTGCGAATACGCAAACTCTTACGCTCTTACCTGTACCGTTGGGAAGAACAACAGCGCCTCTTACCTGCTGGTCAGCGTGACGGGAGTCAACACCGAGACGTACGTGTACTTCAACTGTTTCGTCAAACTTTGCCTTTGCAGTTTCAATTGCAAGGGCGAGCGCCTCATTTGCTTCGTAGAGCTTTGCTCTGTCTACGAGCTTTGCGCTTTCAATATACTTCTTACCGTGTTTCATATTTCTCTACCTCCGCCGATCAATCAACAACAGTAACGCCCATGCTGCGAGCTGTACCTGCTATCATGCTCATAGCAGCTTCTACTGAAGCAGCGTTAAGGTCGGGCATCTTCTGTTCTGCGATTTTTCTGACCTGCTCCTTTGTAAGGGAAGCAACCTTTGTCTTGTTGGGAACACCGGAACCGCTTTCAATACCGGCAGCCTTCTTGATAAGAACTGCAGCGGGGGGAGTCTTTGTGATGAATGTGAATGAACGGTCAGCGTAAACTGTGATAACAACGGGGATAATAAGACCCATGTCATTCTTTGTTCTTTCATTGAATTCCTTTGTAAACTGCATAATGTTTACACCGTGCTGACCGAGAGCGGGACCTACAGGGGGAGAGGGAGTTGCCTTACCTGCAGGGATCTGAAGCTTAATAAAGCCTGTAACTTTCTGTGCCATAATTGCACCTCCATAAAAAATGTGGTAGTGGCGGTGTGTTAATATTCACACCTCCCACAGCATCCCGAAGGATACTATAACAAGACCGCATAGGGTCCGATTACCAAAAAATAAATTAAAGTTTCTTGACCTGATCTGCGGGGAATTCCATTGCAGCCATACGGCCCATGTGGAAATAGCGGATCTTTACGGTGCTGTTTTCGGTATCAATACTTTCAACCTCACCGATGGTGCCGTCAAATGCACCGCCGACAACGATTACTTCTTCGCCTTCCTCAAGGTCTATCTGGAACTTGACGGGTGCTGCGGGATTTTCACCGTTTTCACCGTCTTCGTTCACATAGTCCTCAATATGGAACTGCTTTACTTCATCGTCAGTAAGGGGGATGGGCTTGCTGTCGGGACCGAGGAAACGTCTGAATCCTCTGATTCCGCGGATAAGATGCCAGGTTTCGTTGGAAATCTTGACACCTTCATTGGGGAAATCAAAGCGTGCGAGCTTTACGAACACGTAGTTGGTGTAAAGAAGATTCTTAACCTCTTCGATTTCGTACTCTTCTTCATCTTCCTTTTCGGGTTCTTCGGGCTCAAGCACATACTCGTCCTTTGTGTATTCATCTTCCTTGAAAATGAACACATTCTGAGACTGCTTTGCTGCGGTTCTCTTCTTCTTTGCCTTTTTCTTTACCTTGATTTCATAAGGAAGACATGCGGCAAGAATCTGATCACGCATATCACGGTTGTTTGCAACGGTAATAATGTTGTCGCAAACCTTTCTGTCATAGCCTGTAGCGGTTTCAACCGCAAACCACTTATAATCTTTAGGTTGTCTGTCCATCGTAAAACCTCCTGAGGAAACTGCTTACGAATCAGGCAGCAGTTGTTTCTTCAGCTGTAGTCTCTTCTTCAGCTGTGGTTTCTTCTGCTGTTGTTTCTTCGTCAGCCGTAGTCTCTTCTCCGGTGGTTTCCTCACCTGTTGTGGTCTCTGCTGCTGTTGTTGTTTCGCCGTCTGTGGTGGTTTCGATAGCAAACTGCTCGCCGAGAGCGATTGCTGCCTCCTTGCCGAGATCAAAAACCTCAGTAAGAACCCAGTCAACTGCGAAAACTGCTACTGCAACAACTGCGATTGTTGCAAGAACTACACCCGCATTCTTAATGACCTGCTTACCTGTGGGCCAGGTAACCTTCTTACAGGTACCGACAAAATCCTTACAGAACTTCTTGACAGCTGCAGTACCGCGAGATACGATTGTACCTTCCTTCTTAGGCTTGCTGGCTTTGATTCTTTCCTTCTTAGCTTTTTCGGCAGCCTTTTCAGCTTCCTTCTGAGCCTTGGCAGTTTCTTTGTCGATGTTCTTATCAGCCATAGTAATTTCTTCCTTTCTAAAGCATAACGATGCGAGCGCTCCCTACGGAACACTCTGAAGCGTTGCTTTATATTACTTGGTTTCTCTGTGGAGAGTGTGCTTTCTGCAGAATCTGCAGTACTTGTTCATCTCCAGACGATCGGGTGAATTCTTCTTGTTTTTCATTGTGTTGTAATTGCGCTGCTTGCATTCTGTACAAGCAAGAGTGATTTTTACTCTCATAACGGCACCTCCATTTAATGTTAGCCTCCCTCTGACAGACGGGAATTCAGCCGTCTTTTTTCAGGGCAAAAAAAAGAACCCTTTCAGAGGTATAAATAATATACCACAAGGGTTCCTACAAGTCAAGTATTTTTTTTGCACAATAACAGGGGAACGAAATGCCCCATTTTTATTTAAACATATTAATATATGCCCGGTATCAGAGCTCTGCAGCCTGTTTTTTGAGAAGTCTCTGCTGACGTGCCTTGAAGGACATAAGCTCCTTAAGCTGCTGATCGGGTGTTACATAGTCGCCTATTGTCAGAAGCTTCTTGTTATAAAGTCCTCTGAAGCTTGAACCGCCCGTTGCAAGAAGCTTGTTCTTCTTTGCGAACTGAAGAAGAGCCTCACTTTCTTTTTCGTCGGCTGACGGATGCCACACTTCAACACCGTCAAGACCTGCCTTCACAAAGCGGCTTATAAGTGCCGTTGCATTCTCCGTGCTTCCGTAAGACATAGGATGCGCCAGAATTGCAATACCGTTTGCAAGATGAATTGCCTCAATTACCTCTTCAACACTCTTATATTTCGGCTGAACAAGTATATTCTTCTCACTTTCGGGAGTAAAGAGCTCCTTATAAACATCGCCGTAGAAGGAATCAGCCGCACCGACCTCCATAAGAGCGTGCATAAAATGCTGTGTGAACAATGCAGTTGCACCTGTAGCACATCTCTTGACAAGCTCGGGAGTTACGGAATACAGCTTTGCAAGCTTCAAGCACATCATAGTCGTAGCTCTGCTTCTTACAAGGGAATTGTGCTTACAAAGTCCCTCAAGACGGGCAGGCTGCTCAGGCAGATAGCAGAGAACGTGCATACATTTTCCCGTCTCCTCATCAAAAGCGGAAAGCTCCACTCCGGGAATGACACCTACTCCGTTTCTTTCGCCCACTATTTTGGCTCTTTCAATTCCGGCTATGGTATCCTGATCCGTTACGGCAATTTTTTCTATTCCTTTACTTTTTGCAAGAGCAACAATCTCCTCAATACCCATCGAACCGTTTGAAAGCCGGGTATGGCAATGCAAATCTGCGCTCAAGTAATAACCCCCTTAATTAAGTATCCTGATTTTCTCTTATCCTTGCCCAAAAAAATGAACAATTTTTCAAAAAATATTACCAATATGGAAACATTCACAAAAAAACCGACTATTTTGGCTCAGTATATACTATGATTATATACCTTTTCCTCTTTCATTTCAAGAGTTTTTGTGTTATTATGTCATTAAAGATATTAATTGAGGTGTATTTTTTATGAATGATATTCTTCTCGGACTTTCGGGAGGAGTGGATTCGGCAGTCTGTGCCGCTCTTCTTCTGGAGCAGGGATATAACGTAACTGCCTGTTTTCTGATGCTGACGGAAAACTCATCCCCCGAAAGCGAGGAAGCAAAAAATGCCGAATCTATTGCCCGGCATCTGGGAATAAAATTAATAAAGGCGGATTACAGAGAGCGTTTCAAGGAATATGTTTCCGACTACTTTATAAAGGAATATCTTTCGGGAAAAACTCCCAACCCCTGCGTAAGATGCAATCCTACCTGCAAAATCTTCTGCCTTCAGGAAGAGGCAAAGAAGCTGGGAATCGGACTAACCGCAACGGGACATTACGCAATAACGGAATATGACGGCGAATCTGCTTCCGTTGTCCTGAAAGCCGCCCCGTCAAAAAAGGACCAGAGTTATTTTTTGGGAAGGCTCTCCCCTTTGCAGATTGAAAAACTTATTTTTCCTTTAGGAGCATTTTCCTCCAAGGAAGAGGTAAGAGAATATGCCCAAAAGCTGATGCTTCCCAATGCAAAAAAAGGTGACAGTCAGGAAATCTGCTTCATTCCCGACAACAATTATCAGCGGTATATCTGCACTCACAGTAATTTCAAGGCAGAAAAGGGAAGCTTTCTTGACAACGACGGTGCAATTATCGGCACACATACGGGAATAATAAATTATACGGTAGGTCAGCGTAAGGGTCTCGGTGCCTTCGGTGAGCCGAGATATGTAAAAAGCATAAACGCGAAAGACAATACCGTGACACTTTGCAAGGCAGACGAACGGTTTGAAACGGAATTATCGGCAGAGGATATTTCCTGGGCTGTTAAAGCACCGCCCGTGCCCCCCTTTACGGCTGAAATCAAAATAAGAAGCACAGGGAAGCCCGAAGAAGCGGAAATAGCAATTGAAAACGGAATTCTTTCGGCAAAATTCAGAAATCCCGTTTTGGCACCGTCCCCCGGACAGTCTGCAGTCATTTACAGGAACGGCACGGTTATAGGGAGTGCAATTATAATCTGATTAACATTATATTACAATTGTTCAACAGGTGTTGACATTTATTTACCGTTTTCCTATAATAATTTAGTATTTCATTAGAAGGAGTTAAATAAAAATGAAAAAAAGAACCTTAAAGCTTCTTTTTGCTCTTATAGTTTCTGCAGCAACACTTTTTATATGCATGGTATCTTCAAATGCTGCATTTTTAGGTGATGTTACCGACGGAGACAATCTTGTAACGGCAAACGATGCAAGAACAATCCTCCGTGCCGCTGTCGGACTTGAAACACTCACGCCCGAGCAGAAGGATATTGCCGATACCGACGGAGACGGTAAAATCACAGCCACAGACGCAAGAACAGCACTGAGAATCAGCGTTTCCCTCGACCCTGTTCTTCACTACTATCAGAAAGAAATCGTAACTGCTCCCACCTGCACGGAGAAAGGCCTTATGAAGCTTACCTGCACAGAGTGTGAGGATGTTCAGGAAAAGGAAATTGATGCTCTCGGCCACGACTTCTCTGAGCCCGAAATTGTAACTGAGGTTACCTGTGAAACGGACGGTCTTGAAAAGTATACCTGTCTGCGTGAGGGCTGCGGATACAGCGAGGAAAAGACAGTTCCCGCAGGACACGTTCCCGACATTCCTGCCGCTACCTGCACAGAAGCTCAGTTCTGTACAAGAGGCAATCACGTAATGGAAGAAAAGCTCGGCCATACCTCAGATTGGGGCGTGTGCGAACGCTGCAGCATTTATAATACAGCTAAATACGAAGCAGAAGCCGCAACAATAAAGGCAAAGTTCAACGAAGCAAAGACAGCCTTCGATGCCGCTTATGCAATCAACAGCTACAATGCAATGATTGACGGTATTTCCTGGAAGGTTCTTCCCAACACAAGGGCAGCAAAGCCTAATTATATCAAGGCAAAGGCAGCCTTCGAGGCAGCTGTTGCAGCCTGCGGTGACATCCCCGAATTTGCATCAATCAAGGCTTTACTCCAGAAGGACCTTGCAAACATCAATGCCGTTCTCTCTCAGGTTGAGCTTATTCTTGCAGAGGACTATGTTGATACAAGAAACTTTGAACAGCTCGTTTGGCCTCTTGAAGAGCTTAATGACTTCAACTCCGACAGTATCAACAACACAAACAAAAAGCTCACAAAGCTTATTGTATGGTAAAAAAATTACTGCGTTGCCGATTTTCCGGTAACGCAGATTTTTTTGCACAAAAAAAGGATATCGGCAGAAGAAATTGCCGGTATCCTTAATTTTCTATCATTCGCCGAGGTATGCTTTCTTTACATCTTCATTATTGAGAAGCTCAATTCCCTTACCCTCTACGGTAATATCGCCCGTTTCGAGAACATAGGCTCTGTCGGAAATTGAAAGTGCCTTCTTTGCATTCTGCTCAACAAGAAGAATTGTCATTCCCTGATTGTGGCATTCCTTGATGATGTCAAACACCTGGTCAACAAGAAGAGGAGAAAGACCCATTGAGGGTTCATCAAGCATAAGAAGCTTGGGATGGCTCATCATAGCTCTGCCCATTGCGAGCATCTGCTGTTCACCGCCCGAGAGAGTACCTGCAATCTGATTCTTTCTTTCACCGAGACGGGGGAAACGTGTGCAGATATCCTCGATATCTTCCTTTATCTTCTTTTTATCCTTCTGTGTATAGGCACCCATAACAAGGTTTTCGTAAACCGTCAGCTCCTGAAAGACTCGTCTTCCTTCGGGAACCTGACTCATACCCATCGAAATAAGCTTGTGTCCGGGAATTTTATTTATAACCTTACCGTCATAGGTAACGGTACCGTCTTTAATGGGAATAAGACCCATAATGCTCTGCATCGTAGTGGTTTTACCGGCTCCGTTGGCACCGATAAGGGAAACGATTTCACCTTCGTTAACCTCAAAGCTGATACCCTTTATTGCTCTGATAACGCCGTAATTTACCTGCAGATTATTTACTTCCAGTAGTGCCATTGTATTCCCTCCTTATTCACCGATGTATGCCTTGATAACTTCGGGGTCATTAAGGGCTTCCTGTGCAGTACCCTGAGCGAGTACGGTACCGAAGTTAAGAACGGTAACCTCATCGCAAAGACCCGATACGAATTTCATATCGTGCTCAATAAGAAGAATTGTCATATCAAAATCATCACGGATTTTTCTGACGATTCTCATAAGGTCCTCTGTTTCGTGAGGATTCATACCTGCGGCAGGCTCATCGAGAAGCAGAAGAGTGGGATTTGTAGCAAGTGCACGGGCAATTTCAAGCTTTCTCTGCTTACCGTAGGGCAGGTTGCAGGCAAGATTGTTTCTCTCTTCCTCAAGGTCAACGATTCTGAGAATTTCCTTTGCTCTTTCGCGCATCTTTGCTTCCGTTTTATAGTGACCGGGAAGTCTTAAAAGGCTGGTAAAGGGATTGCATCTGAATTCCTTCTGATTGTGAAGTCCTACAAGAACATTCCTTATTACGCTCATATTATTGAAAAGTCTTATATTCTGGAAGGTTCTTGCAATACCCTTGCGGTTAATCTGCTCCTGAGTTTTACCCTTGAGCTCTTCACCGTTAAGATAGAAAGTACCCGTTGTGGGCTGATATACACCTGTAAGAAGGTTGAACACGGTGGTTTTACCTGCACCGTTGGGACCTACAAGACCGTAAAGCTGTTTTTTCTTTATTTCAAGATTAACATTCTGAACGGCTTTAAGTCCGCCGAAGGAAATACCGAGATCTTCGGTTTTAAGAACTATATCTGACATCTCAGTTACCTCCTTTTACGGGTTTGTCGGGTGTGTATTCATTTCCCTGCTGAATATCTGTGGAGAGAACCTCATCCATAGAAATCTTTGTGGGAATCTTGTCCCAGTGTGCAGGGTCGTTGAGGATATCCTCGGGCTTGCGGTTCTTTGCGGTAAGCTTTGAGATAAGTCCCTTTATTGAAAGCTTTTCCTTTAAGGGAGCAAGTACGGGAGCATTATTGAAGATAACAATACCGATAAGAATAAGGGCATAGATAAGGAACTTGAGAGCGGCGAGGTCGCCGGGAAGCTCCTTCTGAAGCACGTAGTTTATTATAGTGATAAGAGTTGCCGCGATAATGGAGCCGTTGATTGAGCCCATACCACCGAGCACCACCATAACGAGAATTTCGATTGAGTAGTTATAGGAGAAGAAGGTATACATAACGGGAGTTGTATAATGACCGTAGAACACACCTGCAACACCTGCAAAGAATGCGGCAATAACGAATACGAAAAGCTTATAGTAGGTAACATTGATACCCATAGCCTTTGCGGCAATTTCATTATCGCGTATAGCGGTAATTGCTCTGCCGTGCTTACTTCTTACAAGGTTCTGCACAAGGAAAAGAACAACAATAACCGTAATGAAAACTATTATGAAAAGGGGGAAATCCTTCTTTGTAAACTTAACGGCATTAGTTGAAAGACCCATAGCCTTGCCGAACCAGGGAAGATTCTTGAAAACGGTTCTTACAATTTCACCGAAGGCGAGAGTTACGATAGCAAGATAGTCTCCCTTAAGACGAAGTGCGGGAAGGCCTACAAGGAAGCCGAAGAATGCAGCAAGAAGACCGCCGCAAAGCATACTTATAAGAAGGCAGATAACCTTGCTTTCAATTACGGTGTGAAGCTGAATAGAGATAAAAGTGCCGATATATGCACCTACACACATAAAGCCTGCGTGACCGAGAGACAACTCACCGAGGAAGCCGACAACAAGATTCAGCGACACGGCAAGAATAACGCTGTAGCCTATCTGAACAAGAAGGTTCATATAGGATGCCTTGAGGCTGCCCGTACTCTGCATAACGGCAAAAGCAACCAAGGCAATGATAACAACAATGTAATTTATGCAGTTTTTAAGCTTGAAATCGTCAGATTTTAATATAGATTTTATCATAAATTACACCTTCTCTCTTCTCTTCTTGCCCAGAAGTCCTATGGGTCTTACAAGAAGAATAACAATAAGCAGACCGAACTCAACAGCCGTTGTATAGGGAGCAAGCACGGGAACGCTTAAGCATATCTTTTCAATAACACCTAAAAGCACACCGCCTATCATAGCACCGGGGATTGAGCCGATACCGCCGATAACCGCAGCCGTGAAAGCCTTGATACCGGGCATTGAGCCGAGAGTAGGCTCAACCGAGGGAATCTGCATAAGATAGAAAAGGCTGGCAGCAGCGGCAAGTGCAGAGCCGATTGCAAAGGTTATTGAAATAATCTTATTTACATTGATGCCCATAAGCATTGCGGCACCCTTGTCCTCTGAAACAGCAACCATAGCACGTCCGGTTCTTGTTTTCTTGACGAAAACCGTAAGACCTGCCATAATAACGGCACCGATAACGAGAGTCACAATTGAAGAAACGCTGATTTTGGCACCGAGCATTTCTATTGTACCGAGGGATGCAATTGTAACCTGCTTGGGTGCGGCACCGAACACAAGCTGAGAAATACTCTGTAAAAGATAGCTGACACCGATTGCGGTAATAAGAACGGCAAGGGGTGAGGCACCTCGAAGAGGCTTATAGGCAAACTTTTCAACAAGAACGCCCATAGCAACACATATAATCACAGAAACACCTATTGCAAGAGCAATATGACCCTGCCCCATAAGTGTTACAAAAACGGCATAAGCGCCGACCATAATAATATCGCCGTGTGCGAAGTTCAGCATCTTGGCAATACCGTAAACCATTGTATAGCCGAGGGCTATAAGAGCATATATAGCACCGAGACTGAGCCCGTCAAATAAAATACTCATAATTAAAAATTTCTCCTTTTCCGGGGGAGTTTA
>JAGAKX010000006.1 GCA_017625435.1 Clostridia bacterium
GCAAAGTATATGGGAAAGAAAAAGGTCATTGCCGAAACAGGTGCAGGTCAGCACGGTGTGGCTCTTGCTACCGCCGCCGCATATTTCGGCTTGGAGTGTGATATCTATATGGGTGCTGTAGATATTAAAAAGCAGGCTCCCAATGTGGCAAGAATGAAGATCCTTGGTGCAAGAGTGGTCGAGGTTACAGATGGTCTACAAACCTTGAAAGAAGCAGTAGACGCTGCCTTCGCCGCATATTGCAATGAGTATAAGGACGCTATCTACTGCATAGGTTCAGTCGTCGGCCCTCATCCGTTCCCGATGATGGTGAGAGACTTTCAGAGTGTTGTTGGTATTGAAGCAAGAGAACAGTTCATTGATATGACGGGTGAGCTTCCCGACGCGGTGGTTGCCTGTGTGGGCGGCGGCTCAAACGCAATGGGACTTTTCTCAGGCTTTTTGAACGACCCCGTTGATATTTACGGTGTAGAGCCTCTCGGAAGAGGCATAAAAATGGGTGACCACGCCGCAAGTCTCACCTATGGTGAAGAAGGCATCATGCATGGCTTTAACAGCATTATGCTGAAGGATGAAAACGGTGATCCTGCTCCCGTGTATTCCGTGGCAAGCGGTTTGGATTATCCATCCTGCGGACCGGAGCACGCATTCCTGCACGACTTGGGCAGAGTAAAATATGATGTTGTTACTGACGACGAAACCATTGATGCATTCTTTGAGCTTTCCAGAATGGAGGGTATCATCCCGGCTATTGAAAGTTCCCATGCCGTTGCTTACGGTATGAAGCTTGCAAAGACAATGGGTAAGGGATCTGTGCTTATCAACCTCTCCGGCAGAGGCGATAAGGATATGGACTATATCATTGAAAAATATGGTATTAGATAGTGTAAGAAACAAATAATTTCAAAAGCCAAGATACAGTAATCGGTATCTTGGCTTTTTCTAAATATGCGTTTTAATCGCCTGTATGCAGATATTATATCTCTTATTGTACTTATGCTTTTCAAGATATGTTTTATGCATAATACCCCACTTCCCAAGTGTGACTTTTGCTTCTTCGGGTGGTAAGATGAGGTTAGGAATTAAATAGTCACCAACACGGCGGTATTGAATTTTGTTTGACATAATGACAGCCTCCTTATTTTTCACTTTTATCAATGATTTTCAATAACAGCTCGTCAACATCCTCGGTGGGCAAATTCTCCGCCAAGAGCATATTGCGAAACTCATTCATACCGTTGATAAGTAAGTTGCACTCAAAATCCGTAAACTTAATTTTTGTCTTTCTACCCATAAAAAATGACCTCCTGTTATTTGGTAGCTTTATTCTACCGCATAACAGGAGGTTAGTCGAATGTGTGGATATGTAATTTTATATCATATTAAAATGTTTTAATGCATCCATTATGGCTTCTTCTTTTTCCTTCGGACATTTCGGCACTCGGTGTCCTTCTTTGCCCTTGTTATAATTCTCACGCTCAATAATACCACACTTAGCCTTAACTTGTGATATATAAAGACTTGACACTTTAAGACCGTGCTTCTCAAGTACATAATCCTTGATTTCCTGATATGTAGCCTTGGTTTCAGCAGCAGTAATATCAAGCTCTGAAAGGTCAAGCTTTATGTCGATATGTGTGTCCGGTCTGCGTTGGGACAAAAGAACAACCGTCTCCACATGATTTGTATGCGGGAACATATCAACGGGCTGAATCTTTTTGACCTTGTAGCCGTTTTTTGTGAAAAAAGTTAAGTCGCGGGCAAGAGTTTCGGGATTGCAGGAGATATAAACCACTTTTTCGGGGGCTAAAGTGCATACACTTTTCATAAACTCAACCGTACTGCCGGCTCTCGGGGGATCCATTAAAACAACGTCGATTTTTTCGTTTTCTTCTGCTGCAGCAAGGAGAAATTCCGTAGCATCGGCACAGAAAAATCTGATATTTTCAATATTATTTATTGCGGCATTGATTCTTGCATCCCTTACGGCATCACGGTTTAATTCAACGCTTATAACCTCTTTTGCATACTGAGATGCAATAATCCCTATGGTACCGACACCTGAATAGGCATCAATCACTCTGTCTTCCTTGGAAATATCCGCAAACTGCATTGCCTTTGAATAAAGAAGCTTTGTGCCCTCATAATTAATCTGATAGAAGGATTTTGGGGAAATACGGAAGCGGAAGCCTAAAAGCTCGTCCGTAATATACCCGTCACCGTATAATACAAATTCTTTTTCGCCGAGCACCAAACTTGTAAAGCTGTTATTCACATTCTGTACTATTGTTGTAATTTCGGGATGCACTTTTCTTAAAGCCCTGCAAAAATCATTTTTTGATTTGAATATGGGAGTTCCGGTCACAAGCACCACCATAATTTCTCCCGTGCCGAAGGCTCTTTTAACGAGAACATGTCTTAAAAAGCCTTTGCCTGTTCTGTCATCAAAAACTGTAAGATGAAAGGATTTCAGAAGCTCTCGCACGGTTACAATAATTTCATCTGCTTTTTTATCTTCAATATAGCAAGAATCAACCTTCACGATATTGTGCGTGCTTGACTGATAAACACCTGAAATTATCATACCGCTTCTTGTTCTGCCGAAAGCTGCCTGTACTTTATTTCTGTAATGGTAAGGCTCTTTCATTCCGATAATTCTGTCAACACGGCAGAATCTGCCCAAAAGCTTTATAACCTTTGCCTGCTTGAAGCTCAACTGCTCTTCATAAGTCATATTTGTAAGCTGACAGCCGCCACATTTTTTTGCTACGGTACAGGGAAACACCTTTTCTTTCATACATAAACTCCCAAGAAAAATTGCGGTGAAATCAATCACCGCAATAATTATATTATTATTTCTTAATAAAGTCAAACAGGATTATTCGCCCTTCATTTCAAGAAGCTTTGCCGTTCCGTCATAAACAGCCTGGCTTACCTTGATTGAATCTGTAATTGCAGCCTCGATATCGTCTTCGGTAGCACCGAGCTCAACGCTGTACTTTCTGTCGATGAAAAGGTTGATATCCATATTATCTGCAAGACCGTCAACATCAATACCGCTTTCGATACCCTTTTCGGCATATTCCTTTTTAACACCGCCGAGACCCATTCTCATCATCCAGGGAGGAATGGAGATAATCTTTCTGTTGTTGCCCATACCGCGTGCGGCATAAACAATTTTAAGGAACTTCTTCCAGTCCATATTGTACATACTGATGGGCCATGCCTTTGCGCCCTTTGACTTTTCAGCCGCACCTACGATTACTTCGCCGACCTGACGAACTGTAAGCATTGCAGTACCGCCGCCGGGATACATTGTGCAGGGAAGCTTATCCATCATCTTGATCTGCTCAATAAGGATAACCCATACAGGCTTTCTTCCGGGCTGTGTGCCGAATATATAAGGAAGCTCAAGAACGGCGACATCAAAATTATCATCAGCGAAGGAGAATGCAACCTCCTCCTGGTCAATACGGCTTCTGATGTAAGGATGCTTTTCGGTAAGCTTCATTTCGGGATACTGCTTTGCAGCATAAGAGAAGTATGAACCGAGAATAACGGAGTTCTTCATACCTACTTCCTTACAAAGAGGAAGAATTCTCTTGAGGGGAGCAATATTGTACTTATAATATGCATCATATACGGGGGCAGGGAATTCAACTCTTTCGTCAATGCCGGCAGCGAAAACGAAACAATCGTAGCCTTTCATCATAGCCTTGATTTCTTCGTCGCTCTTTTCATAGATATTGCAGAATTCAAGCTCCATTTCTTCGGGGATAGGTGCACCTTCGGGAAGAGGAGGAAGAGCAACACTTTTAACCTGATGTCCTCTTTCAATGAAGATTCTTGCAGCTTCGCAGCCGAGAAGACCGGTTCCGCCAATCATAAAAACTTTCATAAAAACAACCCTTTCACTTAATTTCTTTCAATATTTTACTGCTTTTGCAGTTCTGCTGCAACAACAATTCTTTAACAATATGTTAATTTTTTAGCCAAGATACTGCATATTGTTCTGATGCTCATCGGCAGTACGTGCAAGATATATCTTGCCTTCATCATCGTGAAGGAAATAATAATAGTCGGTATTCTCCGGATGAAGCGCTGCATAGATAGCATCTGCACCGGGACAGCATATAGCACCTATGGGAAGTCCCGTTTTCTGATAAGTATCATAAACCTTCATATAGTCAGCATACTTACCCTGTGCTTCAAGAGATTCCTTGAAGTTATCAATATACTTTGCAGTTGAGTCGCAGTTGATAAAGGGGAATGAAGAGGACTCCAGTCTGTTATAGAGAACAGAAGCAATTACGGGCATCTGCTCTGCATCGAAAGCTTCCTTTTCAAGAATTGAGGCAATTGTTATAACCTCGTCAATGGTGTAGCCAAGCTCCTTTGCCTTTGAAGAATAGGTATCACTCCACTTGTTCTCAAAGTTTTTGAGGAAACGCTCAATAACACTTGCGGGAGATTCGCCGATATAGAATTCGTAAGTATCCGGATAAAGATATCCTTCAAGAGCTCTGTATCTCATTTCCTTATCCGTCACGGAAGAAAGGAATTCGAAATCACCGAAGATTTCTTCGTTTTCCATAGCCTTAAAGAATGCTTCTGCTGAACAAACACCGCTGTCGTCAAGCTTTGCTGCAATCTGATCAATGTTATAGCCTTCTGGGAAGGTAACCTTAACGGTATTTGAAACAACGCCGTTTGAACGGATTTCAAGAAGCATTCCTTCAACACCCATAGCGGAATTAAGGAAATATGTACCTGCAGGGAAAACAATCTGCTTTCTGTTGCCCGAAGCATCTGTTCTTGTATCAAGCTTCATAAGTTTTGCAAAAAGCTTACAGAACATAGGATTGTTTATAAGGTCCTTTTTGCCCAGCTCGTCAATTACCTCATAAGCATCCATATCCCTGTCAAGGACAACTCTGAAATCTGTATCGGAAACATCAATGGCAAGAACGTCATTGATGCAGCCCATAATGGGTATTCTTATAATAAATGCGGAAACAAAAACAATAACAACAATTATTACTGCAAGAATTGAATTCTGCAGATTTGAGTTCTTCTTTTTTCTCTTCTTCTGTGTCGGACGCTTCCCTGCCTGCGGACTCTTAGCATTTGCAGGTCTGTTTACGGGAGCTGCAGTTCGTTCTGCCGTCTGTTGCACGGGGCGCTGAGCTTTCCTGCCGGAAGATGAAGCGTTTCGATTTCCGGAATTTGCGGAAAAGTAAATCTCGCCTCTGTTTTTTACTTCATCCTTGGGCTTTTCTTCGTGTGAATTGGAATAAAAGCTTTTAAGAAGCTCATCGTACGAATCCTTGTTCTTCTTAACTTTATCATCCATATATTAAACCTCCTTGGGGAATAAACCTTTATGCTGAATTGTTGAAATAACCTCTTCGGCTGTCTCTTTTCCCTTTACTGCAGAAATGATTTCATAAGAGAATTCAAATACACAGCCTGCACCCTTTGCAGTTATTATATTTCCGCTTTTTACACAAGGTACATTTTTAACCTGAGCACCGTCAAGCTCATCTTCAAAGCCGGGGAAGCATACTGCATTATGCCCCTTTAACAGTCCTTTTCTTCCGAGTATTATCGGAGCCGCACATATTGCACAGATAAGCTTTCCGCCGTTATAACAATAATCGGTTACAGCATTTACTGTTTCGGAAACAAAAAGATTCTCCGTGCCCGGCATTCCACCCGGAAGAATAACTCCGTCGCAAAGGTCTGTATTCACATCATTTTCACCGATGTCAGCCAAAACCTTTATGCCGTGCGTTCCGCATATAACGGATGAGCCGATTCCAACGGTTTTAATGTCAAGCTTTGCTCGTCTCATCATATCAAGAGTTACCAAAGCTTCCGTTTCTTCAAAGCCGTCGGCAAGAAACATATAAAACACAAAATCACTTCCTGCAAATTAAACGGAAAATAATCATATCTATCCATTTTGACGATATTATAGCAAATAAAATAAACTTTTACAAGAGTAATATTTTTAATATTTATTAAAACAGCGGTATCCTTTACGGGATACCGCTGCAAATAACCTGTTTTCAGCCGTAAATATGCTGTTTTTCCATTTCAGCTTTCAGACTGCTCAGTATTTTCTTTTCTATTCTTGAAATATAACTCTGAGATATTCCCAGCATATCTGCAACTTCCTTCTGCGTATACTCTTTTTCCGAGCCGAGCCCGAACCGGAGATATATGATTCTTTTTTCTCTTTCAGGCAGGCTGTCAACAGCCTCCATAAGAACTCTTACCACATCGTCGTTTTCTATTTCGAGACTTACGGTATCCTCTTCCGTTGAAAGAATGTCGCTGAGAAGCAGCTCATTTCCGTCCCAGTCAACATTAAGAGGCTCGTCAATTGAAATCTCGGTTTTTCTGTGTCCGATTTTCCTTAAATACATCAGCACTTCATTTTCTATGCAACGGCTCGCATAGGTCGCAAGCTTAATATTCTTTGTGGGACAGAATGTTCTTACAGCCTTTATAAGTCCTATTGTTCCTATCGAAATCAGATCATCAATGGCGACTCCCGATTTTTCAAATTTCTTTGCTATATATACAACAAGCCTGAGATTATGTACTATCAGCTTATTATTTGCCTCCTCGCTCCCCTTTTCTTTTAGTGCAAAGTAATATTCCTCTTCTTCTTTTGTAAGCGGTTCAGGTAAAACCTGGGAGCTGTTTATAAACAACAGATTGTCTTCTTTATCTTTTCTTTTTATCTTCCCGACACTTTCTATTTTCTGTTTTAGCCTTATAAGCTTTTCATAAAAGTTCAACTCATATCACCTGCCCTGTAACCGATTCATTTATCAAAGCCGAATACGCCTTTCCTTCAAAGGTATTATCCGCAACAGCAATTGTAGGCTTTTCTATAATTTTTTTCATATCATTACCCGAAATTACGGCTTTTTCTGCCGTAAAGGCTGGAATAAAACAGCTGTTTCCGAGAGTTCTCACCGGAAGAAGCCTGATTTTTCCGCTGAAGCCTTCATATTCACCGTATTCAAAGAAGCTGCGTATTTCATCGTAAAATGATTTTTCGAGAAGAGGTTTTATTTCTTCGGATGAAATAATTATTACCGGTCTTCCCGTAAAAACATCCTGAAGACTGTTTCCTGAATCATAGAAGGATTTAACATTTATTGTTCTTCCGCCGTAATATATTTCAGTATCAAAAATCAGATCATTTTTACGCTTCATAAGAATACATCTGTTTATAATTTTTATCAGAAAAAACGAAGCACATACAATGAGAATAACTGCAGAAATACTGAAATCAACATATATAAAGCCGTTGTTTGCAATGACAGAATCGCTGCTGATAAGCATACCGGCAGCAAGCATTATTCCTGCAAGAAGAAGACTTACCCCGTTGAACATAAAAAAGCACTTGAGATATAGTCTGATACTATGTACCTTAAAGGACAGCAAAACTATTATTAACGATACGAACACTCTTATAAAAAAAGAAAAAAACGGATTAACAGGCGGTGCGAGAATTATCAGAGACAAAAAGCCTCCTGCAAGAGAGCCTGCTACATATCTTGTTTTCTCCGATTCTATTTTTAATATTTCCGATGTAATGATTACAATTATCATCGTTATGACAATATTAAGAATCACAAGCAAATCTGCATATATAACTGTCTGCACAAAACCGCCCCCACATAAATCAACATAGATTATATAACGGGAGAGCTGATTTTTTTGTCGTTTCACGGCATAAAAATTCAGCCGCATAAAAATTTACGGCTGAATGGTTTTTATTAAATTATAATTTGCATTCAAGACAAACCCAACCGTTTTCACTGCGGCGGCTTATAACGGTAAATCCGTTTTCGCCAAGACAGCTGAGAACCTCGTCTTCGCGGATATCTATTATACCCGAAACAATATAAACGGCATCGTTGCTGAGGAATTTCTTTATGTCCGGAGTTAGCATTATAATAGCATCAGCTACAATGTTTGCCGTAACAACGCTGTATTTTCCCGATACTCTGTCAATAAGATTACCTACTATCATATTGTATTCGGGATATTCAAAGCCATTGAGCTTTCCGTTTTCAATAGCAACCTTTACGGCAAGCTTATCAATATCAACACCCGTAACATCCTTTGCACCGAGAAGCATACCTGCTACGCTGAGAATACCGCTGCCGCAGCCAACATCAAGCATATTTGTATCGGGAGTTATGTAATTTTCAAGTGCTTCAAGACAAAGTCTTGTGGTTTCATGGGTACCCGTACCGAAGGCAATACCGGGCTCAAGATTCAGCACCTTTCTGTCTCCTGCATTATAATCATCAACCCATATAGGTCTTATTATAAGCTTCTTACCTACATTTATAGGCTTGAAATACTGCTTCCAGTTATTCTCCCAGTCTTCCCTTGCACAGTTGGCAAGCTCAATTGTATATTCGATTTTTTCGGATTCAAGACGCTCTTTTATGAATGACACAGCCTCCTGAGGATTCTCTTCAGGAGAAATATAGATATGAACAATACCTATGCTTCTGTCCTTTGCAAGAAGCTCTTCATCAATAAGGTCGATTTTTGCAATTTCCATTGCCTCTTCCTCAAGATTGCTGTAATCTTCAATATAAATACCGTAGGGCACAGTCATTGAAGCAATTGAGCCTGCCTCATCTACCCTTTCAACAGGTACATTTATTTTTATTTCGGTCCAGTTTTCCATACTACTCTCTCCTAATCAGTCATCTTTTCCCGTATTATCCGTTTTGGGGACAATACAAACATCTGTCACTATCTTGCGTCTGCCGTGATTGTAGAATTTTCTGTCTTCAAGTGCCCACATACGGTTTGTAAATCCGCCTAAATCAACATTCTTGAGAGCATCAGCGATTTCAAAAATGTTGGCATCAAAGGTATCTATAGCCGATAAAACCTCCGCTTCAAGAAAAAGAGGTCTTACTGCTGCTCCGTATTCGGGGTTTCCGTGATGTGAAATGAGCATATGTTCTACGAGCATAAGTGTATCCTCGCTGATGCCGAGCTCCTTACCCGTTTCGGAAACTATCATAGCACCCGATACAAGATGACCTATGAGAGTACCTCTTGCGGTGTAGCCGTCAACAAGTCCCGTGGGAGCTAAAGAAAACTCCTCGCTTTTTGCAATATCGTGAAGAATAGCTCCCGTAAGAAGCAATTCAATATCAATAGAAGGATAAATCACGGAAACAGCCTGAGCAAGCCTGCAAAGAGTAAGTGTATGCATAAGCAATCCGCTTATTACTGCGTGATGAAGCTTGAATGCGGCAGGAAGCTCAAGAATTCTTTCCTTGAAATTACCGAGCACGGCAAGAGTCAGCTTTTTAAGCTCTTCATCGCCGAAGCCTTCGGCAATCTTTACTATTTCCCGGAACATCTCTGTACCCTTATCGGGAGCGGAGGGAACAAAATCCCTTATATCCACAACATCTTTTTCATTAAGTGCACGGTATCTGTCAATCTTGAACTGAGGCTGATTGTTATAAAGACTGAGGGAGCCTCTTACAAGGATAATCGTTCCCACAGCAGGCTGTTCCTCGGGAGTACCCTTGAAATCCCATATTTTTGCAACAACATCGCTTTCACCGTCAGAAATAACAAGGTCAAGATATGTAGAACCGTTTTTAGCGGACTTTTTTTCACATGCCTTGACTAACACATAGCCCTGAAGCGTTCCGTTTCTGTCTATTTCTTCTAATCTCATTTTATCACCTTTATTATGAATATAGTTAATTCTAACATACGCAGCCGATTAAGTAAATAGTAAAAAGCAATCGGACAGCAAAAACCGTCCGATTTCTTCAATTTAATTCTTCAAGAGACTTAAAGACATATCCGCGCGAAACAGCGGTATCAATAATATCACCAAGTGCACCTGCATTATCGGGAGACACGGAATGAAGAAGAATTACAGCACCGGGATGAATTCTTGAAAGCACCGTCTCATAAGCATAAAGTGCTCCTTTCTGATTGTCAAGGTCCCAATCTGCATAAGCCAATGACCAGAACACGCACTTAAAACCGAGTTCATTCAGCACAGCTGTTGATTTTTCGGAATACTTTCCCTGAGGGTAACGGAAATACAATGAGGAATAACCGAAATTCTCTCTCATATAGTCGTCAAAGCCCTTGACCTCTTCAATTATTTTTTCCGTTGAAAGAGAAGAAAAATCGGGATGGCTGACGCTGTGATTTCCGACAATATGCCCCTCATTTACCATTCTTGCTATAAGCTCTTTATTGTCTCTTACCTGAGGCAGAGTACAAAAAAATGCTGCAGTAACGCCTTTTTCCTTCAGAACATCAAGAATCTTTGACGTATAGCCGTTTTCATATCCGCAATCAAAGGTAAGATACAAAACCTTCTCCCCGGATTTTGTATCAAGACATATTGCATCAAAGCCTTTTTCATTAAAAAACTGCTGGTTGGCAATACTGATATTATGAGGCTTTTCATCTGATGCGACTCCGTAGCTGTGCTCACGGAGCTTTGTCGGCATCTCGGAAAATTTATTCTTATCGGGTAATGTGAAAGCCCGCTTTTCAAGAGCCTCAAGTCCCGTCACGGTTTTATCGGTACCCGTCCTTTCCCCGTAGAATATCCTTGAGGAAAGGTCTGTATTCCCCGGTGTGCTCTCTGCGGTTGCATCCTCGCTTTCGAGCCCTTGAGCCGGGGGAATCGTGGTTCTTTCCTCCGTTGTCGTCTCTTCCGCTGTGCTTTCGGCGAGAGTTGTATTTTCGGTTGTTGTTTCTGTTATATTGTTATCATTACAGGACACAAACAAAATAACAAGACAAAATAATAAAACAGCAATAATCTTTCTTTTCACTTACAGTCACCCTATATATTTTAACATCAAAAACCTAATAAAACAACAAAATATTGCGGAAAATCGTATCATTCCGATATTTCCGCATTTTTCTTATTATTTTACCATACCCTGCACACTGCTGAGAATTCCGTCCATAGCATCAATTGCCTTGTTTGCTGTCTTTTTTACCTTCTTTTTAAGGGATTTTTTATCAGACATAAGACCTGTTCCGAGAAGCATAGTTCCGCCCACAGCCGCAGCAGCGCCGATATATTTCATAATATCATTTTTAGAAGTATTCATTTACTTCACCTCCGCTGATAGTATGAGCAATTTATGAAAATTTATTTTACTTTTCTGAATTTATATGTTAAAATATCAAAAAACCAAAAGGCAGATTTTTCTTATGTATGAACTTAATATTGTACTTATTGAACCTGAAATACCTCAGAATACGGGAAATATAGCAAGAACCTGTGCCGCAACAGGTGCACGTCTTCACCTTGTTGAGCCTATGGGCTTTAAGGTTGACGATAAAAAGCTCAAGCGTGCGGGGCTTGATTACTGGTATCTTCTTGATATAACTTATTATTCCTCAACGGAAGACTTTTTCGAAAAGAATAAGGACGGTACGTTTTTCTATTATTCGACAAAAGCCAAGCACAATCACACAGAGGTCATCTACCCCGAAAAAACATATATAGTTTTCGGAAAGGAAACTGCAGGTCTTCCGGAGGATTTGCTTCACAATAATCCCGAAACTACCGTCAGAATTCCTATGATTTCCGATGCAAGAAGCCTTAATCTTTCCAATGCTGCAGCAATCGGTGCTTATGAAGTATTAAGGCAGTGGAATTTCCCTCAATTGCTCTGCGAAGGTAAGCTCAGAAAATATGATTGGTAATTTAAGTTTTGTTTTTTATTAACAAATTGAGAATTTTTTCAAAAACAATTGAATTTACAAAAATAGTGTGATAATATTAAACTGAAATAAAATTTAAGGAGGCACAATTATGGAAATTATCAACAAACTCGTTGAATTCATTAAGGGTTTTATTCAGACAATCAAAGACCTTGTAGCTTCTATCAGAGCAGAAAACGATAAGAAGTAAGTTTACTGAAATTTCAGGAGGAAAACACAATGGAATTTATTGATCAGTTTTATCAGTTCATTCTCTACCTCATCAAGACCATCAAGGGTCTTGTCGCATCCCTCAAGGGCGAAGAAGTAGAAACAGAACCCACAATCGTTGACGAAACAAACTAATCTTACGAGGATTAAAATAACAGAGAGCATAATGCTCTCTGTTATTTTTTTGCAAAAAAACTGTACTGTTTTTATATTGACATATCATTTTCAGCAGTTATGAGCTCACCATTTTCATTCCAGGAGGCTTCATATATATCATAATAAAAATTGCCGTCACTATCTACATAAGGATAATCATAATACCTGTATTCGGCATTATATGCATCCATACTGTTCTTATAGTATTCATCAAGCTCCTCCTCGGTCATTGAGCCGGTATCCGGGGCATAAAGCTCAAGAAGTCCTGCCTTATCACAGTAAAACCAGCCGTCTGCTGTAATATAGCAATCCATTTCAAAATATTTCCCACCGTCATTGCGGATATAGTAGTATTCTTCATATTCAAATCCGTCTTCATCGGTATATGTTTCTTCCGAATAAGTGTATGTATTTCCGTCTTCATCATACATCACAACGCTGTTTTCGTCCTCATAAGAGTTCCCCATTTTATCATAGAAAACACCGTTAACAGAAATTCTGTAGCTTTCTTCAGAAAACACGGCATCTGCTACATATTTTGCAACAGTAGCACCCCAGACTATACCTGCTGCCAAGGCTAAAAGATAAACAACTGCCAGAAGAACACCAAATACTCTGCTTATTCGTTTTTCTTTCTGCTTCTCTTCTGTATTTATCTGCGGCAAATCTATAACACAGTTTGAGCATACCTGAAAATTAGAGGGATAACGAACTCCGCATTGCCAGCATACCTTTTGGTCTGCTCCGGGAAAATCTTTTCTTTTAAGAAGAAAAACCAATACGGTCCAGAATCCGAACAACACACCGCAGACATACCATCCGATTCCGAGTCGGTAATTTCTGTATTTTGCAGAATAATGCATAAACAGCAAACCGAAAACTGCAGACAATAAGCTTAAAAGACTAAGTACCGCAAAAAAAAGCGGAAGTATAGTAATTAATTTTTCCATAAATATTCTCCTTTTGTTATATTTTGTTAAATTATATCACATAATGTATTAATTTTCAACTTATGCATTTTTCACCTGGCAAAACTTACCTTTTTGTCAGTTTTCTCATAAGTCCGTTAATGGAAATATCATATCCGCCCGATACACTATTTGCTTTAATTACAGAATAAAAATCACTTTTCCCGAGTTTTTCTGACGGTATTTCTTCTATTTTTTCAATTAGTCTCGCAAAGGTTTCCGTCTGCTCAGTCATAAGGTCGAGACTGAATTTTTCAGTTTCATGGCTATCGCTTACGACACACAGATAGTACGGGGCCGGAACAAGGCTGATTTCCGGAATCCCCATAGTAAAAAAGTTCTGTCCTTCCCCGAAATGCAGCATATTATGACCGCGAAGTGTCATTGTACGGATGTTTTTTCTGTCCTTAACAGTTTCGATATAAAGCTTATCCATAAACCTGTTCCCTGTATAAACGAGATCAATTTCAGGTTGACCGGTATATTTATATTCACCGTCAATATCACGCCATTCAAGACAACCTAAATGCTCAATTGTAAGATTGGCAACACACTTGAAATGGTCGCCCTTGCCGTCCCAAAGCTCACGGTGCATAGCAAGCCATCGAGAACCCGACTGAAAGCCACCTGTTCTTATATCTTCAAAATGCGGAAGACGGAAATGTCCTGTTGTAAACAGAAAAATATGTGTTCTTTCGGGTACGGTGTCCTTCATATTTCTTATTAACTCCAAAAGAGCAACAGGACCGTTTTCTTCGACACAGTTTGTTCCGTCGGTATGAGTATTCACAATAACATTTTCTCTTTTATTTTTACCCTCAATTATACAATAAAAGCTCTCTGTAAAAGCGTGTTCTTCAATTTCTGCTTCTAGTACAAATTTCGCCTTTTTATGTTCTTTGGCAGATTCTATTATCTTTTTACCGTTTGTTTCATTAACCCAAAGCATAGGAATTTTCTGATAATCGGCAATGAATGAAAGGTACTGTCCTTCAATCATATCGTCGTGAAGCCCCTTCCAAATAAGTATAACAGCCTTCGCTTTGGAAAGCTTCGATACAATACCGTAAAAACATTGAACAAAGCTTGTTATAACGGGACCCTCGTACTTCTTTTCAAGCACAACATCTTTTGGATAACTCGAGCGCTTATCAAATGCTATTTCGCTAGGCAGAAAATTGATATTTGCTATATTGAAAACCGCAATCTTACCTTTTGTTTTCGGAATATCGGCAATGCTTTTTACATAAACAAGCTCTTCGGTTATTCCGTCAGCAGTTGTTTCGCCCGAATACGGGTATGCTGAGGAAACGGGGATGTTGATTTTCTCGTCACAGTCAACAATTTCAATTGACGTGTGCTGTGCCTCCCACCGTCTGAAGTAAAAAGGGTCGGAATAAATCGGAATATCCATATCAGCAATTTCTTTTTTTAACCATCTGATAAAATCATTGTGTCCTTTGCTTCCCGTAAGCCTTGTGCCGAAAGAATTCATTTTACAGATTCCGTCATATAATTTTCTCTGAGAAATCACAAAACTCTTCATTATTATCATCCTTTTCCGAGCTTTTTTGGCAAACTGTGCCTTAATATCCGTTTTTGACATTTCGTAAATGTCAATTTCAAGCGGATTATAACATATAATTTTCCTTAAATTGACAAGCACCAAATGTCAATTTAAGGAGATTTTTTATGTTTATAAATAAATCGGAGCAAGGACTTAATAATGTCTGCGGAAAGAAAATTTCAGACTTCAGAAAAGACTTAGGATTGTCTCAGCGTGAGCTTGCCGACAAGCTGCAGTTAATCGGACTGGATGTTGACAAAAATGCAATTCAGAGAATTGAATGCGGAAAAAGATTTGTTACTGACATTGAACTGATTACCTTTGCGGAGTTTTTTAATAAGACCTGCGATGAATTATTAAAAACCGAAAGCAAATAAGAAAAAATCTTACGATTTATCAACCCCCTACCCCCAATCTTGGGGGCTGTAGGTGTTTCTTGTTCAATAAGCTTGCGTCATTCAATACGCCGAAGGCGAATTATAAGCTAAATTGCTCACAACGCAAGCAATTTCCTATATAATAAAAAGACAGAGAGGAACCGGAAAAGTTCTTCTCTGTCTTTATTTATTGCAAATTTTATTTCATAAGACCTTCGGCAACAGCCCATGAATGGAAGGACTGAATGCTTCTGAGTCTGCCTGCAGAAAGCTGCTGACCGCCTCTGTTTATTGCTTTCATACCTTCAACACCCTGAAGCTGAACAAGGTACTTTGCGGAGCAATTGAAGCCGTTATCAATAGCATTGTCAAGAAGAGTGATTTCATTATATCTCTTCTCAGCAAGTGCCATATCACCGCTGACAAATGCTTCGTGGAAGCGCTGGAAGAACGCACCGCCGCAGGATGTAGGTGTAGCCATAACACCTCTTGCACCCAGCTTATAAGCATCGAAAAGGAAGGGCATATTTGCCTGAATAAGGCAGGAGTTACCCTTATTTTCAATTTTATCCTTGATACCGCCCTCAAGAAGACAGGTACAGTCCTTAATACCGTAAATACCGCATTCCTTAACAAGTCTGCCGTATGTTTCACCTGAAATAAGGTGAGGCTGGAAGCCGGGGAATTCGTAGCAGAAAACGGGAAGGTCCGTATAAGCCTTCAGTTCACCGATATAGTTTACAAGTCTGTCGGGATCCTTGCCGAAGCCCTTTGTTGTAAACACGATACCGTCAACACCTGTAGCGGTTATTCTTTTAACCTCTTCAACCTGAGCGAACCAAGAGGGTTCAACATTTGCAGTAGCAACTACCGTTGTGTTGCCCTTATGCTTTACTGTAAGTTCAGCAAGCTTTACTCTTTCTTCAAGAGTAAGATTTACCATTTCAGAGCTTCCGCATACGCAGAAAAGGTGTTCAACACCCTGCTCTACCTGCCAGTCAGCATACTCTTCGTATACATCATAGTTAATGGTAAGGTCATCATTATAGGGAGTGAGCATTAAAGAATAAATGCCCTCATAATTTTCTGTAAGCTTAGACATAATACTTTGGTATTGTTATCAGAGAATGGTAACAGTACCGTCCTCCTCAACCTTAATTTTATCGCCTGTCTTTACTGCATCAAGGAACTCGTCGCCGAGACAGTCAATTGTGGGAAGAGAATTGTCTGTCCAGATATCGGAAAGGATAGCACCTGCTGCTGCAAGAGAGTCAATGGGCTTTGAAAAAAGAAGACACGCGGGGCTTCTGTTCATAGCGGTGGCGCAGTAAAGAACCATACCGCCTGTTGTTGAACCGATTGTCTGAGGAAGACAAAGGGCTGTACCCATCATGGGCTTACCGAAAAGATCAGGATTGTTCTGGTCGCCGCACTTTGCAGTCTTATCACCGAACTGAAGGCTCTTCTGGAAGCTTGCAAGAGTATTGAAGCCGTTTTTAGTTACAAGAGCTTCAGCCTCGCAGGAACCGGGAACAACTACACGGCCTTTGAATATTTTCATAATTATTTAACCCCCTTTGTGATGCAGTCAAGAATTTCAGCGTTGGTATAGTATTTAGATGTTGTGTAAGTTCTGAGCTTGTTTGAGTTTGTGATAACGGGCTTTTTTCCGCAAAGAGGATTGTTCATATACATAAGAGGACAGATGTAGCTGAGAATAACTCCTGTTTTCTCAAGTCTTGCGGCATAAGCTGTCTTATTGAACTTTTCAACAACAGCGGGAGCAGCGGTAAATACCGTAGGAATAACAACCTTGCTGTTTCCTGCAGCCTTAAGACCTGCTTCAACCTTTTCTGTCCAGTCAATAAGCTGAGAGTATGTAAGGTGGGGACAGCCGATGAAGCAAAGCTTGGGAGTAGCATCGGGATCCTTCCAGATTACGGGATAATTCTTCTTTACTCTTTCAAGCTCAGCATCGTCAATAACGTAAACCTGAGCGTTTTCAGCAATAAGGCTTTCACCCATTTCAACTGCTTCGGGAGTAAGACCGTCAATGTGATAAAGACCTACTGCACCGTTTGAGGCTGTGGCAGCACCGAAATCCTTAAGATACGCCTTTGCATCATCATTAAGCTCATTTCCTATCCACTTTGTAAGGCCCTTTACATAAGGAACATCTTCCATTACCTTCATACCGATAGCGGAACCGAGAACCTGTGCCTCGGGAATCTTATCAGTCTTTACTTCAATAATCCAGGTAGCCTTTCTGCCTTCATCTGTAAGAAGTCCGAAATAAGGAACATAACCTACGATTGAGCCGAAAAGGTCAATAATGCCGGAGTTTCTGTTACAGCGTGCACCGAGAACAGAGTTTGCATAAACAACGGCGCTGGATTCTGCCCATGAAAGAATATCACCCTTATTGGGAGTGTTGCCGACTTCATCAAGATAGCAGGTGCAGGTATAAGCTGATTCGCTTACAAGACCCATCTTCTGAAGCTGACCGTCGTACATTTCCTGAGCGGAATACATAAATTTCTTAAAAATGAGGTTTTCAAGGAAGCTTGCGGGAACATTTTTATCAACAGGCTTGGGGTCAACAGAGAACTGCTGTCCTGAAACAACACCGTCTGAGATAAGCTTTTCCATAAGCTCATATACGGGCTTCATAACCTTGATACCGAAGCTTGTAACAAGATGTCCCTTTTTGCCTGTAACAGGAACCAGCTTGGTAGCACCGAAGGTTTCACCGTACATAACCAGAGTCTTCATAATTTTTGCCATTGTTTCTCCCTTTTCGCCGTTAAGTATGGCGAGCTGCTCGGGAGTAAGTTCAATTTTGTAATCAGCCACAAAACTCATCCTTTCTTTCGCATACGTATAGATATATGCATTTGTTATAATTATAACAAATGAAAAGATAATTGCAATAGTATTTTAAATTATTTGCATTTCGTAAAACAAAAAAAGGTAAACCGCAAAAGGTTTACCCTGAAAATTATCCGTATTGAGTTATATTTTCATCTGCTTGTTTTTCGGGTGGGAAATAAATATTCATATCGACCCTTGAGCTGATACCCTTTACCGTTCCCGAATCTGTATACTGCCACATATTGAATTTATAAATAAATGTGGGATATTCCGAGTATTCGGCAAGCCAGAAATCATATCTGCTTATACTTGCTAAATCATACTCAAAATAACCTATTTCACGGTTAAAATAAATCATAACCTCTCTGCCCGACAGCTCAATTTCGTTACAGAAATTCACGGCACACTCGGTTATCTGTTCACTGGTCATCTGAGCGGTTCTCGCCTCAGCATTATCAACATATTCCCAGTCGTAAACAACAGGCATCTGCAATTCCCTGTCACCGAGAGCGGAAAGGACGTAGCGTGCCTCTTCCCTTGCCTCCTCGGCATTCGTTGCCTGAGAATAAAAATATGCACCGACTTTAAGCCCTGCATTTACGGCACCGTCATAGTTTTTATAGAAATTATCATCAATTCCCATAATTCCCTTTGAGCCGTAGCCTCTGTAGCCGATTCGGAGAATTACAAAATCAATACCGTCTGAAGCTACCTCTTCCCAGTTGATATCCCCCTGAAAAACGGAAACATCAATTCCTGTAAGAAAAGTTCGTGTTTCATCAGAATATTTCATTCTGCCGTTTTCGTCGGCATAAAAGAGCTTGGGCTCAAGCGCACTCTCATCAACATCATCGTGTACGGGAACAAAATCCCCGTTTATATCCGTCGCATAAGGCAAATTGTTTCCGCCTTCAGGCTCATCGGGAAAAATAAAAGAGCATCCGGACAGTAATATTGAAACTGCAACAATTAAAACAAGTGATTTTTTCATATAAACCTCAAAAAAGCGTGTATATCGTACATACGACATTATACACGCTTTTTGTTTTTCTTTCAACAGAAAAGTTTTAACAAATTCTTAATTCTCTTCCGGTATTGAATTGATGTCATAAGGCGTTGTCTGATAAACGAAGTAGTTAAGCCAGTTGCAGTAAAGAAGGTTTGCGTGTGCTCTCCAGCGGACAATGGGTTCGTTTTCGGGATTGTCGTCCGGAAAATAGTTTACGGGCACTTTGATATCAAGTCCTTTTTTCACGTCTCTGTCATATTCTTCTTTGAGTGTTACGGGGTCATATTCCGAATGTCCCATAACAAAAACCTGCTTGCCCTTTTCCGTGACAACACAGTAAACGCCTGCTTCATCGGAGGAAGCAAGAATCTTAAGCTCGGGAACCTTTTCAATATCCTCTCTTCTTACACTTGTGTGTCTTGAATGAGGCACCCAGAATTTATCGTCAAAGCCTCTGAAAAGAATTGAACGCTTATAATCTACCTTATGTGGGAAAACTCCGAACATTTTCTCGGGAAGGTCATATTTTTCAATACCGTAATGGTAATAAAGACCTGCCTGTGCACCCCAGCAGATATGGAAGGTGCTGTGCACGTGTGTTTTTGACCACTCCATAATTTCGCAAAGCTCCTGCCAGTAGTCCACCTCCTCAAAGGGAAGCTGTTCAACAGGGGCTCCCGTTATAATCATTCCGTCAAAGTATCTGTCCTTTACATCTTCAAAGGTCTTATAAAAAGCAAGAAGATGCTCTGCGGAAATGTGCGTGGGAACGTGGCTGGCGGTCATTATAAGCTCGATTTCAATCTGCAAGGGAGTATTGCCGAGAATACGTGACAGCTGTGTTTCCGTTGCAATCTTCTTGGGCATAAGATTGAGAACAAGAATTTTAAGGGGACGAATATCCTGAGAAATAGCTCTCGTTTCCGTCATAACGAAAATGTTTTCATCGGTGAGAGTTTTTACTGCAGGAAGCTCATTGGGAATTTTAATGGGCATTAAATTTCTCCTTAGTCAATGTTATTGAGTGCCTGTTCAATATCGGCAATAAGATCCAGACTGTTTTCAAGACCGCAGGAAAGACGGATAAGGTCGGGGGAAATACCTGCCGCAGTAAGCTCTTCCTCCGTCATCTGACGGTGTGTTGCATTTGCAGGGTGAAGACAGCACGAACGGGCATCTGCAACGTGGGTTTCAATAGCAATAAGCTTTAATGATTTCATAAACTTCTCAGCTGCAGCTCTGCCGCCCTTTACTCCGAAGCTGATAACACCGCAGGAGCCGTTGGGCAGATACTTCTGTGCAAGAGCATAATACTTATCATTTTCAAGTCCCGAGAAACTAACCCAGGATATTTTGTCGTTTGCTTCAAGATACCTTGCGACTGCAAGTGCATTTTCAAAATGACGCTTCATTCTTACGTGAAGACTTTCAAGACCGAGATTAAGAATATATGCACTCTGAGGAGCGGGAGTTGAGCCGAAATCACGCATAAGCTGAGCAGTAGCCTTGGTGATGTATGCACCTGCAAGACCGAACTTTTCGGTATAAGTGATACCGTGATAGCTGGCATCGGGAGTGCAAAGACCGGGATATTTTTCGGCATACTTTGTCCAGTCGAACTTACCGGAATCAACAATACAGCCGCCAACGGCAGAGCCGTGACCGTCCATATATTTTGTTGTGGAATGTATAACGATATCTGCGCCCCATTCGATAGGTCTGCAATGAACGGGAGTAGCAAAGGTGTTGTCAATAATAAGCGGAACACCGTGTCTGTGTGCGGCTTCGGCAAATCTTTCAATATCAAGCACCTTAAGTGCAGGATTTGCAATTGTTTCACCGAAAACAAGCTTTGTTTCGGGACGGAAGGCCGCTTCAAGCTCTTCATCGGAGCAATCGGGATCAACAAAGGTACAGGAAATTCCCATTTTCTTCATTGTAACGGAGAAAAGGTTGAAGGTACCGCCGTAAATTGCGGAAGAAACAACCATATGACCGCCGTTTTCGCAGATATTGAAGGTTGAATAGAAGCTTGCTGCCTGACCAGATGAAAGAAGCATAGCTGCCGTGCCGCCTTCCATTTCACAGATTTTGGCGGCAACCATATCGCAGGTGGGGTTCTGAAGACGGGAATAGAAGTATCCGCTTGCTTCAAGGTCAAAAAGCTTACCCATATCCTCACTGGTGTTATATTTGAAGGTTGTGCTCTGAATTATCGGAATCTGTCTCGGTTCTCCGTTTCCGGGTGTGTAACCGCTCTGAACGCATTTTGTTTCAATTGTGTAGTCTTTCATAATATATTCCTTTCGGGGATAAGTTTGTATTTTTCGCCTTTCACGGCGTCAATATATGTAATACCGTTTGCATACTGCATATTAATACCGGCATTTTTTGTACTGTATCTGCCCTTTACGGCAATTCTTGAACCGATATTGTTTGTAAGGGCAATTTCCTTTACAATGTTATTGCTCCAGACTATATCAACCTCGGTATTTCCTCTGGCAAGCAAGCCCTTTACTTTACCGTCTTTCCAGCGGGAAGGAAGTGCCGGAAGAATATCAATAAGAAATTCTCCGTTTGCAAGCCTTACGTGGCTTTGCAGGAGCATTTCGCAAATACCGGCTGTTGCACCGAAATTTCCGTCAATCTGGAAAGGCGGATGTGCGTCAAAAAGATTGGGATAAACACCGCCGCCACCGCCGTAGCGTATACGCAAACCGTCCTTTACGGGTCTTAATAGTCTGTAAATAAGCTTTTCTGCATGGTCTCCGTCAAGAAGACGGGCAAAGAAATTTATCTTCCACGCAAGGCTCCAGCCTGTGCCGTCGTCTCCGCGAAGCTCCAATGTCTTTCTGCAGGCATCAGCAAGCTCGGGAGTCTTTTCGGGTGAAATCATTGTTCCGGGATGAAGACCGTAAAGATGAGACACGTGCCTGTGATGAGGCTCGGGAGCATTAAGGTCCCAGTCCCCTTCCCATTCACGGAGCTGTCCTGCTTTTCCGATTTTCAAGGGAAGAAGTCTTTCCTTAAGTCCTTTTAACTTATCACGGAGCTCCGTATCCTTTCCGAGAATATTGCAGATGTCAATCATATCCGTAAAATTCTCGTAAAGCATTTCTATATCCATTGCCGTTCCGCGGCAGACCCAACCCTTATTTCCTTCATCATCGCAGAATTCATTTTCGGGTGAGGTTGCGGGGCTTGTCATAAGATAACCGTTTTCATCTTCAAAAAGGATGCTCATATTGAAAAGGCAGTTTTCTTTAATTACATCATAAAAGCTTTCAAGAAGCTTTCTGTCCCCCGTAAAATTATAATATTCAACAAGGTGCTTACAAAGCCAGGCACCGCCTAAGGGGTACTGCGACCAGGCACCGCCCCAGCCGGGAGAAGTCCAGTACCAGGGATTTGAAATTGTATATAAAGTCCAACCGGGAGCATTGTAGTATGCCTTTGCGGTTTTTGAACCGTTTTCGGGAAGCGAGCAGATAAAATTCGCAAAAGGTTTTGTGCAGTGCACAATGTTTGCAGGACCTGCACACCAATAGTTCATCTGAACATTTATATTGGTATGATAGTCGCTGTGCCAAGGTGCTTTGTAATCCTTACACCATATACCCTGAAGATTTGCAGGTAAAGCATTGTTTTCCCTGCTTGAGCAGATAAGAAGGTATTTTCCGTAATTGAAAAGCAGCTCAACAAGACCGATATCATCGTGCTTTTTACAGAACTTACGAAGCCTCTTGGGAAGTGTAAGACCGCTTGCAGTATCTGATGTAAGCTCAATTGAGGATTTGTTGAATAACGCCTTATAATCTTCTGTATGCGCAGCCTTTATGGCATCGTAATCATCAAGGCTTATGTCCGCAATTATTCTTTCACAGATTGAAACAGGATTCTCACCCTTGAAGCTTTTAGCCTGATCAGGGATATAATCCGTAGCTGCCGTAAAGCAGATTATCACAGAATCGGCAGAACGGATGTTAAGCGTGTTATTATTTGCTTCAACAGTACCGCCCTCAGCTTTCACAATAATGTGACCTGCAAAAGCGATATGTTCGGGATTACCGTCTGCGTGGCCGAAAAAACGAAGAGAATTATTCTCTGCCGTAATATTTTCTATATGGTCAAGCCCGTAGCTTATATTGTAGTTAAGATAAGCCTTTTTACTGCTTGTTATCTTGATAAATGTTGCCTGAGCCACAGCCGAGGTAAAATATTCTCTTGTAATTTTGACACCGTCAGTAAAATATCCGTCGGAGCAGACAGCTTCCGATATATCAAGCTGTCTTTTGAAATCAACAGGTCTTTTTTCTTTGTTGAGGCTGTTAATATACATATCACCGAAGGTCTGATAAGAGCCGGAATATGCCCCCTCAAAGCCTCCGCCGTTATTTATAAACTCTTTATTCAGGAGCTCTGCCGCATCGGAGTATTTTTTATTGTTGATAAGCTCTCTCAGTTCGGGAAGATGCTTGTAGGCATCCTTTTTATCGGCTTCCGGGTACTTGTCCCCGTTCCAGAGAGTTATTTCGTTCATCTGCAGACGAAGCTTCTTGGTGCCTGAAAAAACCATAGCTCCGAGACGTCCGTTGCCTATGGGAAGAGCTTCCTCCCAGTCCTTTGCAGGCTTTTCGAAATAAAGTATGCTTTCCAAAAATAATCACATCCTCGGAAATGATATTGTTAAATATGTATGATACCATTAATCTCTTGTTATGTCAAATAAGAATTATTAATATTATATATATCTGCAATTAAGAGATATTTAACACACTTTTTGAATTTTTCAACCGTCACTTGAGTTTCATTCAAAGAATATTTTATTGTTTTTATCAGGTTTTCGGGGTATTATTATGACAGACCGGTCATTAAATTTTTGAGGTGATGCGCTATGACAATTTATTTGGGCGAAAACATAAAAAAGTTAAGACGTGAAAAAGGACTTACTCAGGAAAATCTTGCGGAATTTTTAGGTGTTACCTTTCAGAGCGTCAGCAACTGGGAAAGAGGCGAAAGCTATCCCGATATTACAATGCTTCCCGAAATCGCAGGATTTTTCAAGGTGAGTGTTGATGAAATCCTCGGTCTTAATAAGGCGGATGCAGAGAAAAAGATAAACGAATATCTTGAAATTTATGACAAACAAAGATACAAGGATACACCTGCAACCTTCAGAACCTTACAGAAAGCCGTAAAGGATTTCCCTTCTGACTTCCGTCTGCTTGTACGTTATATGGAGCTTCTTATGTGTGAAATATCCCCCGAAGATACTGCCGAATATGAAAAGGCTTCAAGAGAAATTCTTTCAATATACGAGAATATTCAGAACAACTGTACAGATGACAGTATAAGAATGTGGGCAAAAAGGCTTATTTGCCAACATCTTCACACAAAAGCTCATTATACGGGAAACGATATCTATCAATTACAGGCAGAGCAGATTCTCTCCGAAATGCCCGACATACTAAACACAAAGAATTATCTGTCCACAATGCTTATAACCGACAAGAATAAGCACTATGCCGCCTGCTCTGATGCTATTGAAAATATGCTTTTTCTGCTGGAACACTCAGTTAATCATTTATGCCTTTATGAAGAAGATTTTTCTACGGAATACAAAACCGAAGCTCTGAATAAAATGCTTGCTGTATATGATATTTTCTATACAGACGGAAACTACGGAAAATCCTGGCTCGACGTTATATATAACCACGGACATTTAGGGCTTTTTTATGCAGAATCGGGAGATACAAAAAAGGCTCTTGTGCACCTTAAAGCTGCTGCGGAATATGCGGTAAAATATGATAATTTACCTGACATCAGCGAAAGAAAAGCACAATTTTTTGAGAGCAGAAATTATGTAAAAACCGCACGGGGCAAAACTATGTGTCAGCGGATGAAGTATCTGTTCACAGAAAAATATGAATTTTCAGATGAATTCAGAAGCTCAGCGGAATTCAAGGAAGTGTTAACTTTATTAGATGACAATTAATCACACAACAAACAAAGCAGCTCCGGAGAAACAGCTTCTCCGGAGTCTTCATTTTATCAGATATTTTCGTTTCTGAGTGTCTCAACGGTATTATGCTTATTCACCTTTCTTACGGAATAAACCATACTTACCGCAACTATTATAAATACGCTGAGAATTGCAATAAGGAATCTGTCCCACGGCACGTAAAAGCTCATATAATAACCGCTGTCGGAGGCAACAAGCCAGATAATATAAGTAACTCCGAGCGAAACAGGAAGCGAGAAAACAAGGCTTTTAAGTCCGTATAAAAGGGATTCAAAGGTCATCATTTTTATCATTCCCTTTCTTGTAAGACCTACGGATTTAAGAGTAGCAATTTCTCTTCTTCTGAGTGTAATGTTTGTGGAAATTGTGTTGAACACATTAGCTGCGGCAATTAAGGAAATGAGAATTATAAAGCCGTAAGCCAACACCTTTGCTATTGTAACCAGTGCACGTGTGCTTTCAATTTCAGCAGCATAATCGGTTACACTTATATTGTTGGCAGGACCTGCAATGTCCTTTTTCAGTTTTTCAATATCATCTGCCACCTTTTTGTGTTCGGGTGTAATTATATAAATTTCAGATTTAGCGGGCACATCTGCAAGCACACTTTCTTTAACATACTCGGGATAAATAAGATTTGTTCCGTTGCCTACAAAATAGGGCTTTTCCTTAAGTGATGCACCGATTGAAATTTTCGGATAGCTTACAGCCTCCTGTTCCGGAAGATACCGCTTTGTTGAATCGTCAAACTCTTCACCCTCATCACGTCCTATATCATATACGTAATGAGTTACACCGTTTATAATCTCGGTCTGTCCGAAATGGTAATAGGTGATTCCGTTTTCGGTAAAATACGGGAGAATCTTTGTAATTTCAAGGGTTACAGGGATTTTCTTGCTGTCAAGGAACGGCACAATGTAAACTCTTTCTTCATCACCCGTCTGATAAATATGAGTGTTTTTATCATAAACAAGTGCCTTGGGGTTATTTTTATTGAAATAATCCTTTTCATCAAGACCGTTTTCTTTCAGAAGACTTCTGAAAGAAGCATCGTCCACAATATTATAAGTAAAATGCTTGTTGAGACAAGTTTTCTCTTCCGGGTCAAAACCCCTTTCACGGTCAATCATATCCTGATATTCCTTTGAAATGAATTGTCTGTCAATGTCATAGTCTTCAGATTTTTCCTGTCTGAAAGCTAACTCTTCAATTCCTTCAATCTCTTTAATTCCGTCAAAGAGCTTTTTAACCAAATCTTCGGTTACGGCAACATCCCCCGTAACATCGAGATGCCCTAAATCAAACATCTGAACCTTAACGTCGTAATTCATATCCTGACTTTCGGCTTCAACAATATCTGTAAAATAAGATGCAAGGGATGAAGCGGAGATAAAAAGCACTACGGAAACAAAAAGAGAAAAAACGGTTGTGCGGTATTTTCTTTTGTTTCTCTTGAAATTCTTTGAAGAAAGGGTTGCTTCAAAACCGAAAAGCTTTCCCGTAAGAGGCGATACCTTTACACTATTCCTTCTTATTTTAATTTCATTTGTCTGTCTTACGGAATCTATGGGGTTGATTTTAATTGCCTTTCTTGCAGGGATATATGCAGAAATTATAACCGTAACAAAGCCTATAAGACTTGCAATTATTACCCCGAGAGGGGAAAATACAAAACGCATTTTCAGGTCTGTAAGGTCGGCAAGAAAGGTGGAGATTGAATCACTCAAGAAATAAAATGTTACTGCAATTCCGAGACAGCCTGCAATGATACCTGCAGGAATACCGATAATGCAAAGGACAGCTGCTTCATAAAGAACAGTTTTTCTTATCTGCTTTTTAGTAGCACCGATACTTTTAAGAATACCGAACTGTCTTGTTCTTTCGCTGACAGAAATTGAAAATGAATTATAAATAAGAGATACGGAGCCGAAAACAATAAGCCCTATAAGAATGGTCATAAGACCTATAACAAGCACGGGGAATGCGGAATTGAAGCTCCGGAAACTGAACATAAGAAGGTCGCTGTTTATCTGTGAACGTGAAAGTCCGAGCTCCTTTATTATATCTGAAGAATACTGCTCGTACTTTGAAGGCTGCTTCAATACGGAATAAATACTGAAAGAACCGTTATTACCGTCTTCATTTATTGTAAATGCCGTATAGCCGGGTGCTTCATAGTCTTCAATGCTTTCATCGGGTCGGATACAGAATCCGACTATTGTATAGGTTTTCTCTTCGGTATTTATTAACGCTTCCTGCGGCTCTTCACCTACAGGTGCACGGAAAGGTACCTCCTGCGTCAGCTTCATTCTGTTATCCCCGTCAAGGGACATATACTCCTCTTCGGAAGCATTTATAAGATCGGTCCATTGCCTTTGACCTACCTGCAGAGTTATCTCCTGTCCGAGCTCAAGTCTTACGTCGCCGTTATAGTAAGCGTGCTCCGACACCACAAGCTCATTACTGTTTGCGGGAAGTCTGCCTGAGGTGAGATGTATGGGAATAATATCTGTAAAGCCGTCGGGAACACCTGCAATATACATATAAGGCTTATACTCATTAACGGAACCTATTTCAGCATAGCCCACATCCTGAATATAGGTGTATTCCTTAACTCTTTCGTCTTTCGTTACGGTGTCAAAATCCTCTTTTTCGACATTATTGAAGCCTACGTGATATTTTCCGTTATACATTTCGGCATAATTTACAAGATAGTTCTGAACTGTAACAAACGCTTCAATTGTTGCAGTAAACATTGCCACGGAAAGAATTATTCCGATTATGGTTACAATCGTTCTGGTTTTGTTTTCCTTAAGGGTCCGTGCGGTGAACTGCTTAAAAATATTCATAACGCTCACCTCACTTATTGATAAGGCGGTCGCTTTCGATTCTGCCGTCATTTATAGAAATGATTCTGTCAGCCTGCAAAGCGATGGATTCATCGTGGGTGATAATTATGAGTGTCTGCCCGTATTTTTTGTTGGAGGCTTTAAGAAGCTCTACAATTTCGCAGCTGTTTTTTGAGTCAAGATTGCCTGTGGGCTCATCGGCAAGCATTACGGCAGGATTATTTATAAGTGCCCTGCCGATAGAAACTCTCTGCTGCTGACCGCCCGACAGCTCGTTTGGCAGATGCTTTTCTCTTCCTTTAAGAGAAAGAAGGCTTAAAAGCTCGCTGAGATATTTTTTATCAACCTTTTTTCCGTCCATAAGCACGGGTAAGGTGATATTTTCCGTAACATTGAGAACGGGAATAAGGTTATAAAACTGATAAATAAGTCCTACCTGTCTTCTGCGAAAAATGGCAAGACGGTCTTCATCCTGTGCGTAAACATCCTGACCGCCGAGATACACTTTTCCGCTCGTAGGTCTGTCAACTCCGCCTAAGATATGCAGAAGCGTGCTTTTTCCCGAGCCTGAGGGACCGATAATCGCAACAAACTGACCTTTGGGAACGGTAAAGCTTACGTTATCAAGGGCCTTTACCTGATTTTCACCCTCGCCGTAAATTTTTGAAAGGTTTTCAATTTTAAGAATGTCCATAACAATAACTCCTTTTTCTTGGTTTACGGCTTCATTATACTAAGTCAATATTACAATCGGGTGACCCTATTATTACAAAAACGTCACACAACCTGCTTGTAGAATCTTATTACAAATTCCGCTCCGCCCGAATGTGCATTACGTGCTTTTATTGTGCCGTTATGGGCAGAAATAATCATTTTTGAGAGATTAAGACCTATTCCGAAGCTTTCCTTTGAGGAATTTTTCCCCTTATAAAAGCGCTCAAATATATGGGGAATATCATTTTCATCGAAACCCTTTCCCGTGTCAGAAATGACAATCTCCGTATAAATCGGCGTATCCTCTGCCGTTACCGTCACAGTACCGTTTTCCGGGGTATGCTCAGTACAGTTTTTCAGAATATTTCCGAAGGCTTCAAGGCACCATAAATAATCGCAGTTAAGAGTAATATCCTTTGTGTCAATAATAAGCTTCTGATTCTTTATATCCATAGGAATCATAACAGGCTCTGCAGATTTCCGTATAAGCTCACCGAGAGCGGTATTTTTTCTTTCAAACTGCACCGTTCCGGCATCGAGTCTTGAAATTTTAAGAAGAACAGAAACAAGGTATTCCGTTCTTGAAATAAGAACCGAAAGCTCTCTCATCAACTCCCCTTTTCTTTCCTCTGTAACGTCAGAGGAATGAAGCAAACTTAAAATAAGATTTATGCTCGTAAGCGGAGTTCTCAGCTGATGGGAAATATCTGCAATAGAATCTGCAAGGAAGGTTTTTTCCTTTTCCAGGATATCCTTCTGGTCACGAAGACGTACAAGCATTTTTTGCACATCGCTTTCAAGTACGGATAACTCTCCTTCGCTGTAGCTCTTAATATACGTATCGTCCGCACCGTGCAGAATACGGTCAATGGTTTCGGTAAGATTATTGATTCTGTCATATCTCTTTTTTGTAAAGATGAGAAAAGCTGTAATTAAGAATACTCCGAGAATGAAAGTAAAAACAGCAGCTTCTGCCGAGAAAAAAGCGGAAGCTGTGCACAGCAAAAATGTAAAAATCAGGATAATTGCAAGAAATCTTCTGATTTCGGGATTGTTTGAAAGCTTCATTTCAGTTCTCCTGTTTTATATCCTAAGCCCCTTACGGTAAGAATAATCTTCGGATTCTGAACATCATCCTCAACCTTATCTCTGAGACGCTTGATATATACGGTAAGTGTGTTATCGTTTACAAAATCTCCTGCAACATCCCATATTTCGGAAAGCAATTTATTTCTTGTCAGTATCACACCGGGATTATTAAGAAAAATGAGAAGAAGCTTATACTCCAATGCGGACAAAAAAACGTCTTTTCCGTTTTTAGTGACTGTCCCCTTATCCATATCAACGCTGATGTTTCCGACATTTACAATACTCTGGCTTTTTCCGCTTCTCCTCAGCACCGATTTTATTCTGGATACGAGCTCTCTCGGACGGTACGGCTTTTCAATATAATCATCCGCGCCTATATCAAGCCCCGTGACAACGCTGAATTCATCAGCAGAGGCAGTAAGGAATATTACGGGAGTGTCGGTTATGCTCTTAATTCGTTTACAAAGAGAAAAACCGTTTCCGTCGGGCAGAAGAATATCCAGCAGCACAAGGTCGAACTGCAAAGCATCAAGCTTACTTTCCGCTTCTTTGCAGGTAAGTGCACAGCTTATATCAAAGCCCTCCTGACGAAGAAGCTCACTTAGATTTTTAACGATTGTAACATCGTCTTCTATAATAAGAATTTTAATCATAACATCACTCTCTCCGTAATTATAACGCTATTATATACCCCTCTGATAATCATTACAACAAATATTACAAATCGGTAAGATAAAAACAGCCCCACCGTATATAAACGGTGGGGACAAGTTTACATAGAATTCTCAAGTATCTCAATAATCTTTTCAGGTGAACTGCTTTGGAAATAGTGATCCTTTGAATCTATAAAGTGTATACCGGCAAGCTTTTTGGCATAACGATTCCACAATCTTTCTGTCTGCAGATGATTTTTTGTAAACAGGTCACGCTTACTTATAAGAACACTTACGGGGGTGCTGATTTTCCCCCTGATTCCTGCAAAGGATAAGTTTGCAAAATCTGTATCTTCCCTGAAGCGCCTCAAGATATCCGTAATTTCATTTTCGGAAAGAAGCTCTAAGGGTGCCCCTGCTTTCATAAGTATTGCCTTCAGCATACTGTCGGAAACCTTGTTCCAGATATTTTTTCCTCTGGGATTTGAAGGCGGTATAAGAGCACCTGCCAGATAGTGTTTAACGGGTACATTTCTGTCTTCAAGGATTTTAATAATCTGCAAAGCAACAGATGCACCTACACAGTGGGAATATACAAAAATATCTTTTCCGCTGAGGTTATCAGCAATCTCCCGTGCCACTTTTTTGCACTCCTCAGAGGTGTGCAGGTAAGGGACGAAATATACGGAAACATCCTTGTTTTTCTGTATGAAATCACTTACGAGCCTACTGAAGGCTTCCGCTCCTCCTCCGGCATAAGGAAAGAGAATCAACACTTTTTCTGAATTGTCAGACTTGTGCAAGAGTTCAAGGTACTCAAGTTTTTTTCCTTCAGATTTCCCGAGAATACGAGAAAGCTTTGCCGGGGTTGAATTACGGATAAATTCAGCTGCCGTAATGTTCTCAAAAATATCCTCGCTGAGAATTGAAATCATAGAAAGACTTGTTCCGCCTATTGTAAAGAAATTACTGTTTCTGCCGACATTCTTCACATCAAGAACTCGACTGAACACTTCACAGATAAGCTTTTCTGTTTCATTCTCGGGTTCTGCAAATTCTCCCTCAGGGGACAGCTCGATATCCATCTCTGAAAGTGCTTTTCTGTCAAGCTTTCCGCTGAGATTCAGAGGCAGCTTGTCAAGGTGAATAATTGCCCCGGGAATCATATAAGACGGCAATCTCACAGAACAAACATCCTTAATATACGAAACATCAGCTTCACCCGTGAAGAATGCCGCAAGAATATCTGCACCGTTTACATTTTTTACAATAACAGCAGACGAAGTAACACCGGTTATTTCATTGATAACAGCTTCAATTTCACCGAGCTCAATTCTCTGTCCGTTAAGCTTTATCTGACTGTCTTTTCTTCCGGCAAACACTAAATTTCCGTCGTCTCTCCAATAGCCGATATCTCCGGTTTTGTAGAGTTTTCCTTCACCGAAGGGATTATCTATGAACTTCTCTGCCGTAAGCTCCGGCTTATTCAGATATCCCTGGCCGACATTCATACCTGCAATACAAATTTCACCCTGAACACCAATAGGCACGGTATTCAGATATTTATCCGTGATATAAATCTGAGTATTGTAAACAGGCTTGCCGATGGGAACAGGATCAACATCCTCGGGTCGGCAGTCATAGCAGGTTACGTCTACCGCACATTCCGTAGGACCGTAAAGATTATGAAGAGTTACCTTTTTACTGTCGTAAAGCTTATAGAATCTTTGAACAAGTGAAGCTGACAACGCTTCACCCGATAAAAACACATACTTAACGGAATCGAACTTATACAATTCATCCCTATGGGCGTCAAGGTAATTCAGGAATAATTCAAAAACTGAGGGCACAAAGTGAAGATGAGTAACACTGTTTTTATGGGTTTCTTCAAGAATTTTTGCAGGGATAAAATGCTCACCGGGTTTTGAAACAGCAAGGCAACCGCCTGTTAAGCCCCACCAGAAATGCTCCCACACGGAAACGTCAAAAGTATAGGGAGTTTTCTGCAGTATAACATCGTTATTTCCGAGGGGATATCTGTCGTGCATCCACAAAATTCTATTTAATGCAGATTTATGGCTTATCTTTGCACCTTTGGGATTTCCCGTTGAACCTGAGGTATAGATAACATAAGCGGTATCCTCGGGCGTTGCGCTGCAGAAAGGAATATTTTCCTTTTCTTCTTCCGAACTGTACAATATTTCCGTCATATCGACACAAGGAAGATTTTTTACAAGTCCTGCAAATTTGCCCTGAACTGCAACTGCCGAGGCATTACTGTTTTCAAGAATGTATTCTATTCTTTCCTGAGGATATTCGGGATCAATAGGAAGATATGCGTTTCCTCCTCTGATAACACCGTAAATTGCACCGTACATTTCGGGTGAACGCTCAGTAATAACGGCAATAACACTCTTTTTATTTCCCGTGATATCTCTTATTCTTCTGTCGGTTTTTTCTGCAACAGCAAGAAACTCTCCGAAAGAAATCTCTCTTTCAGCCGTTTTTATACATATCTTTTCCGAATTTTCTTTGGCAGCTTTATCAAAAATACTATAAAGAGTGGAATTATCGGGAATATCGTATTTGTGGTCGGTTGTATTAAAATTCTTAATCTGCTGTTTTTCTTCCGTGGAAACAAGCTCAAATTCAGTAATTTTCTTATCGGGAGTGACAATAACCTCGTGCAATAATTTACATAGATGCTTATGCAGTAATTCGATATCCGCTTCTGTGAATTTTTCAATTTGATAATCATATCTGATTTTGAATACTCCGGTTTTTTCACGATCATCAAAGCTTATTTGCAAGCTTTCATTTTGCGAACCGTTATGATGCCAGGTACTTTCAACAGGAGCATCAACCGAATCTATAGTTGCATTCATATAGCTTATCAGTACATCATATAACCTTTCAATATTTCCGTAATCTTTACGGATATCCGCAAGTATGTCTTCCTGGTTATATTTTTGGTGGCGGAACACCGACATCAGAGTGTCTTCGTTATATTTAAGATTCTCCGCAAAGGTCTTCTCAGCACTGGCACTCACCAACAATGGGATTGAATTTATAAACATACCTGCTGTATTCAATTCTTTTTCGGTATATCTGTTTAATATTGTTGTTCCGACAAAGAATTTATCAGACGAGGATACTAAATGACAAAAATATACTCCGATAACAGTTATCAAAACTGAAAGCACTGAACATCCTACAATTTCTGCGAAATCACGTATTTCCCGAGCAAACTGAACAGGAAGAATAAATGTTTTTCTTTCTGCATTAGTTGACTCCGCTTTCTTTTCACTTATAAATGTTAATTGTTCACACGTTCTGAATTGCTCAAGAAAAAACTCTTTATCTTTCAAATATCTTTTACTGTTAAGATAATTTTGTTCTGTCTCATAATAATCAAGATATGAATAAGCCGGCGGAATTTCATTTGACAGCAAACGATTAAACTGAGTTGCCAATAATGCAACAGTCCATGCGTCAGATATTATGTGATGAATTTTAACTAATAATCCGTATTTATCGGGAAATACAACTATTTTAATCTCACAAAGCTGTCCCGTTAAAGTAATAGGGATTTTAGCAAAAGCATCTGCAAAATTGTAAAAATCTTCATTGCTGTTAAAATGAAGAATATCAAAGTTCTGTTCAACGAACTCAGACACATACTGTTCACATTCAGAGCCGTTCTTTATAATTCTTATACGAAGTGCATCATTGAGACGGTACAATTCATTGACAGCATTCTGTAACTGCAAATCGCTTTTTTGCCCTTTAAAAAATACACTAGTGCAAATAACAGAGATTGCACCCCCCGAAAAAGATTCAGTATTATATATCAATTTTTGAGGCTTAGTAAATTTCACAATTAAAGCACTCCCGCATATTTTCTTATAGTAAGTATACTACTGCAGTTGTTTACAGTCAAGTTTATAATAAACAAACAGAATGGCTATAACTTGACTTTAATGACCAAAATTGTTATAATTATTACCACAATTTTGGGGGACTCAAAGGAGAAAAAACAATGGAACGTAAAAAAGGAATATGGAATAGTGATGAAAATCCCCAGAATCAAGTTGCTCAATTCCCGAAGTGTTCGATTTTTGAACAATTCCGCAACAATGCTCAGCAATATATTAATTTGCCGGCTATTGAATTTCAGAACAAACAGTTCACATTCAAACAATCTATAGAAACAATCGAAAAACTGGCTAAAGCTTTGCTTGTGACAGGGGTAAAAAAAGGGGATATTGTTTCAATAATATCCCCCAATACACCTCAGGGTGTTTTTATGTTCTACGCAGTAAACAGAATCGGTGCAATTGCCAATATGATTCATCCTTTGCTTTCCCCGAATGAGATACAGAACTTTGTTGAAAGTACCGAAAGCACCGCAGTCTTCACAATGGATGTAGTTTACAACAGAATTGCAGAAATCAGTTGGACTAAAAACTCTCCGAAAATCATAATTGGCAAAGTAATAGATGTTTTGCCGTTTTATCTGAAACCTCTGTTTGCGTTGAAAACAAAAGGTTCTTTAATTCTTAATCCGTCACACGATTGCATTTTCTGGAATGATTTGATGACAAAAGCTGAAAGCAGTGACATAAAATTACCTAAGACCTCCGGAAGTCCCGATGATCTGGCAGTCATCCTTTACAGCGGCGGAACAACAGGCATACAAAAGGGTGTTATGCTTACAAACTATAATTTCACTTGTTACGCAATTCAGGCTTATGAAGCAAGCGGAATGGATCCTGTCGGGAAACGTTGCCTGACAGTACTCCCTTTATTTCACGGATTCGGAATTGCATTGTGTGTTCACACTATGCTTTCTTATGGTGCTTGTATTTATCTCGTGCCCACATACGATTTCAACAAATGCAATACTCTTATTTTCAAGAAGAAACTTAACTTCTTGTGCGGTGTTCCTGCGTTTTTTGAAACACTGAGCAGATATCCCGATTTTGAAGGTAAAGATTTATCATTTATCGAATGTCTTATTTCAGGCGGTGATGTTCTTCCTGAAAAACTTCAATTAAGAATCAACAAGCAGCTCAAAGCCGGGGGCTCAAAAGCAAGAATAAGAGAAGCCTATGGTCAGACAGAAAGTGTTACCGGTTGCTGCATAAATCCCGATTTTGCCAATGTTATCGGCAGTGTCGGTGTGCCTTGTCCTGATATTGAATCCAAGGTAGTTGAACTCGGCACGATAAATGAAGTTCCAAACGGCACAGACGGTGAGCTTTGCTTGAGCGGACCGAACATTATGCTTGGTTACTTCAAAAATGAGGAAGCAACCCGTAAAGTGCTTAAATTACACGAAGACGGAAAAATATGGCTTCATACCGGAGATATATTTACAAAACGGGAAGACGGATATTTATTCTTCAAACAAAGACTCTCACGGGTGATTGTTCATTCAGGCTTCAATATTTATTTATCACAAATCGAAGACTGTCTTTCTGACTGTGAAATTGTAGAACAGTGTTGTGCAGTCGGCATTGACGACAAAGTTGTCGGCTCAAGAGTTGGTCTTTACGTAATTCTAAAAAACAAGACAGACAAAAACTCTGCACAAAGAATTATCTTAGACCATTGCAGACAGAATATTGCCGAATATGCATTTCCCTCTCAAATTGTTTTTGTTGATGAATTTCCGAAAACAAAAATGGGAAAAATTGATTTCAAAAATCTGGAAGACAGAATCAACAACAGATAAGGTGAATTAATATGTTAGAAAGATTACAGAGGATTTTTAGTGAAACAACGGGTAAAACAGACATTGTTATTACCCCGAAAACAAAACTTAACAATAAAGAATACAATTTTTCTTCATTTGCGATTATTCAACTCATCTGCGCCATTGAGGACGAATTTGATATCGATATTCCCAATGCCGCAATAAAGAAATTTAAGACAGTTAATGATATTATTAAATTTTTAGAAAAAAATGCTGTAAACTAAATCTGCAGCGTGCAACGAAAAGAGTGAGCAAATGTATAAATATCTTGGGAATACAGAAATATTAATGTATGATATATGGAATTATGTCAGCTGTATTGTTCTGCTTGTAACAAATTTGACTACGCTAAAAAGCAAGTCATCTTTTTTAAGTAATATTTCTCTTAAAACAATTGAAAGGTTAAAAAGTAAACATCGGTACAGTTTTTTATGTAACCCTAAGCTTTTTGCTTTTGTTGAGATTGTTTTTATTTCGCTTGCTCAGTATGCCTTTGCCCCTGAAATAAACAAAAAACTGGGAATTATCTTAAAAACAGGGGACAACAATTTCGGTTTGTTGTTTTTTTGCCCTGTTATTCTTATGATTTTCTTTTATATAATCAAAATACCACCGCTTAAACAACTGGATATGATTACACCTGCTTATCCAATTGCCTTGGTTTGCGTAAAAATTGCGTGCTTCTGTGCAGGATGCTGTAACGGCTTCGAGTGGGATAAAGGGCTTTACAATGCAGTTGATGACAGATACGAATTCCCTGTTCAGCTTGTGGAGGCTTCGTTGGCATTATTTATTTTTATATTCCTTCTTTGGTACCGTAAAAAAGCGAAGGAAGGAACAATGTTCCCCGTTTACCTTATTGTCTATTCGGGAACAAGATTTTTCAGCGAGTTCCTTAGGCACGAGGAAGAAGTTTTCTGGATTTTCAAAACCTATCACCTTCTGTGTATCGCAGGCGTGGTTTTAGGAGTAGCTGAATTACTCTTGGTACAAAAATATAAAGACAAAATAAACAAATTTTATGAACCGAAAAGAAAAGCAAGAATAAAGTTCTGATGGATAAAGCATAAGAGTCACTCTGCAAATCACAGAGTGACTTTTTTGCGCCTTGTTACGCTCAAAAAGAGAAATAACAGTATCTCTTTATGACTGAACAGATTCTGCGGATGCGGTCGCATTTTGCGAGGTGGATTTTCTAAAAAAATCAAGGGGGTTCGTGCAAGACAGCGACTTGCAGGACCCCCTAAAACAATCAAAAAAACAGAAATTATTAAAAATACTATGTTTTATGCTACGAAC
>JAGAKX010000044.1 GCA_017625435.1 Clostridia bacterium
CTCGTCTTGAAGAGCTGGTTAAGGAATGAGTAGTCACCGTTGAACTCTGCAAGCCAGTCTTCTGTGCTGTGTGCTGCAACATTTGCTGCGTAGAAGATCTGGTATACGGTGTACATAATTTCATCCATACCGGTCTTGTTGTCGTCCTTGTCTGTCTTTGCTGCCATCTGTGAGAAGTTATCAAGAAGTGAGCAAAGGAACTTGTAACCGTCTTCATTGAGCTCGCCTTCAAGCATACCTTCAAGTGCATCTACGTTTTCGGGAATTGATACGAAGGTAAGAACTGTTCTGAGAACAACTGTTACCATATCAACTCTGTCAGCGCCTGTTGCGTACTCAACTGTGTATGCCTGCTCGCCGTTCTTTGATGTGAAGCCGACAACCTTACCTACAGTAAGCTCGGTGATAGCATCAATAGCAACGTCTGTAAGCTGGAAGCCTGTATCCTCCTCAAGGCCCTTGATGAGCTCGGAGATGAGAGTTTCGATGTTGATGTTTGCCATATCGAAGCCGATAAGCTCATAAAGATCAACCTCACCTACAAGAGGCTCAATGTTTTCAAGAACTGTGAATACAGCGTTTGCTGTGTTCTTGATAACTGTATCAAGACCGTTGGAGTTCACGAAGTAGAGAACGCCGGGAAGAACGTTGAAGATTTCGTTTACGGGATCTGCAAGAACTGTATCAACAACGTCAAGAACAGGATTAAGGATTGCCTTGAGCATTGAGGGAGCATCGGTAAGTGCTGCAAACTCATCGGGTGTAAGGATATCACCCTGATAATCGAATGCCTCAAGAAGAGGAATGATACCCTGAGCATAACCTTCTGCGCCTTCAATTACAACAGCATCTCTGCCTTCTGCTGTGTAGAAGAGAGCAACAAGATCTTCATCTGTAAGGAGCCAGCTGAGAACAGGATAGAGAGGAGCAAGCATTCTTGTAAGCTCGTCAACAAATGCTTCTCTGTCGCCTGTTGCAACATCAGCAACTGCATAATCATTCCAGTAAGTAAGATCAACACCGAGAGCCTTATTGAGAACCTCAACTATTACGTCAAAGAGTCCTTCGGGAAGAGCTTCTTCTGCCATAGGAATAAGACTCTGAACAAGCTCAAGAATCTTATCGAGATTTGCCTTAGTGTAAAGTGTTGTACCGATAAGCTCATTAAGAATATCGCTGAGACCTTCATAGTTCTCACCTGTTTCACTACTCTGTACACCGAGGAGAACGATCATAGAGTCTACGAATGAGGGAAGCCACTTTTCAATGTATTCGCCCATTTCTCTTGTGTAGAGCTCACCGTAGAATTCACTGTTGATCTTTGCGCCGAGAGTGATGGGAGATACGATAACGTCTGTATCTGCATACTCTGTGAGCTTCCAATCTACATCCTGCATAGGAACCTTAACGATTTCGTTTGCAAGGTACTTGTAGATTACATTATAAATATCTGCGCCGAGCCAGCCGGAAAGTCTGGGAGCGTTTCTGGTGTCAAGAACACCGTCGATTACGAAGGAGATAAGAGTTGTGATCATATCCTCACGGCCGTATACGAGGAAGTCACCTTCATCATCAGCATTATATGTCATATAATATGCTGTCTTGCCGTTTGCGGATGTAAATTCAACTGCTTCACCAACATAATATGTTGCAAGGAAGTCCTGAATATTGTCGGGCCAGTAAAGACCGAGTGCGGAGCCGAGAATATCAAATACTGCGTACCAGTCAAGGTTCTTGATATCAAGAGGAGCACCGCCGATTTCAATAAGGCTTGAGAAGTCAACTGTGAGACCGAATGCCTCAAGGTGACCGAGAATTTCTTCTACGGGAAGAAGGAGATTCTGAACAACCGCCTTAAGAGTGCCTGCGTTAATATTATAAACAACATTGGGAAGAAGGTCGAGCATTGCGCCGATAACACCGTATTCGCCCTGATTTGCCATATTGCCGCAAAGCATATAGAGCCAATCTGTAACTGCTGAGAAGATGTCTCTTACAACAGCTTCCATATCGTAGCCTGTGAATTCGCCGGTTGCTTCGTCACGAAGCTCGTAGTGAGAAGCAGCCCAGATAGCTGTTTCGCCGTTTTCGTACTTCTTATCTTCAAGACCGGGCATCTTTGCACCTACTGCTTCAAGAAGAGGTACAAATCCTTCTTCATAACCTCTGCCGCCGGTAAGGGTGATAAGAGGATCATTTGTTGTGCCGTTGAAGAATGTGAAGTCCTGATCAAAGAGGAGCCATGCGAGAAGTCTGTATGCAGGTTCAAGAACGTCTACAAATGCTTCTACGAAGAGTTCTCTCTTTTCGTCAATTGTTGCTGCTTCGTCAATGCCGAAGTCCTTTGTAACTGTTACTGTGCCGTCCTCTGCAACTGTGCAGTAGTCGAACCACTTGGAGATGCTTTCTGCTCCGAGAAGCACGCCTGCACCTTCAATGATTTCAGCATAGTCAACAACAAGACCTACAACCATTGAAAGAAGTGAATTAAGGATGTCATCCTTGTAAAGTCCGTTAGCGATTGCTTCGTCAAGAATCTGACCGAGAGAGGTCTCACCCATAATGCCTGCTACAACTGATTCAACAACGTCATTTACATACTTAGCAGTGTTCTTGTTCCAGTTGTTCTTGTAAAGAAGATAGTTTGCTGCTGTGGAGTTTTCGGGGTACTTGGGCATCTTGCCGTTGTTTTCAACAAGCTCTGCCATTCCGCCCTCATACATATAAGCCCAGTTGGGTTCTGCATATACGAACTGCTCGCTTGCACCGCGGATGAGGTTATAAACTGCATCGTACATATCTTCACCCATAAGGCCTGCAAAGAGCTCTCTGTTAAGATTGAAGAGATCAAGTGCGATTGAAAGAACGATTGTAAGAACATCACCCTTAGCTTCAAGGGATGTCACATCAAGCTTGTAAGCTGAAAGTCCGTTTGCAGAAGTGAATTCAGTAAACTGACCTACATAGAGTTCCTTGATAATTGTGAGCATTTCGGGAGAAATGTTTACACCGTATGCGCCTGCGATACCAAGAAGAGTTTCCATTGAAAGGTCTGCAATATTAAGAGTTGCATCACCGAGCTTGATTTCGCCGATAATATCCTGAACGGAATTTCCTTCAAGACCTGCAACGGGAGCTACAGCTGCAACAATCTGATTTACAGCACCGAGAAGGTTGTTTACGGAATTCTTGAGACCGTCTGCATTAATAAAGTAGATAAGGTTGGGAAGAAGCTCAAATACAACTTCAACTGTTGACTCAGCTGTTGCAAGTCTGTCAATAAGATTGAAGAGCTGGTCAAGAATTGCACTTACTGCTGCGGAAGTCTTGTTGTTAAGCTCTTCAGCTGTGGGAAGTGTAAGACCGAGAGCTTCAAGAATGGGAACGATTGCGTAGTTGTAGCCTTCAATACCGTCAATATTGATAATGTCATTGAAGACATATTCGCCGTTTTCATCCTTTTCTGAGCCGGTGAAAAAATTAAAGCCGTCACCGAAGAATACGAATGCAAGAATCTGATCTACGGGAGCGAGAACTTCTTCAAGAGCTGCTTTGAAGGATGCTCTGTCTGTTACGTTCCATTCCTTTGTGCAAACGTATTTGCCTGTTTCTGCATCGATTTCACAGAATGAGAACCATGCGGAAATATCTGTATCAAGAACTGTGTCGATATGCTCAAAGAGACTTGCATTGATGCCGGAGAAGAGATTAACGATTGTTTCAACAATCATATTGAAGATATCATCATTATAAACGTTATCTGCAAGAATACCCTCAACAAGCATTGCAAGGTTTTCTGCACCCTGCTCTTTAAGGAGCATGGGAAGAACCATTTCAACAACCTCGTCAAGTACACCGTAAACCTTCTGAGCTACATCAGGTGTCCAGTCAGTTGAATAAGCGAGGTATGTGATTGAAGGTCTGGGAAGAAGAGCTGTGAGATCTGCACCTTCTTCTATAAGATAATCCCAATCGGGCTCCTTATACTCAAATTCGAAGCCGAGAATGATTTCAAGAACAGCACCTACGATGTTTGCAATCTTTTCATCGCCTATCATAGCGAAGATAGCATCAGCATTTGTAATATCTGTTCCGGGAACCTTCACATAAAGTGCTTCGATAAGTGCACTTATGAGAATTGTAAGAGCGTTATGGAATTTTGTTGTTACTCTGTAAGCTGCGTCACCGTTAGCAGCTGTGTAGGACTCGGTGTATGCGAACATAGCGTCAAGACCGGGAGTCTTAATCTGGCTGCCTGTAAGATTTGTACCGAGAATTGCATCAACAATTTCAAGAACCTTTGTAAGAGTGATTTCTCTGACGTCAATGTTAATCTGCTTGTAATTTTCGGGATCCGCGGGTGCGGGATATACACCTGAAAGAATCATTTCAAGAAGCACATCAACATCAAGAGAAAGCTTCTTGCCGTTTACAAGTTCAGACACAAAGTAAGAAAGAATACCGTTAATATCAACATCGATAACGGGTCTTAAGATATCAACAAGTACAATTACGGGATGGAGGAGATTTCTAACTACAACTGAAAGTCCGTTGCTTTCAATGAAGTAAAGAAGGTTGGGAAGAAGCTCTGCAAGAAGCATTACTGTGTTTGCATCCTCTGCAAATACTGCATCGAACCATGTGAATACATCGCCTACAACACGAAGAAGTGCTGCTTCTGTTCCGAGAGTTGAAACGATGCCTTCAAACTCTTCCTGTGAGGGAACTGAAATTCCGAGTGCCTCAAAGAGGAGAGCAAGAGATTCTGAGTAAGCATCAACAGTCTGAAGCTCAATAAGACCGAGAGCGGAGAACTCTTCACCTGTAAGAAGCTTTCCGAGAACGGGCATAAATGCGCCGAGAGATCTGAGGGCAATTCTGATGAACATATCTCTGTCGCCGTCTGTAAATGCGGCACCTTCAAATGTCCAGCCTGTTACATTGCCTTCTGCATCAACAACAGCCGCAATGCCTGTGTTGTTTACATATTCAGCATCACCGGGCTTGAGAGCATCCTCAGAAAGAAGGTAACCGAAAGCCTTATACATTTCTGAAAGGTCTGCACCGAGAACCCCTGCGAGAACATCTGCAAGCATAGCATCAAGATTGCCGGTACCTGCAATGCCGAGAATAAGCTTTGTTAAGGTTTCTGTTGTAAATGCACCGCTGAGACCGTCGTTTACCATAGTCTTGAGCATTGCATTTACGTCTGTAATTTCAGAGCCTGTCATTGCGAGAACTTCATTGATTATACCAACGAGGTTATCCGCAAGATACTTTGCCTTGTCCTGTGTCCAGTCATTGCCGTACTTAAGGTAAACAGCATTAACGGGAGTGGGAGCAGAATCAAGAGTAGCCTTGAATATTGACTTATACCAGGATACGTCTGCGATATCGTATTCGTCGGGAGCAAGAAGCTCAAGAAGAGCTGCGATTGTATAGCCTTCACTTATACCGAAGATGTTAAGCTCCTTGATTGTGGTAAAGATTTCTGCAATCTTTTCATCGTCGGGAACCATAATGGGCTCGCCGAATTCATCAAATTCACCGGATTCCTTGGTCATAAGCATACCGAAGAGACCTGAGAATGCTTCTTCGTTTGTGATAATACCGAATACGTACTGAAGAATACGCTCAAGTATTGCACTTTCGTCAGCTATAATTGTAATAGCTTCGTTTGCACCAAGGTTAAGGTTTGTTGCTGCATTAACAACAGCCTTATCATAGTGAGTTGCATATCTTGCGGATGTAAACTTTGTCATTGTACCCATCTGAGCAATTTCACCCTGAGGAAGCTCGGGAATGGGAAGACCTACAAGCTCAAGAAGAGAGTTCACACCGGCTGAAAGGTCGATAAGCTCAGTATTGAAGTCGCCGAGCATATCAGCAACGTTGAAATCCATTGAAGGAAGCATATCGGCAAGAAGACCGCCAACGCAACCTTGAAGAGTAGAGTTGCTGAGCTGAACGCCGATAGCAAGCTTTGTTTTAAGAGTACCGAGAAGCGCGGGAACCATCTGCATTGAAAGAGCATAGCAGAGGTTGGGAAGAATGCTTACAAGTGTTGAAACAGGAGCAGCACCTAAAGCATCAATGAAGCTGAAGAGCGGGTTTGCAATTGCTCTGAGCAAATCAGCTGCACTGTTTTCGTTATCCGCATATCCTTCAACTGTTGCGGGGGAATCAAAGGTAAAGAGAGCGTCCTCAGTGCCTGCAACACGTCCGCCGAGAGCCTCAAAAATGGGCACGATAAGGTTTGCATAACCGGGACAGGCATCAGCACCGATTGTAAGGTGAGCGTTATCTGAAATCGGGATGAAGCCAAATGCTGTTGCATCAATTGATGCAACGTTCTTAACCTGATTTGAATCCCATCTGGTGTTTGCTACAAGAACATTAAGAAGGGGCTTTAAGGAGTGAAGAGCATCGTCAAATGCCTGATAGAAGACTTCTGCAAGCTCTTCTGTTGTAGCACCTGCAGCCTTCGCAGCGTCAACACCCCATGTAAGCTTAAGTGTTCCGTCCTCATTAAAGAGGTTGGGGTTTGCCTCTGTCCAGGGAGTCACGTCAACAACAACGTCTCCGTCATCATCACGGTGAGTTATACTGTTCTTGCTTGCAGTCTTAAGCATTGCAATGTTATCTGCATACTTGGTTGCATCAAGAGTATCAGCAACATCACTGGGATAAAGCGGAAGCCCCGCTTCTACGGCAATAGCATCAATAGATTTATTATACTTAATATCAGCAGTAGCAATAGATTCATCAATATGGGTGGGAAGGTCCTTTTCCCATACCTTGAGAAGCTCAGCAAGAATAAGAGGATAGAGCTCCTGCATAATCATATTGATTGTTGAATCGCTGAAGAGCATATCGGAGATAAGTCCCTTTACAAGTTCAGCAATATCAAATGCTTCGCCCTCTTCACCGAGAAGACCGCCGAGAAGAGCACCGAGCTCAGGAGATGTGATACCTGCATCAAGGTTTGCGATAACCTCTTTTACCTTGTCGTTATCCACTACGAACTTCTCATCCTTAATAAGGTCATTAGGAAGAATATCACGGTCAACAAGGGTGTCAAAAATCTGATCGAAGGAGCTGAAGCCGCCTGTTGCAAGGAAGTTTTCAAGAACTACAAAGTCTTCCTTAAGAGCATTGAACTTGTCAATTGTTTCCTGAGGCATTGTGAAGTTCTTTGCTTCATCCTTAAGGTAGTTGTATGTATCTCTGTCAAGAGTCTTGAATGCCTGCTTGTATCTTGAATAGGTGCTTACGTTTATAATATCAATGCTGCCGTTCAGAGCCTTGATTGTAGTGTAAAGCTCTGTAGCATTGTCAATCTCAGCCTCTACTCTTGTATGGAGTGTTGTGTAAACATCATCCATGTGAGCCTTCATGGCATCGTCATTTGCCTTAAAAATCTTGTCTGCTCTTTCAGTACCGAGAGCATTTTCAATTGAAGCAAGAAGGTTCTTAAGACCTGTGTACCAAGCGTCGTAGCCCTGGATGCCGTTTGCTGCATCGCCTCTGAGGGCTGCAACGATATCTGCAGAAGCAGCATCAAGCTTTGTTGCGCTGTAAATTACAGAAACATACTTGGAGTACTCTGCAGAGAACTGGTCATTATAGCCTGAGAAAGTAATGAGAGAATTAAGTTTTGTAACAAGAGCATTAAGTGTATCTGTATATCCGCTCATACCTACTTCAGCAACATGAGCTGAAGGATATGTTGCAATTGCCTTAACATAGCCGTTAACATTACCCTTTGCAAGAGAAAGGTCAGCACCGGTAACGGAACCTGCAGCAATCATATCCTCTGTGTAAACTTCGTAAGCGGGAATTGTGCTGTCAATAGTTTCTTTAAGTGCACGAAGCTCAATAAGCTGAATCTCTTTCTTAACCGCGTCAGCAAAGATCTGAACAGCATCACGGTCAAAGCCATTGGTGCCGATATATGCACGTGCTTTGGCACTCGCACCGTCGAAGGTCTTAAGACCGGTGGTAAGAGTTGAATAAAGCTCTCTGAGCTGAGCTTCTGTCTTTCCTGCATAACCTGCAGCTACAAGCGCTGTAAGATTATCTGTAACCTTTTTAACGGAAACAATTTCACCGGCAAGGTCAATATTACCAACGAGCTCAGTAACATTGTATGCACTGAAGAAGTGCTCCCATGTAGAAATACCGAATGTAGAAACAACGCTGTCCTTTGCACCGTTAACTGCTGTTTTAACAGCACCGAGTGTTGCAGCATCTGTAGCCATCAGATCCTCAAGAGACTTTGAGAAATAAGCCTCGTTGGCTGCAAGCGTATCTCTTGCTGCAAGAATAGCAGATGTATCTGTTGCCGCACCGTTTGCAGCAGACGTGCCGTTAATGTAGTAGAAATACTTATAGGTACGTGTGTAGGTTGTCTTTGTTACTGTTTCACAGTTTTCTTCAACCTGTCTGCTACTTGTTGAATATGTATAGTCATATCTGTCATTAGCGTGTGTTATTGTATAGGTTTTTGATGTAATAACACTGGCAGGAAGATTGTCAAGTGTATACTTGGTAAGACCCATTGTAACGGTAATCGTCACAGGAGAAACAGCAGTGATGTTTGAGCCGGGAACAGTTTTATCGTTGTTCTCTTCTCCGCCCTTTGACTGCGCGCTGCCCGTTCCTGAAGATACGTTAGCGCCTGCAACAAGGTTTGTAAGGAACGCATCAATCTCAGTGGAATAGCCTGCACCGAGAACAGCCTTAACGCCTGCCTTAATGGTATCATTTACCTGATTGATGGTTCTGTTTCCTTCTGATGAACCTGTTGAGTTCGAGGTGTTGTTGGGGTTACCTGTAACGGGTGTTTTGTTAGCAAGAGTGGTAAATGCACTCCAGTATGCGTCAACCGCTGCAAGCACCGAGCCGTCGGGGTCATCGACGATATATGCATTAGGATTCTTCGTCCATGATGCATATTTGATTGTGTCCTTGTCAAGTGCATTGGCAAGAGAGCTGTAGTCACTTACCGTACCGCCTGCAGCAAATGCAATTGTGCCGAAGCACACACTCATGCTTGTCATAAGCATCATAACTGCAAGGAAAACACTCAAAGACTTTTTAGAAAGTTGTTTGATTGTGCTTACTTTCATAAATTACTTCCTCCATCGAAAATTTATGTATAAAATTATACACAGAAGTTTTTTGCTCAGCTCCCTGAGCCCGGACTGAATGGGAATTTTTTTAAGATATCAACTCCTCAAAATTTTCTCTTATATGTTAAGTTAAAAATAACCTTTAACATCTATCTTCTCTTTTTTCCTTTTTTTCTGTTACCTTGTTTTGCCGCGGTTGCACGCCTTTCAGCCTCTGCTTTCTCAAACTGTCTGCCTTCAACGTACGCCTTACCTTTATCCAGCCAGTTATTCTTTATGCCGAAGAGCCATATTACCGATAACGCTACAACTATGAGACTGCACACCTGCCACATACTCATACCGAGGAAAAAGTGCTTCTCCTGCTCATAGGTATAGAAGCGTGCGAACTCCCAAAAAAATCTGGTACCGGCATACATCAGCGCCATTATGGGGTATAAAATACCGGGCTTATAATTTTTATATCCGTACAGAATTACGAAGCCGATTATCATAATGACGACCATTGTAAAAAATTCACATAACTGAACAGGAAACATATTCGCGTCAAAAGCGGAATTATAAACTCCGTGCTCCCACTTAAATCCTGCACAGCAGAAACCGAAGTGGCAGCTTAATTTTCCGAAGGCCCTTGCCGTCATTTCACTAAGGGCTACCATATCTATAATGTTGCGCCAGGGCTGCTTTATTATTGCCGCCGAGCCTATAATCAACACGGGGGTGAGAAAAACCGCACCGTATATTGAATAGTTTGCCACCTGTGTGCTTCCCAGTGTTGCAACAAAGGCGGTGTAAACCTTTCCCATAAGAAAGGCTCCGAGACCGTCGCTGAGAAATGCCACTACCGTAAACAACAATGCCTGCCAGATTTTAAGTTTAAGTCTTCTGTAAATGATAAGTGATACTGCAAGCATGCCCGCCATACCTAAATAGTAAGCATATTTGACGAGTATCATACTTAACAGAGCTGTACCTAACAAAGGGATACCTCCCCGGTTTTTAATCCCTGCTTGTTCCCGATTTTTCGGTAAAAAAATTTAACTTTTCGTTAACTTTTCCGCGTGTCGAGCAAAACTGACATAAATAACAGGGACAATAGTCCAATTATTCTATTGAATTTTACCAAGATACAGTAAACTCAAGATAAACTTTTTAGAGGCAAATATGAACAGACTGTAAACAAGCACAAAGAGTTTACTTTTTGTTAATTTTCCTGTGATAATATTACTGTACACTATTATAAAATGCGGAAGAGAAGGTGTATTATGTTTCAGATACTCGTAGCCGAAGACAATCTTAACTCGGCAAAGCTTATGAAAATCATCCTCAATCAGGCAGGCTTCAAGGTTATTACCGTAACAAACGGAGCAGAAGCCCTTGACATTATGGATACCCGTCATATTGACCTTATCATACTGGACATTATGATGCCTGAAATGGACGGCTATGAACTGACAAAGAGCCTGAGGCAGGCAGGGAACAACATACCGATTCTTATGGTAACGGGAAAAACCCAGAACGAGGACAAATGGGAAGGCTTTATAGCAGGTGCGGACGACTACCTCACAAAGCCCGTCAATGAGACAGAGCTCATTCTGAGAATAAAAGCGTTGCTGCGCCGTTCGCAGATTGCAAGCGAGAAAAAGCTGCAGATAGGAGATGTTACGCTCGATTACGATGCCCTGAGCGTTTCAAAAAACGGCAAGCTTATGGTTCTTCCGCAGAAGGAATTTTATCTCCTCTATACTCTTTTATCCTCCCCTGAAAAGGTATTTACCCGCATTCAGCTTATGGACAGCATCTGGGGAATGAATTCCGAATCTGTTGACACTACGGTAAATGTACACATAAACCGCCTGAGAAAACGCTTTGAGGATTGGGAAGAATTCTCCATTATTGCCGTGAGAGGTGTGGGATATATGGGAGTGATCAATGTTGAAAAAGTCTCCTGAAAAAGCTAAAAAAAGCAGATTCGGACTTATGTTCGTTACGGGAATTATTCTGCTGGTAATTTCAAACACCGTATCAATTATAGGCGGATACGCTTTTCATTACATATATAAGCTCGGCTTCGTAAACGACAAAAACGGCTTTATTTTCTGGCTTGCGATTATTATAATTCTGTTCATAGGCGCAGGCGGTCTGATTAACCTGGCCTTGGCTGTAATTTTTACCAGCAAAACAGACACACTTTCCAAAGCAATGCAAAAAATAATCGATGGGGAGTTTTCCGCAAGAATTGATTACACAGGTAAGCTCACCGATCCCGGAAAAAAAGCTGTTGATTCCTTTAACGAAATGGCTGTTCAGCTGAAAAACACAAAAATGCTGAACAACGACTTTATAAACAATTTTTCACACGATATAAGAACTCCTCTGGGCAATATTACGGGATTTGCAAATCTGATTAAATCAAACACCCTTGCCGAAGAGGAAAGAAACGAATATATTGACATAATAATTGAAGAAGCAAGGAGACTTTCCCGGCTTTCGGAAAACATACTTATGCTTCTGCGCTTTGAAAATGATGAAAAAATAATAAACATACAGAACATTAATCTTACGGAGCAGCTGAGACAGATTTCCGCTTCCTTATATCACAAATGGAACGAAAAAAATATTGAAATCATACTTGACGGTAGCGACATCTCTGTCGCCGCAAGCCGTGACCTGCTGGCTCAGGTATGGACAAATCTCCTTGATAATGCAATAAAATTCTCACCCGCCGGAAAAAGCGTACATATCAGCATAACAAAAAATGCCGACCTTGTTTCGGTCAGCATAAAAAACTACGGTTGCACTCTGTCAGAAGCAGAGCTGCCGCTTATTTTTGAGAGATTCTATCAGGAAGAAACAACACAAAAGGCTTCAGGAAACGGGCTGGGCCTCGCTTTAGTAAAAAGCATCACAGAGCTTCATGGCGGTACCGTTTTTGCGGAGCTTTGCGGTGACGGTGCAATAATATTTACAGTAAGCTTGCCCCTCTCTCAGCAAGTACCGTGCTGTCTTCCTGTGTTATCAATCCACGTTTCGCCCTCTATCAGCATTTCCCCTACGGTACAGAAGCTATACTCCTGATTTTTAAGATTCTTTATTATTGTCGGGAGAGCTTCAATGGTGTTTTCTTTACCAATATGAAATAATACTATCGAGCCGTTTGCCGCTTTTCCGGTAACACGGCTCACTATTTTTTCGGGGGCAGGGTCTTTCCAGTCAATGCTGTCAACATCCCATTGCACCGCAGTCATTCCGAGACTTTCCGCTGCTTCTACGGTTTTGTTATCATAAGACCCGGCAGGGGCTCGGTAGAGCGCAGGGCTTACACCCGTCAGCGAAAAAAGCAGCTCGTTGCAGGCATTTATGTCACTTACAATCTCCGAAAAACTCTGTGTCACGGGATCGGTATGCTTCATAGAATGATTTCCCGTCTCATGTCCTTCATTATATATTTTTCTTACAGCTTCGGGGTTCTTTTCCGCAAACTCACCTACAAAAAAGAAGGTACATTTAATATTCTCCTTTGTCAACAATTCGAGAATTTCGTCAAGTCCTTCTGTTCCCCAGGCACAGTTGAATGTAAGGGCAATTTCCTTTACATCCGTCTCAACACAGTACACAGGAAGTCTCCTTTCTTCGGCGGATGCGGTGGTGGCAAGGGTATAGCTTACGGCAAATACTATGACCAGAACCCATAAAAGCATCAGAACAATAAGAGCTATATCTCTTTTTAAAGGATTCTCTGTTTTCATAATCTTATCCTTTCAGAAAGCTTTTCTTATTCCAATATATTCCTTTATTTTCTGTTATATGCTTTTGGCAAATTACATAATTTTCCCTCTTTTAATTTGTAAGAGCCGATATCAATTGAAAGTTGTGTTAAAAAAATTTATATGATAAAATAAATTTGGTTGCGATAGCATTACATCAACGCTCGTCAGCCCGAATACATCAGGAGGTGTATATTATGCTTTATAAGAAAAACTGTGAAAAAACTCTTAAAAAAGAGCTGTTCGAAAACCCCACATCCGAATTCAGAGGAACTCCGTTCTGGGCACTGAACTCCTATCTTACAAAAGAGGAGCTTTGCCGTCAGATTGACGTTTTCAAGGAAATGGGGCTTGGCGGATTTCATCTGCACGTAAGAACAGGTCTTGAAAATGAATATTTAAGCGAAGAATATATGGAGCTTATCAAGGACACCGTAGTCAAGGCAAAGAACGAAGAAATGCTTGCCTGGCTTTACGATGAGGACCGCTGGCCCTCGGGTGCCGCAGGCGGTCTTGTCACAAAGGACGAAAAATACAGAGGCAGATGCCTTCTTTTCACTCCCTTTAAGGAAGCCGAAGCATTCTCATCAAACGATTCACGCTCCGAGGGCGGAAGAAGCGGCAAGGGCAAGCTTCTTGCCTGCTATGATATTGTTCTTGACGGTGACGGATATCTTAAGGATTACCGCTTAATCGGTGAGAACGATGAAGCCGAAGGCACAAAGTGGTACGCTTTCCTCGAAGTGCATACTCCTTCAAGCTGGTATAACGATCAGGCTTATGCAGACACATTAAGCCGTGAAGCTATTGAAAAATTCATTGAGGTTACCCACGAGAAGTACAAGGCAAAGGTCGGCGATGAGTTTGATAAAACCGTTCCCGCAATCTTCACAGATGAGCCTCAGTTCACAAGAAAGAGAGTTCTTAATAACTCCTTCGATAAAATGGATATCACAATGCCCTGGACAGATAAGGTTCCCGAGCTTTATAAGGAATATTACGGAGAGGATATTTTTGAAACTCTTCCCGAGGTATTCTGGGATAAGCCCGGCTCCGCACCCTCTCTTCCCCGCTACAGATATCACGATTTCATAGCTGAGCTGTTTGCTTCATCCTTTGCAGATACGGTGGGCGAATGGTGTAAGAAGAACGGTATTGCCCTTACGGGTCATATGATGGAGGAGCCCAGCCTTGAATCCCAGACGGCAGCTCTCGGTGAGGCTATGCGTTCTTACAGAAATTTCCAGCTTCCCGGTATTGATATGCTTTGCAATTCCCACGAATTCACCACGGCAAAGCAGGCACAGTCGGCAGTTCATCAGTTCGGCTACGAGGGTATGCTTTCCGAGCTTTACGGCGTTACGGGATGGGACTGTGATTTCAGAACATATAAGCATCAGGGCGACTGGCAGGCATGTCTCGGTGTTACAATCCGTGTTCCCCACCTTTCGTGGTATGCTATGAAGGGTGAAGCAAAGCGTGACTATCCTGCTTCAATTCACTATCAGTCCCCCTGGTATAAAAAGTATAACCTTATTGAAGATCACTTTGCACGTGTTAACACAGCACTCACAAGAGGCAAGCCCGTTGTTAAGGTCGGTGTGATTCATCCCGTTGAAAGCTTCTGGCTCCATTGGGGTCCCAACGATAAATCCGCAGTTTTCAGAGAAAGCCTTGATGACCGCTTCTATAGTGTTACGGATTGGCTTCTTGAAGGCAGTATTGATTTCAACTTCATTTCAGAATCCCTACTTCCCACACTTTGCGAAAAGGGCAGAGCACCTCTTAAGGTAGGTCAGATGGAATACGATGCAATTGTTGTTCCCGGCTGCGAAACTCTCAGAAGTACAACAGTTGAAAGACTCAAGGACTTCCGCGCAAAGGGCGGTAAGCTCATATTTATGGGAGATGCGCCCACACTTATTGATGCTGTTCCCTCAGAAGACGGCAAAAAGCTTTTCTCAGAAAGCGTTTGCATAGACTTCTCCCGTGCTTCTCTTCTTACTGCCCTTGAAGATTCAAGAACACTTACAATCCGTTATGCTGACGGCAGACTTACAGACAGATATATGTATCAGCTCCGTGAGGACGGTGACTGCCGCTGGCTCTTTATATGTAATTCCAAGGAGCCCGGCAACAAGTACGTTGACTACGGTAAGAATATACAGATTATATTAAACGGAATATACACACCCGAAATCTATAATACCGAAAACGGCAGTATCACTCCCGTAAGGGCTGAATACAGAGAGGGAAAAACAATAATAAGATGTACCCTTTTCGGCTACGATTCATTACTTCTGAGACTTACGGAGGGTGAATCCTGCTGTGATATGCCTCAGCACGTGCCTGAAACAGTTCAGGAGGCTATGGGAGGTCTTTATGACTTTGAGCTTTCCGAGGACAATGTTCTGCTTCTGGATATGGCACAATGGAAAATAAACGATGACAGCGAATTCTCAGAAAAAGAAGAAATCCTCCGTCTTGATAATATGATAAGAGACAGACTGGGACTTAAGGAAAGAGGCGGTCACGTTGTTCAGCCCTGGGTTCTTGGCAACAGACCCAAGCCCCACACCGTTACCCTCCGCTATGCAATCAACAGTGAAATTGACTACAGCGGTGCAATTCTTGCCCTTGAGGATGCCGACGTCGCAAAGGTAAGCTTCAACGGAAATGAAGTAACCGAGAGACTTCCCGGCTACTACGTTGATATTTCAATCGGCAAAATGCTTTTAGGCGATATCAGAAAGGGAGAAAATATACTTGAAATCACTCTTCCCTTCGGTGAAACGGCAAACCTTGAAAGTGTATTCGTCTTAGGTAAATTCGGAGTAAGGGTAACAGGCTGCGAGGCAGTAATTACCGCACTTCCCGAAAAGATAACCTTCGGCTCACTCCTTTCCCAGGGACTTCCCTTCTACGGCGGTGCTGTAACCTACAAGATGAAGGCCTCAACAGAAAACGGTAAGCTTTCTGTTACCGCAAGTGACTATATGGGAGCCTTAATTGAGGTAAATATTGACGGCAAGGAAGCAGGAAACATCATTTATCCGCCCTATACACTCGAGCTTGATGGCCTGAATAAGGGTGAGCATCAGATTGATATAAAGCTTTATATCCACCGCTACAACACCTTCGGCCCCGTTCATCTTGTTAATGTCAAGGAATCCTGGCACGGCCCGGGAGCCTGGAGAAGCGAGGACATCAACTGGAGCTACGAATACGTATTCAGAACAACAGGCATTCTTAAAACTCCCGGCATAAAATAAATTTTTACACAACATAATAAGACAGCTTTTGCAAAGGAACTCCGCTATTATTTAAGCGGAGTTCTTTTTTTGGGAGGAAAACTTATGCAGACTGCAATTTCGGACAAGACCCTTACGGTTTATCTGCAGGGTGAAATAGACCACCACACGGCGGCAGCTATACGCAATCAGACGGATTCACGGATACTCCGCCACTCCCCCGAGGAGCTGATTCTTGATTTTTCGGGTGTCAGCTTTATGGATTCATCAGGAGTGGGCCTGGTCATAGGAAGATATAAATTAGCTCTTTCAAGAAACTGCCGTACCGTTGTTACGGGTCTCAGAGAAAGAGATAAAAGGATACTGATGCTCTCGGGGCTTCAGAATAAAATAGAATTCAGGTGATATTATGGCAAAGGCAATTAACGATTTTAAGATGAATATTCCCTCAAAATCCGTAAACGAGGGCTTTTTAAGGGCAGTAGTCTCCGCATTTTCTGCTCTCTCAGACCCTACTATTGAAGAAATAAATGACATAAAAACCGCTGTCAGCGAAGCGGTAACAAACGCAATCGTTCACGGCTACAGAGAAAAACAAGGGAGAATTTACATAGATGCTGCGATACTCCCCGATAATGTATTGAGAATAAAAATAAAAGACAAGGGCGAGGGCATCGAGGATGTAAAAAAGGCAATGGAGCCCCTTTTTACCACGGCAGGTGATGACCGCTCGGGACTTGGCTTTACGGTTATGGAAAGCTTCTGCGACAAGGTAAGGGTAAAATCCGTAAAAGGGAAAGGTACCGTTGTCACACTCACCAAAAAAATAACGGGAAAGTGTGAATAATGGCGGAGCATACCAACAATACGCTTGTTACCGAGAATCTCGGGCTTGTGCATTCCTGTGCCAACCGTTTCAGGGGCTCGGGAGTGGAATATGACGACCTTTTTCAGGCAGGCTGTGTAGGGCTTATTAAAGCGGCTGCAGGCTTTGACCCGTCGTTGGGCTTTCGATTTTCAACCTATGCAGTCCCTGCTATTTTAGGTGAAATAAAAAGAATTTTCCGTGACGGCGGTGCGGTAAAGATAGGCCGCTCGGCAAAGGAAAAGGCAAGAAATCTTTTCGCGCTGAAGGAAGAGCTGTCCCTGAGTCTCGGAAGGGAGCCTACCGTAACGGAAATCGCAGATAAGGCTCAGCTGGATGTAAGTGAAACAGCATCGCTTTTGTGTGCGTGTATGCCCGTAATATCGCTTACATCAGACGAGGACGAGGGACAGACGGATATTCCCGTAGACTCTGAGGAGGAAAGGCTGTCCGATCACATAGATTTAATGAACTCTCTTGATGCCCTTGACGAAACGGAGCGTCTTCTTATTGAATACCGCTATTTCAAAGGTCTTACCCAGACCGTCACGGCAAAAAAAATGGGCCTTTCTCAGGTGCAGGTATCCCGTAAGGAAAAGGCAATTCTTCTGAAGCTGAGAAAAATGCTTTCTTGACAATATACCTTAATTATGATAATCTTTCTTTTTGGAAATCAAGAAGAATTAAGGTATAGTTTTATGAAAAAATCACAGCTTAAGGGCATAATTATGCTCTTTCTGACCGCATTTATATGGGGGTCATCCTTTGTTTCGCAGTCCCTGGGGATGCAGTCCGTGGAAGCATTTACCTTCAACGGAATAAGAACACTTTTCGGCGCGGCTACACTGCTTCCCTTTATTATGATTTCGGACATTATAAAAATAAAAAAATCCGGACGCCCCGAAAAACAAAAGATAAAGGCAGAGACAAAAAAAGTTCTTATAGGCGGTACCGCTATGGGTATTGCTCTTTGTGTTGCCAGTAATCTTCAGCAGTTTGCTTTCTCTTACCCCGACCATTCCCCCGGTAAAATTGCTTTCATAACCGCATTTTATATGTTCTTTGTGCCTCTTTTCGGCTTATTCTTTAAAAAAAGAGTATCTCCCGTCACCTGGCTTTGTGTTATTATAGGTACTGTGGGACTTTATTTTCTCTGTGCAAAGGGCACGGGCTTCTCGGGGATATCGGCAAGCGACCTATTCTCCCTTGCCTGTGCTGTCTTCTACGCGGTACAGATTCTTATTATTGAAAAAGTAGCGGCAGACACAGACCCTGTAAAGCTTTCATGCACCCAGTTTATTGTATCGGGTACAATCACCTGTATTCTTATGTTTATTTTTGAAACACCTACTGTTTCAGGTATAAATCAGAGTATTCTCCCCTTACTTTACTCAGGTATTATGAGCTGCGGACTTGCATACACCTTCCAGGTAATCGGTCAGAAATACACAGAATCCACAGTAGCTTCAATTATAATGTGTCTTGAATCGGTGTTCGGTGTGCTTTGCAGCGCGGTAATGCTCAGACAAATGCTCACCGCAAATGAAATCCTCGGCTGTGCGATAATGCTTGTTGCAATTGTTGTTTCTCAGTTCGCAGACACAATAGAATCAAATTTCAGACAAAAAATTTCCCGTGAGAAGAAATAACCTTCTCACGGGCTTTTTTAATACTGTCAAAAATATCTTATAAGCGAAACTACCTTGCCGAGCACTATAACCTCATCGGAAATTATGGGTGCATACTCATCGTTTTCAGGCTGAAGACGGAAATGCCCGTTTTCCTTATAAAAACGCTTAACCGTTGCCTCGTCCTCTAAAAGAGCAACCACAATATCGCCGTTATCGGCTACGGGAGTTTTTTCGGCAATAATAATATCACCGCTTAAAATTCCGCACTTTATCATACTGTCGCCTTTTACACGGAGTGCAAACAAAGGCTTATCTGATGTATCACCGCCCGAAAAAGGCACATAGCCCTCAATAGCTTCAACGGCAAGAATGGGCATACCTGCGGTAACGGTACCGATAAGGGGTACCTGAGTTACGTTGTTTTCCTGCCCTCTTACACGGATTGAGCGCTTGAGCATAGGGTCTCTTTCAATGTAGCCTGCAGCTTCAAGTGCATCAAGGTTGCTTTGCACGGAAGAGGTGGATTTAAGACCTACTGCGGCACAGATTTCTCTGACCGTAGGGGGCACGCCGTTCTGTGAGCGTTCCGCAAGAAATTCATATATTTTTTTCTGTGTATTATTGAGTTCTTTCATATTTTACCTCCGGAAAATATTACTTCAGCAGAATTATAGCACAAATGTTCAGAAAAAGCAAACATTTGTTTTGATTTTTTTAAATTTTTTTTCGGAATAAATTTCTGTTTTCCCGGACAAAATTATTTCAGGAGGTAATTTATATGATAAATGACGATATTAAAGCAAGTTTCAAAAAGATGTTAAAGAGTAACGGACTTTATTTTGCATTAGGTCTGGGACTTCTTGCAGCAGGTCTTGTGGGTATTTCCGCCACCGGCACAAAAACTCCTTCATCTGCCGAAGGCTCCACAAGCAGATTCGAAAATATTATTATACCCGAGGTTACAACAATAAAACCCAACACAGGAAATTCCGTAGAAATCAATATTGCTGAATTTACAACTCTTCCCTCGGACGAGCCGTCAACTGCTGCGGTTTTTGACAATAATTCCCCGGCAGTCGAAGAATCAACCGAGGCAAAAACGGTTATTTTCTACTCTCCCCTTTCCCTTGCAATCACGAAGGATTACAGTATGGGAGTGCCTGTTTTTTCACAGACAATGAAAGACTACAGAACACATAACGGTGTGGATTTTACGGGCATTAAGGGCGAAAATGTAAAAACCACGGGCGAGGGCACCGTGGTATCTGTAACAAAGGATGCTATCTGGGGAAATACCGTTACAATTGACCACCATAACGGTATCACATCTTCAATTTCGGGACTTGCCGACGAAGCTCTTATCAGCACAGGCACCGAGGTTTACACGGGTACAATTATCGGCACCGTGGGAGATATTCCCATTGAAAGTGCTGACAATCCCCACGTCCACCTTGAAATGCGGGTAAACGGACAGCTTGTAGACCCTCTGGAAATCCTCGGACTTGCAGGAGAAGAATAAAAAAACGTAGGGGAGGGGTTCCCCTCTCGTCTTTCGTCTTCTGTAACTTTATTTCTGTAAAAATTACAAAACTTATAAACGGGCGGGGCAACCCCGCCCCTACGAACGATTATACATAAAATTTACTGCATAGCTAAGCCCTTTCTCTTAAGATAGGTCTTTGCAGAATACTGCTTTCTCTTGCTTGTGAAAATGTACTGAATAAAGGACCTTGGAGCCTTTGTAACAGAAAGCTCGGAAAGGATTCTCGGGTCAAGGGGTGTGGGGTCCTTTACGTTAATTGTAATGCCTGCAGCCTCGGCTCTTGCCTTCTGATAGAAGCCTGAATCCGGAAGAACAATAATATTCTCCGTACCCTTCCACTTTTCGGGGAAAGAAGGGTCATTTGCGGCACTTTCCTTTATGAAAAGCTGGAAGAAGGGGAATTTCTGAATATACAGAGAATCAATAAATTCATCCAGCTGTGTATTGTCGGAAAGGTCTGCAAGGATGCTGAAAAGAGGAATTGTTGCGGCATCGTTTCTTGTAATATACATCTGAGGGAAACGAAGGTCCTTAAAGGTATCATTTATCTTATCACGTCTTTCCTCAGTAAGAAGAGCGGAAATACTTTCATATTTTCCGCGGAGCTTTTCAAGGCTTTCATCCGTAAGATACCAGAAATATCTGTAGAATTTGTTTGTAAGCTCCTCAAAATAGACAGTAAGAATCTCCTGAATAGTGTATTCATCACCGTCAACGGAGCCTGTTTCCTCTTCGATAATACTTTTTATATCAAAATAAGCCTGCTCATAAACACCGATAAGTGTATCAAGGTTTCCTTCGGTAGGCTCACCTTTTTCGGGGAAGCCGTCGGCGTATATGCCGTTTCTCTTAGCATATATAGCTCCTGCCGTACCCGTCATTTTTGCATCGCAGCCGAAAAGAAGCTTTGTAACAAGAGCAGCATTGTAGAACACGGGAGTTGCGGGGAAACGGATGGAGTAGAGATCAAAAAACTTCTTTCTGTAAACTCTGCCGTCAACGTCAAGGGTATTAAGAAGTGCTCTGTCAAAGCGGTCAACTCTGGGAACAGTTGCCAGCATATCCATCCACGTATCATAATAAGGCTCGTTTTCGCCCGACACATAATATCTTGGTGTGATTATATCAGCCTTTGTCTCATCTGCGGCTTTAAGCACGCTTTCAATGGTTTCGGGAGATATGTAGTCACCGCTGTCAATAAAATAAACAAGCTCACCCTTTGCCTGCTCCACACCGAAATTACGGCCTTCGGGAATAAGACAATGGGGAATTTCAAAGGATACGAAGCCTACATATTCGTCGCAGTATTCCTTTATAACAGCCTTTGCCTTTTCATCACAGCCCGTATCAACGATAATAACATCAAAATCCTCCGTTGACTGCTCTACAAGTCCTTCAAGTGTATATTTAAGCTTCTCGTCATCATTAAAAGCCGTAACGATAACAGTTAATGTAGCCATAGTTTTCTCCGTTCAGTTAAAATATTCTCTGATGATGCCCTTTGCTCTTATAAGGTCATCGGGGTATGTGATTTTAATATTATAGGTTTCACCCTTTACAAGAAAAACCTTCTCACCGTGATATGTAAAAACAGAACAGCCGTCCGTCATCATCCCGAATACATCACGGGGTGTATTTTCAATAAGCTTATAAAGCTTTTCCGCATCAAAGCTCTGAGGGGTCTGTGCATGAAATAGCTTGTTTCTGTCGGGTACGGAATCAATAAACTCTCCGTCTGAGCTCAAAAGCATCGTGTCAACTGCAGGAATTGCCGTATTACAGGCACCGTATTTTTTCGCGGCAGCAATGTTTTCCTCAATAATTCTGTCATTGATAAAGGGGCGCACCGCATCGTGGGTCAACACCACACTTTCCTCAAGAAACCCCTGTTCCTTCATAAAGGAAAGAACTCCGAAAAGGGTATCTCCTCTTGTTTTTCCGCCTTTTATGACGAAAATCTCCGTGTCGGTGCGGATAAATTCAGCTATCTGTTCTTTTGTATAAGAGATAAAGTCTTCAGACACGCTGACAATACACTTATCTATTTTTCCCGAACCGAGAAAAGCATTGATGCTTCTTATAATTACGGGAACACCTTCAATTTCAAGAAACTGCTTAGGTACTGCGGTACCCATTCTCAGTCCGCTGCCTCCTGCAAGAATTGCGGCAATATTCACACTCTCACTTCCCTTTTGAAGCTTTCTTAATATTTTAACACATTATAAATATCTGTACAAGCATTATTTACCGCTTTCAATCTTTTCTTTTGTCCACGTATCAATACAAGCCTTAAGGTTTTTAAGATAAGGGGAAAATTCTACATTTTCACGGCCGTAAGTCAGCTGTAAATCATATTCAAGGGGAAGCCAGGACGAGATATCGCTTTCATTATGCTGAATTACTGCTTCCAGCTTATCCAAAGCCTTATAAAGCTTTGCCTCCTTGGTCTCAAGCTCTTCCATTTCGGAAAGCAAAGAGGAAAACTGTTTTTTCTGAAACTCGGGAAAAGCTTCAATCCACTTATTGAAGCGTGACTTTTCCTCTTCTCTGTCGGCAGCCGTCTTCTCAAAGGTCGCAATATCCCCCGTAAAGGCTTCGCCAAGGTCGTGAATAATACACATTTTAAGCACCTTGAGAATATCCGTATCGGGAAAATTCTCCTCTAAGAGCATAGCGGCAAGGGACAGCCTCCAGCAATGCTCTGCAACACTTTCCCGTCTTCCGCTTGATGTGTCGCTGTGACGGGTAACACACTTGAGCTTTTCCGCAACACTTAGTATTTCAAGTAATTCACGAGGCTCCATATTACAATCCCCCTATATAGCAAATTCCCCGATGCAAACTGTGGGTCTGTATCGGGGATAAAAATTACTCTGTCTTATTCTTTGAAATTGCGAGAATTTCAATTTCAGACTTCTGCTTTGCGCCTTCGAAGGTTACGACATCGCCGACCTTCTTACCGAGAAGTGCCTTGCCGATGGGTGATGTATCCGAAAGCTTCTTAAGAAGAACGTCGTCAACAAGAGAAGATACAATCTGGTAGGTTTCTGTTTCGTTGTAGGTCTTGTCAAGGATTGTAACATAAAGACCTAACTGAACTGTTTCGGTTGTAAGAACGGTTTCGTCAATAATTACTGCATTCTTGAGCTGATTTTCAAGCTCTGCAATACGCTGATTGATTTTTACCTCTTCAGCCTTGGCGGCGTCATATTCACTGTTTTCGGAAAGGTCACCCTGATCCTTTGCATCTTTAATAGCAATTATGTTAAGTTTGTCAAGCTCATAGAGATTTTTAAGCTCGGCTTTAAGCTTGTCGTAGTCTTTCTGAGTAAGCTGGAAGCTCATTTTCACTCATTTCCTTTCAATATCATATACTGTTTGATTTTATTCAACTTTTTGTGTTTTGTCAAGCATTTTCTGTCGGATCGGGAACGATAATGATACCGCCGTCAGGAGTTTCGTCAGGAATTTCACCCTTACCTGCCGCAATAATATCCTTGATGCTCTGAACGATATTTGCAATACCCTCGTTTGAAACACCTTCTCCTCTGAAGCCGTTTACAATATCAAATATTGCAGTAATGAAATCGGAAACACCGCTCGTTACATCATCAAGGGAGGGCAGCTCAACATCGTTTTCATCGTCGGGATTCTCAGGGTCCTCGGGATTTTCGGGGTCCTCGGGAAGCTCAGGAATATCGGGAACTTCTCCCTCTCCGGGGACTTCAGGCACTTCCTCTTCGGGAGGTGTAATAACTACAATCTTAATGCTTTCACCCTCGGGAACCTCAGAGAAAGGCTCGTCAAGACCTACTGTCATACGCAGAATCTCTCTGGCGTCCGACGCACTTACAATACCGTCAAAATCAACATCGGCATATATAAGGTCACCGTCATTTTTTATTTTTTCAAGACCGACGCTGTATCTGAGTGCAGTTCTTGCATCGTTGGAATCAAGCTTGCCGTTATTGTCTATATCGCCGAAATATCTGGGGGTCCAGTCAAAATCGGAAAGTCTTATAAGAACATCGTACTGGATAAAAATAACTGTATCCTTGAGAACATCTCGTGCGGTAACCTCAGGATTTCCCGTACCCTGTAAGATGGGGTTTGCTATTGCAAGACCGATTTCCATAAGGTCAATCTTCGAGTATACGGAGAAAATTCTCATCAGATCATAAAAGGAGATTGAGAAGGTATAAGAAATTCTCTGCTCATACTTTGCAAGCTGCTTATTACCGTCAAAATCTGCCTGAACGTATGCATCGTGGTATACAAAATTATCGAATTTGATATCATCAAGGGGATCGTTTTCATCGTCAAATTCATCTGAACCGATAAGAACGGGATTAATAGCACCTGAAGGCAGGTCAAAAACCTTATTAAGGGAAGAGTCCTTTACATTTTCAAGGTCACAGTCCTCGAATGTAAAACGGATTTTTGTTGAATTTTCCTCGGGCTTGAGAATATCCGTGTTTTCTTCTGCAAACAGCGTAAATTCATCATCAACCGTAAGAGCGGAAACATAGTCCTCGCCGTTCACGGGAAGAAGCGTTCCCGTATCAAGACCCTTGTATATTTCCTTGACTGTATCGGTTGAGCCGGTTTCTGTAAGAACAGCGATAAAGTTATTTACAAGACCCTTTTCGGGGTTAAAGAAGGCATCTACAAGAATTCCCAGATATTTTCTTGCATCATCGGAAATATCCGCAGCCGTCTTGGAGCCGATAACGATATTATTCTTATCCTTGCTCATTTCAGCCTTTTTGTAGTATGTAAAGGAAGGCTTTTCCTTTTTTATTGCATTGACTGCATCATTGAAGGTATAAAGATACTGAAGTGTCTGTTCTTCATCAATAATCTGTGCGGCAAATGCTGTGCCGAACGTTGAAAAAACCATCAAGGAAGAAAGAATAACTGCAAGTATGCTCTTTAATAAGGTGCCGGATTTTTTCATTATTATACCGCCTTTCAGGTAAAGAGTATAGCACATTTATTTTTCGGGAACAATTTTAATTTATTGGAAAAATGACAATTATTTTACTATCTTAAGCTTGCTCAGAACAAGAGCGCCGACAACAGCAGCAACGATTGTCACGAAGAGAAGCGTGCTTACACCGAAGGTAGGCATAATAAGAAGAATGATAATACCTACAAGAACGGGGAATATTGATATCTTCCAATGCTTCTTGAGGTATGATGCACCGAGCGCACCGAAGAGAGCAGCGGAAACGTATGCAAAAGCAGGCTTTAAGGTTTCGCTGTTTCTGAGGTCATCAAGCACGGGGGAGAAAAGGATAACGCCGACAGCAATAATAAGTGTTGTTGTGATAGCGGAGGCACCTACTGCAATTGTGGAGATGATTTCTCCCTCTTCGCTGTTTGCCTTTACCTTTGCCTGCTCCATAGCATTGAGAGCACAGGGAAGCTTGAGGTTTGTGATGTTACCCGTAACAAAGCTCAGATATGCACCGCCGGCACCGAGCATGGGAGTGAAGGTAATAACTTCAATAATTGAGGTTACCCAGTAAAGGGGTACAAGCTTGAGAAGTGCCTCAAAAACAAACTTTGCTTCAGGCCAGGCATTATAATGTAAGCTTATCGCAACAGGGAGAGAGAAAAGAACAAGAAGTGCGCCTATTGACCATACTCTGCCCCAGATATGTACGGAATCAAAATAATCTTTCTGTTTTTTTAATTTAGCCATTTTTATTTACCCCCACCATGTAAACGAAGTAATTGTTTCGGGCAGCCACATATTAAGAAGAACTGCCACCGCCATAGCACCGAAAATACTTAAAGGAGTCGCAAAGAGCTCGAGCTTTTTAAGCTTCAGCTTCTGACAGATTGTTTCGAACACGAGATAAATGATAATGGCGCTTACAAGTGTCATTATTGACATAAATCCGGCATCGGAGGAACCGTCCGAGGACTTACCGTTAATGGACTGTGCAACGAATGCGGAAATGATACCGATGAAAGCGGATGCGGAAATAATATCAGCAATATTTGAGCTTTTTTCGCTCTTTGCCGTGGCTTTGCTTATCTTCTTGATAATAAACTTACCGATAAAGGTAACAAGAAGAAGACCAAAGCAGATACCGGTTGTCATAACCCATGCAATAGCGGCAAAATCTGATGCCTCAGTTACCTCGGTATTGATGTTGCTGCCGAGAACGTCAAGCATTGTTTCCGCTGCTGTTGTTTCATAAAGAAGGTTACCTACAACGCTGAGTCTTATCCAGGGAAGAACGATACCCAGGGAAGAAGCAAGAACAACAACGGTTGCAAGGATTGAAATTGCGGGAGCTACGGAGAAAAGAGCACTTGAAACAACGGTATTTTTAAGCTGTTCGGTGGTCATACCGATTTCCTTACCGCGCTTCCATGCCTTCGTCATAAAGAAAATTGATTCAACAACGACAAATCCGATGATTACCGCTGCCATAGTCAGCATTAACGGACTCTCTTTAAAGTCCTGAAAATCAAACATAACAATACCTCCGAGGTAATATTTATTATAAAATCATTATATATTATAAAAGCTATAAGTCAAGGCTTATATAATTCAGGCATTAAAATTCTTTACCACAGTTTTAAGAGTATCTGCAATAAACTTATGGGTAAGAGGGCCCATTGAGTTTGTTTCGTGGTAGTGATTCTCATCGAAACGGTCGCGTGTGGAATTAAGATAGGGCTGTGTGGGATGAAGAACGAAGTCATTTTTCGGAACACAGTAGCCTGCCATATCGTTTGTAACACCGAAGGCAATCATTTCGTGGTCTCCCGCAATATCTGCAAGAGGCTCTGCATTAACTTCGGGAGAAAGACCCGTTGTGGAATTCTCCTTGTCCATAAATCCGCCGTAAACCGTTGAAACAAAGTTTTCACCGGGAAGAAGAAGAATCTTCTGATCGCCTATTGTCATATAAGTAATCTCGGTTTTCATAGCAACGCCCAGTGCGCTTGCATTTGAGGGGAATGCCTTAAAGCTCATAGTTCCTCTCATTGCAAGAAGCAGAAGCACATTGTTGTCAACGGGAAGATAGAACTGCTGACAGATAAACTTAATTTCGGGAGATAGCTCCTTTTCGTTTTCAATTTCAAAGGACTTTTCAGCATAATACTTTGCCTGATTCTTTATCTCCTCAACTCTGTCCTCAAGGTGGAAATCCTTCGCATCCATACCGCCTATGGCACCGATACCGAAAATAACGTCTGCTCCCTTTTCCTCCTTTATCTGCTCACGCATAAAGTAGGGATATTCACCTGAGAGCATACGGTTGCCGCCGCCGAGGGAGTTGGGGTGTGCACCTATGTTCATCAACCAGATTTCATTTGAGCCGTCATCGGGAGTAAATCTCAGCCTTGTAAGATACTCGTGCTTTTCGGGGAGACGTCTGCCGGTTGAAAGACCGCCTTCAATTGATACTCTGCCGGTAAAAAGTCTGCCGGGCTTTCTGTTCTTATAAGCTTCAACGCTGACCTCAACCGCCTTATTGAAAAGCATCTCCATATATTCGGGCACCTTGCCGTCTGAGGGAATGCTGACAAGATTGGCCTTTCCCCAGTAGCCTAGAGTATCAACACCGGAATGTGAGTGTGTGCAGCTGAAATTTACTGCCTTGCAGTTTTTCATTTCGGGACGGGAAAGAATCATTTTTCTGATTTTGTTTACTTCGATATTGGTAAGACCGACAATATCGGCACTTATCCAGATTATGCCTTCCTCATTTCCGCAGTCAAGCCACATTGCGTGGATATAAACGGGAGAAAGAATACCCTCCATTTTATGTCCCGAGCCGTGACCTGCTATCCAGTAGGTTCTGTCAAGTGAAAGGTCAGGCATAATTTCTGTTCTTGAAAAACCTGCACGGTACTTTTCCCCCGTAATTAAAACGGGCTTTTCCTCGGGAATGGGGTAAGCGGTTTCGGTCTTCTGAATCTTCTTGCCGAAATTACTTGTGATTTTCACAATGCCCTTTGAGGCTAAATCCATAATATCCATATCTCTTCTCCTTAATGAGCGTAGCGATCTATTTTTCCGTCCTCGTCAAGAACAGCCATTATCATATAAAGTCTCGGAATGTGGAAGGGGCCCTTGAAGATATTTCCCTTGAGCGTTGTTGAAACGGTATTGTCGTAATGAAGATAGCCGTACCATTCACCGTTTTCGCTGTCAAGGAAATATTTTTCGCAATACTCTTTGAATTCCTCATAAAGCTTCAGATATTTCTCATCACCGAAAAGCATATATGCCATTCTGAAAGCAATCATAGCTTCGCACTGAGGCCACCAGAGCTTCATATCCCACTCAAGCTGTACGGGAGGCTTACCCGAAAGGTCTGTAAAGGCAATTATACCTCCGTATTTCTTATCAATGCCCAGAGGAAGTGTAATGTCAATAATTCTCTTTCCTGCTTCAAGAGCTTCATTGTTGTCCGTAAGCAGACCTTCAAGCATTATAAACCACGCAGCTTCAAGTGAGTGACCGGGATTTACGATTCTGCCCGAGGGTGAATCAACGAACTTTCCGTCCTTTGTAACGCTTTCAAGAAGTGCCTTTTCCTGAAGGTATCCGCCGTGAAGAATTTCATCAAGACATTCCCTTGCAATTTTATCGTATTCATCCTTTTTATCGGAATTCATACTTCTCATAACCTGAGCGGTTGAAAGCATAATCATTGCAGGTGAAAGTGCCTTTGTGCCGAGATTCTCGGGATTGAGCTTGGGAGGATTCTTTCTTACTCCCGTAAAGCACTCATAAGCCACGGTAAAATACTGCTCTGCACTTCTGAGCACCTCTTCCCTTCCCGTTGCCTTATAAAGCTCTGCACAGCCGATAGCGGCAAAGGTTTCGGAGAAGTAATATCTTCTCTTCTGCAATTCTCTGCCGTCTGCAGTTACGGTAAAGAACATTCTGCCGTCGGTGTCCGTACACTTGGGCAGGAAGCCGTAAATACACTCTGCAGCCTTAATATAGGCAGGATTCTTTTCAATTGCGTTGTATGCCTTGGAGAATACCCATAAGGCTCTTCCCTGGAACCATACACTCTTATCCGTGCCGTAGATTTCACCTTTTTCGTCGAGCTGGGTAAAAATACCGCCGTTTTCATAGTCTATGGCATTTTGAAGCCAGAATGGTAAAATGTTTTCCGTAAGAACTTTTCTGTAACTCATAATAAAATCCTTTCAAGTTAAAATAAATCAGAAATTATATTTTTTATCCCCGCAAATTCAGCATATTCCGGGGAATCTTTTACATCAGAATCAACAAAAGCATAAAGTACATATGCTTCCTTTTTTTCTTCGAGAGCCTTTACTGCAAGAGCACCCGCATCGAGAATAAATGCAAGAGGCATTTCCTCCACATAGCGGAATATTTCTGAATTTTCAAGCTGTATCGTGTACCTGCCGTTTCGTCTCAGATCAAGACAAAATGATATACAGTCGGTATCCAGCAGAGTACCGCCGTGTCTGTCATCGGGTAAAGTGCTGATTTCCGTAAATGCCGTAATGTCACAGCAAAGAATAAGCTTTTCCGTGCCGACAGCATCTGCGGCTTTATTTATAAACTCCGTAAGTGCGCCGTTTTTTGTATCCTCTTCCGTAAAAGAAAGATAAACAGGGGAAGAGAGATAAAACTCCGAGGGGAAGCATACATTGTCAAGCATCACGGCTGAAAAACCCGTTTTTACGGCACTTTTCATAATATTTATCAGATAATCGTGAGCCGTATCCGAATACGGGTCAAGCCACATATCTCCCGGGCTGTCAGCAAAAAGAGAGCCTGAAGAGGTGAGCACCTCCATACCGGACAAAGAGGAAGAAGCAACGCTGTCCTTGAAGCAGCTGATATATGCAATACATTTTACACCGAGAGAAATAAGCTCTTTAATTTTTTCCTCTGCTCCGTCAATCCTTTTATCGGCAGAGCCGCCGATAAAGGAGCCTGTGTCAAAATATACATAACCGTATTCGCTTTTATATTCTACGAGAATAGCTTCCGAGTTGATTTCTTTTAAGCCTTCAGCTATTTCATCTGCTGTTTTTCTGCGAAAATCCTCTGCGGTTATAAATGAGATTTTCATCTTCTGTTCTTCTGCGATAACGGGAGCTCCGACCTCTGATTCAGGCTCACGAAGAGAAAGCTTTATACCCGTTTTAAGGGCTATAAGAGTAAAAACAAAAACAAAAACGGATAAAAGTGCAACAATGACCTTTGTTTTAGATGTCATTTTTTCCTTCACGGGAATATTTTCTCTGAAGCCGTCGGGGCTTACCACGGAGGGATATTCTGAAGAAAAACGGTAATAAGCCTTTGTTCTGAGAGTTTCGGGAGCTTTCTTCTCTGAAGCGGAGCGTACTCTCTTTCTGAAAAGAGCATTACGCTTCTTCTCACGGTCGAGGTTCTCCCTTTCAAGCTTTTCACGGTAACGTATAAGTCTGCCGTTTTTCTTGTCGGGACGGGAAATATTCGGATTTTCTGTTATCATTTTTTTCTTTTTCATTGAAATTCACCTTTATAATCACAGAAAAATCAGTATGTCTTTCCAATAATTTTGCATTGCAGACAACCTCAGAGCTGAATAGAATATACTTAGAAGCATCCGGCGGAGGTTATTTATGAATTTTCTTATAAAAAATGAATACCGTACAGAAATAGTTTTGTCATCACTGGAGCTCAGCGGCTACGGTATTACATACGAAGAAATCGATTACGGGAATATAGGCACAAGAAGACTGCTGTGGGCACTGCAGGGAGAGATACAGAAAAAATACGGCTATACAATCCCCCTGTCGGGAAAAGTCCTCATTGAAGTGATAAAGGAACGGGAAGACAGCATACGTATATGCTTTTCGTCCCTTCCCGAAAAATCCGGTGACGGAAACTCCGTAAAGCAGCTTGTAAAAAGCAGTACCTGTCCCGTTATTGCGGAATTTTCAAACCTTGAAGAAATGCTTTTTGCAGTATCGCTTCTTGAGCCGAATATAAAAAGCAGTCTTTTTGAAAAAAACGGAAAATACAGAATTCTTTTCTCCCCTTCCTCGGAAGAAAAGGAGGAGCTTATATTCTGTCTTTGCGAGTTTTCGGATATTCTTGAAAACTCACCGAAGGAAGCTGCAAAATGCAGCGAAATATGGAATATGATAGCTGAAAATAATGCGGTAAGCTGCTTACACAGGCTTTTTTAAGAGCTCCACAGCTTCCTTTTTATCGCCCTTAAAAACGAAGCTTCCGGCAACAAGCACATTTGCACCTGCCTTTTTTACGAGGGGAGCCGTTTCTGCGGCAATACCGCCGTCAACCTGAATGTCCATAGGAATTCCTAGCTTTTCGCATTCACGGCGTACAGCTTCAATTTTCGGAAGCTGATTTTCCATAAAGCTCTGCCCGCCGAAGCCCGGTTCAACAGTCATAACAAGCACCATATCAAGCTCTTTAAGATAAGGAAACACAGTCTCTGCAGGAGTTGCAGGCTTGAGTGCAATACCTGCCCTCATTCCGAGACTTTTTATAAGAGCTATTGTTTCGGAAGGATTGCTGTCAGATTCAAGATGAAATGTAATCATATCCGCCCCTGCGCCGTGAAAATCACGGATATACTTATAAGGGTCGCTTATCATAAGATGAACATCAAATACTGCAGGCGTACATTTTCTGAGAGAGTTTATAACAGGTGCGCCGAGAGTGATGTTTGGCACAAAATGCCCGTCCATAACGTCAATATGAATCATTTCGGCACCTGCGTCATAACAGGCGGCAGCTTCCTCACCGAGTCTTGAAAAATCACTTGCCAGCAATGAGGGAGATATTTTTATCATACTTTCACCTTATTTCTTTTTTATCAATTAAGTATACCATAAAAAGCTATGATATGCAATATTATTTATTTTTTTAATTATTAGAAAAAATTTCGTTTAATTAAGACAGTTTTAAGAATAGACGGATACCATTACAAGGGCTGAAAAACAAAGCCTTGATTTTCTTAATGTGCTGTGATATAATAAACCGAAAATACGTTTTTACGTACCGGTACATTTCAGAAGGGAAATTTACAATGAAAAAAATGCCTCTTGCTATCTTTTTAATTATTCTCGTTGTTTTCGTTTTTGCAGGCTGTTTAAGCTTTTCGGGAACACTTTCAACATCCACAACTGACCCCGAGGAAGAAATAACCTTTGACTCTCAGGAAAACACAACCTCAGTTGCTGTTATTCCCGGCAATCAGGAAAACACAACTGCTTCTGTTCCCGGCGGAGAGGATGCTACAAATCCCGCTCCCGAAGTTTCCACAGAGCCCACAAACGAAAAGCCCATACAGAATACAGCTCCCGTATCAAGTGAATATGAGTTTCTCAAGAGCGGTTCCTTCCATATGGCAGGCACAATGGTAGACAAAACAGGTGTCACGGCACCTATGGAAGTTGCAGTCACACCCGACAGCATTTATATGCTTTCAGATTTCAGCGGTGTTCCTATGGGTATGCTTATAAAGGACAACAAGGTTTATATGATTTATCCCGACAAAAAGTCTTACCTTGAGCTTTCCGATTCTCTTATGAGTATGGCAGGGCTTGATGTTTCCGAGCTTACGAATTCAGAAACCATCAACTTCGGCTCCTACGGAAATCTTTCCGAAGCAGACTCCGTAACAGAGGTTACTCATAACGGCAGAGTCTGTCAGGTTTACCACTTCAAGGTTGACTCGGGTGAATCAAGAGTTTATCTGGACGGAACAAAGCTTGTACGCCTTTCTTCCTATGACAAAAACGGCAAGTTCCTTACTGCTACCGACATTTCAACAATTTCGGGCAGCGTTCCTGCAGATAAGTCTGCTCCGCCCTCAAGCTACAAGGCATACAAGGGTATGACAGGTCTGTTCTCCTTTATGACCCTTCTTGAAGGCGTAATCGAATAATATGAAAAAGGTTGCATTGGTAACGGGCGGTGCAAAAGGAATCGGTGCCGCAACAGTAAAAAAACTGTGTGAAGACGGTTACGCAGTTGCAATCAACTACAACACTTCTGAGCAAAGGGCTTTATCTCTTTGCTCTTTTTGTGCTTCTGAGGGATTCACGGCGATATCCGTAAAGTGCGATGTTTCAGTCTCCTCCGATGTGGAAAAAATGTTTTCGCAAATTGAAGAAAAGCTCGGCACCGTTGAATTGCTTGTAAATAATGCAGGTGTTTCCCTCTGGGGGCTGTTTGATACCGTGACGGACGAAGAATGGAACAATGTCATCGGCACAAATCTTACAGGCACCTTCAACTGCATAAGAAGGGCAATTCCCTCTATGCTTAAAAACAAATACGGCAGAATAATAAACATTTCCTCTGTATGGGGTCAGGAGGGTGCCTCCTGTGAGGCTGTTTATTCCGCCTCAAAAGCAGGAATAATCGGTCTTACAAAGGCTCTTGCAAAAGAATACGCCCCCTCGGGAATCACGGTAAACTGCCTTTGTCCCGGTGTTATTGACACGGAAATGATGAGTCGTTTTTCCGATGAAGAAAAAGCAGCAATCTGTGAAGAAATCCCTGTGGGAAGAATGGGCACCCCTGAGGAAATTGCCCACGCAGTATCCTTTCTTGCAGATAAAAATTCCGCATATATCACCGGACAGATTCTCGGAATCAACGGCGGTATGATTTAACAAACCGAAAAATTTACTTTTCTCTCAGATTACGGGGGCTGACAGGCTTTAACCTGCAGCTCCCTTATCTTATATAATTTTAACACGGCCGATTTTACCATCTTTTTTGCATTGACATATATTTTTTTAATAGTATAATTTTTATATACAGAATTATTTGTAATCTCTTTTGAACGGAGGAACATTATGAAAAAGAAAATTATCGCGCTTGCTCTTTCTGCCTTTGTGCTTTTCAGCGTTGCGCACGTAACAGCAATGGCCCGCATCCCGGGAGATGTAGACGCAAACGGTAAAACGGAGGCTGCTGATGCAAGACTGGCATTGCGTGCGGCTGTAGGTCTTGATACACTATCCGAAGCTGAAAAAAATGCAGCTGACGTTGATATGAACAAAACGGTGAATGCCACCGATGCCCGTCTTATTCTGAGAGCGGCAGTAGGCCTTGAAAAGCTTCCCGACAACCCCTCACAGAATGAGGTACCCTCCTCAAGCGAATATGATATCATCCGAAGCGGCTCCTTCTGGATGACAGGCACAATAATTGACGGTAAAGGTATCAATTCCCCCATGGAAATTGCAATAACCCCTGAAAGCGTGTATATGCTTTCAGATTTCAGCGGTGTCCCTATGGGTATGCTTATAAAGGACAACAAGCTTTATATGATTTACCCTGACAAGAAGGCTTACCTTGAGCTTTCCGAGTCTCTTATGGCTATGGCAGGTCTTGACATTTCTGAGCTTACATCTTCATCTGACATAGACTTCAGCTCCTACGGTCCCCTTTCTGAGGCTGATTCGGTAACAGAGGCTACACATAAGGGCAGACTTTGCCGGGTTTACCACTTCAAGGTTGATTCGGGCGAAACAAGAGTTTATCTTGACGGCACAAAGCTTGTCCGTCTTGCTTCTTACGACAGAAACGGAAAGTTCCTTTCCGCTACCGACATTACAGCAGTTTCAGAAAAAATTCCCGCAGACAAGTCTGCTCCCCCCTCAGGCTTCAAGGCATATAAGGGTATGTCAGGTATGCTCTCCTTTATGAATCTTCTTGAAGACTTAGCCTGATAATACAAAACAGATAAAAAGATAACAGACAGAACCTCAGGATTATACGGAGATTCTGTCTGTGTTTTTATATTCATTTTATTTCTTTTTCTCTCAATATTCCCTTATAAAGTCCGTCGATACAGAAGCCCTTAGGAATATAACCGCGGCTTTCATAGTAAGCCTCAAGCACCGCATTGTCCTCTGCGCTGTCAAGTCTGAAAACGTCTTTTTCACATATACGGGCATACTCCTCCGCAAAATCAAGGAATATTTTTCCCGTTCCTTTTTTGTCAATACGGGAACAGAAATTGTGCAGATAAAAAGCGGATTTCGTACTGTAGTCCGCTATATGCTCCCAGCGGTCGTCTTCGCTTTTAAGAACGGCTGCGGAAACAATTTCCCCCGTTGAAATTTCCCGGAGCACAAACACCTCACCGGCTCTGCGGTGCTCCTCGTAATAAGAAACGGGATAAACCTCATCATAAAAAGTGTTGTTCCATTGGTCAATTCCAACTTCATCCATCCACTTCATACGGCTGAGAATTATGGAAAACATAAGGGGGATTTCTTCTTTTTTTATCTTTTCAAAAACATAGCCTTTGTGCTTTTCCGTAAGCCCTACAATACGGTTTACGGAGTTCAGCACCGCCTTTTTATCGGCACTCCAAAGGGGTGAAACCAGCGTATTTTTATTTCCGTCACCCGTCAGCCTGTGTACTGCAACCTCATCCGGAAGAAGGGGAATAAGCGACATCAGAATTTCAAGATACTCCGCTTTTGTAAGAGTTTCAAAGCTTCCCTTTTGGTAATCGGAATATAAGCGGCTGTCAGAAAGCACGTGAAGAAGCTGCAGCTTCACACCGTCGGTTTTACTGTCAACTGCAAAAAGCAGAGTATTTTTCATATCCTCTGCAGTCTCCCCCGGAAGGCCGAGAATAATATGGGTTATAACATATATACCCTCTTTGTGAAGCCTTTTTACGGCATCAGAATATACTTCATTATCATAGCATCTTCCGATATAGGAGATGCTTTCTTTTTTTGAGGTCTGAAGCCCCAATTCCACCCATACGGGCTTTATTTTATTCAGTTCTCCCAGAAGCCTTACCGTATCATCAGAAAGACAGTCCGGACGGGTTGCAACGGATAATACGTCAATATCGGGGTGATTTACGGCATCCGTAAAAAGCTTCCGAAGCTTCTCAATGGGGGCATAGGTAGAGGTAAAGCTCTGAAAATATGCAATATATCCCCCGTCTTTATTCTTGGCGGAAACTCTCTTTTTTGCCTTTTCAATCTGTATATTTATATCATTTCCCGACTCGGCAAAATCACCCGAGCCCGAAGAAGAGCAGAAAATACAGCCCCCCGTACCCTTTGTACCGTCACGGTTAGGACAGGTAAAGCCCCCGTCAAGGGATAGCTTATACAGCTTTTTGCCGAATTTTTCACGGCAGTAATCGTTCATTGTTTTCATTTGTGATAGCTTTCCCCTGCGTTTATCTTATAGCCTCTGTAAATCTGTTCAAGAAGCATAATTCTTGCAAGACGGTGAGGAAATGTCATTTTTGACATTGAAAGACGGACGCTTGTCCTTGCCTTTACCTTTTCGGAAAGCCCGTAGGAGCCACCGATAATAAAAACAATATGGGATGTTCCCGAAAGAGCGGTATCGGAAAGCAGCTTTGCCATATCCTCGGAGGAATAAAGCTTTCCTTCAATACAAAGGGAAACAACCTTTGCCGACTGAGGAATTTTTTTAAGAATCTCCTCCCCCTCTTTTTCAAGAACGGAGTTTATTTCATTTTCGGACGGATTTTCGGGAAGAACTCCTGCTTTTATCTCAATTACGTTTACCTTTGCAAAGGCCTTGAGTCTCTTGAGATATTCGTCCGACGCCATTTCAAAAAAGGCATCCTTGAGCTTTCCCACCGATATAATAGTTACAGTCTGCATATTACCTCTTAAAAAACTATGTATTTTCCCATACTTCCCACGGGAGCAACCTCCAGAATATAATCTCTGTTAAGCTCTGCACCCATACGCTTAAGGTATGAATTTGTACAGGAGAAGGCTCTGTCGGGCGTGTTGTTCTCACGGCTCAAATGCCCCAGGACAAAACGGCGAACCCCTGCGTCAAAAAGCTCCCCTACAGTCTCGGCGCAGACATTGTTTGAAAGATGCCCGTGCTCCGAGCGTATACGCGCCTTGAGGTAAGGGGGATAGGGACCGAAATCAAGAAGATTTTCGTCATAATTCGATTCAATAAGCACCAGGTCGCAGCCGCTGAGATTTCTTACAATCTCACGCGTCATTTTTCCCGTATCGGTGCATATTCCCACGGTTTTATCGGGAAGGCATATCTTGTATCCGCAACTTTCCTTTGCATCGTGGGACGTGGAAAAATGGGAAATATGCATATCCCCTATAGTGACACCCTCGGGCATAATTTTTTCATACTGAAATTTTCCGTCAATAATTCCTTTTCCGAGAAGTCCCGACAGAGTTCCTCCCGTTGCATACACGGGAATATTTCTTTTCGTGGCAAAAACACGAAGACCGCTTACATGGTCATCGTGCTCGTGAGTTACAAAAACTGCTTTCACGGAATCGGGGGAAATACCCGACTGCTCCATTGAAAGAAGAAGCTGCTTATTATTGGTTCCGGCATCTATTAATATCCCCGAGGAGGCTGTACCTACATAGCAGGAATTTCCCCCGGACGAGGAACAAAGTGTTGCAAATCTTGCCATAAATTAACTTACTTTCTTATGATTAAAATGTCTTTTTCTCTGTAGTGTAAAACCACAGCTCACCTTTTCTCTTAGGGTTATAGAAGTTAAATCCGCCCTCAAGCCCCGTTGAATCTCCCCTCTTTTTATCCCCCGTTACGGGATTTTCAAAAAGATATTTTGTATCGGGAATAATGTGGGGATACACAACAATACTGCTTTTCTCTGCATTTTCCGTGCGGATAACCTCAATAAAGCCGCTGCCCGTTTCCTCGTTGTGAAACTGCACGGCATACCAACCGCTGTCGGGGTCAGACAGCTGATAATAGTCGCTGTTCAGCTCATATTCCGCTGCTTTTCTCCAGACAGGAATCATTTTTCTTGCACAGTCAAAAATTTTATTGCTGTCATCATAATCAAGACAGGCGGTAAGAGCCGGTGCCATAGCACAGAGATAGGAAAATTCGTCAAGATTTCTGTTTCTGTACATTCTGTCATCACGGCTTTTTGCGTGTGCTCTGAAATAGGGAAGCCAGGAGAACATTTCGTAATAATGAAAAACCCTCTGAGACGGATAGTCTATGTGCATATCGGTATACTGCAAAGGCACACTTCTTCTCATCATATCCATTTCGTTACGTGTACCGCCTGCGGCACAGTTATCAATTACAAGACCGGGATTGCGAAGACGCAGCTCATCATACAGCCTTAAAAGTGCCTGCATATGCAGGTTTTCTCTTGCGCCGATTCTGTTTTCCTCTTCATTTTCGGAAAAATATCTGTCAGGGGTAAAATTGAAATCCTGTCTGTATATATCAATTCCCCCTGCTTTTATGTGCTTATCAAGAAGCTCCAGAACAAAGCTGAAGCACTCGGGATTGGAATAGTCAAGAAGACGGCATTCATCCTCTTCACCCTCATCATTATGCGCCCTGAGACACCACTCGGGATGAAGAAAATCAAGCCTTGAGCCCTCCATAACTCTTTCAGGCTCGAACCATACAAGAAGGTCAATGCCCTTTTCGTGAAGGCTGTCGGATATAGGTCTGAAGCCGTCGGGAAGCTGCTCGGGATTGGGCACCCAGTCCCCTACGTTCCACCATCTGTGCTCACATGGATACCAGCCTGCATCTATCCACCAGGCATCAGGCTTTAAGTCCTTTTTTATGTAGGTCTCAATGGCTTCAAGCTGATTTTCCGTAGTAATACCCTCAAATTCGCTGTAGCCGCCGATTCCGTGGGTGTGTAAAAACATTACGGGCTTGATTTTCTCTCCGTTTTTGCCTACGGGAAGAATGTGCTTTAAGAAAAACCTTCTCCAGAGATTTGTAGCCTTTGTTTCGTCGTTATCGGAAAACAGGACGGTGATATTGGGGGTACGCATAGTTTCTCCGGGATACAAAACCGTATTGAAGCGTGCCTGAGTAAGGGTAAAACGAACTCCGTCTTCCGAAGGTGTAAACACCATTTTCCACTTACCCGGAAAGCCCACACCCATTTTTACGGTATATTCATCGAATTTTACCGTCATAAAAGGAGAGGCTCCGTCCGCACCGCGGCAGAAATCGGGAGATACGGTTATTTCTTCCGTGATTTCTCTTTCGGGGAAACGCTTGAAAACTCCGTCATTTCTTGTGTCGCCGCTTCCCGAAACAAGACGGGGGCAGGTACCTTTAAGAACTGCAGAAATACCGAAATCCGAAAGACGCTCGGATTCGGTTTTTGCAAAGCTCGTCATTTCGGCTCCCCATTCAACAACGGGAAAATCCGAATAGAGAGTCTCACGGACATTAAGAATCATTCCCTTTGAAGCAACAGCCGTAATTTCCGTTACCCTCACAGCAGAATCCGCCACAAAGCTTCTGACAGACGGCTTCTTGTCTGAATCTATTCCCTTTTCCTTTATACCGTCAAATGAAAATGTAACGGGAAGCTTCCCGGGCGAGGTAAAGCCAAGTATTTTATCTCTTAATAACATTAAATTTTTCATAAAAACATCACCATATTCCTGATGAAATACCGTTTAATCTCCGAATTCCGAATTATTACAGCTTGCTTCCGCTTTTTGCTCCGCCGGTTTTGCTGCCCTTTGCTCCCTTTGCGCCCTTTGCCGCAAAGTTTCTTAAAATATCGGACTCAAAGGAGAATTCAATAGCCTCTTCCTCTCTGCTTCTTCTGAGAGCCAGCTGAATCATAGCATCAAGCACAACGGAATACTTAACTCCGAGAGGTGCCCACAGATAGAATGAGAGAGATCCGGGGATTGTATTTATTTCATTAAGATAAACCTTATTCGTTGATTTATCAATCATAAAGTCGATACGTGAAAGACCGTTACAGCCAAGCACTGTATAGGCTTTGACCGCAAGAGAGCGGATATATGCTCTCGTTTCCTCTGTCATATTGGGAGGAATAAGACGTGAAAGGCTCGCCATTCCTGCGGCTGCCTTGGCAGGTCTTGAGAGATTTATACGGGACAGCTTTGCGCCGTCAAACCGTGTGAGCTCGGTTGAGTAATCGTATTTTACAATTCCCTCACCCTTTTTAACGTATCTTCCGTCGGGGCTTACAATAATTGAGCTGTCGTTTTTAAGTGTATTTTCAATGGAAAGGGGATTGTTTACGATTTCGTCAATACCCTCCTTGAATGCCTTTGCTTCCTCCTCGGTCACCTTGCCCTTCTGATATTTTGCGGTATAGTCAAGGATTTTTCCGAAGCTTATGGGCTGTTCAAGCTCAGAAGCTTCTGCCGTATCGGTGTTGCCGATAACGGAGCAGTTGATTTCCACAAGATTTGTAATAGCCTTTTCGACAAGAACTACCGTAGCATATCTGAAGGCATCCTCAAGGGAGTTATATAATTCCTCTCTGTTTTCGGCAAGACTTATGCCGACGGAGGAACCCAGGTTTACGGGCTTTACCACAACGGGATAGCCTATTTTCTCCTCACAGCGGTCAAGCACATTTTCGGGCTCGGAGAAATCGGAGGAAATAAACCTTACACAGTCAAGCACGGGAATACCGTTGTCCTTGAGAACTGTTTTCATAACATATTTATCCATACCGACAGCGGAAGCCGTAACGTCACAGCCGACATAAGGCACACCCGTAAGCTTAAGATATCCCTGCAAGGTGCCGTCTTCAACATTTGTTCCGTGAACAATTGGGAAGGCTACGTCAATATCGGAAATTACGTTACTGCCCGTCTTTCTGAAGGGGTAACGCATAAGCTGAACTCTGCCCTCATTATTCATAAGGGTACAGCGTGTGCTTTTCTTTATAAGTGCGGGAATATTTGAATATTCCTCAATGCAGGAGCACTCAAATCCCGTGTAGAATTCATTTTCCTTTGTGATATAAACGGGGATAACCTCGTATTTGTCAGCAGGAATTGATGCTATTGCCTGCAATGCGGAAATAACGGAAACCTCGTGTTCAACGCTTTTTCCGCCGAAAAAAACACCGACTCTGATTTTCATAGCTATTCCCCCCTCTTAATAGTTATCGGGAAGGTCATTCTCAAGGAGAATAATCTTCTTTTTGTCTGTTTTCATGCTATAAAGATGCTTCATAGCCTCTGTGAATTCTTCAAAGCAGAGAAGCTTCTCAGAAGGATAATCCTTGCTTTCAATACCCTCTCTTATAGCCTCGGTCTGCTTTTTGCCGATAAGAACAATCATATCACAGCAGGATGCGGCAAATTCACCGAATTCGCGGTTCAGCTGATATTCCTCTTTGCCGAGCTCGACCATACCGGGAGTTACGAGAATTCTCTCTCCGTCCATCTGCGAAAGAGTGGACAAAGCAGCTCTGCAGCCTGCAGGGTTGGAGTTGAAGGCATCGTCAATAATGGTAACCTCGCCGCGGTTTACAATCTGCATACGGTGAGGCACCGCATCAATACGTCTTACGTATCTCTTCATTTCGGCTAAAGGCATACCGAAGCCGTTTGCAGCGGCAATTGCACCCGTTATATTTATAACATTGTGGTGTCCTAAAAGCTTTGTTTCAAAGGCATAAACCTCACCGTCGGGAGCTTTTATCTTAAAGGAGGTTCCCTTTGCGGTTACCTTTTCATCAAAGGCATAATAATCGCAGTCGGGAGTTGTGCCGTAGGTGATAAAGGGTCTTTTGGGGAGATTTTTTCTTATTGTCTCGTTATCAAAGTTTATATAAAGTCTTCCGTCATCGGGAAGAGAATCTGCCAGTTCATATTTGGTTTTGATGATATTTTCCTTTGAGCCGAAGGATTCAAGGTGCTGTTCGCCGAGAGCGGTGATAATACCGTGCTTGGGATGAACTATATCACAAAGCTCCTTGATATCGCCTACCCACTTTGCACCCATTTCGCAAAGGAAAATCTTGTGAACGGCTTTAAGGGACTTTCTTATGGTTATAACTATTCCCATAGGAGTGTTGAAGCTTGAGGGTGTAACAAGAGTATCGGTCCAGGCTCTGAGAATTGTATAAAGATAGAATTTCACACTGGTCTTACCGTAGGAGCCGGTAATTCCTATGGTTTCAAGCTCGGGGCTCAGCTTCAGCATTCTCTTTGCATCGTTAAGATAATATCTGTTTACTGCCTTTTCTATGGGCTTATTGATTGCATTTGCAAGTACGATGCTTAAGGGAGCTAAAGCCACAATGAGACCGAGAACCATAAACGCAATATTCTTTCTTTCGGTTGTAAGGGCAAACACAGCCCCGCCGAAGGCCGCGAAAATAAGAATACAGGTTGTTACGAACATTCTTTTTACGCGGGGAGTATAAACAAGAGGCTTTTTCTGAGGACGGTTTCTGTTTTCAACGGCTACAGCCCCTACCGCAACCAGAAGCGCTGCAGCAGAAAAGCCCATAAGTGCATTATGGGATATAAGTCCCGTGAAGGAAAGGGCGAAAACTATGTATTCCACCGCATATCTTCCGAGGTTCTTGAAAATCCAGCCTATGTGCGTTGAAAAACGGTAGCCGTTAAGCTGAAACATATGCATATTGAACAGTAAGCTCTTGAAAACCGAATAGATTCCCATAAGAGTTACCGCACCGAATAAAATCTGTAAATAGGGTACCATATTGCGCCTCCGAAATTAAAGCTCAAGATAAGATTCAAGAATCGCCTCAAAAACTATGGGGTTTTCAAGGAAAGAATAGTGTCCCGCACCTTCAATTCTTGCAAGACCTGCTTCCGGAATAAGCTGTTCCATTTTTTCGGCATCCGTTATGGGTGTTGCAGTATCAAGAGTACCCCAGATAAGAAGGGTTTCCTGAGTAATTGAGGGCAGAAGATGTGTAAGGTCTTCGTTTACTACGTTTACGAGAACCTCTCTCATAAGAGGCGTTGCCGCCTTATAGTCGGCAGAGCCCACCATTGACTGGAAGAAATTAAGAAGCTTCGGAGAAAAAGAGAGAAGCTTTTTGCCCGTTTTCATTATTTTTTCTTTTTTAAGCTGTTCGTCGTTCTTTTCGGGGCGGATACCTGCAGAATCCACGAGAATAAGCCTTGTAACCGTAAAGGGCAGATTTTTTCTGTTTACAAGCTTTATTATTACTCTGCCGCCGAAGGAGTGGCCTAAAAGAATAACTCTTTTAAGTCCGAGTTTTTTTATAAATTCTATGATAAAATCCGTATAATCATCTACAGTCCACGCCGTCGGAGGCTCGGGTGTCTCACCGAAGCCGGGCATATCGGGGGCTACAGTATAAAACTTTTCGGAAACAAGCTTTGCTGAATTTTCGAAAAGCGTTATATTTGCTCCCCAACCGTGAAGCATAACCACAGCTTCATCGGAAGAAGGTTCGCCCATTGTGAAATAATTTACGTTGATATCTCCGATTAAAATATTCATATCTCCCAAAGTCCTCTCAAAAAAACATTTCTCTTAGCAGTATATTCACGGTCTGTCTTTCCGTGCTTATTCTTCGGTTATAAGAGAAGAAATATCAAGAGGTGTGGAATCAGCCCAGAGCTTTTCGAGATTATAGTACTCTCTCTGGTCCTGTAAAAATACGTGAATCACAACGTCATAGTAGTCAAGAAGAATCCAACCGGTAGCCTTTCCTTCAATCTGTCGGGGCTCAATACCCTCGAGACCTAACTGATATTCAACCTCGTCCGCAAGAGCTCTTACCTGAGTATTGGAAGTACCTGCGGCAATTACAAAATAGTCGGCAACTATTGTAAGTGAGCCCACCTCGAGAGCCGAAATTTCAACAGCCTTTTTGCTGTCCAATGCCTTTACTGCAATTTCAAGTGTCTTATTCATATTAAATTTCCTTTCATCATTTCTGTGATAAGTGAACAATTATTTCGTTGTAACATGCTATTGTATCGGGATGTATGGGTCTGCATTCGCGGGCCAGATCCTCTATAGTGAAGCGAAGCCCCTCCTCCATTGCGTATTCGAGGGAAACTTCCGCCCTTTTTCGCATATCCTCAACACCGTTATAATTACGGTCAGAGGAGATAAAATCCGCAATAAAGAGGATTTTTTCGAGAAGCCCCATATTCGCCCTTCCCGTGGTATGGTATCTTACCGCGGTGATTATTTCATCCGAAAAGCCGTATTCCTTTTTGAGATAATATGCTCCCGCTATAGCGTGCCAGAGCTTGGGAGCGGTCTTTTCAACATCCGTAAGGACAATATTTTCGTTTTCAAAAAACGAAGAATATTCTTCCCTTGAAAGCTCCTTAAGGACATCGTGAGCGAGTCCCGCAGTTATTGCCGTTTCTTTATCGCAGCCGTATTTATCTGCAAGATATCCTGCACTTTCCGCCACAGCCAAGGAGTGTATATATCTGAAATCGGAAAGCCTTTCTCTGATATCTTTTAACAGAGCGTCGTTTTTATTCATTCTTATAAAGTCCTTCTTTTTGTATATAGGCAGAAACATTTCCGTCAATGAATTCCGATACATCTTCACCCAAGGACAGCTTTTCTCTTAAAAAGGTAGAGCTGACTTCAAAGGCATCGAAATCAAGAATTATGCATTCCCCGTAAGGACGAAGCCTTTCGTCGGCAAAGTCATTGAGACTTCCGGTTTCAATACCGCTTTCCCTTGATACGGAAACAAGTGTCACCATTGACAGAATATCGCGATATCTGTACCATCTGTCAAAGGATAAAAGCTGATCCGAGCCGATAAGAAGATAAATTTTTTCATCGGGGTAAAGCTCCTTTACCGCAGTCACGGTGTCAACCGTGTAGCTTTTTCCCCCTCTTTTTATTTCAATATCAGAAACCTCGAATATATCCTCAGGAAAAGCCAGACGGCACATCGCAAGCCTTTGTTCTTCATCGGCACCCGTGCTTTTTTTGAAGGGAGAAAGCCCTGCAGGAATAATAAGCATTTTTTTAAGGCTCAGCTTCCCTGCAATAAAAAGTGCCAGCTTTTTATGTCCCTTATGGACAGGGTCGAAGCTTCCGCCGAATATACATATTCCCTTTGACATCATTTTGCTTTCTTGGAGGGAAGACGCTTATCTCTGCCTTTTTTATCCTCAAAGGGAGACTTTTTCTTCTTTTTACCCTCAAGCTTTGCAAGTCTCTTTCTTGCCTTTACGGGGTTTTCCTTTTTATTGGGAGTGTGCTTGGGCTTATCCTCGTGAAGCTCCTTGCTGTAGCGGTATAATACGATAACACCGCCGATTACCTGTACAACCTCACTGCCTGTCTTCGCGGCAATTTCTTCCGCTGCCTCTCGGGGAGTAAGGGGGGAGGTTTCCGTAAGCACACGGAGCTTTATGAGCTCTCTTGTACGGAGAGCTCCGTCGGTCTGCTCAATAAGTGTGTCTGAGATGCCGCCTTTTCCTACCTGAAAAAGCACATCGAGTGTATTTGCCTGACCCCTGAGGGCGGCTCTTTCTTTGCTTGTCATAAGTTTACCTCTTTATATAATTTCGGAAAGTTTTTCTTTAAGTGCACGAAGGGAGTTTCCTCTGTGGCTTATTGCGTCCTTTTCCTCTGCGCTGAGCTCGGCAAAGGACTTGTCCCCTACATAAAAAATGGGATCGAAGCCGAAGCCGTTATTTCCTGCAGGAGTGTATCCGATTTTTCCCTCGCATTTTCCCGTTACGGTATACTCTCTGCCGTCGGGGAATACCACAGCGGCACAGCTTACAAAGCGTGCGGTTCTTTTTTCCTCCGCAACCCCTTCGAGCTCCTTTACAAGGTGTGCCATTTTCTCGGGATAAGGTGTGTCCTCACCCATATATCTTGCTGAATACACACCGGGTCTGCCGTCAAGAGCATCCACCATAAGTCCCGAATCATCCGCAATACAGGGCATACCCGATTCCTTACAGCCCGAGCGTGCCTTGAGAAGTGCGTTCTCGGCGAAGGTTTCACCGGTTTCCTCTACGTCGGAAAGCTCAATTCCCTTTTCGTAATCAAGAAATACATTTATACCGAGAGGAGAGAGAATTCTGTGCAATTCCTCTCTTTTTTTCATATTATGAGTGGCGATTAAAAAATCCAAACAGTCCACCCCTCTTCTTTTTCTTGTTTTCTTCTTCCTCACGGGCTTTGCGTTCAGCCTCAGCTTTTTCACGTGCTATTCTTTCGGCTTCTGCTTTTTCTGCAGCAATGCGCTCTGCTTCTGCCTTTTCTGCGGCTATTCTTTCAGCCTCAGCCTTTTCTGCAGCAATGCGCTCTGCTTCTGCCTTTTCTGCAGCAAGTCGCTCCTCTTCAAGTCTTAAAGCTTCAAGTCTCTTCTGTTCCTCAAGGTCTTCGCTTTCAGCGCTGCTGTCTTCTTCTGAGCAGGATGCTTCTTCAGATGCTCCTTCACAATTGCCGTCTGCTGTGACGATATCTTCTTCAGCACCTTCTTCTCCGACTTCTTCAGGACTGATGATTTCCTGTCCCTGAGAAGCTCCTTCTTCGCTGTCTCCAGAAGCTTCTCCTTCGGTGTCGGCAATTTCCCCGAAGACTTCTGTAAGTAAAGCTTTAAAAGCTTCGGCGCCGTCTTCGTCGTCTTCTTTCGGAGTGTAGTTAATGTAGTCTTCAGAGTTAACAAGTTCACTTAATGAGTCCCCTTCCGTTTCAAGATCTTTTTCACTTGCCGTTTCAAATAAGCTCTTTGCGAATGCCGAGGGTGAGAAGGGCTGAAGGTCATCAATGCCCTCGCCTACACCGATGAATTTAACGGGAAGCTTAAGGTCGTTCTTTATAGACATAACAACACCGCCTCGTGCAGTACCGTCAAGCTTAGTAAGAACAATACCCGTAAGCTCTGCCACATTCATAAACTCCTTTGCCTGATTGACGGCATTCTGTCCTGTTGTGGCATCAAGCACGAGAAGGACCTCACGGTCAGCATAAGGAAGCTCCTTATCGCATACACGGTATATCTTTGCAAGCTCGTCCATAAGGTTTTTCTTGTTGTGAAGACGTCCTGCGGTGTCGCAGATAATAATGTCACAGTCTCTTGCAATACCTGCCTGAATCGTATCGAATACTACTGCGGCAGGGTCTGCACCCTCCTTGTGCTTTATAATATCTACGCCTGCCCTCTGTGCCCACACGTCAAGCTGGTCAATAGCGGCTGCACGGAAGGTATCGGCAGCACCTAAAATAACCTTTTTTCCCTGAGCCTTATACATAGCCGCCATCTTACCTATGGATGTGGTTTTGCCTGCTCCGTTGACACCGATTACAAGAATAACTGAGGGAATTGTAACAAGTCCCATATCCTCGCCGCCGTCAAGAAGCTCGGCAATAATATTCTGCAGTTCTTTTTTTACCTCTGCGGTGCTCTTGATTTTTTCGCTCTTTACACGTGAGCGAAGCTCCTCAACCACCTGTACAGCGGTATTTACACCGACATCGGACATAACAAGTATTTCTTCAAGCTCAATGAAAAGATCATCCTCAAAGGAATCGAATGCATCGAGCATTTCGTCAATGGCTCCTGCCATTTTATTTCTGGTTTTGCCCAGACCAAAATTTATTTTACTGAAAATTCCCATTTTTTATCTCCTGATTTATTCTTCAAGCTTTAACTTTTCAACCATTTCGGCGGTTTTGAGCTCAAGAAGCTTTGATACGCCGTGCTCCTGCATTGTAACACCGTAAAGCATATCTGCTTCCTCCATGGTGCCTCGTCTGTGAGTAATAAGAATGAACTGAGTTTCCTCTGTCATCATTCTTACGTACTGTGCGTATCTCAGCACGTTTACATCGTCAAGAGCAGCCTCAACCTCATCAAAGATACAGAAGGGCGAGGGTCTGACCTTAAGTATTGCAAACAAGAGGGCTATTGCCGTAAGACCCTTTTCACCGCCCGAAAGAAGCGACAGCGATTTTACGTTCTTTCCGGGAGGCTGTGCCTTAATTTCGATGTTACATTCAAGTATGTCGTTTTCGTCTTCAAGAACAAGCTCTGCCGAACCGCCTCCGAAGAGTGTTGTGAAGGTTTCCTTGAAGCCGTTATTGATTGCTTCAAAACGGTCTTTGAACTGCTCTGCCATTTTTGAGGTAAGCTCTTCAATCATTTTAAGCAGCTCTTTTTTAGATTTTTCAACATCATTTACCTGTCCTGAGAGGAATTCATAACGGGTTGAAACCTCTTTATATTCCTCAATAGCTGCAACATTTACGGAACCGAGAGCCTTTATCTGTCCTTTAAGCTCGGAAAGTCTCTTCTGAGCCTTGGGTACGGACTCTATTTCGGGACAGACCTCTTCTGCCTCACGGCGGGTCAGCTGATATTCTTCATAAAGCTTTCTTTCAATATCCTGCTGTTCCTTTTCAAGGTATGCCTTCTTTTCCTCAAGGCGGATAAGCTCACCGCTTATTTTTTCTCTTTCCTCGGACTTGGTCTTTTCAAGGGCTCGGTTGTCGCTGACACTCTTTTCCAGGTCGTCACGCTTTCTTATAAGTGCTCTTATTTCATCCTCATTTTCACGGATACCGTTTCTTATTTCAGCGGCAGCTTCTCTTATTTTAAGGGCTTCGGCTGTCAGCTCATCATTCTTTTCTACGAGAGCCTTTATTTCGTTTTTAAGGCTTTCTTTTCTTTCCTCGGCATCCTCTATGCGCTTTTTAAGTGAAGAAACAGTCTCCTTCTTTGCTTCCGCTTCCTTAACAAAGGAAACTATGCGCATATTGACATCGGAAATTTCGGCATTGAGCTTTTCTCTTTCAATAAGAAGGGAGTCACGTCCGCCCGTAAGACGGGTAAGCTCCTCCTCTTTTTCCTTCTTATCGGAAAGAAGCTTTTCCTTCTGTTCTTCGCACTTCTGTGCGGTTTCCGCAAGTGAAAGCTCTCTTGCAACAAGACCTGCTTTTTCATTTTCTGCAGATTCTATATCTTTTCTTATATCGGAAATTCTTCTGTCAAGTCCCGAGATAAAGCTTTCAAGCTGTAATTTATTTTCCTGAGCTCTTAAAAGCTCACCTCTGCTTCCTTCAAGGTCTGCCTTGACCTTTGCGGAGCTTTCTGCGGCTTCCTTAAGAAGCGAATAGCTTGTATTGACCTTTTCTGCAAGAGTATCGCATTCGGATTTAAGCTTTTCGATTTCGGTTCTTCTTGCCAAGAAGCCTGCATTGGAAATCTTTGAACCGCCCGTTATTGAACCGCCGGCATTGATAACCTGACCGTCAAGAGTAACGATTTTGAACTTGTAATTATATTTCTTTGCAAGGGCTATTGCACAGTCAAGGTCCTCACAGACTGCAATTCTGCCGAGAAGGGATTTTATGATTTCGGCATATTTCTCATCAGCATCCACAAGCCTGTAGGCAAGGTCAATGAAGCCGAAGTGGTCGTCAAGACCGTTCTCTTCAAGAATTCTGCCCTTGATAGCATTAAGGGGAAGGAAGGTTGCACGTCCGCCGTGTGAGCTTTTCAGCATATTGATAGCTTTCTTCGCATCGTTTTCAGTATCTGTTACAATATCCTGAATTGCGTTGCCCAGCGCCGTTTCAACTGCGGTCTGATATTTTTCCTTAACCTCAATAAGGCTTGAAAGAGTGCCGTGAATACCCGTAAGAGTACCTCTCGAATACTCCTTAAGAACCGCCTTTACGCTTCCCTGATAGCCTTCCATATTCTTTTCCGTATCCTGCAGGAATTTAAGACGGGATTCGGCAGAAAGAAGCTGAAGCTTTGTTTCATCATTGTCCTTTTTGCGGTTTTCCAGCTTTTCCTCTGCCTTTTTAAGACGGAGTTCATAGCCCGCAAGAGCATTCACAAGTCCCTCGCATTCCTCTGAAGCGGCATTCAGGCTGCCCTTTGCATTGTCTCTTTCTTTTTCGAGAAGAGCAATATTTTCATTTTTTGTGCAGATGTCGGCATCAAGTGTACCGAGTCTGATTTTTATTTCATTTGTTGAAGAAAGTGCCGAAGCAATTGCCGTTTCGGTCTTTGAAATTTCAAGAGCAAGAACTGATAAGCTGTCATTTATACGGTTATATTCGTCCGCATAAGTTTCGTCATTCTTTTTAAGACCCGAAAGCTTTTCGGAAAGCTCTGTCAAAGTGATGTTTTCCTTCTTTACGGCTTCTTCCGTTTCTTTTATAAGAATTTCGGCATTTTCAATTTCTTTAAGAATGTCCGTATCGGCTGTTTTTTCAGCTTCAAGGTCACGTCCGATTCTTTCTATGGTATCAAGATTATGCTGAACGGAGTTTTCAAGCACAACTGCCTGATTATCAAGAGCCGAAGCCTGCTCCTCAAGGCGGGAACGGGAGTTTCTTATATTCTCCATACGGATATTGATATCCCTTGTACCCTCAGTTGCGGAATCTATTTCCCGGGAAATCTTCTGTAAGGTTTCACCTGCATCCTCATACTGTGCACGGGCAATCTCAATTCTGTGGCTCTGTTCTCTTATAAGCCCCTGTGATTTTCCGAGAATGTTCACCCAGAGCCCTATTTCAAGCTCCTTCTTTTCCCTTGCGTACAAAAGGAACTGCTGTGCCTTTATGCTCTGCTTTTCAAGGGGTCCTATACGGGACTGCAGCTCGCTTACTATATCACGGAGTCTCACAAGATTCTCCTCTGCCTGATCAAGACGCTTTATTGCATCGCCTCTGCGGTAACGGTAAGCGGAAATTCCGGCTGCCTCTTCAAGCATATCACGGCGGTTTTCACTTTTTGCGGATACCATTTCCTCAATTCTGCCCTGCCCGACCATTGAATATCCGTCGCGTCCGAGACCCGTATCCATAAACAGCTCGTGCACATCTTTAAGTCTTACGGTTGAACCGTTTATAAGGTATGCGCTGTCACCCGAGCGGTAATATCTTCTTGTGACGGAAACCTCTTTTTCGGGATTAGCCAAGGCACCGTCTGAGTTATCAAGCTTCAATGTAACCTCTGCAAAGCCCTGAGGACGGCGGTCCTTTGTACCGCTGAAAATAACATCCTCCATCTTCGAGCCTCGGAGAGACTTTGTTGACTGTTCACCGAGAACCCAGCGGACCGCATCGGCAATATTACTCTTACCCGAGCCGTTAGGACCGACAACGGCGGTAACACCCTTACCGAAGTCAAGCACTATCTTATCGGGGAAGGATTTGAAGCCCTGCATTTCCAATGCTTTAAGATACATCTTTTTTTCCTCTCATATATATAATAAAATCATTTAATTATTATAACATCATATCGGGAGAGCGTTTCATCTCCCGTTATCTTTACATTCTTACCTTTATTTCTGAAAAACTCCGCATTGCAGCGCTTCTGCCCCAGAGCCTTTGAAATCTCCTTGGGATGCACGCCGAGGGTGTAATCCCCTTCGGGCAACAAAGATAATTTTTCATCAATAAGGTCCTTATATATTTCACCCTCAACCAGCTCTCTGAAAGCAGGATGGTATGCACCTGCAACAAAGCCGTCTTCAACATTTCCTCCCGAATGAAGTCCTAGACGGATAACCTTTATGTTATTTTCCCTGAACATAAGAAGAAGCCTTGAACACAGTTTTATTGAGTCTTCAAGCGTCGGGGGAATATATTTTCCTTCTCTGTATAATGCTTCAAGCTTAGTATTTTCAAGCACCGTTGTGGGATAAATCCTTACGGTATCGGGCTTTAACTCAATGAATTTACGGGCAGTATAAATATCCGTTTCATCATCTGAGCCGTAAAGCCCCGTCATCATCTGAAGTCCCAAGGAAAAGCCGTAATCACGTATAAGCTTACAGGCTTTTTCCGTATCCTCAGGGGTATGTCCTCTTTCGTTTTTTATAAGCACATTCTCCGACATACTCTGAGCACCGAGCTCTATTGCCGTGACGCCGTATTCTTTAAGAATTCCGAGAACCTCTTCGTCTATACAGTCGGGACGGGTAGAAATTCTGATCCCTGAGAAATATGTACCCACGTAAGGCTTTGCCGTTTCAAGAAAGGAAATCATCTTTTCCCGTTCAATTGCAGTAAAGGAGCCTCCGAAGAATGCAATTTCGCTGTCGGCGATATCATAATTTCCGTTTTTTGCAATGTCGCAGGCTTTTACGATGTCCTCATTTTTCAGCGGCTCGCACTTTCCCGATATGGTTTTCTGATTACAGAAAATACAGGAATTGGGACAGCCCAGATGCGGAACAAAAAGCGAAACGTTTACGTGTTTCATCCCTTAATACCCATAAGCTCCAGGGCTTCCTTTGCAGCAGCCTGCTCCGCTTTCTTTTTCGAGTGCCCCTTGCCCGTACCTATACAGTTGGAGTTGAGATACACCTCAACCGTAAACTCTTTATTGTGATCGGGACCGCTTTCGGCAACAAGGCGGTAGGTCAGGTGCTCATCAGGATTTTTCTGAATTACTTCCTGAAGCATAGTTTTGTAGTCCGTAGCCTTTGCCGTATCCGTTGTGCTGGTAGAAACAAAGCGAAGCACGAATTTCTTTGCCTCTTCCATTCCGCCGTCAAGATAAATTGCGGCAATAACAGACTCAAAGGCATCGGAAAGAATAGAGGGACGCTCTCTTCCGCCTGTCATAATTTCGCCCTTACCGAGAAGTATGTAATCGCCGAGATTTATCTCGTTTGCAAAAACTGCCAGAGATTTTTCACATACGGCATTGGCACGGAGCTTTGTAAGCTCCCCCTCGGGACGGTTTTTAAGTGTGGAAAAAAGGTATTCCGCAGTTATAAAGCCCAGCACCGAGTCGCCTAAAAATTCAAGCCTTTCGTTATCATGTCTTCCCTGCTTTTCGTTTGCATAGGAGGAATGGGAAAGGGCAAGCTGTAAAAGCTCTTTATTTCTGAAGCTGTAGCCTATCTTTTTTTCAAGCTCTTTCATTATGAACCTCTTACATTTCGTGGGACTGCATATATTCCTTAAGGGATTCCGTAGCAATTGCACAGATTTTGGAATATCTTTCATGCTTATCCCTTATTCTTTCGCCCAGAGGCGGCAGCAGTCCTATTGCCGCACCCATAGGCTGATAATTCTTTGTTTCGGTGTTTTCTACGTATCTTGAAAGTGCACCGAGCATTGTATTTTCGGGAAGAAGAAGCATTTCCTCTCCCTTAAAGCGTCTTACGGCATTTATACCGGCAATAATACCTGCCGCGGCAGATTCCATATACCCTTCCACACCCGTAATCTGTCCTGCAAAGAAAATATCGGGATGCTCCTTCATATTGAAATAAGAGGTAAGCACCCTGGGAGAATTCAGGAAGGAATTTCTGTGCATAACGCCGTAACGCACAAACTGAGCATCGTGAAGAGCAGGTATCATTGAAAACACTCTTTTCTGCTCGCCGAATTTCAGATTCGTCTGAAAGCCCACAAGATTATAAAGAGTTCCTGCCTTGTTTTCTTTTCTGAGCTGTAATACTGCCCAGGGCCGGTGCCCCGTTCTCGGATCTGTAAGTCCCACAGGCTTCATAGGACCGAAACGGATGGTGTTTTCCCCTCTTTTAGCCATTATCTCAATAGGCATACAGCCCTCATATATTTCTTTATTTTTTTCGAACTCGTGAAGAATAACGCTTTCGGCACCTATAAGCTCACGGTGGAAGGCTTCATATTCCGCCTTGTTCATAGGGCAGTTTATGTAGTCATCCTCTCCGCCCTTATCGTAACGGGACTGAGTAAATGCCTTTTCCATATCAATGCTGTCTGCCGACACTATGGGAGCCGCCGCATCATAGAAGCTTAAATTCTCTCCGCAGAGCTTTTTTATATCCTCACTTATGCTGTCAGAGGCTAAAGGTCCTGCCGCTACTATAACAATTCCCTCACGGGGGATTGACCTCATTTCCTCTCTTATGATTTCTATAAGGGGCTCATCCTCAACCGCCTTTGTAACCATAGCAGAGAAATCGTCACGGTTTACGGCAAGAGCACCGCCTGCAGGTACTGCAGTTGCCTTCGCACATTTCACGGTGATGCTGCCGAGCATCTCCATCTCATTCTTGAGAAGACCTGCGGCTGAATCGGGACGTGCCGCCTTGAAGGAATTTGAGCACACAAGCTCGCAGAAATTTTCACTTTTGTGGGCAGGGGAAAACCTTACGGGCTTCATTTCGTAAAGACGGCACTTTATGCCTGCTCTTGCTATTTGCATTGCCGCCTCACAGCCTGCAAAGCCTGCCCCTATAACGGTAATATAATCAGTCTTCATCTTTATCCTGTTTCTTTCCGCCTTTTCTTTCAAAACCGCATTTTTCGTCAAGACATTTCACAACATTTCCTCTTGAACGGAAAAGTGTTTTTCCGCAGTCGGGACAGTTTTCCTTTGTGGGGGTATCCCAGGTCATAAAGGTACACTTCGGGAAGCCCGAGCAGCCGAAGAAGGTGTGCCCCTTCTTTGATTTCTTGCTGATAACGGTGTTTCCGCATATAGGACAGCTGCCCTGTGTTTCCTGTACGAAGGGCTTTGTAAATTTACACTCGGGATAACCGGGGCAGGCAAAGAATTTGCCGAATCTGCCCACCTTGACAATAAGATTTCTTCCGCACTTTTCGCAGGGAATATCCGTCTTGTCCTCTTCAAGGCTTATCTTCACACCCTCCATTGAGCTCTTTGCCTTTTTGAGAGTATCCTCAAATTCATCATAGAAGCCGTGAAGCATCTTTATATAGTCGTAACCGCCCTCTTCAATTTTATCAAGGTCGGCTTCCATACCTGCCGTGAATTTTGTATTAACAATCTTGGGGAATTTCTCTTTGAGAAGATTTACGATTGCAGTACCGAGCTCCGTGGGTGCAAGAAGCTTCTTTGATTCTCTTACAACATAGTCACGGTCAAGAATTATTGAGAGAATTGAAGCATAGGTACTGGGTCTGCCCACACCCGTCTCCTCAAGCATTTTGATAAGAGATGCTTCCGAGAAACGAAGGGGAGGCTGAGTGAAGTGCTGTTCGTCCTTGATTTCCTTTGTTCTGAGAACTGCATCCTCTGTAAGCTCGGGAAGAACAGAAGAGCTTTCTTCCTCTTCGGAATTGTTATCGTAAAGAACGCTGTAGCCGTCAAAACGGACAGTATAGCCCGATGCATTGAATACGCAGTATTCCTCTGCATTTCCCTCTTTTGCGGCAATAATTTCAGCCTTCGTGGTATCCTGAACACAGTTTGCCATAAGAGAAGCCATAAAACGGCACCAGATGAGGTTGTATATCTTATACTGCTCTGAGGTAAGTGATGACTTTGCCTTTTCGGGAGTGAGCTCCACAAGTGAGGGCCTTATAGCCTCGTGGCCGTCCTGAGCACCCTCTCTCGTCTTGAAATAACGGGGCTTTTCGGGAAGATACTTATCACCGTAATTCTCTTTTATGAACTGATTGCCGAGAGCTCTTGACTCCTCGGAAATACGAAGAGAGTCTGTTCTCATATAGGTAATAAGACCCACAGAGCCGATTCCCTCAATCTCAACGCCTTCATAAAGCTCCTGAGCTACCTTCATTGTACGCTTTGCCGTAAAGCCCAGTCTCTTTGAAGCCTCCTGCTGAAGAGTTGATGTAATAAAGGGAGGCGAGGGCTGTTTCTTTCTGATGCCCTTCTTGACCTTTCCCACGGTAAACACGGCGCCGTCAAGCTTCCTGAGAATCTTATCCGTATCCTCTTTGCAGGAAAGCTTTATTTTACCCGTTTCGTCACCCCAGAAGCCTGCCTTGAAGCTCTTTTTTGAAGGGGGTGCCTGAAGAAGTGCGTCAATTGTCCAGTATTCCTCGGGAACAAACTTTTTGATTTCCTCTTCCCTGTCAACAATAAGACGGAGTGCAACACTCTGCACACGGCCTGCCGACAGACCTCTTCTTATCTTCTGTGAAATGAAGGGAGAAAGTCTGTAGCCTACAAGGCGGTCAAGAATTCTTCTTGCCTGCTGTGCGTTTACAAGGTCAAGGTCGATTTTTGAAGGATTGTTTATTCCGTTTTCGACGCTCTTTTTGTTGATTTCGTTGAATTTTACACGGTTAAGCTTATTTGTATCAAGCCCTAAAAGTGTTGCAAGATGCCAGGAAATGGCTTCACCCTCACGGTCAGGGTCAGTTGCGAGGTAAACCTCCTCGCTTTTCTTTGCAAGGGCACTGAGCTCCTCTATAAGCTTCTCCTTTCCCTTGATGATGGTGTAATCGGGTTCAAAATCACGGCTGACATCAACACTCAGCTTATTTGCGTGCAAATCTCTGATGTGACCCATTGATGCCTTTACCTCAAAGCCGGGTCCGAGATATTTTTTAATGGTTTTTGCCTTTGCAGGCGACTCAACAATAACAAGTTTTGACATATATATTAATCTTCCTTTGGAAAAAATTAGTTATCAGATTGCTTCAACAACAGCACCGGGCAGATTTCTTATAAGCCCGAAAATTTCGAGCTCTGTTACAGCTGTCAGTACTGCTCTTACGGGAAGTCCCGTAATGTCAACGAGCTTATTTACATCTCTTTTGTCCTCAAGGAGCACGGAGTAAATTTTCTTTGCATCCTCACTTGCAAAGTCGGGAACTTCCTTTAAGGTTTTCTCTTCCTTCACGGGAGGAGCCTTTTTCTTTTGTTCCGTATTATTCACGTTAGGCTCTGCCTTTACGGAAATTTCTTCTTCCCTTGCCTTCTCCGTTTTTCTGAGAGTGTAAGCCTCCTTCGGCACGCTGTCCCCGTCAACAGACCTGTTACAGTAGCCCTCATTGAAATTCCTGCCGAAAGCTTCTCTCAGGGGATAAGCAATATCTCCCGCATTATTGAAGATATAAGCGCCCTCCGCAAGAAGCTTCTTACAGCCCTCTGAGGGAAAAAGCTTTTCGGACACCGCATAAACACGGCGCTTCTGCTTTTTAGCTGTTCCGGCGGTTATAAGAGATCCGCTTTTTTCACCTGCATAGGTTACAAGCACAGCATCGCTCATTCCCGATATAATACGGTTTCTTTCGGGGAAGGTAAATCTTGAAGGAGCTTCACCCGGTAACATTTCGGTTATATAAACACCGTTTCTGCAGACTTCCTTGTAAAAATCTCCCAGACGGTTCATATATTCATTTCCGAGACCGCAGCCCAGCACACCGACTGTAGCACCGCCTGCGGCAATTGCACCCTTATGTGCTGCAGTATCAACACCAAGAGCCGCACCGCTGACAATAACGGCACCCGTTTTCGCAAGATTATACGCGGCAGACCAGGAAAGAGCAAGAGCCTCATCGGGAGCCTTTCTTGAACCGACCATTGCCACCTTCGCACCGTCTCTCAGCACCTCTTTATCTCCCTGATAAAAAAGCACATAAGGATAATCACCTATCTCGAGAAGCCGCTGAGGATACAAAGGAGATTCAAAGGTTATTGCATCTCCGCCCAAGTCCTTCGCGGTCTCAATTGCATCATACGCATCAAAGAGGCTGAAGGCTGAAAGTCTTTCTCTTGTAAAGTCGCGGAGAAGTCCTTCCGTATCCCCGTCCTTTGTCACGACCTCGTAAAGCTTTTCAAAGCCGCCGTAGTGCTCAAGTGCCTTTTTCGCTTTCTTACTGCCTCCGAAAAGTCCCTGATACCACATAATGTAGTGTATTCTTTTATACATTCCCTCACCTGTCCTTCATAAACTCCCATATAAGCACGGTAGCCGCCGCCGAAGCGTTGAGGGATTCTGCCTTGCCCTTCATAGGGATGGTTATTCTGTGAGTTGAAAGTGAAAGCGTTTCTTCGCTGATGCCGTTGCCCTCGTTACCGATTATCAGCACACAGCCGCCGTCCTTGGAAGTCTTTGTAACATCCGCAGCGGAAGGGTCAACAACACTTGCAAATATTTTCATATTATTGTTTTTGCATTCCGTAAGAATATCTCCGGGAGTGTCCGTTTTTATTACGGGGAAGCGCAGAAGCGCACCCATTGATGCACGAAGTGCCTTGGGGGAATAAATGTCACAGCCCGAATTTACTATAATTCCGTCTGCACCCATAGCCTCTGCAGTACGTACTATTGCACCCATATTGTCGGGATTCTGCACGTTATCCGTAAAGACGTACATTCCGCCGCTTTTTATTTCACGGAAAACACCCGGCTGACGGCATACGGCAAAAAAGCCCTGAGAATTTTTTGTATCGGAAAGCTTTTCAGCCACACTTTCGGGAATAAGAAATGAATTTTCCGCTTTTTCCGAAAGAAGCTCATATTCGGAAAAATATTTTTCCTTTGCCTTTTCCGTTGCGAAAAACTGTTTTATTGTAACACCGTTCAATGCGGCATCCTTACAAAGACGTGCGCCTTCAAGCAGGAAAAGTCCCGTGCTTTTGCGTTCCTTGAGTTCCTTAAGGGCAGCAGCCGCTTTTACGGCAGGATTGTTTCTTGAGGTTATTTCTTCCATAGTTACCCCACGGTTATATCCGTTAAAATATTTTTAAGCATAAGAAGAAGGGCTACAAGCATAGCAGGCATAAGGAAATATACCGCCGCAGCCTTGCCTTTCTTTATGTCCACCTTTGAGGGATAAAGCTTCATCATACGGGGATTTTTCCAGGAGTATCCTGTAAGTGCCACCACACCGATGATAATTATTCCGTAGGTGAACAATGCCGAGAAAACAAGATTTGTTCCGTCCGAAAGCCCCGTTCTTGCCCAGGAGAATATGACGGACAGGAAATTATTGAGAAAGTGTATTATGATACCGGTCCACAGAGAATCCGTTACAATTGCGGCATAGCCAAGAGCCACACCTGCAATAATTGCAAAGGGCATCTGCATAAGATTTCCGTGAACAAGACCGAACATAACACCCGAAACTATAATTGCAAACCAGTCGCCGTATTTGCGAAGAGGCTGCATTATAACTCCTCTGAAAGCGAACTCTTCAAAAAATGCAGGGAAAACAGCCATATACATAACTGTGCATATAAGCTGAAAAGCATTTTCGGGAAGAGGGTCCTGCTGAGTCAGTGCCATATCGTAGGAATATGAGCTTATTCCGAATGAAGAGAAAAAGGTCATCATATAAGACACCGCAATATTTCCTATATAGCATACACCAAGCCCTGCGGGAACAAGAAAAGCAACTCCCGAATTCTTACGGGGAGCCCCCAGAGGAAGTGTGATACCGGCTGTTTTTTTCAGAAAAATGTAAGCCAGGAAAAACGGCAGAGCTACACCGAGCAGGGTATATATCATACCGAAAACCGCTTCCGCTGTGGGATTCCGGGTGTAAAGAGTATACAGCGTTTCATTTAAGCCGAGAATTGTACCGAAAACGGTGCCGAAAATTTCAAAAAGAATAACAGCACCTGCTGCCGCAATAGAAGAAAGAGACAGCGTCAATACCTTTCTATCGGAGAAAAATGCGGTAAGCTTTTTTATAAAAGCGGAAATTTTATCCCCGGCGGAGGGCTTTTTTCTGTAAGGGTAACCGCCGTAAGGAGGCTGATTTCCGTACGGATACTGTCCGTAGGGCGGCTGATTTCCGTAAGGGGGCTGACCGCCGTAGGGATACTGATTGCCGAAGGGATACCCGTTTCCGAAAGGTGCCTCTTCACGGGCATTCCCCTCCCCGTTTTCACGGGAAGGGGGTATATCAGTTTTATTTTCCCGGGGCTCTTCCCTTTCGGGGAAATTGCCGTAAGGAGAAAAATTATCTGTCAAAAAAATCACTTCCGATTAAAATTTATCTTCCGCAGCAATGCTTGTATTTTTTGCCGCTTCCGCAGGGACAGGGATCGTTTCTGCCGACCTTTGCACCCTTTGTTACGGGCTTTTTCTTTTCCTCTGCATCGCCGCCGCCTGAGGATGAAGTCACCTTAATTACCTGCTGACGCTTTACATCCTCTTCGGAGCGTACTCTTCTTGTAAAGAGCATCTGCACCGTATCCTCACGGATGGAAGCAGACATTTCGTCAAACATATCGTAGGTCATCTGTCTGAATGCAACAACGGGATCCTGGTTTGCATAAGCACGAAGAGATATACCGCGCTTGAGCTGATCCATGGCATCAATGTGGTCAATCCACTTCATATCAACATTTCTGAGAAGTGCATACTGCTGAAGCTGCTTCACAACGTCCTCACCGTGCTCAGCCGTCAGCTCCTCAAGACGTGCTTCACAAAGAGATACGAGATGCTCCTTGATGTCCGATGCGCTGTCGAAGTCTGAAAGACCCTTGCCCTCGAGAAGCCAGGAATACTTGGAAACAAGACCTACAGTATTCCACTTGTCGGGTGATACGGAATCCGAGCAGAAAAGGTCAACATTATCGCTGATGCTTTCCTTTATCATCTTGCGGATGGTGGCATCCATATCCTCACCGTCAAGAACACGGTCGCGCTGCTCGTATATAAGCGCTCTCTGCTTGTTGATGACGTCGTCATAGCTTATTGTATGCTTACGGGCGGCAAAGTGGTTGGATTCAACACGCTTCTGTGCATTTTCAATTGCAGAGGAGAACATATTTGCCTCAAGAGCAAGATTTTCATCACGGAACATCTTCATAATTCTTTCAAATCTGTCACCGCCGAAAACTCTTAAAAGATCGTCATCTGCGGCAAGATAGAAACGGCTTTCACCGGGGTCACCCTGTCGTCCTGCACGTCCTCTCAACTGATTGTCAATTCGTCTTGCCTCGTGGCGCACGGTACCGATGATAAAGAGACCGCCGGCGGCTCTTACCTTTTCGGCATCAGCTTTCAGCTCCTGTGAATATTTTGCCTGAAGCTCGGAGAATACTCTTCTTGCTTCAAGGATTTCTTCATTATCGGTATCCGAGAAGCCCGTAGCCTCTGAAATGAGCTCGTCAATAAAGCCCATCTTCTTCATTTCGTTCTTTGCCATGTGCTCGGCATTACCGCCGAGGATAATATCGGTGCCTCGGCCTGCCATATTGGTAGCAATCGTAACTGCACCGGGCTTACCTGCCTGAGCAACGATTTCTGCTTCTCTTGCGTGCTGTTTTGCATTGAGCACCTCGTGCTTGATTCCGCTTCTTTTAAGCGCAGAGGAAAGAGCCTCGGACTTATCGATGCTGACAGTACCTACAAGAACGGGCTGTCCCTTTGCGTGGCATTCCTTAATCTGCTCGATAACGGCAGCAAACTTCTTCTGCTCGTTAACGTACATAACATCGGGATGGTCTTTTCTTATCATAGGCTTGTTTGTGGGGATTTCAACAATATCAAGAGCATAAATCTCCTTGAATTCCTCACTTTCCGTCATAGCCGTACCCGTCATACCCGAAAGCTTCTTATAGAGACGGAAATAGTTCTGAAGCGTTACGGTTGCAAGAGTCTTGTTTTCCTTGCCGAGCTTTACGCCTTCCTTTACTTCTATAGCCTGATGAAGACCCTCGCTGTAGCGTCTTCCGTGCATTACACGGCCCGTAAATTCGTCAACGATAAGCACCTGACCGTCAACCACAACATAGTTTACGTCACGCTGCATAACGCCTCTTGCCTTGATAGCCTGATTGATGTGGTGGAGGAGCTGCATATTTTCGGCATCCATAAGGTTTTCGACACCGAAATGTCCCTCTGCCTTCTTGATACCGTTCTTTGTAAGGGTAGCTGTTCTTGCCTTTTCGTCAACGATATAGTCGAATTCACCTGCAATATCGTCAAGGCTTGTTCTTGACTGAACATCGGTGATTCTGTGAACGGAAAGCTTCTTTGCGAAATCGTCCGCTCTCTGATACTCATCGGAGGAAACGCTGCCGGCACCCGAGATAATAAGAGGAGTTCTTGCTTCGTCAATAAGAATGGAGTCAACCTCGTCCACGATTGCAAAAATATGGCCTCTCTGAGACTTATTCTCTTTGTAAAGCGCCATATTGTCACGCAGATAGTCAAAGCCCATTTCGGTACTGGTACCGTATGTGATATCGCAGAGATATGCAGCCTTCTTTTCATCGGGAGCCTGCATATTGTAAACAAGACCTACGGAAAGTCCCATAAAACGGAAAACCTTTCCCATCCACTCGGAGTCACGGCGTGCAAGGTATTCGTTTACGGTTACAACGTGAACACCCTTGCCCGTAAGTGCATTAAGGTAAGCCGGGAGAGTTGCAACAAGGGTTTTTCCTTCACCCGTTCTCATTTCGGCAATTCTGCCCTGATGAAGGACAATACCGCCGATAACCTGCACGGGGAAATGCTTCATCTTAAGAACACGCCAGGATGCCTCACGGCAGGCGGCAAATGCCTCGGGGAGGATATCGTCAAGGCTCTCGCCCTTCTCAAGTCTCTCTTTGAAATAAGGGGTCTTTGCCTTCAGCTGTTCATCCGTAAGAGCGGAATATTCGTCCTCAAGCTCCAGCACCTTATCTGCAACGGAGCGTACCTTCTTTACCTCTCTTGATGAATAGTCACCGAAGATTTTTTTAAGAAATGACATCTGATTCTTCCTTTCGCGTCACCGCTTGGTGACATATCTATGTTATTGTTCTTTTGAGAATTTACAGAACGTATTCAGGGGACATTCTGCACACAGGGGACGTCTTGCATCGCACAGAGCTCTTCCGTGAAGCACGGCACGGTGGCAGAAATCGTTACTCTCTTCGGGCGGGAGCAGCTTTTTAAGTGCAAGCTCCACCTTCAGGGGGTCCTTTGTTTCAACAAGTCCCAGTCTGTTTGAAATTCTTATAAGATGTGTATCTGCCACAACCGCCGGCTTTCCGTACACGTCACCCACAATGAGATTTGCCGTTTTTCTTCCCACTCCGGGAAGTGTTGTAAGCTCCTCTATTGTGTCGGGCACTCTTCCGCCGAAGCGCTCAAGCACGTCGTTTGCCATACCCACAATATCCTTTGCCTTCTGTCGGAAAAATCCGCAGGAGTGAATAAGCTCCTCAACGTCCTTCACATCAGCCGAAGCAAAAGCCTCTGTTGTAGGATATCTGCCGAACAGAGCCGGGGTCACAAGGTTTACCCTTGCATCCGTACACTGTGCCGAAAGTCTTGTGGCAACAAGAAGCTGAAAGGGATCTCCGGCAACAAGCGAGCATACAGCCTCAGGATAAAGCTTTTTAAGCTCTTCTGCCGCCTTCAGGGCAATTTCTTTTTTCGTCATACCTTTCATCCTCTCTCTATATTTTTTATTAGTATATACCTGCGGAATGTAAAAATCAAGGAAAAATTACAAATAATAAATAATATTATATGTGTTTTTTTCATTGATTTCTGCAATGTACCATTTACGGGACAGTAAACAAAAATCATAAATTTCCTGTTTACAACCGCAGATTTCTTTGTTATAATACACTTAAATTACCGAACATTTGTTCGCTTTGCTTTCAGGAGATGTATTTTATGCGTATAATTTTACATTCTGACCTTAATAACTGCTACGCTTCAATTGAGAGTATAGACCACCCCGAGTACAGGGAAATCCCCCTTGCGGTAGGCGGTGACCCCGAAAAAAGACACGGCATAATTCTTGCTAAAAACGAAATTGCAAAGAAGTACGGAGTAAAAACGGGCGAGCCCTTATGGCAGGCACAGAGAAAATGTCCGTCACTTAAAATACTTCCTCCGAACTTTCCTCTTTATCAGAAATACTGCAACAAGGCAAGAGAGATTTACTGTGAATATACAGACCTTGTGGAGGCCTTCGGCCCGGATGAAGCCTGGCTTGATGTTACGGGCAGTACGGAGCTTTTCGGCTCCGGAGAGGTAATTGCAGAGGAGATAAGGCACCGCATAAAAACAGAGCTGGGGCTTACGGTTTCAATCGGAGTATCCTATAACAAGGTGTTTGCAAAATTCGGAAGCGACTACAAAAAGCCCGATGCCGTAACACTTATAACACCTGAAAATTTCAAAGAAATCGTATGGAAGGCTCCCGTGGGCGACCTGCTTTTTGTGGGTCCGTCAACCGTAAGAGAGCTGAACAGACGCTGTATTTATACCGTTGAGGATGCAGTAAAGCTGGGCCGTGAAAGGCTTATACAGATATTCGGCAAAAACGGCGAAAGGCTGTATATTTATGCAATGGGTATGGATACAACTCCCGTTATGAACATAGATGAAGTTCTGCCCATAAAAAGCATCGGAAACTCCACTACACCGCCCAGAGACCTTAAAAATTTTGAAGACGCGAAAATTTTACTCTACATTCTCTCCGAAAGCGTGGCAAAAAGACTGAGAAGCCACTCCCTTTTGTGTACGGGCGTTCAGCTTCACATAAGAACATCGGGACTTATAACACTTGAAAGACAAAAAAAGCTTAAATTTCCCACAAACATCTCTGAAAACATCTGTAAAGAGGGCCTGGAGCTTCTGAAAATGTACGACTCCTACCCCTTAAGAAGCATCGGAATACGTGCAATTGACCTGATTCCCGATTCCTCCCCCAGGCAGACAACAATGTTCATTGACGAGGTAAAGGAAGGCAAGAAAGAAAGCCTTGAGCTGACAGTTGACAAAATACGGGATAAGTACGGAAAGGAAAGTATAGTCCGCTCTGTCATTCTTTCCGACAGCATATTGAGTCAGTCAAACAAGCCTCGCTCCGAGCCTCCTGCCTTTTATACCCATTAAATATCAAATTACCCTTGAAAACATTCTTTCATTGAGATAAAATATACCTTGGTGATTTTATGAAAATAATCATTGATGCCGATGCCTGTCCCGTTACGGATATCACGCTTCAGCTTGCAAGGGAAAGAAGCATTCCCTGTACCATCGTCTGCGATAACGCACATTTCATTGTGCGTGACACAGCCGAAACAATTGTGGTTGATAAGGGAGCAGATTCCGCCGACCTTAAGATTGCAAACACCGTATCCCGCGGCGATATTGTGGTAACACAGGACTACGGACTTGCTGCGCTGATATTGGGAAAGGGCGGAAAGGCAATCAATCAGAACGGGCTGATTTTCAATAATGAAAATATCGAAAATTTGCTCTATTCAAGATTTATGAATAAAAAAATACGCCTTTCGGGCGGCAGAACAAAGGGTCCGCCTAAGAGAACCGCCGAAAACGATACGGCATTCAGGACAAACTTACTCAGGCTGTTGGAGGAATAATTATGTCAATCAAAGGTTTATCAAAGGAATATAAATTCAGAAAAGCCGTTCCCGTATGGGAAAAGGGACAGGAGCTTACAAAAAATCTTTCCCTTGTTTTCAGAGCGGTAATTGAGGGCAATGAGGAAATCACCCTCAGCATTGCATCACACTCGAGATATCAGATTTTTGTTGACGGTGTATTTTATGCAGCAGGCCCCGCAAGGGCAGGACACGGCTTTTACAGGGTAAGCGACTACACCTTAAAAACGGAGCTTTCCGATAAAAAAACAGTAATTTCAATTATTGCGGCAGGCTACAACGTAAACAGCTTTTATCTTCTTGACAAGCCCTCCTTCCTGGCAGCCGAAATCACAAGAAACGGGGAAGTTGTATATGCAACGGGCAGCGAAAAGGAATTCGAGGCTTCACGATATGCATCACGCATCAGCAAAACACCCCGCTATTCCTTCCAGCGTCCCTTTACGGAGGCTTATATACTCGATGCTTATTACGACCTCTTTATGACCGACCCCGATACACAGCTTCAGGCAATTGAACTCGCCCCCACGGAAAACAAAAATTTCATTGAAAGAAATCTCCCCTTCTGCCTTTACACGGAAAGAAAGGTTAAGGAGATTGTTTCAAAGGGTATTCTTATTCCCGACAAGGACAGAAGACATTTCAAGGACAGAAGCCTTACCGGAATCTGTGATGAGCTTAAGGGCTTCCCCGAAAAAGAGCTCGATACCTCTCCCGTAAACGAGCTTTACGCCTATAAAACCCAGATTATGGAGGACGGCGGCTACGGTATGGAAAGTGTCTCCCTGGGAATAAACTGCTGCTGTATTTATGATATGGGCAGAAACAATACGGGATATATCCGTCTTTCACTTACAGCCGAGCACGACACCGTAATTTATGCTGTTTTCAATGAGATTCTTCCCGACGGCAAATGTCCCGACCCCGGAAAGGATGCCTGCGAAAATGTTGTAAAATGGGCAATTCAGGGCGGCAGAACCTACGATATTGTATCCTTTGAGCCCTACACCTTCCGTTATATTCAGATTATATCAATGTATGCCCCTACTCTTGTCACAAATGTCTCCCTTTATGAGGAATGCTACCCCGAAACTCTTGTAACAAACACAAAAAAGATGCCCACGGAGAATTTGCAGAAAATCTACAATGCCGCAGTTGAAACCTTCCGTCAGAATTCAACGGATATCTTTATGGACTGTCCCTCCCGTGAAAGAGCCGGCTGGCTTTGCGACAGCTTTTTTACCTCACGTGTTGAAAAGGAGCTTACGGGCGACAGCTTCGTTGACCATAACTTTATAGAGAACTTCATTCTTCCCGAAAAATTCGATAATATACCGGAGGGTATGCTTCCCATGTGCTACCCCTCCGACCATTATGACGGCACATATATCCACAACTGGGCTTTCTGGTTCATACTGCAGTTAAAGGGTTACCTTGAGCGTTCAGGCGACCGTGAGCTTGTTGATGCCGCAAAAAAGAGAGTTTATGAGCTTCTTGAATTCACAAGGAAATACGAAAATGCGGACGGCCTTCTTCAGAATATCGACAGCTGGATTTTTGTTGAATGGTCAGAGGCAAACGATTTTGTCCGTGACATAAACTACCCCTCAAATATGCTCTATTCGAAGGTGCTCGATGCCGTTGCCGACCTTTACGCAGATGTGGCTCTTCACGAAAAGGCAGTTTCTCTCAGAAAAACAATTGCCGAAAAATCCTTTGACGGAGAATTTTTCATTGACAACGCAGTTCTCAATGAGGACAAAATCCCCGTAAACACAGAAAATCACAGCGAAACCTGTCAGTATTATGCATTTTTCTCGGGCACGGCAACAAAAGAAACACACCCTGAGCTTTACGAAAAGATGTTCACGGTCTTCGGCCCCGGCAGAAACCCAGAAAAAACATATCCCGACGTTCCCGTTTCCAATGCATTTATCGGAAATTATCTGCGCCTTTTCATTCTCTTTGAAGACGGACAGTACGATAAGCTTCTGACGGAAATTGAAAGCTTCTTCCTGCCTATGGCTGAAAAGACAGGCACACTTTGGGAGAATATGACAGACTACGCATCCTGCTGCCACGGCTTTGCAAGCCACGTAGCCTACTGGCTTAATCACATAGTAAAATAATAACAATTGACATTTTTCTTCTTTTTTGTTATTATAACATCTGAATTATTTTGTTTATTATTTTGGTGATTTTATGAAAGCTTTTAAGAAAATTGTCCTCTCCGTGCTTATTTCCTGTCTTCTTCTTGTTCCTCTTACGGGCACAGCACAGGCAACAGCCCTTTTTGACCCCGATAACATCAGTTCAATCCTCAGCTTTTTCGGTATTGACACCAGTAACCCCGAGAGCATTCAGGATGCTATTGATGAAATAAGAGAGGGTGGTCTTTCGGGAATTATGAGTATTCTCGGAATTAATGTAGCGGATATCCTTGATGAGCTCGAGAAGTATCTCAGCGATATGACTCCCCCGACACTTCCGAGACCTCAGGAAACAACAACCGCCGAGCCCGAAACCACAACTGAGGAGCCGACAACCGAAGCTCCCACAACTCAGGCACCGCCTCCCGTTTACACCCCCACCTATCCATCATACACCTATCCTACCGCGCCTCCTACAACTCTGCCTCCCGTTGAAACTACAACCTTCCAGTTCATTCCTCCCGAGCAGGTTTATACAGAGGCATTCACCACAACCGTATTCAAGCCTATTGTTGAAGACGACGTTTCATCAATAAAGGATGACACAAACCCCATAAAGACTGCTATCGGCGTTCTTCTTCTGTTAGGCTCAGGTATCGGTGTTATTATCGTTGTTTTAGCACTCAAGAGAAACAGAATATAAAATGCAGAACTTAAAAGCATCAGAACACATTGAATACATTGACGGCAGCCTTAAGCTCGTAGTATCCGACAGCCATACCTTTGGTACGGATGCCTTGCTTTTGGCTGCCTTTTCCGCACCCAAAAGAAAACATACCGTGTGTGATTTCGGTACGGGCTGCGGAATTATTCCGTTTTACTGGTTAAGAGAAGGGGTAGAAAAGGTACACGCCGTTGAAATTCAGCCTCTTGCCTGCGACCAGCTCACAAGAAGCATTGAAATGAATTCCCTCGGTGAAAGATTTTTTCTTTATAATTCCGATCTGAGAGAGCTCAAGGGAAAGCTTGAAGCAGGCGCTTTTGACCTTGTTACAATGAATCCCCCTTATACTGCAGAGGGACACGGAATCATAAGCGAGACTGCAGCAGATAAAATCGCACGGCACGAAACAAGCCTTGAGCTTACGGACGTCTTTCTTTCGGCTTCCCGTCTTCTGAAATTCGGCGGAAGAATGTGCATCTGCCTTCGCCCCGAAAGACTGACAGAAGCAATGGCGGGAATGAGAGAAGCAAAAATAGAGCCTAAGCGTCTTCGCTTCGTCTCTCAGCGTGACGGCAAAGCTCCGTGGCTTTTCTTACTTGAAGGAAAAAAAGGCAGAAATCCGGGACTTACCGTCGAAAAGGAGCTTCACATAGAAAACCCCGACGGAACACCGAGCGAAGAAATGCTGAAAATCATCGGAAGCTACAAAAAGGACTGACATTATGGAGTCATTTTTCCCTGCATTTTTCATTATCATTACGGCAATTCTGATGTCGCAAAGAAAGAATCTGCAGTTTCAGATAATGAAGATACGAAAGAGAAGAAAGGAAAACAAAAAAATGGACAATTCCATACTTTCAAAATACATAGGAAAAGAATGCATTGTGCAGGCTAACGGCTACATCGCAGGTGTTGTCGGCAAGGTAACGGAAGTAAGCGAAAACTGGATTTCCGTTGAAGATAAAAAAGGTAAGCTTACCACCTTTAACTGCGATTACATCAGCAGCATAAAGGAGAAATAAAATGGCGGGAGAATTATACGTAGTGGGCACGCCTATAGGAAATTTAGGCGATTTTTCCCCGAGAGCCGTTGAAACCTTACGCACCGTAGATTTTATCGCAGCAGAGGATACAAGAGTTTCAATTAAGCTTCTCAACTACTTTGATATAAAAAACAAGCTCATAGCCTATCACGAGCACAACCGTGCGGAAAAGGGTCCTTCAATCGTTGAAAGAATCCTCGCCGGCGAAAGCTGTGCTCTTGTAACGGATGCAGGTATGCCTGCAATTTCAGACCCCGGTCAGGACCTTGTACGCCTTTGCCACGAAAGCGGAATAAAGGTGAACACCGTTCCCGGCCCCAGCGCCATAATAACCGCACTTGCTCTGTCGGGACTTGAGGTTTCCCGTTTCACCTTTGAAGGCTTCTTAACCGGCAATAAGCCCAAAAGAAGAGAACACCTTGAGGAAATCAAGACCGAGAGAAAAACAATGGTTTTCTATGAAGCCCCTCATAAGCTTGCGGCTACCCTTCACGACCTGCATACCGCCCTCGGCGACAGAAAGATAGCCCTTATAAAAGAGCTTACAAAGATTCACGAAAATATTGAATTCGGAACACTCTCTGAGCTTGACGGAAAATACGACGGCGTAAAGCTCAAGGGCGAATACGTTATAATAATTGAAGCAAAAACCGAAGAGGAAATAGCATCCGAGTCGGACGAAATTGACCCCGTAGAGCTTGCCAAAAGCTATATTGCCGAGGGATTAAGCATAAACGAAGCGGCTAAAAAAGCGGCAAAGGAGACAAATACCAAAAAGAGCGACATTTACAGAGAGCTCACGAAATAAGCAAAAAAAAACTTGCCCTGTCCGGCAAGACAGTATATATTCACGAGGAGAACACATGGACATCAGAGAAAAACTTTGCAAAGAATTTCCGGTAAAGCCGGACCACATGGAGAACATCATAAGCCTTATTGATGACGGCAACACCATCCCCTTTATTGCCCGTTACCGTAAGGAAATGCACGGAAGCTGCGACGACCAGCTGCTTCGTGAAATTGCAGACAGATTACAGTATTTAAGAAACCTCGAAAAGAAAAAAGAGGATTATATCGCTCATATTGAAGAGCTCGGCAAAATGACCGAGGAGCTCCGTGCGGATATTCTTGCCGCCGAAACACTTGCGGTGCTTGAGGACCTTTACCGTCCATACAAGCAAAAGAGAAGAACAAGAGCTACCATAGCAAAGGAAAAGGGACTTGAGCCCTTAGCTCTCGAGATTCTTGCCCAGGAAAAGACTGAGGGCACCATAGAAGAAATGGCAGAAGCCTTTGTAAACGAAGAAAAGGATGTACCCGACGTTGCCGCCGCATTGCAGGGCGCAAACGACATTATTGCGGAAATTATGTCCGACTCACCCGAAATAAGACACGACCTTAAGGAAATGATTTCGGCAAAGGGAATTATCCGTTCAAAGGCAAAGACCGAGGAGGACAGCGTTTATGCAATGTATTACGACTACTCCGAGGCTGTTTCAAAAATCCCCAGCCACAGAATTCTTGCACTTAACCGCGGTGAAAATGAGGATTTCCTTAAAGTAAGCCTTGAAATTGAAAATTTTGCGGCTATGGGTATTTTCTACCGTTATTTCGTAAAGCCCGGCAGTATCACAACTCAGTTTGTAAAGGAAGCTGCCCTTGACAGCTGGGAGAGACTTGTTTTCCCCTCAGTTGAAAGAGAAATAAGAAATATGCTGACAGAAAAGGCTGACGAGCAGGCTATAAAGATGTTCGGTCAGAACTTAAAGCCTCTTCTTATGCAGCCTCCCATTAAGGATAAGCGTGTGCTTGCAGTTGACCCTGCCTACAGAACAGGCTGTAAAATTGCCGTTGTAGACGAAAACGGCAAAGTGCTTTCAACGGGTGTTATTTATCCCACTCCCCCTCAGAACAAAAAAGAGGAGGCGGCAGAAAAGGTACACTCTCTTATTAAAAAATTCGGCGTAAACTGCATATCCATAGGTAACGGTACGGCTTCAAAGGAAGCGGAAATATTCGTTGCAGATACAATAAAGCCATACGGCGGAAAAGTAAGCTATATGGTAGTAAACGAGGCAGGTGCTTCCGTTTATTCAGCATCAAAGCTCGGCGCTCAGGAATTCCCCGAGTTTGATGTATCCCTTCGTTCTGCGGTTTCTATAGCAAGAAGACTTCAGGACCCTCTTTCCGAGCTTGTTAAAATCGACCCCAAGTCCATAGGAGTAGGTCAGTATCAGCACGACCTTCCCCAGGCAAGACTTGAGGAATCCCTTACAGGTGTCGTTGAAGACTGCGTAAACTCGGTAGGTGTTGACCTTAATACGGCTTCACCCTCACTTCTTAAATACGTTGCAGGCATCACAGCCGCAACAGCTAAAAATATCGTAGCCTACCGTGACGAAAACGGTGCATTCACCTCCCGTGCAGGCCTTAAAAAGGTAAAGGGACTGGGCCCCAAGGCATACGAGCAGTGTGCAGGCTTCCTTCGTATTCCGGGAGGAAAGGAAACCCTTGACAACACGGCGGTTCATCCCGAATCCTATGATGCCGCAAAGAAGCTTTTCGAAATTCTCGGCATAGACAGCAAAAAGATTTCCAAGGACGGAATAAACGACATTGAAGAAAAGCTTGAGGCCTACGGCAAGGTAAAGGCTGCTGAGGAAATCGGTGTGGGTATTCCCACAATAACAGATATTGCCGAAGAGCTTAAAAAGCCCGGCCGTGACATCCGTGATGAGCTTCCCGCCCCTATGCTTCGCTCAGATATTCTTTCAATGGAAGACCTGAAAGAAGGTATGGAGCTTCAGGGCACAGTCAGAAACGTTATCGACTTCGGCGTATTCGTTGATATCGGCGTTCATCAGGACGGACTTGTTCACATTTCACAGATTACTAACCGTTACATAAAGCATCCTTCAGAGGTACTCAAGGTCGGCGACATTGTAAAGGTTAAGGTTCTCGGTGTTGATGTAGCAAAAAAGAGAATCTCCCTTACAATGAAAGGATAATTTCCGCTAAAATATAATAAAAACGTAAAGCGTCTTCCGACAGGTTACCTCTTCATTATTACTTATTACTTAAATCCCGGGGGGTATTTTTATGTCAATGAAAAAATCAACAAAAGCTATTATCGGCACGGCAGCCGGTGCAGGTGCACTTCTCGGTGTATTCAACACCGTAGCTTACGAGTGTATGCTCAATATCCGTCTTGCGGCAAAAATCGGCGAGAAGATGGCTCCTCACGTAATTGCAGCTCCGGCAGAGGAGGAGTCACCCGAAAAGACAGCCGAAGAAAAACAGCCCGACAGATTTTTCCCTGCTATGGATAAATGGCTGCCCGGACATCAGCCCGATGACATTTACATAACAAATAAAAAGGGCCAGAAACGACACGCAAAGGTATTCGATAACGGACATCCCGAAAAGTGGGCTATTATTTTTCACGGCTTCACATCGGGTCCCGGCGGAATGTATCACTATGCCTTCGCTTATTCGCAAATGGGATTTAACTGCATTCTGCCTTCAATGATAGGCCACGCAGAAGACGAAAACAGATATGCTTCAATGGGTTGGCACGACAAACACATCGGACTTGACCTTATTGAGTACATTACGACAATGTACCCCGATGCGGAAATTGTACTTCACGGTGAAAGCATGGGAGCCGCTACGACAATGCTTATTACAGGTGAAAGCATTCCCGGAAACGTTAAGTGTGCGGTTGAGGATTGCGGCTTCACAACGGTTATGGACGAATATACACACGTCACAAAAACCTCTATTTCTCCTGCTCTTGTGCCTATTCTTCCAACGCTTAGCGTCTATTCACAGCTCAGAGGCAATATGAGCTTCAAAAAATGCGCTCCTATAGAGGCTGTAAAGAAATCCGTAACGCCCACGCTTTTCATTCACGGCGAAGCTGACGATTTCGTTCCCTTCAGAATGATGAATGAGGTATATACTGCCTGTGCGGCGGAAAAAGACTTTTTCACCGTAAAGGGAGCAGGACACGCGGAATCTGTTTCAAAAGAACCTGAATTTTACTGGACAAACGTATATAATTTCGTAAAAAAATATATTGAGATATGACAAAAGCAATTAAAATATCAAAACGCAAAGATAAAGATATGACCGAGGGCAGCATTATAAAGCATATCATTATGTTTTCGCTACCGCTTCTCGCAGGTAACATTTTTCAGCAATTATACAATACGGTTGATACCTGGGTTGTGGGAAATTACGTCAGCAACGAGGCGTATTCCGCTGTAGGTTCCGTAGGTCCCATCGTAAACGTGCTTATCGGTCTTTTTATGGGACTTTCAAGCGGTGCCGGTGTTGTAATTTCACAGTTTTACGGCGCACACAAATTTGACAAGGTGCAGGACACGGTACATACCTGTATTGCCATTACTGCAATTTTCTCCGTCATTTTCACAGTTATCGGAATTACGGCAACCCCCTTGATGCTTCACGCAATGGATATTCCCGAAGAGGTTTTTCCCGAAGCAAAGAAATATCTTGTAATTTATTTTGCAGGAGTTACGGGGCTACTTTTCTACAATATGGGCTCAGGCATTCTCAGAGCCGTCGGTGACTCAAAGCGCCCTTTTATTTTCCTTGTAGTGTCTGCAGTTCTCAATACCGTGTTTGACCTGGTGTTTGTATTGGTTTTGGGAATGGGGGTTGAGGGTGTAGCCTATGCGACAATAATCGCCCAGGGTATATCCGCCATACTTGTTATGCTGACACTTATGATATCAGACAGCTGCATAAAGGTTGTTTTCAGAGAAATTAAGATTCACCTTGAACAGCTGAAGCTTATTATGAGAGTAGGTACGCCTGCCGCAATTCAGCTTGCAATTACTGCATTTTCAAACGTTTTCGTGCAGTCTTACATAAACCATTTCGGCCCCGACTGTATGTCAGGCTGGACAACATACACAAAGCTTGACCAGTTTATGTTCCTCCCCATGCAGTCTGTTTCCATTGCAGCAACAACCTTTGTGGGACAGAATCTCGGTAAGGGCAACGTCGAAAGAGCAAAAGAGGGTATAAAGAAGGCTTACATACTGTCCCTTACCTGTACGGCAGTAATTCTTGTGCCTCTTATGATTTTTGCTCCGCAGGCAAGTGCATTCTTCAACGACAAGCCCGAGGTAATCGAGTATTCAACCCTTCTTCTCCATTGGCTGTCACCCTTCTATCTCACCTGCTGTATGAATCAGGTTTACGCAGCAGCGCTGAGAGGAGCCGGCAACAGCAAGGTGCCGATGATAATAATGCTCTTTTCCTTCGTGCTTTTCAGACAGACATATCTTTTCATTACTGCAAACTTCATAGCAAACGAAATTCTTCCCATCGCTATGGGATACCCCGCAGGATGGATTGTATGCTCCGTTATCACTTATATCTACTACAAAAAAACAGACCTTATGAAAACAAAGCTCGTTTCATAAATAAGACCCGTTCCGTGATTCTTTCAGGGAACGGGAATTGTCTTTTTTGCTCAAATTTTTCCTGTCGAATTATACATATTGATATACTGTTTTATGTTGTGTTTTGTGCATATAAATGATATAATATGCTTAATTATATTAAAGGAGAGGTGTTATGGCTAAGGTAAACAAAGAAACTTTCTCTAAGTTTTTTACTGAAGTAAAGACACATTGGAAAACTCCTGCCGAAGGGAAATATGTTCCCTATAAAGAATATCTTAATATATTCTTCTCGGTAGGTGCAAACTACACAGCATCAAAGGTGCTTGAGTACATTTATTTCGCAACGGGCTGTTTCCTTATAATGCACCATTATAAGCTGCCCTACCTCACATTCTCAATTATAAGCATCATCAATATGCCCTTAGGTTATGTAACAGCCCTTATCTGGTGGTTTGTATGCGACAATCTGGGCTTCCTGCCGGGTAAAACGGAAAAGAAGCTATATACTGTTTATGTCAGTATGATAGCATTCGGTCTGGCATTGATATTCTTTGATGCCTCAACGCTTTTCGACCCGAATTCAAAGTTTATCATCTTCCTTAACTCCCTTGAGGGTATGAGTGCAACTGCCTGCTTCAAGGTGTTCGGTACACACTTCCTGTATTCGGGCTGGGTAGGCGCCAGAAATATATTCTGGAGAAAAAAGCTTATTCCCAAGTTCGGCAGATACAAGTATTCACTTTATTCCGATGTTATCCCCAAGTGTATCGTGGTAATTCTCATCGGCTGGCTTCCTCTTTATGAAATTGCCGATGTTTCCACACGTGTGTGGGCTGCAAACCTTCTTTTTGCCATCTACGGTGTCTTCGGCTTCGGAAATGTGCTTGAAACCACAACACAGAGCATTTCTCCCGACCCCACGGAAAGAATTCTTGTAAGAACCTATCCCGTAAAGCTTTCCCACTTCTTACAGACTATTATGACAATTATCATCCCTGCCCTTGTGGGTACGCTCAAGGACGGATGGGCAGACATAAACTTCTTCCGCTGGGTTATCCCCGGAACCTTCATTGCCTGCGCCGTGCTTACTATGATAGGTGCAAGTACTATAAAGGAAAGAATTCCCCAACCGCCTCTTGAAAAGAAGGTCAACATCAAATTCTGGGACGGTATGTTCGGTGTATTACATAACAAGTACCGCTGGATAAACACTATGGTAGGACTTATTGACTCTCTCGGCAACGGTATGCTTGCATTTACAAGCATTCTTTACCTTTACACCTTCCGCCTTGACGGTCTTCCCTACTCAATTCTGACACTTCTTGTTTCCTTTGCAGGAACTCCTCCGGATCTGCTTACACCCTATTTCTTAAAACGATTCTCCTACAAACAGATTATGATATTCTATCAGCTGACCCGTGCCTTCGGTAATTTAGGCCTTGTTGCAGCAATATGGTTCTGCGGAGAAAATCTTATGCTTTGCGGTACGCTTTGTATCGTAGTTATGTTCCTTATGGAAATGACAAAGACGGTTCCCACCTCTGCAGGTCACGATATGAATGTCAAAATCAACGACTATCAGATGTATCTTTCAGGCGAAAGACTCGAAAGCTTCTCAGGTATTTTCGGTTGGTTCACAGGTCCCATCACATCCTTCGTGGGACTTATCATTCCCCTGATGCTTCTTTCCTACGGCTTCAACAGCAACTGGGATATCCTCTTCCTTGACGAAGCAAGACTTAAAATTGTTGTAATTCCCCTGCTTATTGACGTTGTAGGCTTCTTCCTTATGACTATTCCCTTCATATTCTGGGATTATGACGCAAACAAGCAAAATAAGGTTATGCAGGTTCTGAAGCGCCGTGCCGAGGTTACTGAAAAACGTGCCCTTGAAGCAGGCGAAAAGATTTCCGGCGGATACAAGGGTTAAGGAGGTGCCGTTATGAGTAAAAAAGAGAAAAAACTGAATAATGCCCTTACGGATGATACCGTTATCGAAATCCCTGAGGACGAAATATATACCTATCACATAGAAGGCCTGGCACCGCCTCACATTAATAAGCCTTATAAGCATTATACTCTTAAAAAGGCGCTTTTCATTATTGTAATTGTTGTTGCAATTTCCCTTTCAATGTATTTCAGTCTGAGTATTCTCCGCACGGATACCTTTACATTTGCGGAAATTTCCGACGGCAACTATCAGTTCACAAAATTCTCAAATCCCGGCTATATTGATGAGCTTACAATAAACTGGGTGCTTGATGTTGAATATCCCGAAAACGGTGAAACAGATGCCAAGGAAATAACTGTAACGGATGCTCCCGACAGCCTTCCCGCAGTTCCCGTGAAAACTAAGGAAGAGTTCATAGAATATAACAAATATCTTCTTAAGCAGGAACAGCTGGCGGCAATTGAAAAAGCAAAGCTTTATCCCGATTACAAGGTAACAGAGGATACCTCAAAGCCCGTCACCTCCGTTAAGGAATACGCAATAAACGGTGACGGCTACATAAAGACCATATATATCGGCGAAAATGTTCTTGAAATTGACGGTAAGGCATTCTATTCCTGCTGGGCATTACAGAGAATTATCGTTGATGAAAATAATCCCAATTACTGCGACATTGACGGTGTTCTTTACACAAAGGATAAGAAAACTGTTGTGTGCTACCCCTGTGACCGCGACCAGTATTTAAGAGAAAAATACGGTTATCCCAAGGAAATGTGGGAATGGGTTCCTCAGGACGGTGCAAGAAAGGATATTTTTTCCGCTGAGGATTATGCTCCTATCTGGGAGGAATACCGCGAAAAGGTTATGACCTATGTTATTCCCTCAACGGTTGAAACAGTCGGGGAGCTTTGCTTCAACTACTCAAACCTCGCTACGGTTTATCTCCCCGAGGGACTTAAAAGAATTGAAAACTTAGGCTTCTTTGAAATGCCCAACGTAAGAGATTTCTTCACTTACATTACGGAAAATGCAATAGAAGACACATCTTATGAGGCAGCAGAAGGTCTTAAAACGTATCTTTCCTTCCCCGAGGGGCTTGAGCATATCGGCACCGATGCATTCAGCTTCAACCCTGCTATGAATTATGTATATATCCCCTCTTCCGTTAAATACATCGGCCACCACGCATTCTGGAAGAGCTGTTATGAAGAAAACGGAGAAATCAAGGGCATTCCCGAGCTTAACATAGCCCTCAGCAAAGAAGACTTCAAGGAAAACGTAGAAACCGGTGACCAGTGGGTACCTATCTACAACCACAATCTCCTTAAAAAGATTCCCGTAAACTACGGCGCTGAAAGAAAATAATTCATAACCAATGCACAAGGCATAAGACCGAGGTCTTATGCCTTGATTTTTTATTCTACCGTAAATTCAGTCTCTGCCGAAACACCCGGCAGAATTAATCTGTATTCTCCTTTTTCAAGAGTTTTGCCGAAATATCCGAGCAAATCCACCGTCAACGTAACGGACTGACAGTTAAGAAGCCTTATTGCAATTTCTTCCGTTGCAGTATCTTCAGCAAACGGTACTGCCACCCATTGTCCGTCAACACTCTTTTCAACGGTAAAAAATTTATCTGCATATACCGTTTTGCCCGTGTAATTTGTAATTACGTATTCAATTTCCGTGCTTTCGGTTGTTACGGGGTCTTCAATACGCACTTCGATTTTTTCGGGATTTCCGCCCACGAACATATAGATAAAGCTCATTAAAACAGCAATGATTTTTGCAAATATTGAAGCAATACTGTTCATTTTGCCCCTCCTTTCTTAGTTTTTCAGAAAACCGTACGCATTTTCTTCATTTTCAATATATCACAACAATATTTTTGTGTCAAGATATATTTTGTCTCACAAAATATAATGTATTGCAATATTTCACTTTACTTTCACGTTTTTTCGTGATAAAATATATAAAGAAACAGATAAAATCCGTTTACGGAAAGGAAAAACACGTGGTTAATAATGAGAATTTCAAGCGCGGCACAATAGAGCTTGTGGTGCTTGCCGTGCTGAGACAAAAGGATATGTACGGTTATGAAATCGTAAAGGCACTTTCGGAAAAAAGCAACGGAAATTATACAACTCCCATCGGCACTTTGTATCCCGTGCTTTACCGCTTTGTGGAAAACGGTTATATCTCTGACAGGGACGAAATAGTAAGCAAAAGACTTCGCAAATACTACCACCTTGAAGAAAAGGGTGAACGGTATTACCGTGAATTATTAGAAGAATATCAGAAAAATATAGCAGGTGTTGAAATGATTATAAAGGACGGTGACGGTAATGGATAAGCATTTAGAAGGATATTACAAGGAAATTTATTCCTTGATTGTCTGCGAGGGAAAACAGAAAAAGGCCTTTATAAATGAGCTTAAATCCGCCGTAAGCGAATATAGAGAATTGAATCCCGCCTGCACAATTGATGATATTAAAGCAGTTTTCGGTACTCCCGAGGAAATAGCCTTCAGCTTCATAGAAAACGGAAATCTTACCAAGGTAAAGAGACAGATTAATATAAAGAAAGTGATAATAGCGGCTGTAATAACCGCACTTCTGATATGGTTTGCGTTTGCCGTTATAAGTTTTATTGACGTGCACCTGGAAGCCCACGGCACCTTAACAGAGGGCATACTGATTATAAACACCTTGACGGAGGTTACACCGTGAAAAAGTTTTTAAGTATTTTTATTGCTTTTATAATTACATTCATTCCATTTTTCATTCCTGCAAGTGCCGGAGAAATTGCAGATAACAAGCAAACGGAATATTTCGAAGACGGCTCATATATAACGGTTGAAATATCATCCGTTATTGAAAACGAAATGACAAATATCTTTGCCAGAATCTTTGAATTTTTCCGAAAGCTTATTGAATTTTTTACGGGCAATAAGACAGTATCAAAAACAAAGTTCGCAAGCTATTACGACAAAAACGGAAATTTACTGTGGTCTGTTTTCCTTGAAGCAGAGTTTTCATATAACGGAAAAACATCTTACTGCAAAGAAGCAAGAGCATATTATGAAACCTATGACAGCGACTGGAAGGTCTCAAGCTCAGACTATTCTGCAGACGGAAACACGGCAACTGCCGATTTCACAGTACAACAATCTAAACTCGGCGTAAAACTCAAAACCGTAAACAAAACCCTCACCTTAACCTGTGACAAAAACGGAAATATCAGCTAAAAACACAGCAAAAAAAGGCTTTGACCAAATCGGTCAAAGCCTTTTTTAACACTTTTTCACTATTAACTATTACTTCTTACTTAAAATTTTTCCTACGGAAAAATTTAGTCCCATTCCGTGCCCGTAACAGTATCCATATCAATACCCGTTGTGTCGTGAGTCTTCTTTATAAGAAGCACGAGGGCAGCGATAAAGCCCGGTACAAGAAGTGCGAAGCAGCAGGCTGCCATTGCGGTATTGCCGATTGTAAGCGTAAAGGGCATACTTAAAATAAACGAAAGAGCAAAGCCTACAGCCGTTACAATATACTGGGCGGACATTGCAGAGGAACGGAGATTCGTGGGGGCAGATTCACCGATCATCATAATAATAACATCATTGGTTGAATAATAGCTGCCTATAGCCGCACCGCAGAAAAAGCCCGTTATAAGGGGATTCCAGTTGCAGTAGGCACCCACGGAGAAAAGCACATAAGACAGTACGCAGTTGAATGCGGTGGTAACTGCAGCCGCCTTTCTGCCCTTCCAGTCGGAAATGAAGCCCATAATCACCTGAGCAATTGCAAGACCCAGGGGATAAAGGAAAATAGCTTCCGTATAGGTTGTGACACCCACGGTTGCAACCGCCTCTTCAAGGGTAGCCGCGGCACCCGATGAGAAAAGATTTGAAGCATAACCGTAGTTTAACACTATAGGATAATTTATACTTGCAATAAAGCCGATATTTGCAACGGAGGACACAATATAAAGCCAGCGAAGCTGCTTGTGCTTCATTGCGAACTTAAGTGCCGGTATAAGACCGCCCTGCTTATTTGCTGCATCCGCCTCTTTCTTTTCTCTTTCAAGCTCCTCGGGAGTTTTTCTGAGGTAGGTAAGGCGGGATTCAATAAATGCATCGGTTTCTCTTGCACACAAAAGGGCAATAAAGCACACAACAACACCCACCACAGCAGGGATGAAGTAGACGTTTCTCCATTCGCTGACGTTTGCCATCAGCTTATCGCGGAGATAGGGCACCAGCATAACCGCAATATTTGCAAAGAATTTGATGGATGAATAAATTCTCGCTCTGTGCTTTGAGGGAGACGATTCCATAATATAAACCACGTGCATATCGTGAGGAATAAAGAACTGAACGATGCACGCACCGATAAAATAAAGGGGGATATTATCGGAAAGATAGATTACAAGAAGCGCCGCACTCATTCCGAAGGTGTTTATTATCAGGAAAAGCTTTCTGCCCCAACGGTCGGCAAGAGGTCTGTAGAGAAGACCTACCGCCTGAAAGGGAATTGCAAGTCCCGAAAGGATATCAAGAAGAGAAGCGGAATTTCCCGTTTTGAAAAGGTCGTTTGCAATTTCCGTTTTCATAAGGGTGCCTATCTGAGAGGCAATTTCGTCAACTGCATAAATAAGCGCAATAATAAAAATCAGATAAATAATATAATAGCTTCTTTTGGGACGGGCTTTTTCTTTTTCCCAACGGGCAATTTCCTTCTCCCGTCTCAGAGCCTTCTTTTTCAGCTGCTCGGCTGTAAGTGTTTTGTTTTTCATATTTTCACCCTGAATGTCTTTACTTCGAAAGGCTTTATGCCGAAGGTAAATGAATTGCCGTCAGAGGGTATTTCTTTCTCATCAACCTCCATCATATTACATTCGATTACCTTTATATTGTCACAGGGAAGTGTCATTGTAACTTCTCCTGAATGTGCAGAGGTCTCATATACACGGATGATTACACCGTCTCCGTCCTGAGCGGGCTTTACAGCATCAATCATAACCTTTTCATCGGACAGGGTGATATATGAATACTGAGCCTTTTCGCCCTTACCGGCTTTGACATAAACGGCAGTAAGGGGAATGTTTTCCTTGAATGCCTCCTTCACGGTATCGGCATCATCCCAACGGTTTTCGTGAGCATAAACACCGTAACGGAAGGTTGATATTCCCTTATCTGCGTTAGCATCGGGAAGAATAGGAGCACGCATAAGTGTAATTCTTAAAACATTTCCGTCAATATCGTAACCGTACTTGCAGTCATTGATAACGGAAACACCCATATCCCCCTGTGAAATGTCAGCCCACTTGTGAGCACACACCTCAAACATAGCCTTTTCGTAGGAATTGTTTGCGTATGTGGGTCTTTCAAGAGCACCGTGAGCAATTTCGCAGGTCGCAATACGGCTTCGGATGTCAAGGGGGAATTCAGCCTTTAATACCTTTTCTCTCTCGTGCCAGTCAACGGTTGTATCATAAATGAGAGTTTCGGCATCTGCTGAAAGCGTAATATCCTGAGTGATTACGGACTTATTAAAGGAATAAATCGCACGGATAACAGCCTTTACGGGAGTCTTTTCAACCAGCTCTACGGAATCTGCAGTATCAAGGTACCACATCTTCATCTTATAGTCATTTTCAAGATTCCATGCGCTTTCGTGAATGGGCTTGTCGTGGGAAACGGAGAGAAGATTTCCCTTGCCCGAAAGGATGTTTTTGCCGAGTTTTTTGTTAATGAGAGCGGTAAGTCTTCCGTTTTCATCAAACTCTGCACGAAGGTATTTGTTTTCAAGGAAGTCCTTTCCTGCTGTCACACATTCTGCTTCTGATTTTCCTGTGAGCTTAAATACCTTGTAGCCCATAGGCGGTACGTTTTCAGCAATAAATTCAAGCCTTCCGTCCTTAGAAGATGCCTTCATAGCATTGCCCTGAAGGTCACCGACACCTGCATTTTCCTTGGCAATTTCAAGGGAAACGGGAGCGGTTACGTTATAGGGCAGAAGATTCCAGACAACAATGCTGTCCTTGCCCACACCCGCTTTTTCTGAAAGAACACCGAGAGCCTCGGAGATTATCTCGTTACCCTCCTTGTTCATAAGTGCATATTCTTCTCTTGTATTTTCAAATACTTCCTCAATTGAAGTACCGGGAAGAATATCGTGGAACTGATTTGTAAGAAGAAGCTTCCAGAGCTTTTCTGTTCTTTCTCTGTCGTAAAGCCCTGCAATAAGGGTAAGCATTTCAGCATTACGAAGCATATATTCGCCGCGGCGGTTGTTCTTTTTTACAAACGCCTGACTTGTAAAGGTACCTCTGTGGTTTTCGTAATACATTTCACCGTCCCATACGGGAAGAGAATCAATATCCTTTTCAATTGCCTTGAAGAAGTCGTTTGCCTGACCCATCCTTACCTTGGGAAGACCGGGAAGCTTTTCAAAACGGCGTACCTTTTCTACCATATCGAAGGTACATCCGCCTCCGCCGTCACCGTAGCCGAACATACCCATTGAAGCATCAACAAGGTCGTTCTGACGGTTGGTTTTTCTTGTTTCCTTAACATACTTTGCATCAGCCTCACCCTCATAGTGAACCTTCTGCATATAAGAAAGCACCTCGTCACCTGAGTGTGCACGCCACTTATAAACACTCAGAGGGAATTCATTTGTATCGTTATACTGCAGCTTTGAAGTAAGGAAATACTTCATACCCGATTTTTTAATAACCTGAGGCAGGGCTGCCGTAAAGCCGAAGCAGTCGGGAAGCCAGTAAATATCGGAGGAAACACCGAATTCCTTCATAAAGAACTCTCTGCCGTAAAGAAGCTGTCTTATAAGGCTTTCTCCCGATGCAATATTTGTATCGGCTTCAACCCACGTATTACCCGTAATTTCCCATTGACCGTTTTTAACAAATTTCTTAACGTCCTCATAAATGTCGGGATAATGCTCCTTAACATAGCTGTAAACCGCCGCCTGACTCTGTGTGAACTTGAAGTCGGGGTATGTCTTCATAAGGGACACATTATTCGAGAAGGTTCTTGCACACTTACGGTGAATTTCCTTGACTGTCCACAGCCACGCAACATCAAGATGGGAGTGCCCGCAGATTATAACATCACCGGGAGTTGCAAAATTTATTTTGGAAAGCTCATCCCAAAGGGTCTTTTTAGCTTCGGGAATTGTCTCATAGAAGCGCTCTTTTCCGAAATCGAAATCGAGCTTGTGAATTGCATTATCAACAGCGTTATAAATACGCTTTCCTACATATTCATCCTCTGTCTGCTCAAAAACGTCCCAGGCACAGTTAATGTCATACCATATATCCTCTGCCGCCTCATTGACGACCCGGAAGCAGGCTTCAGTCATAGTATATGTAATAGGCTTTTCCCTGTCGGAGAAGGCATAGTTGAAATATCCGCCGGAGTCAACGGCATTTTCAAGCTGAATAAAAAGCTTTTCACCGGCTTTAAGGGGTCTGTGAAAAAGAATATCCGTTCTGTGCACCCAACCCAAGGTCTCCCGGGAGCTGACAGCACCCACAATTTCACCGTTTATGCGGACAATTGCTTCGCCGCCGAAATCAATTGTAAGATAAACCTTTCTGTCGGCAAGACATTCGGGCACAATAAACTCATATTCAAAATATCTTGTGGTATCACGTGTTGCACTCCAACGGTCGCCAAGCTTCATTTTGTGCCGGGGAGCATCGTCAAGCTCAATAACCGCAGGCTTTGTGTGCACCCCCGTATAGGAATCCCATTCGGGCAAGGAAACCGTAGCCTCATTTACATAAGGCTCAAGCTGTTTTATAAGATTTTTAAGAACACGGGGATTAAAAGTATGATGGACCATAAACAAACCTCCTTCTATTAATTCAATAATAACAAAAAACAAATACATATACAAGGAAAAACTGCACCCCGGGTTAAAAATCGGAGTGCAGTTTTTTGGTTATTTTGTTATAAACATTTTCAATCATCCACGGTTCTGTAGATTTTTCGGGGATTAGGGAGAGCTCAAGCCAGGCAACAGCCGAGTTTTCCTCTTCACAGACCGAAAGTCTTTCATTTTCGTCGGCTTCAAGAAGATATGTCACATTATAATGCACGTGGGAGGGGACATATTTTCCCCTTTTAAAGTGTCCTGCCACGGGAAGGATTTCAAGAGAGAATATTTTATCACTCAACGGCATTGCATCCGCCCCCGTTTCTTCCTTTGCCTCCTTTAAGGCAACTGCAAGAAGCTCCTCATTACCGTCTGCGTGACCGCCCACCCAGCTCCAGGACTTGTAAATATTATGATAACAGAAAAGCACCTTTGTCCTCTCTTTATTTACAATCCACGCCGATACCGTGATATGCCCTGCTGAATTCTCACGGGAAAGACAGTTTTTATTGTCTTTAACAAAGTCAATAAAGGCTTCTTTATCTGACATTTCCTGAGGACAAGAAGGAATAAAGTCAATAATTTCTTGCAAAAATTTCATACAATCACCGCCAAAAAAAGTGAATAGTGAATAGTGAAGAAGTAAGAGGTACAAAAAAACAGCTCACACTATTGTGAGCTGTTTTTTTGTGCCGGCGACGACCTATCTTCCCGGGCGGCTGCCCGCCAAGTATTTTCGGCACGATTGAGCTTAACTACCGTGTTCGGGATGGGAACGGGTGGGACCTCAATGTTATAGACACCGACTGCTTCC
>JAGAKX010000045.1 GCA_017625435.1 Clostridia bacterium
CTCGTCTTGAAGAGCTGGTTAAGGAATGAGTAGTCACCGTTGAACTCTGCAAGCCAGTCTTCTGTGCTGTGTGCTGCAACATTTGCTGCGTAGAAGATCTGGTATACGGTGTACATAATTTCATCCATACCGGTCTTGTTGCCGTTTTCATCAGTCTTTGCTGCCATCTGTGAGAAGTTCTCAAGAAGTGAGCAAAGGAACTTGTAACCGTCTTCATTGAGCTTGCCTTCAAGCATACCTTCAAGTGCAACTACGTTTTCGGGAATTGATACGAAGGTAAGAACTGTTCTGAGAATAACTGTTACCATATCAACTCTGTCTGCGCCTGTTGCATACTCAACTGTGTATGCTGTCTTGCCGTTCTTGGATGTGAAGGAGATAACCTTACCTACAGTAAGTTCCTTGAGAGCTTCCATAGCAACATCTGTAAGCTGGAAGCCTGTATCCTCTTCGAGACCCTTGATGAGCTCGGAGATGAGAGTTTCAATGTTGATATTTTCTGCATCGAAGCCGATGAGTTCATAAATATCAATCTCACCTGTGAGAGGCTCAATATTTTCAAGAACTGTGAATACAGCGTTTGCTGTGTTCTTGATAACTGTATCAAGACCGTTGGAGTTAAGGAAGTAGATAACACCGGGAAGAACATTGAAGATTTCGTTCACGGGATCTGCAAGAACTGTATCAACTACGTCAAGAACGGGATTAAGAATGTTCTTGAGCATTGAGGGAGCATCTGTGGAAGCTGCCTTGAATTCTTCGGGTGTGAGGATTTTCTCGCTATCGTAATCAAATGCCTCAAGAAGAGGAATGATACCGTAAGCATAGCCTTCAGCACCTTCGATTACAAGAGCATCTCTGCCTTCTGCTGTGTAGAAGAGAGCAACAAGATCTTCATCTGTAAGGAGCCAGCTGAGAACAGGATAGAGAGGAGCAAGCATTCTTGTAAGCTCGTCAACAAATGCTTCTCTGTCACCTGTTGCGATATCAGCTACTGTGTAATCGTTCCAGTAAGTAAGGTCGATACCGAGAGCCTTATTGAGAACATTTACTACTACCTCGAAGAGTTCTGCACCGAGTGCTTCCTCTGCCTTGGGAATAAGACCCTTAATGAGGTCAAGAATCTTCTGAAGGTTTTCCTTGGTATAGAGTGATGTGCCTATGAGCTCATTGAGGATATCGCTGAGACCTTCATAGTTTGTGCCGTCTGCACTCTGAACGCCGAGAAGAACTATCATAGAGTCTACAAATGAGGGAAGCCACTTTTCAATGTATTCGCCCATTTCTCTTGTGTAGAGCTCACCGTAGAATTCGCTGTTGATCTTTGCGCCGAGAGTAATGGGAGATACAACTGTATCTGTATCAGCATACTCTGTGAGCTTCCAATCTACATCCTTCATGGGAACCTTAACGATTTCGTTTGCAAGGTATCTGTAGATTACATTGTAAGCATCTTCGCCGAGCCAACCGGAAAGTCTGGGAGCGTTTCTGGTGTCAAGAACACCGTCGATTACGAAGGATATGAGAAGAGTAATCATATCCTCACGGCCGGAAACGAGGTAATCGCCTTCGTCGTCAGCATTATATGTCATATAATATGCTGTCTTGCCGTTTGCAGACTTGAATTCAACTGCTTCACCGATATAGAGTGTTGCAAGGAAGTCCTGAATCTTTTCAGGCCAGTAGAGACGGAAGGATTCAACAATATCAAATACTGAATACCAGTCAAGGTTTGTGATATCAAGAGCCTGACCTCTGATTTCAATAAGTGTTGAGAAGTCAACTGTAAGGCCGAATGCCTCAAGGTGGCCGAGAATTTCTTCTACGGGAAGAAGAAGGTTCTGAACTACAGCCTTAACTGTACCTGCATTGATATTATAAATAACATTGGGAAGAAGGTCGAGCATTGCGCCGATAACGCCGTATTCACCCTGATTTGCAAGGTCGCCGCAAATCTGTGAAAGCCAGCCTGTGAGAGCGGAGAAGATATCAAATACGAATGTTTCCATATCAACGCCGTTAGCTGTTACGTAAGCTGAAGCGGGCTTCATAGCTGTTTCGCCGTTTTCGTACTTCTTGTCTTCAAGTCCGGGCATCTTAGCACCTACAGCCTCGAAGAGAGGTACAAGAGCTTCTTCATATCCTCTGCCGCCTGTAAGGGTGATAAGAGGATCATTTGTTGTGCCGTTGAAGAATGTGAATTCCTGATCGAAGAGGAGCCATGCGAGGAGACCGTATGCAGGTTCAAGAACCTCTACAAATGCCTCTACGAATTTTTCTCTCTTTTCGTCGTTTGTTGCTGCTTCGTCAACACCGAAATCGTGAGTTACGGTTACTGTGCCGTCTTCTGCAACTATGCAGTAATCGAACCACTTATAGATGCTTTCTGCTCCGAGAAGCACACCTGCACCTTCAATGATTTCTGCATAGTCAACAGCAAAGCCTACAACCAGTGAAATAAGAGAATTAAGAATACTGTCTGTGTAGAATCCGTTTGTAATTGCATCGTCAAGCATCTGACCGAGAGAGGTCTCACCCATAATACCTGCTACAACTGCGTCTACAACTTCATTTACATAAACTGCTGTTTCCTTGTTCCAGTTATTACCGTAAAGGAGATATGTTGCAGCTGTGGAGCTTTCGGGATACTTGGGCATCTTGCCGCTTGCAGCTTCAAGAGCAGCAAGTCTGTCAGCAAGCTCTGCACCCTCGTACATGTAACCCCAGTCGATTTCTTTGTATACGAACTGATCCTTAGCACCGCGGATAAGGTTATATACTGCATCGTAGTTTTCTTCACCGAGAAGATCTGCAAAGATATCTCTGTTAAGATTGAATGCATCAAGTGCGAAGGAGAGAACAACTGTAAGAACATCACCCATATCAGGAATGAGCTTGTAAGCTGTTTCACCGTTTGCTGAAGTAAAGCTCTGAGCGTCGCCAACTGCATAAATGTGATAGATAGCGTCTCTCATTCCGTCGTTGATTACGAAACCGGTCTTTTCTTTAAGGAGACCAAGAAGATCGCTTGTTCCGAGCTTGGTGATATCAAAGCCGATTGTCTCTGTAAGAAGAGCTGCAACGCTTTCTGCACCTACAACATCGCTGAGACAGCCGATGATTGCATCAACGGGAGCTACAAGGTTGTTTACGCTTGCCTTGAGACCGTCAGCATTGATGAAGTAGAGAAGGTTGGGAAGAAGAGTAAATACATACTCTACTGTTGATTCAGCTGCACCGAGCTTATCAACGATTGTAAGAATTTCATTGATGATATCTTCAACTGCTGCACCTACATTGTACTTGCCGTCAGCACCCTTGTAAGCGTCAGCCGTCTTCACATTGAGACCGAGTGCTTCAAGAATCGGAACAAGACCATAAGCATAGCCGTTACCGCCGTTTACGGTGATAAGAACTTCACTTGTTGTGCCGTTGAAGAATGTGTAGGATGTTCCGAAGAACAGCCAGCTGAGAAGCTCGTTTGCGGGTTCAAGAACAGTCTTGAGACCTGCAATGAAGTCTTCCTTATTGTCACCGCTGAGGGTACCGGGGATTACTTCATACTTGCCTTCTGCATTTACTTCACACATTGCGAACCAGTCTGCGATGTTTACATCGAGAACTGCATCAACAACGTTACGGAGTGATTCGTCGAAGCCTGCAAGAAGATTTACAATGAGTTCAACGATTGTTTCAAGGTTTTCTGTCTTGTAAAGGTTACCTGCAATGAGGTCTTCAACAAGAGCCTTGAGGTCGCCGTCTTCAACAACTGCGGGAAGAACGAGTTCAAGAATTTCATCAAGAACTGAGTATACGCTGTCAGCTGCTTCCTCTGTCCAGTCTGTTGAATATTCAAGATAAGTAAGCTTGGTTGCGGGGAAGCCGCTTCTTTCAAGCTCTTCCATATTACCTGAGTACATATATGCCCAGTTGATGGGATCTGCATCAATATTAAGGCCTGCAATAAGCTCAACGATTGCATCATAGAGAGCTTCATTCTTGAGAAGGTCTGCAAAGAGAGCCTTATTGAGCTTGAATGCATCAATAGCGAAGGAAAGAACTACTGTAAGAACATCGTATTCCTTACCGGTTATGTCTACTCTGTAAGCACTTTCACCGTTTGCGGAAGTAAACTTCTGAGCAACGCCGAGTGCGAAGATGTTCTTGATAACAGCCTTCATATCGTCGTTCATTACGAGACCGACTGTTTCGCTTTCAAGAAGAGCGAGAAGCGTGTCTGTGTTAAGGTTAGCAATTTCAACACCTACAAGACCGTTGAGAAGCTCAGCAAGAGTTTCAGCGTCACCTGCGATATCGCCAAGTAAGGGAGCAACTACACCGAAGAGTGCTTCTACGGGAGCAAGGAGGTTATTAACACTTGCTACAAGACCGTCAGCATTGATGAAGTAGAGAAGGTTGGGAAGAAGAGTCATTACTTCCTTAGCAGGATTCTCTGATACCTTGTCAACAAGTGCGAGAACGCTTTCAAGAAGATCTGCTACTGCAACATCTACGTTATATGTCTTTGTTTCGTTATTATAGTAAGTGCTTGCGGGCTGAAGAACACATCCGAGTGCCTCAAAGATGGGTACAAGTGCTTCGTCGTAGCCCTTACCGCCGTTGATGGTGATAAGTGTTTCCTTAGTAGCATCCTTGAAGAATGTGAAGGTATCCTCGAAGAAGAACCAGCTGAGAAGTCTGTTTGCAGGCTGAAGGATTTCCTTGACAGCGTCTACAAATACAGCCTTCTTATCTGCTGCATCGTCTACGCCCCATTCCTTTGTGCAAACATACTTTGTTTCACCGTCAACTACCTGTTCTTCACAGAAGCTGAACCAAGTGCTTATGTCAGCATCAACAACAATACCGATTGTGTTTGCAAGAGATTTGTCAAGACCTGCAAGAGCATTAACAATAAGCTCTACAACTGTCTTAAGGTTCTGTTCTGTGTAAACATTGTCTTCTAATACACCCTGAAGAAGAGCTGCAATTGAGCTTTCACCTGCAAACTCACCGAGAGCGTATGCGATTACGCTGTTGAGCTCACTATAAACCTCATTTGCCGTTTCAGGTGTCCAGTCAGTTGCATATTTAAGATACTGGAACTTGGGAACTGCCTTGAACTTACCTGCAGCTTCAAGAGCAGCTGTGTTGTCAGCAACATCTTCGTTACCGTACATATAACCCCAGTCAATGTCGCTGTAGGTTACGGTGTAAGGAGTAAGAAGAGCATTGATTGCTGCATAAATTTCAGCACCGTTTTCACCGAGAAGCTCTGTTATAACGGGACCGTTCTGCTTAACAAGGTCAATTGCAAATGCAAGAACGATTGTAAGCATATCGTGGTAGCATTCTTCGTCTGTGTATACCATTCTGTAAGCATCAAATCCGTTTGCGGAATCAAACTGCTGAAGCTCGCCTACATAGAATGTAAGAAGAATCTCTGCCATTTCCCAGCTCATTACCAAGCCGGTCTTCTCGTTGATGATACCGAGAATGTTCATCATTGTAAGGTCGGAAATATCAAAACCTACAGTTTCTGCAAGAAGTGCTGCAATTGATGTCTTACCTTCAAGCTCAGGAATCAGGGGTGAAACCTTAGCAATAAGAGCATCAATGGGAGCAAGAATATTGTTAACGCTGGTCTTTATACCGTCTGCGTTAATGAAATAAAGAACATTTACAAGAAGGTCAAGAACACCCTTTGTGGGGTTAGCGGAAACTTCATCAATAAGATTGAATACGCTTTCAAGAATTGAATCTATTGCAAGACCTACATTGTATGTGCCGTTGCCGTCTGCATCTGTGATATAGAATGTATCGGCTGCAGGCATTTCAATACCGAGAGCTTCAAGAATGGGAACAAGAGCATAGTCATAAGCTCTGCCGCCTGTAAGTGTAATGATGTCATTATACTTGTAGCTGCCGTCTTCATTCTTTTCTGTGCCGGTGAAGAATGCGAAGTCATCACCGAAGAGGAACCAGGAGATAAGACGCTGTGCAGGCATAAGAACTTCATAGAGGCCTGTTACAAACATTTCTCTCTTGTCTTCCTCAGCGGCTGCATCAACTCCCCAGTCCTTGTCAGCCTTAACCTTGTAGGTTACGGTTGCGTTGCCGTCTTCGTCAACACCTTCAACTGCATCGCACATTTCGAACCAGGAAGCAATGTCAGTATCAATAACTGTGTCAATTGTGTTGCGGAGAGTCTCATCGAGACCTGCGATAAGATTTACAATGCCTTCAACCATCATTGTGAGGTTAGCATCAGAGTAAATTTTATCGTTGAATACGCCGTTCAGAAGAGTTGCAATTGTTGCGCCTTCTTCCTTGGAAACGGTTTCAAGAACCATCTTGATAACGTCGTCAAGGGTCTTTTCAAGAGCAATTGCCTTGTCTTCTGTCCAGTCTGTTGAATAGTCAAGGTATGCAATTGAATGTGCAGGAAGTGTAATTGAGAAATCGTCGGGATTTTCGAACATATAACCCCAGTTGGGAAGCTGATAATCAACCTTTACACCCTTTATAAGGTCAATAACTGATGTGTATATTGCCTTAACATCAATGGAATCGTCTTCCATCATGCCCTGAATAAGGTCACAAAGGATTTCGCCGTTTGTTTCTCCGCTTTCTGTTTCAAATTCAACTGCTTCAAGAAGTGCGGAAATAAGAATTGTAATAGCATCGGGAGCATCAACTGTTGATCTCTTTGCCTTACCGCCGGAAACAACGGAGTCATACTCTACGATACCTGAGCAGAAGCCGGGAATGCCGTATGTGCCGAGCTGACTGCCTGCAAGGTCTGTGCCGAGAATTGCATCAAGAATCTTGACAATTTCGGTAATTGTAAGATTGCCGACATCAATGCTTATGTACTTATAGTCTTCATCCTCTGCTGCAGCTGCTGTTCCTGTAAGAAGAGCGAGAATAGAATCAAGAGAGAAGCTCTTGCCGTTTACAAGATCGGAAACAATAGTGGATAAGAGACCGTTAAGATTTACATCAAGAATAGGTCTTACTGTATCAATAAGAACAAGCACGGGCATAAGAAGGTTGTGAAGAACAACTGAAAGTCCGTTGCTTTCAACGAAATAAATAAGGTTGGGAATAATTTCAATTATCTTCTGAACTGTGTTGCCTTCAAGAAGGTAACCGTCAACCCAGTTAAAGAGCTGCTTAACCGTGAAGCTGAGAGCAGCTGTGTCGCCGTTAACAGCACAGAATGCTGCGTATTCATTCTGATCCATAACACCTTCAATACCGAGAATCTCGAAGAAGAGACCTATGGAATCAGCATAGTTGGGATAGCCGAGAATTTCAATTGAATCATTGAAAAGACCAACGCTGTCGCCGCGGAAGAATGCACCGAGGAGTCCGGAGAAGCCTGCAAGTGTTTCGCAAAGAATGTCAACGAAAATTTCCTTGGCATTTTCTGCTTCTTCGTCAAAGACTACACCGTCATATTTCCAGATTACGTTAACCTTCTTTCTGACAATGGGGTTACCCTCTCCATCAAGTATAGGCTGACCGTTTTCATCTTTTTCTATAACGGTAACCTCTTCACCGCTTTCATTCAGCTCAGTTACTTCTTCATAAGTAACTTCATAGGGCTCGAACTTGAAGGGGTTATTATAACCTTCATCACCGGGCTTAAGAGGCTCTACAAAGCCCTCTTCAAGTCTGTCAAGGTCAGTTACAAAGAGATAACCGAATGCATTGTAAATAGACTTGAAGTCTGCACCGAGGTCAGCAAGCATTGAATAAATGATATCGTTATCGCCGAGAGCAGTTCCGAGAGAGGAAACAGCCTTAACGAGACCTGTGATATTGATGTTGGAGAAGAGCTCGTCAAACGTATCCTGAATGAGAGCATTAACCTCAACCTCTTCCTGACCTGCCATCTTAAGAACGGAGGACACGAGAGCGTCGATGTTTTCAATTAAGTATGTAGCCTTTTCCTTTGTCCAGTCATTGGAGTAGTCAAGGTACATAAGGGTTGCGGCATTAAGCCCTTCAATACCGCCGTAATTGTACCGGGATTCCTTCCAGTCAATTGCTTCTGTCTTGTAGCGCTGAGGAACAAAAAGTTCAACAAGAGCGGCAAGAACACCGTCGGGATCGGAGGATGCGTTTGCAATAACCACATTCAGAAGGTCAATAATGGGACCTGTAAGCTTTGCTGCTTCAACAGCTTCCTCTGTAGGTGCATCGGCTACACCGTCACCGTCTGTATCAAGTGTCTTTTCAGCAGAGGAATATGCAATGAAGTCAAAAATACCGTCAACAAACTCCTGGTTACCTATAGCATTAACAAGGTAAGTAAGAAGGAAGTAGAGAATATCTGCCTTATCGGAAACAATTTTTATTCTCTTTCCGTTTCCGCCGTCTGACGGATAGTTAGCATTACCCACACCGCAGGTAATAATCTCACCGGCATTGATTATGGGAAGGCTTACGCCAAGGCCGAGAGAGTCAAGAACAAATGCAAGAAGAGTATTAATATTTGTGTACTCAAAACCAAGCATTTTTTCAAGATTTACAAGATCTTTGAGTGCAAAATTAAAATCAAAACTGGGAAGGAAACCGTTTATTGTACTCTTGAACGTGTTGCCTAAGGATGCAAGGTTAGGTGACCAACCGAAGATTTCTATAATCTCAAGGTTATAAACCTCATTAATTGCAAAAGAAGCGGCAATATTTATTTCAACATCATCAATAAGGCTCTGAATAACATCAAAAGAGAGTGTATAAACGAGCTGAGGAAGAATATCAAGAATCTTATTAAGTGGCTGACGCTTAAGCTGTTCAATTACAACAAGAAGAGGAGAGAACAATGCGTCTGCCATCTGTGCAGATGTTGAGGATGCGGAAAGGCTCTTGAAGGAGTATGTGCCGTTTATTCCGAGAGCTGAAAGGTCATAACCGCTGTCAGTTACACCGAGAGCTTCCATTACGGGAATCCAGAGATCCTTGAATACAGTCTTTCCTACAATACTAAGGGTAGCATTAATTCTGGCTTCAACAGAAGAAATTGTTACGTCAATAGAACCGATTGCATCGGGAATGGTGATGTTGGCACCCTTACCGTATGCAAGATTTACTACGGTCTGGGAATAATCAGTGCCTGTAAGAAGTGTTCTGAGAAGAGGAAGCAGGGGCTCAAAAACAATGCCGACTGCGCTGACAAAAGAGTTGTAATTATTTACTTCCCATTTGTAGCCGGTAAAGTCAAGAGCATCAACTTTACCATCGTTATAACCTTCTCTTGCAGCACCGTCAATTGTGGGATTGATGCGGTCGAAGTAGGTCCAATCAAGCTTAGCCGCTCTGAGGTCGTTTATAAGCTTTGAATGAGTAGCATCATTGGGAAGCTTCTTAGCAAAGGACTGAGGATAAATATAAAGTCCGAGGTTTTCAAACACGTCAACAAGTTTCTTTGTATCTCTTTCTCCGTCAAGATAAAGATCAAGATAACCTGATAAGCCTGCAAGTGTTGCGAGGTCCAATCTGGCGGCTGCTGTTGCGTCGGGAGATTTTACAATACCGTTAACGCCGAGAGAGCTGAGGTCGCTCAGCATACCACCGAGCATATCGCCAACCATAGGATAGACGGAGCCGACAAGAGTATTTACAAGGTCATCCGTAAAGAGCATTGTCTGTATGATATTATCAATTGCATCAGAAAGAGTATCATAAGGGGCTCCGGTTTCTTCATTCTTGAAGCCTACAAGAGAACAGAAATCCTGGGAAACAAGGAAGCCGTCAAGCTTTGCAATTGTATCATCAACAGCAGCTACATCAACGACATAGTTTTCTTCTGCACCGTCACGGGCAATGTCGTTGGGATAGTCATTTTCAACGCCCTGGTCACCTGCAAGACGAACAACATAAACACCGTTTTCATCGTGATAGTGGTGCTGTTTGAAAGCAGACATACCGCCTGATTCAATAAAAGTCTTGTAGTTTGCAAGAAGAGTGCTGAGAGAGTTATAAAGATTCTTATAATCGTCGTCTACAAGATTCTTGCTGAGAGCATAATCATAGAAGGATGTATCAACCGCATCAATAGCAGTCTTAAGACCTACGAAGTTTTCAAAGTTAACTTCGTTGGGATGGTCTTCATCTCTGAACTGAGCAACCTTATCAAGCTGAGCGTTATTTATATTGCGGATAACGCTGCCGAGTCTTGAAATGTAATCAGCAACAGCCTGAGGAAGGGTATTCTGAGTCTTATCGCCTATTGTATATTCAATAGTATAAATTGTCTTTGTAAGATCTGCGCCGATTAAGCTTTCATTTTCACCGTAGGTTTTGTTGAGCTTTGCCTGCTCTGCTGTATCGGCATCATATCTTGCCTTTAATTCGTCCTTTGTAAGGTCGGCAAGGTTGGGAGCGTAAATAAGGGGAAGGAAATACTCCCAATAGGTGTCAAAGTTTGCCTGAACACCTCTTGAATCAAGCTTCAGCTGAGCTGCCTCACGGTACTCTATGATATAATCTGTACCCTCTGTGAAAACAGCAGCTTCAACATCATCACGGTAGTTAGCCTTTGTTGTAAGATAGCCGTTTGCCTGACCGATAATAGCTGAAAGCTCTGCGTTTGTGATGTCTGTTTCATTGAGAGGATCTGCAAGTAAAGGAGATTTATTTGCAATAGTTGCATCAACATCAGCCTTGAATTTTGTAAGGTTATAGAACTGAATGTCGTAATCAAGAGTGTCAAGATACTCTTCAACTGCTGCCTTGGAGAAGCCGTCGTAACCGTCATAGTTTGCAACAACGAAATCAAAGATTTCCTGGTCATAGTCCTTAAAAACATTGTATGCTTCAGTTACGGCTGCATAGTCAGCTTCCATTTCGTCAAGATTGTTCTTGTTGTAACCCTCTGTCATATGCTTAAGAGCAATCGCCATTGTGGGCTGAGCATTAACAACCTGTGCTGCAAATGTTACCTCTGCAACGTAAACTTCGATTTTATCGTAATCGAAGAACTTATTTGCAACTGCAGTACCATAAGTGCCTACAAGAGAATTATCCTTTGATTCAACCTCTGCAAGCATTTCATTAAGCTCCTCAACAGTCTTTTTGAGAAGGGCTGCTGCAGTTGTTGAAAGTCTTTCAGCAGTAAAGTAATCAGCATAGCCCTGAAGGTCTGACTGTGCGGTTGTGTTTGTGGAATTGACTGTTCTTGTGGGAGTAGAACTGAAATAGTTCCACTTGTATGAGGTCCAGTTGTGTGTGTAGTATGTAACAGTAGTTTTATCACAACCGGAACCTTCTTCTTTATCACTGGATGTCTGCGAGGTCTGAGATGCAGACTTTTCGCTTGTATGGGAATAGGTATAGGTTACCGTCAAAGGAAACTCTGCAGGTATCTCATCAATACTGTCAAAGGTAAGAAGATAGCTATTACGGTCAACCTCAATAACAACTTTCTTTGTAACAGTATCCGTGACAGATTCATAAGTAACATTACTGTTGTCTCTAAGATTGGTTCCGTTACTCATACTGCTCTTGTCTTCCCAGCTACCGGTTTTTGACCTGCCGCTGTAGCCGTACAATGTTGTACCGTTGGGATTCAGAATAGCAGTAACGAATACGCCCTCCTTGGATGAAGCGCTGTAGCTGAGGTTCGAAAGAACCTTTGCGCAAAGAGCATCCGAAGAATTATAGGCACTTGTGTTGCCGGTTGTTCTTACACCGTTTACGGCATAATCGAACACGGCATCCGCAGCGGCAAGAACCGTTCCGTCGTCACCTGTAAATTTCGCAGTATTACCTGTATTGCTGGTAGCCGTTTTGCCGGCTGCCTTGCTTACAAGGTCCTTTACCTGCTGAACCGTGTAAGAGGACGCAGCATTTGCACCGGGAACGAGCTCGGGCATAACAAGACTGAAGCATGAGAATGCCATCAGCACTGCGAGGAACATACTAAGTAGTTTTTTTGGTAACTTAAGCTTAGTTTCCATTTGAAAATCTCTCCTTTTTTGTTTTATTAGTTCGGGGAAAACTAATACAAATACTCGCTTATGCCCCAAAAAGGGTGCAATACGGGTATAATATATCATCATTATGATATCACAAACAAATTAGATAAGTCAACGAATTTGCCCTTGTTAGTTTATCTAAAGTTTATAAAAATAAATTAGTTGTTTTTCACAACAAAAATACAGATTGTTGTTTTTCTTTACTGGTTTTATTAAAAGTTTATTAAAGCTGACATATTATCAACAAAGTTATCAACAAAAAAAATCCCTCACCCGATAAAAACTCGGATGAGGAAGTACAGAAAATGCTTTTTATTTTTGTGTTTTGCGGGCAGCTTTGCCGTATTTTGTGATTATCAGCCACGTGATACCAATTATGACGGTGAGGACGGAAACTAACTGCCAGAAGTTTATGCCGAGGAAGTATGTGCGTTGCTCTTCGGGGTAATATCTGAGGAATTCAACGAGGAATCGGACAACACCGTAAAGAATAAGCCCTGTAGGGTATGCTGTACCCTTTTTCAGGCGTTTTTTTGTGTAAAGGATATACATAACACCGAAAAGGGCGAAGCACAAAAGGGATTCAAGAGCCTGCACAGGAAAGCACAGGTGATTTTCAAAGGGAGACGGCACACCGTGCTCCCAAGGAATTCCGTAGCAGCAGCCGTACACCGCACAGCCTATTTTCGAGCACCCGAGAAGCAGAAAGGTTCCCGGAGCAAAAATGTCGCTTATCAGCTTGAAATCTCCCCCAAGGTACTTTACGGGGAAGTACAGAAAAAGGGGCATAAAGAGAAGTCCCCCGAAAATACGCATACGGCTTATATTATAGGAAAGACCTGTAAGGGACATTACGAAATTCTGAAGCTGTCCCATAAGAAAAGCCCCGAAAAAGCCGAAAAAGAGAGCAAGAAACAGAAACATCTTAAGAGGCTTCGGAGGAAGCTCCCGTTTTTTTCCGAGAGAATACCCCACAATTGCCGAAAGCACACCGCCGACGGCAATTGCAAGATAGTAGATTAAAAGCTTTATATCCATATTACTGCATAGAGAAATCTGCGTAGATATCTGACTCAATATAGTCAACATCCATAAGTCGGCAGAGCTCTAATTCGTGGGGCTGATTTGCAGTCCAGAGAGCAACCTTGAGCCCCTTTTCGTGGAAGCGGTCAACAAGTCTTTTGTAAATACCCGAATGTGCCATATCAATATCGAAGCCCAGCTCAAGGCACTTGTAAACATCCTCGTCAGGCTCACCGCAGGTAAGCATTATCTGCAAATCGGGGAATGCCTTGTGTGCACGGATGAGATTATCAAGGTCAAAGGACTGCAGGGAGCACATTTTAAGGTCATAGACCTCTTCTGCCATACGGAAGGCTTCGTCTATTTTTTCATCGGGGAAATGCCCCTTGAATTCAATAAAGCAGACCATATTGCCCTCACGGCAGATTTCAAGATAACGGCGGAAGGTACAGATGTGAAGCTCAGTATCAGTAAACCTGTTAAGCAGGGGCTTGGCGGAAAGCTCCTCAAAGGTGGCTTCGGTCACTGCAAGCTCCGTACCGTCAAAGAAAACTGCAGTTTCGTTGTGATTTACAACAAGAACGCCGTCCTTTGTAATACGCACGTCAGTTTCAATTCCGCCCGAGCCGTGCTCCACAGCCTTGAGGAAAGCCTCCTCCGAATTCTGTAAATATTTTCCGCTGAAGCCTCTGTGGGCAATAAAGCAGGGATTTTTCATAAGTTATTCTCCTTCATAAATTCTGATATATTTTTATAAAATGCGTAAAAGCCCAGATCATTGGGGTGGCAGGTGTCAACGGTCGCATTGCGAAGACCGATTTCATCATAAAAATGTCCTCCGTCCAGGAAATATACATTTTTATCTCCGGCGGCACGGGCATTTTCACAGGTTTTCTTAATAACCGCCCTGCGCTTTTCAATTTCCTCCTTGCCGAAGCAGCCATCCGCAACGCTGAGCATAAGGACAGGCGTATCGGGCTGAAGGCTCCTGAACTCCTTGAAAAATCTCTCGTGGGTATCACGAAGATAAGCTGAGTCAGGTGCATTGTGGTCGTAATCATACACAAAAAGACTCATAGGGAGTCTGCCTATGTAGTCAGCCATAGGCTTTTCCGCCTTACAGCTGCCCGAAAAGCCGAGATTTATTGTCTCACGGTTAAGCTCACGCATAATGATATTTGTATATGCATTGCCGGGATGTGAGGCACAGCCGCCCTGAGTGATTGACGAGCCGTAGAAAACCACGGGCAGTCTGCTTTCAAATTTATTGCCCTCTGAAACGGCAGCCGTCTCCTCCAGGGATATATATAATTCTTTAACATTATTATATAAGGGGAAGAGAATCATAATATCCTTTTCGCCCTTTGAAAGATGCAGCTCCGATGACCAGGTTCCCTTGTATTCTTCAACCGAGGGAGCACGGAACACACCGCAAAACTCCCCGTCACAGTAAATGCTGAAGGATGACGAGCCCGTAAGAGGCATATGATTCATAAGACACAGGTCGGGAAGAGTTGCCGTAAGGATGATTCTTTCCGTGTCACTCTTAAAACGAAGACAGCCGCCTGCGGTATTGAAGTTAAGCGCCTTTACGCCGTCGGAAACCGTATCCGCAACCTCAATATCCATACGGTAAAAGCCCCGTTCCCCGTATTTCAGCCCGTAAAGAGCGAAGGGAGCGGAATGTATATCATAGGTCTTCATTCCGGCAAACTCCGGAGCAGCAGCTCTGAAGTTTTTATCAATTTCTTCTAATCTTTTCATATCATTCAATTATTATCTTATTTGTTCCTGCGGTAAGAGAAATTTCCGTGTCCTTATATCTGAAAATACCGTCCGCGGGCAATTCTATTTCAAAATGGGCACGGCTTTCCGTATACTCTGCAGAAACGGAAATTTCACCTGCAGGCACGGTGATTTTACCCCTGAATTTCCCCGTCATTTTAATATCCGAGGGAGCAATCAGAATTTTTTCATAGCCCCGGCTGTCTTTTTCCTGAGTTATACCGAGAATGTATCTGAAAAGGTAGGCTACAACCGCTCCGAACATAGGATGCGAGTGGGAGCGTCTGCCCGTCCAGTATTCCCAGAGTGTGGTAGCCCCCTGATTCATAAGATTTCCGAAGGAATATTTACCCTCACTTGAAAGAAGCCTGAAAGCAAGGTCTCCCCTGCCGTGTGTAAAGAGAACTCTTGTAAGAATATCCGTTCCGAAAATGCCCGTGTTGTAATAAAGGTGCTTTTCGTCATAAACCTTCACCATATTATTAAAGGTCTTTTTTGTACCGAGCCCTATATCAATCGCAAATGCGTTTGCACTCTGAATATTACGGGCAAAATCTCCCGTTCCGGGGTTATAGTAGGTTTTTGTAAGTGCATCTGCGAGAATTTTTCTCTTTTCCTTAAAGCGTCTTACCTCTTCGCGGGGAAGCTTCAGTACGTCCTTACAGGCAAGGATTTCATCAATGTACTTTATGTAGAAATAAGTGTTTACAAAGCGAGGGGGAATTTTGATTTTTGTGGGCGTGCACCAGTCACCGAGGCACCACTCAAGGGGCACGTCTGAGGATACAAGATTTCCTCTCGAATGATTATCAAGGAAGCGGAAGTATTCCTTCATCTGCGGATACAGCTTTATCATAAAAGAGGGGTCGCCGTAGTGCTTATAATACATAAACGGCACGTGAACTATTGCACCGCCCCATCCGCCGGGACCGCCGCCCGAACGGACATAAGGTGCGGTATTCTGCACGTGACCCGAAATTCTGTCCTGACAGTCGGAGATATCCTCAATCCATTTGTCATAGAATTTTCTTGCATCAATAGTTTCCATTACGGCATCGCAGGCAAGCTGACCGTCACCCGTATAGCCTCTTCTTTCAAGGTGGGGACAGTCCGAGGGAATACCCGTATGCATATTTGAAAGCTGTGTGTTTATAAAAGCATCGTAAAGCCACTTAAGGACCTTGTTATCGGAATCGAAGGAGGAATTCACAGCCGTATCCGTATAGATAACATCAAAGCGTACTACCTTTATATCCGCAGGAACTCTGAAAAATCTTGAAGCGTGCCAGGTAAATTTCTGACTTGCCTCCCGCTCATAGGCTCCGCAGATAAATTCTGCCTCCTGCTCCATAATTTTTGTGGGCTCGAGCTCGTTTTCGGGAGTTTTTTCCTCGCTTCCCGTGATTCTGACTGTTCTGCCCTTCGTTGCAGGGAGCCGTATCACAAGATTTCCCGTTGTATTCCTTCCGATGTCATAGATTTTATAAGTATCGGTTACCTTTATAATTGCAGGGGAAATGACTTCCTTTACCCTGTCAGGGGGACAGTCGCTTGTCATATACCGTGTCTCGGGGAATTCGCAAGGCTCCGCCTTTTCCCATGCAGAGCAGTCAGCTTCCGTAATAAGCCAGTTGTCATTATAATCCGTAAAGTCCTGGGTTTCGCCCTCAGTCAGGTCGTACTTTTTAATAAAGCCTTCCCTGCAGACAACCTCGCCGTCGGAATTTACTCTTGTAATTTTTCCGTCTGCGTCAGTAAGAGCAATAGAGAAAATCAGCTTTTTTGTGCCGAAGCTTTCGTGATGGCGTGAGGCATACCAGCCGTCTCCCAGCATAAAGCAGATACAGTTCTTGCCAGACCTGATAAACTGCGTAACATCATACTGAGTAACATATATTCTGTAGGCAAGCTCCTCAGGCCATATACCGTATGCACGGGTAAGGGTTCTTTTATGAAATTCGGTATTAAGGGGAAGGAATCTGTCTTCAGAAATCAGCTTTCCGTTTATATAGCCCTCAAAAAAGCCCAGCCCTATTACGGAAAGCTCTGCCTTTACGATGCTCTTTGCTCTGAAATCCTTTCTTGCCAGAACAGAAGCAAAGCTTTCGGGGAAGCTGACCCACGAAGCCGAGCCGAAATATTTTTCCTTTGTCATAAAAACGCACCGCCCTTACATTATTAATTATATAATATCCCCTGAGGTAAAAAAATACAATACCTCAGGGGATAATTATTACGGTAATTTAATTGTAATTTCGTGTAAGCCTTCGGAAATTTCCGCACCTGCCATATATCCTGCTATGGTAAGGGTTTCGGCTTCAATGCCGTCAATTTCAATTTTTACGTCCTTTGCAGGAAGAGAAATCACCAGAACACCGTCCTTAACGGAGTTTACGGTGCCCTTGATTTCCTTCTTGCCGAAATCTGTGATTATACACTCGCTCTTCCGGATATTTTCAATACCCTCGAGAAATTCCTTTGCATAAAGGGAATAACCTTCAACTGAATCACGGTCAAAAATGCCGTTGCCCCATATTACATCGTCACTGCCGGAAATACACTTGAATATCTCATTGGTGAAGGCGTGTCCCGAAAGGCTCATATCAATATTCAGAGCATCCCTTTCCGCAACATAGAAAAGGGGAAGCACCGCCTCGTTTTCCTGAATATAGAACTTCCCTGCCGTGCCTGCATTTACACAGATGTCATCCGTTACGGGAGAGGAATTCACGATATATCTTATACCGAAAAGGGAATTGAGCACGGGGTTTGGTGTATACTCAGAGCTTACATTTCTTGCATAGATGCTCATACCGAGCTTTATAAAGAAATTATAGCAGTCACCCGACATTGTTGAGGAATAGTGAGAAATTCCGTTATAGCCGTAAAGCTGTCCGCCGTTATAGCGGTGGTCGGAAAGCTCAATTCGCCAGAATTCATTTTTTTCGGGGTCGGGATTGTAATTCTCTCTTACAACACTCAAATCCCCATCGTTTCTGAGGGTCGATTCTATGGTAACGCATTTTGTGTCGTTGCATATTTTGTGAATCGCATTGGCGCCGACCTCGGCACAGATAAGTGTGCACAGAGCAATTGACACAATTGACCGTACATAGTTTTCTTCTTTAAGAAGCGAAGTAAGATATCTGTATCCGCTGTAGGCAATCACAAGACCTAAAAATGCGAAAATGAAGCTCTGTCTGCCCGGAAGCTGATTGGGGAAATGAAAGCCGTGCCATATAAAATCAAGAAGATTGAAATTAAATGACAAAAGCATAAAAGCAAAAAGCAGAAGGTATGAAAGCTTTTTAATAATCTTTTCTTTTGAAAGAATTGCAACAAAGCAGAAAAGAAGAGGCACAACGCCGAAATAGATATTGGGTGCCTCAAAGGCAAGGGACGAGGGTCGGAAGGGCAGGAGCATTCCCAGCATTTCCGTTATACTGTGATAGAAACGCAGGGTATTTCCGAAGCCGAGATCCGATGCCAGCGTATTGCCGATAGCTCTTAAAAGAGGAATAAGCACGGGCAGATTGAGAATTCCCGCAAGAAGGGAACATATTCCGAAGCGAAAAGCGGAAATGAACATATTTCTTATACCCTTGAACATACAGACCGTCTGGAGCATATACCACAATACCGCGAAGAAGCAGACCATAAAGGCTATATAGAAGTTTGCGAATATTGTAAGGAAAAGGGAGCCGAAATAAAGCCACATTCCTTTTTCTCCCTTTATAATCTGCTCAATACCGAGCATCACAAGAGGCAGAAGAATAACCGCGTCCATCCACATAAACTGATTGATGAAGGCAAGTGTATAGCCCGAAAGCGCATAAGCACAAGAGAAGAAAACCATTCCGTATTCTTTTTTGCCGTAATGGGAAGAAAGATAGTGGAAGAATGTAAGTCCGGCAAGACCGAAGCGGATAAATACCATCAGGTCAACCTGCCCCGGTGTCAGCTCGCCCGGCAGAATAAAGAGAAGAAACCACAGAGGGCTGTTGGTATAGTAGGCGCTCTGTGCCGTAAGGTCAAAGCCCAGAGCCCCCGTAAAGGAATAGCTGAAATCAAAGCTTCTGAAGGCTCTTTTCATTTCTCTGAGCATAGGGAAATACTGTCCCCAGGCATCAATTGCCATAAGGGTGTTTTCACCGAAGGGTGCTATTTTACGGGCAATAGCCCCTGCTATTATAAACACAAAGGGAATCAGAAAAGCAGCTCCGTACCATGACATCAAATCAAGCTTTTCATCCCTTGTCAGCGGACTTTTCTTCTCTTTTCTGAAAATGAAAATATCCTTTATAAAAGATTTTACCATAAATTGACTCCGTTATATTTAATAATTCAATTATACCTATAAAGACGCAGTTTACAAGGGAATAATTCTTAATTTCTGATTAAATTTCAAATAAACAAACCATCCGAAGGGAGTGAAGCTCAAAAATTACGCCCTTTACGGATGGTTGCAGTTTATTGCTGTGATATTATTTTTTCTCCGACAAGCCAAAAATATAATCGGAAGATACACCGTAATAACGGCAAAGCTTAATAATACAGTCAATCCGCATATCACGTCTGCCGTTTTCCCAATGCCCTACCGTTGCATCCGATACACCGCAGATTCTTGCTATATCCTCCTGCTTCAGATCGTTATCTATTCTCAAATCTCTGAATCTTTGTCTGTAATCCATAATTCGTCCACTCTTATTATTTAAGAGTTACTATCGTAACACCGTTTTCGCCTTCGCCGTAAACACCGAGGCGGAAGGATTTTACGAATTTATTGTTTTTAAGGTGGGACTGCACGGCAGCCCTGAGAGCTCCCGTACCCTTGCCGTGAATTACGGTAAATTCACCCATATTTGCCATAAGCATAGAATCAAGGAAGCTGTCAAGGGTAAGAAGTGCCTCGTCAACGGTCATACCGCGAAGGTCACAGCGGTTGTCCGCACTTGCCGTAAGACGGGATTCCATTGAACCGCTTCTTGACATTGAAGCAGTCTTCTGCTTTTTCTCTTTCTTTTTCTCTATAAGACGGAGCTTATTTACGTCAACTCTCATTCTCATAGCACCGGAAAGCACCTCAACCTGATTTCTCTTATCGGGAAGAGACAGCACGCTTGCCTCTTTGCCAAGCTGTGTCAGAAGCACCGTATCCCCTACCTTAAGAGGACGGGGCAATGTATAATCGTCATCCTCATAAAGAGAGGTCGTAACGGGATTTACCGCCGTATCAATATCGGAAAGACCCTTTTTCATTGCGGATTTTGCTTTTCTTGCAAGCTCACCTGCATCCTTGACAGTCTTCATTTCTTTTCTGAGCTTGTCAATTTCCATAAGAAGAGTGTTTGCCTCTCTTCTTGCCTTTTCCGTGATTTTAAGAGCCTCGCCCTGAGCCTTTTCGTATTCCTTCTGTCGGAGCTCCTCAGCTTCGGCTAATTTTTTCTCAGCAAGACGAAGCTTTTCTTCATACTCAAGTCTTATCTTTTCGGCGTCGGACTTTTCCTTCTCCATTGAAAGACGGGATTCCTCAAGAGAATCGACGACATTTTCAAAGCGGATATTTTCCGTCGAAACAAACTCGTTTGCACGGTCAATCAGCTCTCTGTCAATTCCGAGACGCTCGGAAATTGCAAAGGCATTGGAGCGTCCCGGTACACCCGTCAAAAGGCGGTAGGTGGGACGAAGGGACTGCACGTCAAACTCACAGCTGCCGTTTTCAACTCTGGGAGTTTCCAGGGCATAGGCCTTAAGCTCGGCATAGTGTGTGGTGGCGGCAATCTTTGCACCGTTTATATGAAGTCTTTCAAGTATTGCAATTGCAAGAGCCGCACCCTCAACAGGGTCGGTACCTGCACCGAGCTCGTCTATGAGTACAAGGCTTTCATCGTCGGCATTCTTTATGATATCAACAATATTCACCATATGTGATGAAAAGGTTGAAAGTGACTGCTCAATGCTCTGCTCGTCACCGATATCGGCAAAAATTTTCTTGAATACACAGATTCTCGAATTATCCGCCGCAGGAATAAGAAGACCGCAGCAAGCCATAAGTGTAAGAAGTCCCACGGTTTTTATGGAAACGGTCTTACCGCCCGTATTGGGACCCGTAATAACAAGGGTATCAAAGCTCTCACCGAGAGAAATATCCGTGGGAACAACCTTTTTCGGGTCAAGAAGGGGATGCCTTGCCTTTTTAAGCTCCGTTATACCGTCGGTATTGAGAATGGGGACACTTGCCTTCATTTTGTAAGCCAGCTGTGCCTTGGCAAAAATAAGATTCAGCTCAACTAAAGCCTCAAAATTATGCTTTATAGTCCCTGCATACTCACCTGCTGCAACAGACAGCTCGGTTAAGATTCTTTCAATCTCTTCTCTTTCCTTGCCCTGAAGCACTCTGATTTCGTTATTGGCTTCAACAACTGCCATAGGCTCAATAAACACCGTGGCTCCCGAGCCCGAGGTATCGTGAACAAGTCCCGGCACGTCCCCTCTGTGTTCATTCTTTACGGGGACAACAAATCTGCCGTTTCTCTGAGTGATTATTGCATCCTGCAGAAATTTCTGATAATGAGTGCTTCTGACAAGTCCCTCAAGCTTTTCACGGATGGACTGTGCCTGATTTCTCATTTTGCGTCTGATATCGCTGAGCTCTCTCGAAGCATTATCCGCCATTTCCTCATCACTTAAAATTGAAGTGAAAATGGTGTTTTCAAGAGTTCTGTTGGGGCACAGAGAAGAGAAAAACACATCAAGACAGCTCTCTGCTCCCGGCTGAGAAAATCTCCACTCATAAAGGGAGCGGATAACTCTTAATACCTCACCGATATCAAGGAGCTCTCTCATTGTGAGCACACCGCCGGCTTCAGCTCTTGAAAGGGAAGAATTTACATTTTTTGCGGCACCGAAGGAGGGGCCTCCGAATTTTGCAAGAAGCACGTAAGCCGCATTTGTCTGGTTTATAAGTGCCTGAGCATCGTAAAGTGTTGTGGCAGGCTTTAATTCAAGTGCCATTTCCTTGCTGTCTGAAATAGAAGCAAGGTCACAAAGCCGGGACAGCACCTTATCAAGCTCAAGTGCGTTAATATGTCTTTGTTCTGTCATTTAAGTCACCATAAATCATTATTTAACGGGTTGATGTCACTTCCCGAGAACCGAAAAAAATAAATCTTCCCTTGTAGGGGAGGGCGTCCTCGACCTCCCGCCTTCGGTAAAATAGATTGTCTGTGTTTAATTTTCGTGGTATATAACAATGTGCTTCACAGGGTCATAACTTCTGTATTTTTCATTTCTACCTGC
>JAGAKX010000046.1 GCA_017625435.1 Clostridia bacterium
CACAGGCTCGAAAACCTTAAAATATCGTTTAGGTGCATTACATTCGTTTTCCCAGTAATATTCCCCGTTTTCATTTTCTTCACCGTGCCAGTATAAGGTATTTCCTTCAACACGGTAAAGGCAGTCATCATTTATTTTTATTGTAATTATACCGTCATCATTTGCGAGAACGGTGAATTCCGTCATCGTGGGCACCTTGTAATCAACGGCAAGATTTTTCACGGTAATATTTTCACAGCCGTAAAAAAGCATCGGGGTCATTTTTCCGTGCACCATAACCGTTGCACCGTTTCCGTCTATAGTGATATTTCTCTTATTGTCAAGATATATTGCCGTGTAGCGTGTTCCCTCGGGGTTTTCATCCCTCTTTGCGGTATTGGAGCAGAAAAAGCCCTTCAGGTTAAAGGAATCCTCTGGTCTTACGTCATATATCCTGTTCTTTTCGAGGATTATTTCATCCCCGTCGTTTACATTCTGAAAAATACTCCTCAGCTCATTCATAATATCACCCTTTTTTAATTTATCAAAGATTTTATCCCGGGTCAATATCTGCTTGTAAATAAGTCTTCAATATGATACACTTTCCGTGCCGGTTTCTGTAAAAATCTTTTGATGCAATCATAGTCTTTATATTGTCGTAAATTTCGGACAGCTTCTTGAAAGCTTCTGAAAAATGTGTTATAACCGTCATTACAGTATTCATAAAATCAACACGGAGAAAGAATATGACCGCACTATTAATTGTAATATATATAGTTTTTGTATCCCTGGGACTGCCCGATTCCCTTTTCGGTGTAAGCTGGCCCGTTGTTCATACGGATTTTAATGTAGCAGAAAGCTTTGCATCCTTTTACAGTATCATTACTGCCGTCTGCACGGGTGGTGTAAGCTTTATTGCAGGCAAGCTTTTAAGAAAATTCGGCACGGCAAGGGTAACATTTTTCTCAACTCTTCTGACTGCCGTTGCACTTCTCGGCATCAGCTTTTCGCCGAATATCGTTATAATGATGCTTTGCTCCGTTATTCTCGGCTACGGTGCAGGAGCCATTGATACGGGTCTTAATAACTTCATTTCCCTCCACTATGAAGCCCGTCATATGAATTGGCTTCACTGCTGTTGGGGTATCGGTGTTACGGTAAGTCCGCTTATAATGTCAGCCTTTCTCTCTGAGGAAGCAGGCTCATGGCGAAACGGATACAGAGTTGTAGCCGTCCTTCAGATACTCATATCCCTGATAATTCTCTTTACCCTTAAAAAGTGGAACCGAATTGAAAAAGCATATCAGGAGGAAGAAGGACCCGATAGCTCAGAAAGTGCAAAGCTTTTTGATTTACTGAAAATAAGAGGTGTCCTGCCCTCAATACTTTCAATGGGTCTTTACTGCGGAATGGAATTCACTCTCGGTACGTGGGGAGCTACCTATGCCGTAAATACATTTTCCCTCGCCCCCGAAGATGCCGCAAAATGGGTTTCTCTTTATTACGGCGGTATAATGCTCGGCAGAATCGTTGCAGGCTTCATTTCCGTTAAAATCTGCGATAAAACCCTTATCAGATACTCAATTATTGCAGCCTTTCTGGGTATCGGCGTATTCGCTCTGCCTCTCGGAAAAATCTCTCTTTTGGGCTTTCTTCTTATCGGTATCGGCTTCGGTCCCGTTTTTCCCACAATCCTGCACACCGTTCCCGACCGCTTCGGCAAAAAGTATTCGGCGGACCTTACGGGATATCACATGGGCGGTGCTTATGCTATAGGCTTCTTTATTCAGCTTCTTTACGGCTTTGCCGCAACGGAAATCACATTTAAGATTACACCCTTTGTGCTCCTTGCGGTCTGTGCAGGTGCATACGCTGCCAATGAGCTTGCAGTAAAGAAAACGGAAAAGACAAATCTTCAATAAGCAATAATTGACAACTCATTTCCAATATGCTAAAATACCGTTACTGCCACCGGGTAGGAATGTTCAGCATTCGTTTACACATCGTTAGGTCTCAGAAGATGTGTATTCGGATGCTTTTTTGTTGTAAGGAGAATACAGATGCTTAAAAAGATTACATCATATTTCAGCAGAAGCGAGCTTCTTCTCTGGGGCTTTTCGGTAACAACAATTATAGCTTCATATATACTGTTTTCATCGGATTCCCTGCTCTCTCTGACAGCCTCTCTCATCGGTGTGAACTCTCTGATTTTCTGTGCAAAAGGCAATCCCTTCGGTCAGGTGCTGATGATAGCTTTCAGCGTAATTTATACGATAATTTCCTATTCTTTTTCATATTACGGTGAAATGATAACCTATTTCTGTATGACGCTTCCTATGGCTGTATTTTCCCTTGTATCCTGGCTTCGCCACCCCTATAAGGGAAACAAAAGCCGTGTAGAGGTAAACAGGATTAAGAGAAAGGAAGCTGTCTTCCTGTTTTTTCTTGCCTGTGCCGTTACTGTTGCCTTCTATTTTATTCTCAAAAAGCTCGGCACAGAAAATCTTATTGTAAGTACAGTATCCGTTGCAACAAGCTTTGCAGCAGCATATCTTACCTTCAGAAGAGACCCGCTTCTTTCTCTTTTTTATGCCTTTAACGATATGGTTCTTATTGTACTGTGGGTATATGCCTCTATGAGGTACAGAGCTTATATTTCTGTTGCCGTATGCTTTGCAGTTTTTCTGTTAAACGACATCTACTGCTTTATAAGCTTAAAAAGAATGGAAAGACAGCAGACAGATAATTGAGCAATAAAAAAGGACGGTTTTAAGCCGTCCTTTAATTATTTATTCAGCTGTGTTACTCATTGTGAAGACAAGCTTTCCGCCTTCAAGAAGCTGAGCGTGAGTTACATAAGTATATGTAAGCTGAGTGCCGTTTAAGGTTACAGACTTAACGTAAACGTTTTCAGCACTCTGGTTTACAGCCTCAATCTCAAGCGTCTTTCCGTTTCCGAGGTTAACAGTTGCAAAATCCACATTGGGAGAGCCTATCCAATACTTATCAGTACCTGCAAGAGGATAGAAGCCGAGTGCCGAAAATACATACCAAGCGCTTAGTGTTCCGCCGTCGTCGTTGCCGTCAAGACCGTTAATGTCCGAGCTGAAACGGTTCTCAAGTGTCCAGCGTACCCACTTCTGTGTGAGGTCAGGTCTTCCGGCATTGCTGAAAAGGTAAGGAGTGTGAATATCGTGCTGATTTCCTACCCAGAAGCCATGTCCGGGGTCAATAGCCGCACGGTTGAGAGAAGCATCCTCCATAAAGTCTTCGAGCTCTGAAACGAAATATTCTTCACTTCCGAAAAGCTCAATCATACCGTCAATATCCTGAAGAGCATTCCATCTCCACTGTCTTGCGCTGCCCTCGCAGTAGCAGTCAGCAAACTTCTCAATCATAACTGCATCATAAAAGCTTGTGATATAAGGACTGAAATTCCACACATAAGTTCCGTCGGAATTTCTTGCCTGGAAATACTTTGTTTGGGGATTGAAGGTGTTCTTATAGTACATTGATTTAGCGTAGTACTTCTGTGCATCCTCTTCGTACCCAAGAGCCTCAGCAAGAGCGGCAATCGCACCGTCTTCCCAGGAATATTCTATAGTTCTTGCAACGGATTCATCAGCAGGTGCAAGATCATCAGGCACGTAGCCGTACTGATTATAAAGATTAACATAGTCTCTTCCTACCTTGGTATCCTTAACCTCGGAGGAATGCTTCATATAATAGTAAGCAGTCTCAACATCAAAATCCGTAAAGCCCTTAAGATAGCTTTCGGTTATAACAATATTTGCAGGGTCACCCAGCATTGAGCCTGCAAAACCGGCACCCATAGCCCAACGGGGAATCGCACCGCCGACCTTTGCCATTTCAACAAGTGAATTCAGACAATCGTACTGAATTTCAGGCTCTATGAGAGTATAGAGAGAATGTGTTGTACGGCAGGTATCCCATAATGAAAGGTCAGTTCTGTAGGTAAAGCCGTCCGCAGTATGCACTTCCTTATCAAAGCCTAAATATTCACCGTTTACATCCGTAAAATTTGTGGGCATTATCATACTGTGATAAAGAGCTGTATAGAAAACCTTTCTGATTTCCTCGTCTTCGGATTCCATATCAATTACCGAAAGAGCCTCTTCCCAGTCAGCGAGAGCATTTCTTCTTACATCGTCAAAAGAAAGAGAGCCTGCTTCCGCTTCAAGATTCTCCATAGCGTTTTCAACACTTACAAAGCTTATTCCGACCTTCATTTCAAGAGGCTGACCCTTTATGTCACCGAAATTAATGTCGATTCCGAGATCATCTGCATTTCCCGTTATTTCATAGCTCACTATTTCCTTATCGGGAACAGCGGCAAAATAAACGGGAAGCCCCTCATAACGTGAAGAGAAAGCAGCGCTGAGTACCGCTGAGCCTGAAATCACACCGTTTTCAACTCTGACGTCACCGCTGTAGGCACCGTAATTGCCTGCTGTACTTGTAACATCAATAAAAAGACGGGCATCTGCTGATTTTCCGAAGGTATATCTGTGAATACCCGTGTGTATATCGGCAGTAAACTCTGCAAAGCAGTCAATTGAAGGAAGATATACACTATAATAGCCGGGAACAGCCGATTCATAAAGGTGTGAGTATGCCATCACTCCGGCAGAAGCATTTCCTATAGCAGGAGTTACCCTGAACATCTGATAATCCTCAGCACCCGTTCCGGAAAGTCTCGAATGGCTGAAGCCCTTGATATGCCCGTGCTCGTAATAATACCCCGATGTATTGGTCTTTACAATGTAAGCTCCTCCGATAAAGGAGGTATCGGGACCGAGTCTCACAGAGCCGAAGGGAACGGTAGCAGCAGGGCTTAGCATTCCTGCAGTCCATGGTGTACCGCCCGTACCTATAAACGGGTCAACATACTGTGTGTACTCCCCTGTCTCCGTTTCAGGCATTTCATAGGGTTTAACAAGTACCCCTGCAAAAATTCCCGAAAACATCATTTCAAGCGACAAAAACATTGAAACAAATACTCTTATAAACGGCCACAGCATAAAAAACTCCCCCATAGTATATCATTAAGTAGATAATACACTATGAGGCAAATATTGTCAATAATATATAAGAGTCACAAAAAAGCCTGTCACATTGTCTGCGGCAGGCTTTTACTGATATTCACATTTTAATCTTTATCTTAATCCGAAATTCTCAAGCACATAGTCCATATCTTTATCTCCGCGTCCCGAAAGATTGATAAGAACTGAGCCGTGTTCCATAGTCTTTGCAAGCTTCATACCGTATGCCACAGCGTGAGAGCTTTCAATTGCAGGAATAATACCCTCAAGGCGGGAAAGCTTGAAGAATGCATCAATTGATTCGTTATCATCAATGACATCATACTTAACACGTCCGATTTCCTGTAAGAATGCGTGTTCAGGACCGGATGAAGGATAGTCAAGACCGCTTGCAACGGAGTAAACGGGAGCAGGCTCACCCTTTTCATCCTTAAGCATTATACTGTTGAAGCCGTGCATAATACCCTCTGTGCCGTATTTAAGAGAGGCCGCGTGGTCGCCGAGCTTCTCGCCTCTGCCGAGAGGCTCAATTCCGTAAATGTCAACAGGGTCGTTAAGGAAGCCCGAGAAAAGACCTGCAGCATTGGAGCCGCCGCCAACACAGGCAACAATTGCCGAGGGAAGGTGTCCCGTCATTTCAATAAACTGTTCTCTTGCTTCAATTCCTATTACACTCTGAAAATCTCTTACCATCATAGGGAAAGGATGAGGGCCGAGAACAGAGCCTATGCAGTAAATTGCAGTTTCATATTCCTTGCTGTATGCATCAAAAGCCGCGTCAACTGCCTCTTTGAGGGTCTGAAGTCCGTGAGTTACTTCAATTACATTAGCACCGAGTATCTTCATTCTTGCAACATTGGGAGCCTGCTTTTTTATATCAACGGCACCCATATAGATGTCACACTCAAGTCCGAAATAAGCGGCAGCAGTAGCAAGTGCAACACCGTGCTGACCGGCACCGGTCTCGGCAATAACCTTCTTCTTGCCCATATACTTTGCAAGAAGAGCTTCACCCATACAATGATTGAGCTTATGTGCACCCGAGTGGTTAAGGTCCTCACGCTTTGCATAAAGCTGAACCTTACCGCCTAAGGAATCGGAAAGCCTTTCAAGATGTGTTACGGGTGTGGGTCTTCCCTGAAATTCCTTTCTGATTCTTCTGAGCTCTGCAATGAACTTTCTTGACTGGCAGATTGAAAAATATGCCTGAGTGATTTCAGCCATAGCTTTAACAAGCTTTTCTTCAACGAAAACACCGCCGTATTTTCCGAAATAGCCGTCATTGTCGGGATAATTATTAAAATAGGTATCAAAATTTACATTGTTAAGTTCCATTATTATATCTCCTTTTATAAACTTATTCTTGTTTTACTGAAAATCTTCAGAAGAACTGTTCCGAGAATAATTCCCACAGCCCCCTGAATCACATTGGGAAGTATGTTTACGGCAGAAGCACCGAAGCCGTACATAAAGCCTTCAAAAACGTAGTATCCCGCAACCATAACTGCTTCTGCTGCAAAACCCGAAACAATTGCGGCAATCTCTGCCCTAGTCTTCTTTGAAAGAAGCTTAAAAAGAAAGAAAGCTGCAAGAGCAACCAATCCTTTTATTACAAATGTTACGGGAGCATAAACGAAATACCCCGAAAAAACGTCCGCAAGAGCAGAACCGATGCCTGCAGCCGGGAACGAAAATACAGGAGGAAGAATCCAGCCCGCAAGAAGAACCATACAGTCACCTAAATTGATGTAACCTTTAAGCGGCGAAGGTATTTTTACAATCATTGTCGCAACGCACACAAGTGCGGCAAACAATGCTGCCGAAACAAGAGATTTTGTATTCTTTTTCATTTTTTTCTACCTTTATTAAATTTTCTCTACCCGATTAACTTCAGCCTCGCCATCGTTTTGTCAAAAGCATAAAAACATCCCCAAAAATAAAAATCCCCGACAGATATTTCTGTCAAGGACGAATAATCTTATCCGCGGTGCCACCTTGATTCACGTAAAACGTGCACTTTGAAGGATACCGACATATCCCCGGGAACTGACGTGTCCCATACGTTGCAGAATACTCTGTGACTTTTCACATTTGACTGCACCCTCAGCGGCCCATTTGATAAAGGGTGTCTGACCTGCATCACACCGCCGCAGGCTCTCTTTTCAGTCCTTTTTTACCTTTACTTCCGCTTCATCGGTTTAATATATGATTCATAATATCACCGTGAATTTTTTTTGTCAATACCCGATATGTTGTTATTTTTACAAAAATTTACCGCTTTATCATAGTAAAAATGCCAAACAAACACTCTTAATATCCGTTAATCAGCCGAAAGAATTTACAGTTTAGTCATATTTTACAGTATTTTAACTTTTTGCTTGAAAATTATATACAATTTTTATATAATGTATATAACAAATCAATTTCAGGAGGTAAAGCAATGGACACCGGAAAAACACCAATAAGCCAACAAGAGTTACTTTATGACCCTATGTTTGCAAAAAGACCCGATTTGCTGATTAAGGATGACCCTGACAAAGGAATCCTCGGCAAGATTGCTCTGAAAAAAGCAGCATTTATCATTGTTCTGGTCTTCTTTATTAGTCTTTCGATGTATTTCAGCTTCAGAACAGTTTCCAAGCCTGTTTACACTTTCGAGGAAAACGGCTCTTTTGAAAACGGCGAACCGGCATACTGTCTGACTGAGTATCACGGCGATAACAGACAGGTGCTTGTTCTGGATTTTGTATGCGATGAAAACGACGTACCGGATAAAACAAAGCGAGTCAGCGAAATCAGAAAGTATGCGGTAAACTGCAATGAATCCTTAAGCTTCATTTATATTTCCGCTGACATTGATATGATAGACCCCAAGGCATTTTATACCTGCAAAAACCTGAAAGCATTTTTTGTTGATGAAAATAACAAAAGCTATACCTCAATCGACGGCATTCTTTACAGAACCGAAAACGGAGTCCCGGTTGAAATTATGATGTGCCCTCCGAAGAATCAGGAATATCTTGCATCTCTGGGTCTTGGTGCAAAAGCACCTCTGAGTCCTGATGAAACGGATGCTTATTTTGAGGTACTTAATAAGCTTTATGCAGAGATACCCTCTGTCACCACAAACAAAAACCGTCTGCAGTCTGACACCGAAGAGAACTTCTCAACAGTTACAATTCCTGAGACGGTAACGGTAATCAATGAGCTTTGCTTCGCTGAATGCTATGATCTGAGACATATAGTATTCAATGAAATAATTACGGATATTGAGTCCCTTGCATTCTTTAAGTGCAAAAATCTTCAGGAGCTTGATATACCCGATTCAGTTGTAAATATCGGTTCCGATGCATTTTCTTCCTGTACCTCGATTAAGGATATTTTCATACCGACTTCCGTATCTTCAATCGGACATCACGCTTTTTATGACTGCTCAGGCGTAGAAGTTGTAAGAATGGAATGCTCTGAGGAAAAAGCAAAGGATATTGACCTTGGCTCTGCCTGGCTTCCCGAAAAACGGAAGATTGTTATGCGTCCCATCGGTGTTTCCTATAATGAAGAAAGAGAGGTGAAGTGATATGTCAAAGGCCAAGGATTTTATAGCCGACGTCAGAGCTCATTGGCACGAGCCGGACAGATCAAAGGGAAATTATGTTTCCTTTAAGGAATACCTTGATATATTCCTCGGCGTAAGCTTCAATTATGCCGCCCAGTCTCCTCTCGGATACATAGGCTTCGGAGCAGGCTGTTTCCTGATAATGTATCACTATGACCTGCCATATATAGCTTTTTCCATAGTAGGTCTTATCGGCATACCCCTCAGCTATCTCTGGAGTATTGTCGGATGGATAGTAACCGATAATCTCGGATTTATGACAAAGAAAACCGAAAAAACAGTATACACCATATATTTTGCAGCCGTAGGCTTAGGACTGATTCTCCTGCTTACTGATATTACAGCATTTATTCCCGACGGAAATGCTCTCAAGGAAATGCTGAACGGACTCACGGGAATCAATGCACGAAGCTTTCTGAAGCTTATAGGCGTTCAGCTTTTTGTTAACGGCTTCGGCGGTGCAAGAAATATTTTCTGGAGAAAGAAGCTTGTGCCGAAATACGGAAGATATAAGTTCAATCTCTATGCAAGTGTTATTCAGAAGAGCATACTGATCATTCTTATCGGTTGGCTTCCCGTATACAATATTCCCGATGTAAACGAAAGATTCTGGATTGCATATCTGCTTTTCAGTCTCTTCAGTATGTATGATTTTTCAACTACAACACAGTCGTGTACGGAAACCATCAGTCCCAATCCTCAGGAAAGACTGTGGGTGCGTACTTATCCCGTAAAAATAAGCCATCTGCTCAACTCTGTTTTTGTTCTCATTCTCCCCTTGCTCGGTGAATTCAACGACATTAACTTCTACCGCTGGGTAGTTCCCGGAACCTTTATTCCCTGTGCTCTTCTGACACTTTATTTCGCAAGAAACATCAAGGAGAGAATTCCTCAGCCTGCAATTGAGAAAAAACAAAATATCTCCTTCTGGTACGGCATATTCAGCGTAATCAGGAACAAATATCATTGGCTTAATACCGCAACCTCACTTATAGACTCCCTGGGTAACGGTATGCTGAGCCTCACAACTGTTATTTATTTCTACACAATGAGACTCAGCGGTCTTGAATATTCGCTGATTACTTTGCTTTTCACCTTCAGGGGCACGCTCCCGACTTTTGTAGCTCCGATGATTATGAAAAGGTTTTCCTACAAAACCCTGAATCTTTTCAAACAGCTGGTTGAAGTGCTGAGTGCAGGCATAAACATTCTTGCAATTCTTTACCTCGGCGACAATATAATTCTCTGCGGATGGCTCATGTACGGTTCCCTTTGGCTGAGAGGCTTCCTTGTTGAAGTTGTAAACATTGCCAAGAGTGATATGAGCGTGCGTCTTCAGGACTACCAGATGTATCTGTCCGGTGAAAGACTGGCAAGCTTCTCCGGTGTTTTCAGCTGGTTTATCTCCCCCATTACAACACTGGTAGGTCTCATTATCCCCGTTCTTATTCTCAAAGAAGGCTTTAACAGCAACTGGGATGTTCTCTTTATTGATGATTCCAGAGCAGGTATTCTTGTTGTACCTCTTGTTTTTGACCTCGTAGGACACGCGCTTATGATGATTCCTTATTTCTTCTGGGACTACAACAACAAACAGCATCTTTATGCTATGGATGTTCTCAAGCAAAGAGAAGCCCTTGCAAAAGAAGGCTACTTCCCTGACACCTACACAGGCGGTCTTAATTTCAAGGAGGCACACAACGTCAAGCACGGTCTTCCTGAAGAAATAAGACACCTGAAAGACGATTTGCCTCAAAAACGGTCGGATAAAGTCAAAGAGACCGTAAACACCTGATTCGTCCTTTTTCAATTGACAAGCACTCCTATGCTATGGTAAAATACCACAGGTCAAAGGAGTGCTTTTTTATGAATCTCGGCTTTTCTTTTTTCTTCAACAGCATACTGCTCGGTATCGGTCTTGCAATGGATGCATTTTCCGTGTCCCTTGCAAACGGTCTTAACGAGCCTTGTATGAAAAGAGGCAAAATACTCGGAACAGCAGGTATTTTCTCTGTATTTCAGGCTCTGATGCCCCTTATAGGCTGGATATGTGTTTCCACCGTAGCTCAGAAGTTTGAAGCATTTTCGGCTCTTATTCCCTGGATTGCACTCATTCTTCTCGGAATCATCGGCGGCAAGATGCTTTATGAGGGCATAAAGAATAAGGATTGCTCCTGCGAAGAAAAGCCTGCTATCGGCATAACAGGACTTCTCGTTCAGGGTGTCGCAACATCAATAGATGCTCTTTCCGTGGGCTTTACCATTGCTGAATACAATTTTACCGAGGCACTTCTCTCCTGCATACTTATAGGTATTGTTACATTCTTTATATGCTTCGGCGGCATTATTATAGGAAAAAAAGCGGGCACAAAGCTTTCGGGAAAAGCCGGAATCTTCGGCGGTGCAATTCTCATTTTCATAGGTCTCGAAATCTTTATTTCAAGCTTTGTCAAATAAAATAGCTTCCGAAACACCGCTCAACCGTCATTCTTCTCCGAAATTCATACACATTTTTTCCTTTTGTTGTATATTTTCTTTTCAGGAACTTTACAAACGGTTCACATTTATGTTATAATACATTCATAAAACTTAAAGGAGTATGCATATGAAATTAAGAAAAGCATTAGCATTAGTTTTATCCCTTTTAATGGTATTTTCTGTTTTCGTTCCTGCAGTAAGTGCTGCCGAGAAAGAAGAGTACCCCATTATTTATATTCCCGGTACAAGAAATCCCCTTTATGCAGATAAAAACAATCCCTCACAGGATAACCGTATATGGAAAATCGGCGTTGATGTCGGTGCTGTCGTAAAGGAAGCTCTTGCTCCCTGCCTTAAGGAGCTTGCTCTCGGTGTAGTAAGAGACGACTATACCGCTTACTGCGATGAGCTTGCAAATACCGTTGTGCCTCTTTTTGAAAAGATTGTTCTTGACAAAAACGGCGAAGCATCTAACGGTTCAGGCGTTGAAAAGGAATCCGCATCAAGATACTATGCCGCAAAGTCCGGCAATTACGGCTTCTGGGATTATCATTTTGTATATGACTGGCGTCTTTCCCCCATGGATGTCTGCCATCAGCTCAAGGCTCACATTGACCGCGTAAAGACTCTTACCGGCAAGGATAAGGTAGTTCTTATCGGCAGATGTATGGGTGCAAATATGATAAGCGCATACTTTACTGAGTATTATGACCACGCTGTAGAAAGCGTTGATACCATTGTAATGTATGAGCCCTCAAACCTCGGTCTTGATATTTTAGGTGCCATCTGGTCAGGTCAGGTTTCTCTTGATGACGAGCAGCTTGATTTATTCCTTGACTACTATCTTTCCCACGAGGATCTTATTGAGGACCCCGCTACTGCTGAGCTTATCTCCGCTCTTGTAGGTGTTTTACAGGAAATTAAGATGCTGGGAATCGGTACGGGACTTGTAAATAAGCTTCTCGAAAATGTAGGCGATAATCTCATTCCCCGTCTTCTTCTCGGTACCTTCGGCTCCTTCCCCTCCTTCTGGTCAATGGTCGGCAAAGAATATTATGAGGATGCAAGAAAGTTTGTTTTCTCAGGAAGAGAAGAAGAATACGAGGGCTTTATCGCTAAGACAGACGATTGGTATTATAACGTAATGGAAAAGCTTCCCGAAACTATGAAGAAGCTTGAAAATGACGGAGTTTCAATCGGTGTTCTCGTAAAGTACAACATCCCCTCTTACCCCTTCTATGAAAATGCTTCTCAGCAGACCGATATGGTATCTGACGTTTACCATGTATCCTACTATGCAACAAGCGCACCCTACGGCGAAACTCTTTCAGAGGAATATATAAACGGTCTTAAGGATACAAAGTATCTCTCACCCGATAAGATGATTGATGCTTCAACCTGTCTTTTCCCTGACAAGACCTGGTTTATCAAGGATATTTCCCACGACCCCTTCCCCCCTTCAATTGATAAGCTTATCAGGGCGTTTATTAATTCTCACGGTGAAATGACTGTTTTCAGCGATGAAAACTATCCTCAGTATTTACAGTATAATGCTGAAAACGATACAATAACACCTGTTAAAGAAGAGGAACCTGCAAAGAATAATCCCTTTACAGATTTCATTAATAAATTTGTAAGATTCTTCAAAGCACTCTTTAACTCACTCAAAAATCTTTTTGCAAAATAATTACTTTACGGGACCGTTCATCGGTCCCGAATTTTTTTGGATTTTTTATTTTCCCTGTTGACAAATCGGTTTACAAGTTGTAAACTAACATTGTAGTCTACAATATGTAAACCAGGAGTGATAATTATGGCAGACATTCAGTTAGGTGCAGTAGAAAGCAGATTTGCAGATATTATAGGGGAATACGAGCCCGTAACCTCAGGCGACGTGGTAAAAATGGCGGAAAGCTCCCTCGGATGGAAAAAGTCCACTACCTTTACAGTCCTTCGCCGTCTTTGCGAAAAGGGGCTTTTCAGAAATGAAAAGGGCACGGTCACATCTCTTATTTCAAAGCAGGATTTCAATTCTTTGCAAAGCGAGCAGTTTGTAGAGGAAAACTTCGGCGGCTCCCTCCCTGCCTTTCTTGCGGCATTCACAAAAAGAAAAAAGCTTTCCGAAGCTGAAATCAATGAGCTTCGCAGAATGGTAAGCGATTATAAGGAGGATTGAAAATGGAAGATTTATTCATTAAAATTCTCAATATGAGCATAACCGCTTCATATTTCGTTGTTGCTCTTATGCTTTTAAGAGCGATATTCAGAAAAATACCGAAGTGGATTAACTGTGCTCTGTGGGGGCTTGTAGGTCTTCGTCTTATTCTCCCCTTTTCCTTTGAAAGCATTTTAAGTCTTATTCCGTCAGCTCAGACAATACCGCCCGATATTGCAATGTCGAAAAATCCGCAGATTTCAAGCGGAATCCCTGCATTTAACAGCGTTATAAATCCTATAATCTCGGAAAGCTTTACCCCGGAGCCATCTTACAGCGTAAATCCCCTGCAGGTTGTTTCCTTCATAGCTTCCGTTTTATGGATAACGGGCATTGCCGCAATGCTCATATATACCCTTGTAAGCTATCTTCTTCTCAGAAGAAAAACAAGAGAAAGCATAAAAAATGCTGACGGCACATATATTTGCGATGCTGTCGCTTCTCCATTCATTTTGGGAATAATAAAGCCCAAAATATACATTCCGTCACAGGTTTCAGATAGTGACAGAAATCATATAATTGCCCACGAAAAAGCACATATTAAACGTCTTGATCATCTGTGGAAGCCTTTAGGTTTTCTGATACTCTCGTTTTATTGGTTCAATCCCCTTATGTGGCTCGCCTACATTTTCCTTTGCCGTGACATTGAAGCCGCCTGTGATGAAAAGGTTCTAAAAAACGGCGGAGCAGAGCTTAAAAAGAGCTATTCAGAGGCACTTATAAACTGCTCTGTACCAAAAAAGCTTGTTACCGCCTGCCCTCTTGCATTCGGTGAAACGGGAGTAAAGCAGAGAATCAAAAATATTCTGAGCTACAAAAAGCCTACGTTCTGGATTATTATTTCAGCTCTTATTGTAAGCATAATTCTCTCTGCCTGCTTTATGACAAACCCCGGCACCACAAGAATCAACGATGTTCCGGGATATGGGACTATATTCAAAGATGTCACAAAGCTGCAGTTCTTCACGGGAGAAAATACTGTCTATACAACCGAAGACCCGACAGAGGAACTTAGAGGGCTGAAAAAAGTTAAACTCGACAAAGCCGGTGAAGTTTATTATGACTATGCTTATAAAATTGAAATTAACGACAGATTTTTAATTTGTATTGACAATGAATTTTCACTGCTTACTGTGATGGATAACATATATCTGAACAAAGTCACAGATAACAGTACAGATTCTTCCGTAACACCAATTCCGACATCAACGGTCTACAGTATTAAAAATCCTGAAGTATTCAAGGATTTCTTTCTTGATGCTACAGACAGAACAATTATAATTGACCCGGAAGAAGTTACGGTATTTACAGGATATTCAGGTATTTATATCACTCTCGACAGTATATCAAATAATAACGGAATCGTTTCATTTAATGTCAATTGGCATAACGAAACAGACAAGCCGGTCAGCTTCGGAGAGATTTTCAAGATAGAATATGTAGACGGAACTGAATATATTGACATTACACCGAAGGATACCGTGTGGATCACAATTGCATACCTTCTGAAACCCGACACGACTATCCCACACACCTATAGTGTTGCGGGACTTGATATGAGCCGTAACGGCACCTATCGTATTTCAACGAACTTTTCGCTTGAAGACGGAAGAAATTACAAAGCCGACTGCGGATTCAGTTTTGAAAGCATACACGGAAGCTTAATAGACAGTGCCGACAACACAACAATCACTACAACAAAAATAGCCGCAACAGACAATATGTCATTCATTACCGAATACGAGGGTGTATACATTACACTTGACAGCGTAACTACCGACAAAAACGGCACAGTTTCTTTTAATCTCGATTGGCATAATGAAACGGACAGATTAATAAACTTCGGCGAAGTAATCAAGGTAGAATTCGATGACGGAACAGGCTACCTTGACATCACCCCTAAGGATGCTGTATGGGATGCCTTGGCATATCTTCTGAAACCGGATACTACAGTACCCCATAGACACAGCTTATTGAATCTTGATATATCACGAAGCGGAACCTACAGAATAACAACAACCTTTGCAATTCCAAATACCATCTATGATAACTGGTCAGGTCCATATAAAACGCAGGTGATTTTCAGTCTTACTTCAACAAGCAATATCGGAGGAACCTCAGACCCCTCAGCAATAGTAACGGCAAAACAACTGACCATTGAGGATGTTATCAGACTGTCAAAAAAAGGTGACGAGCTTACCTGGTCGGACTTTGACGGCTTTGCTTACAATGAGCTTTTAACAAGCTATGTCGGCGAGGACATTACAAGAAGCTTCAGAATTGATGACAGATTTTTTGTTACAATACTCGGAAATCCTGCAGAAAAACCAAGGTCGGTATTAATTAACACTCCGGGAAACGGTGCTGCGGGAATAAGCCTTGATATAAGAAACGGTAATGTTGAAGAATGGATACAAACGCACGAACAGGATCCCGTTATCAGGACTCTCTCCTGCTCAGTCAGAAGCTTTGCAGTTGACAAAACGGGAGACAATTACAACAGCTTTATTGACTACGGCTGTTATTTGCCCCCTGTTTATAACAGGATTCAGTATCTGCCCGTCATAAGAATTGACAGCTATGATGAGCTAATGAGATTCAGGGATTACTTTGATGATAAAATGCTGTTCGATGATACTTATAATGACTGGTATCCTACCTTCCAGGAGCTGTGCGAATTATACAATACGCAATACGCAGATTTTTTCAAGCACTACGTTCTTTTCATAGCCTACTGCACTAAATCAAATACGGCAAATTATCTGTCACTGGGGTATGCAAATGTCTCTGAAGGCATTCTTACACTCTGCATCAATGAACACGAAAGCTCGGACAGCGGTACGGATGAAATCACAGGCTGTATAAACGTTTTTGAAATAGCAAAAAGTGACGTTCAGGATGTGAATCGTGCAGAAGCCTTTGTTTACGGTGAAATTCCTTCTTATGACGACGGGGGTAAGAATTGTTTATCAACCTTTACCTATATTGAATCAGCAGAACAGCTTATAAAACCAAACTTTAAGCTCTATGAGGACGGCACATTTATGTTTGTTTTTCATCCGCTAAGCAGTTATTTGGGTTATGGGACATATCGCCTTGACGGAGCAAAATTAGTGCTGACAACCAATGATGGTCAGGTTTATAAATTCAAAGAAGACAATTTCGGAAATTACGTATTTGATGCCGAAAACTCCTCAGAAAACCTTTATATGTCCGACATAGTTCATAAGGCTGTTTTTTACAAAACAAGATAAAACAAAAAAGGCGGTTCGGATTTTTCCGAACCGTCAGCTTTTATATCTCAAAATCAAGACAGCTTCTCTGCTTTGTAAATGGGCTCACCTTTGTATTTGCAACCTCCTGATGAAGGGGGTTGGAAGCATAGAATTTAAGAGCATCTTCACTAAGGAAGGTACTGTCGAGCATCAAATCTGCAGTAGATGTTGCAAGACCTTCCGTGTTGACCTTTATATCAACAAGTCCTTCAATCCTTCCGCTGAGACCTTCAAGCCCTTCCTTGATGCCCTGCTTTATATTTTCCTTTTCCTCGGGGGAAATTTCATCATTAAGATTCCATAAAATAATATGCTTTACCATATTTTACTCCGTTATAACATCAATTTCATAAATACCGTAATACTTAAAGCATTTTACGGCATTTTCCGTCAGTCTCTCTGCGCATATTGCAACGGGAATTGCAGGCGGACAGCTGACTGAGGGGGAAGCAAGTATTCTTCCCTGAGCCTCATTTACGTGAATTTTTTCGGAAGGCTTAAAAAGAGCTTCGCGGATACTTAAAGCCTGCTCGCAGGGAAAAACGCCGGGCATCTTTTCATCAATTATTGCCTTTTTCGGTACGGAAAGCAGAACTTTTTCAAGATATTCAAGGTCTTTTTCACCGTTTTCGGGGGTTATCATCATAACAACGAAATCGGGGTCAGAGAACTCAATTTCAATTCCGTTTTTTCTGAGAATACCGGCAAAATCCGTTCCCTTATATCCGTATTCCTTTGTGCAAAGAGTAATTTTCAGAGGTTCATTTCCCGTAAGCACGTAGCCGTTTTCAGAAAGCCTCTTTTTAATAGCGCTTATTCTTTCTGCCGTCTCCATTATCTTATCCCCGTACCCCTCACAGAGAGTCTTATTCGCTCTGTCAAGGGAAGAAAGAATAAGATACGAAGGGCTTGTTGATGCAAAAAGCGACATTGCCCTTTCTGCGTTATCGGAAAGACCGTCAGGCGCATTTTTTGATATATGAAGATATCCGCCTCCCGTCAGCACGGGAAGGGTCTTATGGGCAGAATCACAGCACATATCGGCACCGAGGGTTATGGGGTGGCGGTCTTCACTAAGAAACTTAAGATATGCCCCGTGGGCATTGTCAACTGCTAAAAGCACACCCTCTTCACGGCAGACAGCCGAAATACCTCCTATGTCAGCGGTATTTCCGATATAATCGGGGCTTGTGATATAGACAGCTGTGGGCTTTTCTTCTGAGGATTTCAGAAATTTTCTGAGTTTTTCGGGTGTAATTTCAGCAGACACAACACTTTCGGCATTTTCGGGATAAATCCATTTAACATCAATACCGAGAAGTGCAGATGCGGTCATAAAAACCTTGTGGGCATTTCTTCCTGCCGCCACAATGGGACGCCTTCCGTTTTTTTCGGCATACATCTTTATTAATGCCAGCATTCCTCTTATACCAAGCGAAGAGCCTTCTGCCGAATAAACGGTTTTTGCAGTACCGAAAATAAGTGAAGCATTTCTCTGACTTTCCCCGAGAATGCCGTCCTCGTGATACAGAACATCGGCACCCTCAATTTCGGTAATGTCATAGGGATTTTCATTACCCTTATGTCCCGGAACGTGAAGTCTTACAGTACGGGATTTTATGTAATTTTCAATAAAATCATATACGGGAGTATTCATTATCCGTTGCCTTCCAGGGACTTTGCAGCTTCAAGCATAATTGCACATTCCATTCTTTTTCTGAAAAGGTCGCAGCCGTAGGAATATACACCCTTTACAGAGCCCGTTGCGTGATATGCGTTTGCGGCACATCCGCCGGAGCAGTAAAGCTTTGCCCAGCAGTCGGCACATTCGGGTCTTGTATATACGTTGCAGGACATAAATTCATCCTGAATCTCCGTGTTTGTAACACCCTCAAAAACACTGCCTAAACGGAATTTTTCCTCACCTACGAACTGATGGCAGGGATAAAGGTCCCCCCAGGGAGTAACTGCCATATATTCCGTTCCCGAGCCGCAGCCGGATACTCTCTTATAGATACAGGGACCGCCCTTGAGGTCTATCATATAATGGTAGAATGTAAAGGGATTTCCCTCTCTGTGACGTTTAAGCATAAGCTCAGCCAGGTCCTCATACTGCTTCATTACGACAGTCTTATCTTCTTCTGTAAGAGCCGATGGGTCATCGGAAGCACAGACAACAGGCTCCATACTGAGCTCCGTAAAGCCCAGATCAAGCATAGTCTTTATGTCTTCAAGGAAGTCGGGGTTAGCGTGTGTAAACGTACCCCTCATATAGTAATTTCTGTTACCTCTTGCCTTGACAAATTTCTGAAATTTCGGAACAATCTGCTCCCAGGAGCCTCTGCCCTGATAGTCAACACGGAAACGGTCGTGAACCTCTTTTCTGCCGTCAAGACTCAAGACAACATTGCTCATTTCACGGTTGGAAAACTCAATAACATCGTCGTCAATCAGCATACCGTTTGTGGTAAGAGTAAAGCGGAAATTCTTTCCCTTTTCCTTTTCAATGCTTCTTGCATATTCCACAAGCTGCTTTACAACGGTGAAGTTCATAAGAGGCTCACCGCCGAAAAAGTCTACTTCAAGATTTCTTCTTGTTCCCGAATTTTCAACAAGAAAATCAAGGGCACGCTTTCCCTCCTCAAAGCTCATTATTGCTCTGTCACCGTGATATTTTCCCTGACTTGCAAAGCAGTAGGAACAATTAAGATTGCAGGTGTGTGCAATGTGAAGACATAATGCCTTCACAACCCCGGAGGTTCTCTTTTTAAGTTCACCTGCAATTGGCTTGAAGGTGTCCTCGGTAAAGAGCTTACCTGCCTTCTTAAGCTCACCTATCTGTGTGAGACAGTCGGCAATTTCTTCTGCAGTTACCTCAGGATTATCGTGATATTTCGCAAGTATTGCCTTTGTGATTTCTTCAGGGGAATTGCTTTCATACATATTGATGATATCAAAAGAGGCATCGTCAACTACGTGGACCGAGCCCGAATTTGTATCGAGAACAATATTCATTCCGCTGAGTTTATATGAATGTACCATAATTTTTCTCCGATTCACAAAAAATGCCGCCAGGCGGCGGCAAAATCTGTTTAACTTAAATTAGTCCTGATTCTTGTTTTCGCACTGCTGATTTGCAATACCGCAGCTGGTCTTGCAAGCTGACTGGCAGGATGTCTGGCATTCGCCGCAGCCACCGTTTTTAGCGCTTTCGCAGAGATTCTTTGTTTCAATTGTCTGAATTTTCATATTATATATCCTCCGAAACATTTTTTTATAGTTTATCACATCATTCCACATAAGTCAATTAACATATTGAAAAATATTAAAAAAGATTTGATTTGACAGCACGGAGCGTTTGCTGTACAATATATTTACAATTTTTTCGGAGGAAAGTTCCAATGACTGCAATACTTAACAAATTCATTTCTCTTATTCTCGTCCCCATTTTCTTCAACACATTTCTTCCCTTTATTCACATCGCTTCCCTTTTCAGCCTGCCCCAGGAGGTAATTTCTCTTTCAGAAAACGGAATCGGCTCAGAGGAGGATCCCGTGTTCCTGACAGCACACAGAGGCGTTCAGGCTGAAGCTCCCCAGAACACAATTCCTGCTTACGAGAAGGCTGTTGAATACGGCTATTACACCGCAGAATGTGACATTCAGCTTACAAAGGATAACGAATGGGTTCTTAATCACAACAGCGACACAGATGCTATGTTCTGCGAAATTGCGGAAATTTCCGAGTGCACACTCGCAGAGCTTAAAACCTTCACATATAAATCGGGGGCTAACTTCTGGAAATATAAGGATTTAAGAATCCCCACGCTCGGCGAATATCTTGACGTTTTTGTCGGCTCTGAAACCCGTCCTCAGATTGAAATTAAGGCTGACGGCTTTGATATGCTTTATAAAATCATTGATGAAGTCAAGGCAAGAAATATGGAAAAGCAGGCAATAATCATCAGCTTTGATTACGAGCAGCTTAAATTCATTGATGAAATGAACACGGGCATTGAGCTCTGGTATCTTTGTGATGAAATCACACCTGAAATTATTGCAAAAGCTGAGGCTCTCAACTCCGAGTGCTGGCTCTCACCTAACTTTTCCGCTAACACCGCAGAAACCATCGGGCTTGCAGTTGATGCGGGAATCGGCTGCTCTTTCTGGACTGTAAACGAGCTCGAGGATGCAAAAATGCTCTACGATATGGGCATAAGATACATCGAAACCGATATTTTTGTAAACTGATTTTTCATAGGCTGTTACCTCGGTATCAGCCTATTTTCTTTATAATGCTTGACTTACGGGTAAGCTTTTTATATAATTATTTTTAAGTAAAATTTCTGAGAGGAGAATTCTTTAATGAAGCACCCCGAAATTGTAAACAAAATGTCACTTGAACAGAAGGCTGCTTTTGTTTCAGGTCTTGACTACTGGCATTCTCAGGGATGTAAGGAATTAGGTCTTCCTTCCATCAATATCACAGACGGTCCTCACGGTCTTCGCAAAAAGAATGAGAATAAGAAGACAAGCGACGGAATAGGGCTCGGAAACTCCGTACCCGCTACCTGCTTCCCTCCCGCTTCCGCTACCGCCTGCTCCTGGGACCCCGAGCTTATTGAATATATGGGTAAAGCCCTTGCTGACGAATGTCTCAAGGAAAAGGTATCCGTAATTCTCGGCCCCGGTATGAACATCAAGCGTGCACCCACCTGCGGCAGAAACTTCGAGTATTTCTCCGAAGATCCCGTTCTTGCAGGTAAAATGGCTGCAGGCCTCGTTAAGGGTGTTCAGTCAAAGGGCGTGGGAACATCACTTAAGCACTATGCCTGCAACTCGCAGGAAGCATACAGAATGATAGTTGACGAGGTTGTTGACGAAAGAGCTTTAAGAGAGCTTTATCTCACAGCCTTCGAAATCGCCGTAAAGGAAGCATCCCCCTGGACTGTTATGAACTCATATAACAGAATCAACGGTGAATATGCTTCCCAGAACAGCTATCTCCAGAATAAGGTATTAAGAGGCGAATGGGACTTTGACGGTCTTATTGTAACCGACTGGGGCTCATCAGTTGACAGAATTCCCGGACTTCTCTGCGGAACAGACCTTGAAATGCCTTCCTCCGGCGGATATAACACCAAAAAGATAATTGATGCCGTTAACTCCGGTGAGCTTAAGGTTGAAGACCTTGACAAGAGAGTTGATACCGTTGTTGACCTTATTATCAAGTCCAAGCCCGCACTCGAAAAGGGTGCAGAGTTCACCTTCGACGAGCACCACGAGGTTGCAAGAAAAGTAGCAGAAGGCTCAATGGTTCTCCTTAAAAATGACGACGGTATTCTTCCTCTTAAAAAGGGAATGAAGGTTGCAGTTATCGGCGAGCTGGCATCTGCTCCCCGTTATCAGGGTGCAGGCTCCTCGGTTATTAATCCCACTAAGCTCGACAATGCTCTCGAAGAGTTAAAGAAGCTCGGTGTTGATACGGTTTATGCAAAGGGCTATGACAAGAAAAAGGATGAAATAAATGAAGAGCTTTTTGCAGAAGCCGAAAATGCAGCTAAAAATGCAGATATCGCTCTTGTTTTCGTAGGTCTCACGGAAGAATTTGAAGGCGAAGGCTACGACAGAGAAAACATTGAAATGCCCTCCTCTCATAATGCCCTCGTAAGCAGAATTGCAGCAGCTAATTCAAACACAGCAGTAGTCCTTGCAGGCGGCTCCGTAATAAATCTTCCCTGGCTGGGTGAAGTAAAGGCTCTTCTTGACTCAAGACTCGGAGGTCAGGCTACAGGCAGTGCAGTTGCCAATATCCTTACAGGTGCCGTCAATCCCTCAGGAAAGACCAGCGAAACATATCCCCTTTCCTACTCGGACAATCCCACCTACGGAAACTACCCTGCAGGTCCCGTTACAAGCGAGCACAGAGAATCCGTATATATCGGCTACCGTTACTACGATAAGGCAAAGAAGGACGTTGTCTTCCCCTTCGGCTACGGTCTTTCCTACACAACCTTTGAATACAGCGATTTAACAGTTTCATCCGAGGAAATCAACGATACAGACACACTTACAGTAAGCTTCAAGGTAAAGAATACCGGTGAAGTTGCAGGTGCAGAGGTTGCTCAGCTTTATGTTGGAGATATTGAATCCACAATTTACCGTCCTCTCAAGGAGCTCAAGGCATTCAAGAAGGTATTCCTCCAGCCCGGTGAAGAAAAGGAAGTTACATTAACTCTTGAAAAGAGAGCATTTGCATTCTTCAACGTATATTCCGGAGAGTTCCAGGTTGAAAGCGGTGAATTTGCAATTCTCATCGGTGCTTCTTCAAGAGATATCAAGCTTATAAAAACAATTAAGGTGAATTCAACATCTTCAGCCACTATACCCGACTACTCAGTAAGTGCTCCGGCATACTACACAGCTGACATTTCCGCTATGAAGGGCGCACAGTTTGAAGCAGTTCTCGGCAGACCTCTTCCCTCTTCTGAGCGTGACACAAGCAAGCCCATTGACATCTACTGCTGTCTTGACGATGCAAGACATACAAAGTGGGGCGGAAGAATCTGCAACCTCATTGAAGGTATGATGTCAAAATTCGGCTCCGATGCCAACGGTGACGGCAAAATGATTGCCGCTATGGCAACACAGATTCCCATCAGAAACTTCATTGCTATGAGTATGGGTGTATTCTCTGTTGATATGGCAGACGGTCTTCTTATGATTCTCAATGACGATAAATCAAGCTTCAAGGGAGTTATGAAGATTATCGGCAGAATCGGACCTGCAATCACAAAGCTTCCCGCACTTATCAAATCTATCTGATGTATCGGTAAAGCCTGCCCTCATACGGCAGGCTTTTATCTTAGACTGACGCCTTTCAAAAATAAGCGTGAAGCTATGCGGAATAAGGCGGCGGGCGAAACCGTAATGTATTCGGCTGTCGTAAGTCTAAACAAAAGTTTAACATTAATATGATATCATAATGTATATAATACTTAGGGAGGCTTATTATGTTCAATATCCTTATAGTAGAAGACGATAAAGCATTAAACAAATCCTTCTGTTCATTTCTTAATCAGCACGGTTACAATACCGTCGGCTGTCTCAATGCAGACGAAGCTTTTGTTGCAATGTATGAAACAGTTTTTGATATTATTATTTCAGACATTATGATGCCCGGCACCGACGGATTTCAGTTTGCAAAAACCGTCAGAACCATAAATGATTCCGTACCGATTCTTTTTGTTACCGCTAAGGATGATTTTGCATCCAAGGAAAGAGGCTACAATGCAGGAATAGACGATTATATGGTAAAGCCAATTGACCTTCAGGAGCTTCTTCTTAAAATCGGGGCAATTCTTCGCCGTGCCGGAATCAATAACAGCAAGATTCTTACTGTCGGCAACTTCACAATGAATCTCAATGAATATACTGCTTACCTTGACGGGGAAGAAATCGTTCTTACAACAAGGGAATTCAGCCTTCTCTATAAGCTTCTTTCATATCCGAAAAAGGCTTTTACACGCTCACAGCTTATGGATGAATTCTGGGAAGCGGATACGGAATCCGGCACACGTACCGTTGATGTATATATGACAAAGCTCCGTGCTAAGCTTGCTGACTGCGATGCATTTGAAATTGTAACCGTAAGAGGGCTTGGCTACAAGGCGGTGATCAAGGAGTGAAAAAGCACTCAATAAGACGGCTGATACTGAACTTTTGTCTCACATTTTTCGGTTTCTTTATTCTTTCGGGAGTTGCAATAACCGTTTCATTTATGCTTTTTTTTCATGCCTATGAGTTACCTATAGATTATATCAGAGAATTTGCACCGAGAACTTTTTTTAATCTTGTATTTATGTCCCTTGTATTCGGCATATTAGGTACACTCTGGAGAATGTTTACTGTTGAAAAACCAATATATGAAATAAACGAAGTGCTGAGGAAAATACGTAAAGGAAATCTTGATTCAAAGCTGAACAGACGCTTTTATACATCAAGATATTCCGCTATAGTAAAGAATATAAACATTATTGCCTCAGAGCTGTCAACCATTGACAATCTCAAGGTTTCGCTTATGTCAAACATTTCACACGAGTTGAAAACTCCTATAAGTGTCATAAGCAATTATGCAGAGCTTCTGCAGACAGAAAATCTGTCCGATGAAAAAAGAATCGAGTATGCAAAAAGCATTTTGGATTCATCAGGCAAGGTAAACGAGCTTATAACCAATATTCTGAAACTCAATCAGCTGGAGAATCAGAAAATCCCGTCAAGTATGACAGAATACAACCTAAGTGAACAGCTGTGCGAATGCCTTCTGGGCTTTGAAAATGTATGGGAAGACAGAAATATTGATATCGTAACGGAAATTGAAGATGATGTTACGGTAGTGTCCGATATGCAGTTGATGAGCATTGTCTGGAACAATATTCTGTCGAATGCCTTCAAATTCACTCCTGAGTACGGCACCGTATCTGTAACACTTACAACAGGCAAAAAATACGCCGTAGTAAAAATATCCGATACGGGCTGCGGAATTCCCGAGGGGCAGACTGAGCTTATTTTTGATAAATTTTATCAATGCGATTCCTCCCGTTCAACAGACGGAAACGGGCTCGGGCTTGCCCTTGTAAAGAGGATAATAAACCTGACCGACAGTATTATCAAGGTCGAAAGCGAAGAAGGAAAAGGAACAACATTTACAGTAAAAATACACAAAAATTAAAAGGAGGCTTATTGCCTCCCTTTTTTTGTTATTTTTTGAAAGTAACCGTAAAAACTGTTCCGTTTTCGGCATCACTTGTCACATCTATGTCCGCCCCGTGAAGGGATGCAAGATTTTTGCAGATGGAAAGCCCCAGTCCGTAACCGCTGCCTGAGGTACGTGCCTTATCCGAACGGTAAAAGCGTTCGAAAATATGCGGCATATCCTCTTCAGGGATAGGAGCTCCCGTATTTTTGGCAGAAAGATAAATGTCGTATCCGATAAAACGCTTCAGATGATATGCTCTTTTCTTTTTAAGAGTCAGCACGGCTTCACCGCCGACACCTGCATACTTCACGGCATTATCGAGAAGTATGTGAACAATCTGATTAATTGCCACCGCGTCACCTTTTATATATATGTCCTTTTCGATATCCGTTACAAGGGATACACCTTTTTCAAAGGCAACAGGTTCAAACTGTAACGCTGACTGCATCGCAATATCCGAGAGATTAACATCCTCAAACAGATTCTTACGGCTCATATTATCAGTTTTTGCAAGAAGCAACAGCTTTTCAACAAGCTCTCTCATGTGAGAAGCTTCCTCACCGGTGCTGTGAATCCACTGCATCTGGCTTTCAACCGTTTCGTCCTTATGAGACTGCAGTATTCCGTTATTTGTAAGTATTACGGTCAGCGGAGTTTTGAGCTCGTGAGAAGCATCGGCAATAAAGTTTTTCTGTTGCTCCCATGCCTTTTCAACAGGCTTTAAGCACATTGAAGCAAGAAAACGCATTATTGCCCATAAAAACAGGGATGCAAGCATAAGGAAAATTCCGCCGTCAAAGAGAATTACCTCAAGATACTGAAAATACTGATTTGAATCGGCAAATGCAATTCTTGTTCCGTTTCCGAAGGCGTGCTTATGATAAAACAAATTCAATGAATTGATATGTCCGAAATCATTTTCACTTTCAAGGGCATAAGAAACAGCCCTTGTAACTGTTGATTCATTCATATCCGCAAAGCTGAAATCAAGTATTGTTATGTGCCCCAGCTCCCTTACCTCAACAACACACACATTTCCCGAGTGAAGAGCAAAAACCGAATTACGGTCATCATTTACGCCTATCTGAGGCGCAAAAACTGATTCGGGAGTAGCTGAATAGGTCTGAAGCACTGATTTCATATCAAGTGTAATCGTAACAAAAAATACAGCACCCGTAACCATATAAAAGAATGCCAGAACCATAAGTATTATGGACATTGAAATTGCCACAAAGCGGCGTCTGAGTCTGTTAAGCATCAGCCTTCACCTCAAGGCGGTAACCGATTTTTCTGAGAGATGCAATTTCTACCGGACTTCCAATAAAATCAAGCTTTTTACGTAAAAATGAAATATATACCTCAACATTATTATCAACAGCATTGGAATCGTAGCCCCATACCTTGACAATCAGGTCATCCTTGGTAACAACAATACCGGGACTGCTGAGAAAAATCTTCATTATCTCAAATTCCTTGAAGTTAAGATGAACGCTCTTGTCTTTACATATAAGGTCGCAGGTTGAAAGATTCAGCTTCAGCCCCTCAAAGGATAGTTCATCAATCACAACCTCACCCTGACGTCTTGTAAGCGCACGTATACGCGCAAGAAGCTCCTCCGGGTCAAAGGGCTTTGTCATATAGTCGTCAGCACCGGAGTCAAGTCCCTTAACCTTATCAGAAATCTGATCCTTTGCAGTCAGCATAAGTATGGGAGTTGCAATTTTTTCTTTTCTGAGCTTTGCCGCAACCTCGTATCCGTTCATACCGGGAAGCATAACATCAAGAATTATTATATCATATATTCCGCTGACAGCAAGGTCATACCCGTCCGTGCCGTCATAAGCCAGGTCTACCATATATTTCTGCTGAGTCATAATATGCTCAAGTGCCGCCGCAAGGCGCTTTTCGTCTTCAACAACAAGAATCTGCATACAAAACCTCCCGTATGTTATCGTTTATATTATGGCACAAATATCTGTTTCTTTCAATACTTTAATTAAGTCTGCTTAAAAGTTGCTTAAATAAAATAATAATATAAATAAATATTAAAAATACGCGCGTAAAATGTTGACTTATACCTGATAAAATGTTAAATTATAAGGTAATTCGGCTTACGAGTTTTACCATAAAACAATCAATGTTTGTACAGGAGAAGTAAATTCATGCCTATTACCGAGATACTGCAGAAAAATGCAGATTTTTATCCCAATGATCTAAGCCTGGTTGAAATCAATCCCAGACTTGACAACAAAACAAAAATGACATGGAGAGAATACTCTCTTATCGTTACAGACCCCACCCAGGCATACAGAAGAGAAATGACATGGGGCGAATTCAATAAGACTGCAAACCGTTTTGCTAATCTGCTTCTTACAAGAGGTATAAAGAAGGGCGACAAGGTTGCAATTCTTATGATGAACTGCATCGAATGGCTTCCCGTTTATTTCGGTGTGCTTAAAACCGGTGCTGTTGTAGTTCCGCTTAACTACAGATACACAGCAGAAGAAATTAAATACTGCATTAACAAAGCGGATGCAGATTTCATAGTCTTCGGTCCTGAATTTACCGGACGAATTGAAGAAATCTGTGACCGTGTACCGCGTGTGAAAATGTGGCTTTACTGCGGTGAGGACTGTCCCTCCTTTGCAGACAGCTTTGATGAACTGATTTCCTACTGCTCTTCAAAATCACCGAAAATTCACATAACAGATAATGATGATGCGGCTATTTACTACTCCTCTGGCACTACAGGTTTTCCGAAAGCAATTCTTCACTCCCACAAGGCTCTTATGCACTCCTGTATGACCGAGCAGGCGCATCACTCACAGACTAAGGATGATGTTTTCCTTCTCATTCCGCCCCTTTACCATACAGGTGCCAAAATGCATTGGTTCGGTTCCTTCCTTGTAGGTGCAAAATCAGTTATTCTCAAGGGCATCAAGCCCGAATGGATAATAAACACCGCAAGCGAAGAGAATTGCTCTATCGTGTGGCTTCTTGTTCCGTGGGCACAGGATATTCTCGATGCAATAGATTCGGGCGAAATTGACCTTTCACAGTACGATCTTTCCCGTTGGAGACTTATGCACATCGGTGCTCAGCCCGTCCCCCCATCCCTCATAAAGAGATGGCAGTCTGTTTTCCCGAATCATCAGTATGACACGAACTACGGACTCAGCGAATCAATCGGTCCCGGATGTGTTCACCTCGGTGTGGAAAACATACATAAGGTCGGTGCAATCGGTAAGGCAGGCTACGGCTGGCAGGTAAAAATTGCCGATGAAAACGGAAATGACGTCGTGCAGGGCGAGGTCGGAGAGCTAGCAGTCAAGGGTCCCGGTGTTATGAAGTGCTACTATAAGGACGAAAAAGCAACGGATGAAATCCTCAAAGACGGCTGGCTTTATACAGGCGATATGGCAATGTGCGATGAGGACGGCTTCATTTTCCTTGTAGACCGCAAGAAGGATGTTATTATTTCAGGCGGTGAAAACATTTACCCCGTACAGATTGAAGATTTCTTAAGACACCACGAGGGCATAAAGGATGTTGCAGTTATCGGTATAGCCCACCCCAGACTCGGTGAGATTGCTGCTGCAATTATTGAACCTAAGGAAGATGTAACGCTTACGGAAGAAGAAATCAATGACTTCTGTCTTGACCTTCCCAAGTATAAGCGTCCCCGTAAAATTATTTTTGCGGATGTTCCGAGAAACCCTACAGGCAAGATTGAAAAGCCTGCACTCAGAAAAAAATATCAGAGCGAAAACCTCATTAAAATACAGAACGAAATCAATTAAGGTGACATACAAATGAAACAGTTAATGTTAGGCAACGCAGCAGTAGCCAGAGGCTGCTATGAAGCAGGTGTCCGTGTGGTTTCATCATACCCCGGAACACCCAGTACCGAAATCACCGAAAATGCGGTAAAATATGATGAAATATACTGTGAATGGGCACCCAATGAAAAGGTCGGTGCAGAGGTTGCCATCGGTGCAGCAATAGCCGGTGCCAGAGCTATGACCTGCTGTAAGCACGTAGGACTTAATGTTATGGCTGACCCCGTATTCACGGCATCCTACACCGGTGTCAACGGCGGTCTTGTAATTGCTGTTGCAGACGACCCCGGAATGCACTCCTCACAGAATGAACAGGATTCCCGCCACTATGCAAAGGCTTCTAAAATTATAATGCTTGAGCCCTCCGATTCCTCTGAATGCAAGGAATTCACAAAGGCAGCCTTTGAGCTCAGCGAAAAATTTGACACTCCTGTTTTCCTTCGTCTTACTACAAGAGTTTCCCATTCTCAGAGCCTTGTTGAATTATGCGACAGAGAAAACGATGAGCTGAAATTCTATGAAAAGAATCCTGCAAAATACGTTATGATGCCCGGCAACGCTATAAAGAGACACGTTGACGTTGAAAACAGAATGAGAGCACTCGAAGAATACGCAGAGACCTCTCCCCTCAATACAGTTGAGGATAACGGTGCAGAAATAGGCATTATCACCTCCGGCATTACTTATGCTTATGCAAAGGAAGCTCTCGGCAATAAAGCAAATTTCCTCAAGCTCGGTTTAGTTTATCCTATGCCTGTAAATCTCATAAAGGATTTTGCCGCTAAATGCAAAAAGGTATATGTACTTGAAGAGCTTGACCCCTTTATTGAAGAGCATTGTAAGGTAAACGGTGTAGACGTAATCGGAAAGGAAGTTTTCACTCTTCTCGGTGAATACAGCGTAAATCTTATAAAGAAGGTTGTTCTCGGGAAAGAAATCCCGGATGTAAAGCCCGAGCCCATTCCCGTCCGTCCTCCCGTTATGTGTGCAGGCTGTCCTCACAGAGGTACATTCTATGTGCTTAAAAAGCTCGGTCTTACTGTTTCCGGAGATATCGGCTGTTACACTCTCGGTGCTGCCGCTCCCCTTGGTGCAATTGATACAACAATCTGTATGGGTGCATCCGTAAGTGCCGCTCACGGTATGGCAAAGGCAAGAGGAACGGAATTTAACAAGAAGTTAGTTTCCGTTATCGGTGATTCAACCTTTATGCACTCAGGCATCACGGGACTTATTGATATTGTTTATAATAAGGGTGCAAACACAGTAATTATTCTTGATAACTCCATTACAGGTATGACAGGACATCAGGATAACCCCACAACAGGCAGAACAATCAAGGGCGAGCCTACAAAGCAGGTTGATCTTGAGCTTCTCTGCAAGGCTGTCGGAATAGAGAATGTTGTTATCGCCGATCCCTTCGACGTAAAGAACTTCGAAAAGGTTGTAAAGGAAGAAACCGCAAAGGACGAGCCCTCGGTTATTATCGCTCAGCGTCCCTGTGCTCTTCTTAAAACAGTAAAATACACAGGCAGATGTGTAATTACGGATAAATGCAGAAACTGCAAGATGTGCCTTAAGGCAGGCTGTCCCGCAATCACAGTCAAGGACGGCAAGCCCGTAATTGATGCAACTCAGTGCAACGGCTGCGGTCTTTGTATGAATATCTGCCCCTTTGATGCTATAGAAAAGGAGGAGGCTTAATATGGAAACAAAAAGCATAATGATAGTCGGTGTCGGCGGTCAGGGAACCTTGCTTGCAAGCCGAATCCTCGGTAACGCTGTTATAAGTCAGGGCTACGACGTCAAGGTTTCAGAGGTTCACGGAATGAGCCAGAGAGGCGGCTCAGTTGTTACATACGTTCGTTACGGTGAAAAGGTTCACTCCCCCATTATTGACAAGGGCGGTGCTGATATGATTTTAGCCTTCGAGCTTCTCGAAGCAAAGCGTGCACTCCCCTTCCTTAAAAAAGACGGCAAAATAATAGTAAATTCTCAGGAAATTGACCCTATGCCCGTTATTATAGGCGCCGCCGTTTATCCCGAAAATCTTGCAGAAAAACTGAGCGAAAGTGCAGATACTACGGCAGTTGATGCCCTTTCACTTGCAAAGCGAGCCGGCAATCCCAAGGCAGTCAACGTTGTTTTAATCGGTGTTATGGCTAAAAACTGGGATATACCCTATGAAGTATGGACCGATACAATAAAGAAAACTGTTCCCGAAAAATTCCTCGAAGTAAATCTTAAGGCCTTCGAGCTTGGCTACAACTCATAAGGAGAATAAAAATGAAAGAATTAAACAGAAAAATTGAACATCTTTCTGATTCAGTTATCAGAAGAATGACACGAATTTCAATGGAATGCGGTGCAATAAACCTTTCTCAGGGCTTCCCTGATTTTGACCCTCCCAAGTTCATTACGGATAATCTCGTAAGAGTTGCATCCGAAGGCCCTCACCAGTATTCCCCCACCTGGGGCGCATACAACTACAGAGCCGCTGTTGCAAAAAAGGTCGGTATGTTTATGGGCATCGACCTTGACCCCGACAAAAACGTTATAGGTACAATCGGCAGCACCGAAGCTATGATGGCTACAATGATGGCTATTTCCAATCCCGGAGATAAAATAGTAATATTCTCCCCTTACTTCGAAAACTACGCCGCACAGAGCCTTTTCAACTCAATTGAGCCTATCTTTGTTCCCCTTGTTCCTCCTGCATTCACCTTTGATGCAGACAGACTTGAGCAGGCTTTCAAGGACCCCAAGACAAAGGCTATGCTTCTCTGCAACCCCTCTAACCCCTCAGGACGTGTATTTACAAGAGAAGAATTGCAGACAATTGCAGACCTTGCTATCAAATATGACGTAATCGTAATCACAGACGAGGTTTACGAGCACATTATTTTCGAGCCCCACAAGCACACATACATTGCTTCTCTTCCCGGAATGTGGGAAAGAACAATCTGCTGTTCCTCACTTTCAAAAACATACTCCATTACAGGCTGGAGACTTGGTTATATTGTAGCCTGCGAGGAGCTTATGAACCGCTGCAAGAAGATTCACGATTTCCTTACAGTCTGTGCTCCCTCTCCCCTTCAGGAAGCAATTGTTGCAGGTCTCGAAGCACCTATGTCTTACTATAAGGAGCTTCAGGACCACTACACCCACATGAGAGACATTTTCGTTGGCGGACTCAAGGACCTCGGCTGGAAATTCACCGAGCCCGAAGGCTCCTACTTTATGATGGTTGATATCTCTGATTTCCAGAAGGGCAGAACAGATGTGGAATTCTGCGAAGAGCTTGCATACAAGGTAGGCGTCGCGGCAGTTCCCGGTTCATCCTTCTTTAATGAGGACGTAAACCACCTTGCTCGCTTCCACTTCGCGAAGAAGGATGAAACACTTTACGAAGCACTTGAAAGACTTTCAAAAATGAAAGACCTTATGTAAAATAGCTTAAGGAGCCGAATCACCGCGATTCAGCTCCTTTTTTTGTAATTTATTTCTTTGTATGATATTTAAACCATTTTACATATAACGGCATCCAGGCATCTGCCAACGGCTGATTTTCCGCTGTTCCCAGACCGTGACCGCCATAGGGGAAAATATGCAGCTCACAGGGAACTCCCGCTTTTATGAGGCTTGAAGCGAATCTTAAGGAGCATTCCGGATTAACTGCCGCATCCTCAGCCGTATGCCACAAAAATGCAGGAGGCGTATCCTCTCTTACTATATTCTCGGAGGAGAGCATTTTTATCATATCTTTATCGGGATTTTCCCCCAAAAGATTATGAAGGGTTCCTTCGTGAGTAATTTCGGGATTGAGAGAAGCCACGGCATAGCAGGGCGCAAATGCATCGGGACGGGAAGAAACCTTATCAATTTCGTCTCCTTCTTCCAGTCCGTAATCAAAGCGAAGTCCCGTCATACAGGTGAGATGTCCGCCTGCGGAAAAGCCGAGTGTGCCGATTTTTTCAGGGTCAATCCCCCACTTTCCCGCATTGTATCTTATAAGTCTTATTGCCCTTCTTGCATCTGTTTCCATTACAGGGTGTTTATAGGGTGCAATACGGTAATTGAGATATGCCGCAGAAATCCCGTTATCGTTAAGATAACGGCATATAGCATCACCCTCGTGGTCAATGCATACAAATCCGTACCCGCCGCCGGGAATTACAAGCACACAGCCGTTTTCCTTTCCGTTTTGGAGAAAATACTCGGTAATTGAAGGCGGCTCCTGATTAAAACCGGCATTAAAATAGGGAACATCCTTTTCCCATAAATAAATCTTATTTTTCAAAATATCACCTGCTCAACTTTGTATTTCAAATGCTGAAAAGCCTTTTGAAAAATTCTGCAATAGAATTAAAGAAATCAACAACAGCACGAAGGATGCGATTGAAGAAATTGACATCTTCCCACTGTCCGTAGAGAGTTAAATTATCATTAACGATAATTTCATCGCCGGGCTGATAAAGTCTTCCGCTTCCGTCCGGCTTATCGGACCAACCTATAAAATCGGCATTTTCATTATCTGTTTCAGGTGAAGCAAGAACAATTGCCTTGTCCCCCGAATTATAAATCTTTGTATCATGTACAAGATTATCGCCGTAATTTCCGATGTCGTACTTCACAAAATATGTTTCAGGCTTATATGCATTGCTGAGAAATGCATAACGTGCGGCTGCATAATCAGCAATAGCCTTTATTTCAGCACTCTGTCGTTGCGATATTCTGTTTATATCATAGGTGCCTACTGTCTTCCATCGGATGGCATTCATAATGAAAGATTGCTTTATTTCATTGCCGAAAAAGGCAATATTACCATAAAAGACAGGATAATAAGCCGAGAACTCTTCAGCCCAGATTTTCTCAACCAATTCTTGAAAATCATTATGAGTAAATGCTTGAGCAAGAAGAGATTTTTTGTTTTCTGCATGATTTCCGATGAAACAGGTCTGTGCATAGAGAAGATTAGGCTCTGCTGTATTGGAAATATGATTGATAAGGTTGTTTGACAATCCTTTTCCGAGCGAAAGATCAAAATCCCATGCAGGACCTGCCGTCAATTTTCCGCCTATATCTTTCCAAAGAAAAAAGCTGGAGCTGCAACCGTCAAAATTTGCAGTAAACTCAAGTATAATATACATTTTTGCAAGAGCTTCGGTGTCAATGTAATAGGAATAATGCTTACCTTCGGAATTATATCCCGTAGGTGAATAAAGCGCATCCTCAAAAGCCTGATAATAGCTGCTGATGTACTGTACCTGCTCCTTACTTGCATACTCGGGAGTTTTAACAACAACAGCCTGTCCGTTATCAGTAACAAAACCTGAGACCTCATCAGTATACCGGTAGATTTTTTCAAGCTCAAGAAGATAACCACCCGTGATATCATCAGGATTATTGGGAATAGCAGAATATTTTATAGTTCCGCGCATCTGTGAATTCTGAAATCCGCCAAGCGGGTACTCATCAAGGTCTTTTGAATTAAGCTCCTCTGTTTTGCCCTCAAGATCGTAAATATCAATTCGGTTTTCACCGATATCAACCTTTTCGGTAATCATATAGAGTCCGGCATACTCACCGTTAAGATAAAGATTAATCTGACGGGTAGGACTGGTTGTATCAATGCCGATATTGTAAGCATAATCGTAAGCCAGCTGATTTCTTATCATTGAAACTTCACTTGCATTTGCAAGAAGGCACCAGCTCTTATTCTTACCCATTCCGAATAAATCAGCCTTGCTGTCAAGCTTAATATTATAAGGCTTCTTATCAGCATTCCATGTTGAATTGCCTCTGCCCTTGATATAATCAAGCTCTCCGTCATAATAAACATTACCGCTTTCATCGGTTATCATTATTTTTCCGGATTCCTTGTGGGATTTATCCGCGTGTACGGCTGCCATATTGCCGGATTTCGTATTGATATAAATGCTACCCTCATTTGCACCTTGAAGTACATTAAGCTCATAGCTTTCATCACCGCAGGAAAGCACAAAGCTGTCACCCTCCGAAAAAATATCAGTTATTTTTCCGTTTTCAAGCTTTGCTTCACCGCAGGTTACCTCAGCACCGGCATTAAACCAAACAGTAAGCGCAGTTCTGTCCGCATCAGCCGGCAAAAAAAGGTAATAGGTACCGTCAGAGGATTGGTACCACCTGACCGAGCCCAGCTCATCATAACTAACAGCAGAAGCATCATTTACCGCAAAAAATGTAAGCTCCGTACTTTCAGCATTTGCTGAAAACACACAAACAAATGACAATATAGTGATAATCAGCATAGAAACAAATAGTTTTATCGGTTTTTTCATAGCAAAAGCCTCCTTTACATAAAATATACAATAAATCACGAGAAAAAACAATATGATATTACAAACAAAAAACTGCCGGCATATAAAAATACACCGACAGTATATTCTGATGTTTTACACGAAACTTATTTAACCATGCTTGCGATTTCAGCTGCGAAATCGTCAACCTTCTTTTCAATTCCTTCGCCCTTTGCAAAACGTGTGAAGCTCTTTACAGAGATTTCTGCACCGAGAGCCTTAGCAACTGAAGCAACGTAACCCTTAACGTCGCCGTCGAAGAGGTCGGAACGAACGAATGCCTGCTCGAGAAGGCAAACTTCCTTAAGCTGCTTGGAAAGACGACCCTGAACAAGACCGTTGAAGATTTTGTTTTCAACAATTTCAGCCTTCTTGGAAACTGCAAGAGCAGCAAGCTCAGCATAAGCTTCCTTGGAAATGAAGTTGAAGAAGTTCTTTCTCTGCTGCTGATCAAGACCCTGATAGATAGTTGCGTCTTCTTCGTTCCACTTCTTAGTGTCAATAACCTCAGCGATAAGGCTGTTAAGAATCGGTACGGGAAGAGAATCGGGCTTATTGAGAGCACTTTCAATTGTGATGTTTTCCATCTTAGCAAGCTCTTCTGCAGAGATATCGCTCTTGCTTAAGAATTCGGGGCTCATAGCAGCAACCTGCATTGCAACGTTCTTACCCATATCAGCAAATTCTGCCTTGGCAGCTGTTGCATCGTCTGTATCGAAAGCAACTACAACACCAACGGAACCGCCTGCGTGAATGTAAGAAGCTGTGTGACCTTCAACAACAGTGAATCTTCTTACCTTAAGGTTTTCACGAAGAGCAAGGAATACTTCCTGAACTTCCTGTTCAACTGTCATTTCGGAGTCAACTGCCTTTGTAGCAAGAAGAGCATCAAGGTCAGCGGGCTTTGCAGCAAGAGCTGTCTTTGCAACCTTGTTGGAAAGCTCTACGAAGGGAGCACCCTTTGCAACGAAGTCTGTTTCGCAGTTAAGCTCAACAAGTACGCCTGCCTTGTCATCTGAACAAGCAGCAACGATACCTTCTGCTGCAACACGGCTTGCCTTCTTAGCAGCGGAAGCAAGACCCTTTTCTCTGAGAATATCAATAGCCTTGTCGATATCACCGTCGGTTTCAACAAGAGCCTTCTTACAATCCATCATACCAACGCCTGTCTTCTCACGAAGAGCCTGAACGTCTTTAGCTGTAAATGCCATTTTAATTTCCTCCTGATTGTCTTATTTTATCTAAATAAAGCCCGCACAAAGTACGGGCTATTAAAATTATTCTGCAAACTCTGCTGTTTCTTCAGTTGCTTCTTCAGCAGCTTCAGCTACTACTTCGCCCTGTCTGCCTGCGATAACAGCGTCAGCCATTGCACCTGCAATAAGCTTAACAGCTCTGATAGCGTCATCGTTACCGGGGATAACGTAGTCAACTTCGTCGGGATCGCAGTTTGTATCTACGATAGCAACGATCGGAATACCGAGCTTCTTTGCTTCAAGAACAGCGATTCTTTCTTTTCTGGGGTCAACAATGAACATAGCAGCAGGCTGCTTCTTCATTTCTGTGATACCGCCCATGAACTTTTCGAGCTTTTCTCTTTCGAGCTTGAGCTTGATAACTTCCTTCTTGGGGAGAAGATCAAATGTGCCGTCTTCTTCCATCTTCTTGAGCTGTTCAAGTCTCTTGATTCTTCTCTTGATTGTGCTGAAGTTTGTAAGCATACCGCCGAGCCATCTTGCGTTAACGAAGGGCATATTGCAACGCTCTGCCTCTTCCTTGATGGAATCCATAGCCTGCTTCTTTGTACCTACGAAAAGGATTTCACCGCCGTCAGCTGCAACTTCGTGAATGAAGTTGTAAGCTTCTTCGAGCTTCTTAACTGTCTTCTGAAGGTCGATGATGTAAATTCCGTTTCTTTCTGTGAAGATATAGGGAGCCATTTTGGGGTTCCATCTTCTGGTCTGGTGACCGAAGTGCACACCTGCTTCAAGCAGCTGCTTCATTGATACTACTGACATAATTTTTTCCTCCTTTTGTTTAACCACCGCAGGCTTTAAGCTCATACGGAACAAGGGCTATGTCAAACCCCTGCACACCCGTTGTGATACACCTGCGTGCGTTTTGCCCGACCATTATAGCACAGCACTTTTTAAATTGCAACAGCTTTTTTCGTTTTTTATGTACAATTTTTAAATTAATATCGCGTTTTATTGACATTTATATGCGCATAATATAATATATACTCAGGAGGTGATGTATATGGGCGAATATATGGTATGGGTATGGCTTGCACTTTTAGTCCTTTTCATCATCACTGAAATTGCAACCGTACAATTAACCACCGTCTGGTTTGCAGGCGGCGCACTTATCGCAATGCTTCTTGCGGCATTCGGCGTAAAAAGCATTACCGTACAGGTAATAGTCTTCCTCGCTGTGTCAATCGTGCTTCTTATTGCCACAAGACCCCTTGTGAAAAAGCATATAAATAAAAAATCCCAGCCGACAAATGCAGACCGAAGTATCGGGCAGAATGCTGTTGTTACCGAAGAGATTAACAATCTCGAGGGCAAGGGCGCTGCAAAGGTAAACGGTGTTGAATGGACTGCCAGAAGCGAAAGCGGCACAGTAATTCCTGCAGGCACTACCGTTACCGTCGTAAAAATTGACGGTGTCAAATTAATCGTCAGATAAAATATCACGTAAAGGAGATACATTATGCTTGAAATTATTATCCCCATTATTGCTGTTGTAGCACTTATTCTTGTTGTGCTTATTCTCAACATCAAAATTGTTCCCCAGTCAAAGGCTTACGTTATCGAGCGTCTCGGTGCATACAGCGTTACCTGGCAGACGGGCTTCCACTTCAAGATTCCCGTAATCGAGAGAGTTGCAAAAATCGTCTCCCTTAAAGAGCAGGTTGCAGACTTCCCTCCCCAGCCCGTTATTACTATGGATAACGTTACAATGCAGATAGATACCGTTGTTTTCTATCAGATTACTGATCCCAAGCTTTACTGCTACGGTGTTGAAAGACCTATAGCAGCTATCGAAAATCTTACAGCAACAACTCTTCGTAATATCATCGGTGAGCTTGAGCTTGACCACACGCTTACCTCCCGTGATACAATCAACGCAAAAATCAGAGTTATCCTCGACGAGGCAACAGATGCCTGGGGCATCAAGGTAAACAGAGTTGAGCTTAAAAACATCTTCCCGCCCAGAGAAATTCAGGAAGCAATGGAAAAGCAGATGAAGGCAGAGCGTGAAAGACGAGAGGCAATTCTCCGTGCAGAGGGTGAAAAAGCAGCCGCAATCCTTGTTGCAGAAGGTGAAAAGGAATCGAAGATTCTTTCCGCAGAAGGTGAAAAGCAGTCCGCAATTCTCCGTGCAGAAGCCGTTAAGGAAGCTAAAATCAGAGAGTCCGAGGGTGAAGCACAGGCTATTCTTGCAATTCAGGAAGCAACTGCTAAGGGTATTGAGCTTATCAATAACGCAAAACCCGCAGAGGCTGTACTCAAGTTAAAGAGCCTTGAAGCCTTTGAAAAAGCCGCTGACGGCAAGGCAACCAAAATCATTATCCCCTCTGAAATTCAGGGTATAGCAGGGCTTGCAGCAGGCCTTAAAGAGGTTATTTCAGAAAAGTAATTCCAAGAAAAAAACTTCATAACACAACATTTCCGCATCGGGTGACCGATGCGGATTTTCTCATATAAGGTCCATAAACATCTTGTAGCTATTCCTTTGACTGTACCGGTCTCTTCGGCAGTACAATATTTGTTTCAAACATTTTTTCCGTTTCAGAATACCGCCAGTCATATATAGCATCATATTTCTTTAATGTCTTCTTCACAATGCTGACACCTAAGCCGTGTAAAAGCTTGTCTTTTTTTGTTGTAATCAGCTCATAATTTTTATGCTTCGGTGCCATTTCGCAGGTGTTTTTGATAATTATTCCGTCAAAATTTCTGTTTTTTGAAAAGATATTAAGTTCAATAATCTTTTCTTCCGACATTTCCGCAGCTTCAACTGCATTATCAAGCAAATTATTGAGAAGCGTTGATAAATCATAGTCCTCAACGTATTTAAGATTGGCAAGCTTAACCTCGGGAACAAATTTTATCCTCTTCTTTTCGCACAAGGCAGAATACTTACTGATAATCAGATTCAGCATTTTGTTACTGCTGATTCCGACGTAAGAAATTTTCTCAACATCAGCAATAACGTCATCAAGATAGGAGTGTATTTCATCAACATTCTCAAGATATCTTATCTGAAGCAAATGGTTCTTCATATCGTGCGAAAACTGTCTTATTTCCTCCTGAGACTGTTCAATTGCATCAAAGTATTTTTCATCAAACTCCTGCCGCAATTTTATTGTTTTCAATTCATACAGCTCAGCCTTATTTCTGTTGGCTCTGTCATATACCATAAAAACAACCAAATCCGCAAACAACACAAACACAAAAATTCCTGATATAATAATCCGCAAGGAATCCGACATCTGAATATTATCTGCAACATAGAAAACCAGAAGACATACCGGAATACTGATTGCAGGAAACAAGAATAATATCCAAAAAAAGCTGTCCTTTGCATTTTTATCGACTCTTGTAACGCATATCATTTTTACAAACTGCATAACGGAGAAATAAATGATTTTACTTGTAACAATAACATAAATATATGCAACAATATCCGAATGCATTGCATTGAAATTATCAAAGAATACAGAGCAGGAATTTATTACGGCAATCTCGGCAACTGCCATTGCACTGATAAGCAATGAAGTATGAAAAAGTGCTTTCCCGGGATGTGCGTCGAAAATGCACCACAGGGTTAAAAAGTACAGAATCAGTAAGCTCAGGATATTTATTGCTTCAACCTCAGAGCGGTAAGTGATAAACAGAATAATGTTCACACAAATAACTGCTATAATCTTTACCGATGCTTTTTTCTTTCCGGGAAACAGACCGTTTGCGTAATTATAGAGAAACAGGGCCTCAAAAATGTACATAAATATGTCACAGATTACCTTGAGCATATTACTCTCCTTCTCCTATGAATGCCAGAAATCTCCTTTTGAATTCAGGCTGCTTTTTGTTGGCAATATTGACGGATACCTTCCTGTCACGGGCATCGATAACAATTTCTTCACGGCTGAATTTTGAGATATAATTCATATTGACAACATAGCTGTTATGGGGTACGGCAAAATCTGTTGAAGTTAAAGCGGATCTGATTGCCTTCAGAGGCTCTCTTACGGTATAAGATTCACTTACAGTATGCACAATTACATTTTTAAGTCTTGCTTCCGCATATACTATTTCACGGCTTTTTACTCTTATTAACTTCTTGTCCTTCGTTGTAAACGTTATCTGATTTTCGTTTATATCATGCAGCGCTCTTTCAAGTGCAGAAAAAACCTTACTCTGCGCAACAGGCTTTTTCAGGAATCTTACAACATCAAGATCCATTGCATCGTCAAGGTATTCATTGTAAGCCGTTACAACAATAATTACAGCACGGGATTTTCTCTGTTTTAAGCTCTTTATAACATCAATTCCGCTCATAGCCCCTAATTCAATATCCAGAAAAACAATATCAAATTTATCACCCTCAAGCACATCCGCACCGTCGGCAAATTCACTGATTTCGGCAGATATTCCTTTACCTGTAAAAAATTCCTGAACATAAGGCTTTAATATTTCAAGATGTGCTGTCTGGTCATCACATATAGCTATTTTCATATTTACCTCCGCAAAAACCGAATCTGCATATTCAAAAGCATACAGAATTAAATATATAGCACAATTTCCCGAAAGTCAAATTGTCCGACAAAAGACGAAAAAACAGGTACAAATAAAGAATCTGTCGTATTACACGGTAAAAATTGTGCATTATAAAACAAAGTGCACAAATCTGCACCATAATTTTTTATATATCAGATTACTTATATTCATTGTTAATCGGTTGACAATGTTTTCACAAAGGACTAAAATTAAATAATAAAAATAAATAGGGTGGGTTATTATGCTTAAATACATTTTATCACTCGACCAGGGCACAACAAGCTCAAGAACAATTGTATTCAACAAGCAGGGCGAAATAGTTTCAAAAGCCCAGTATGAATATGAGCAGATATATCCCAAGGCAGGCTGGGTTGA
>JAGAKX010000047.1 GCA_017625435.1 Clostridia bacterium
AAAAAGCACTTCTTCGGAAGTGCTTTTTTCAATGAAATTCGCCTTACGGCGAGTGAAATAGCAACGCTATGAAATATGCTGTCGCATATGAAATATTTGCTTCGCAAATGTTAAGGGCGAATTTTATTTCACTTTCTGCGTTAGCAGAAAATTTCATAATCCGTCAGGATTATTTCATATCGCACAGCGATATTTCATTATAAGAAGAGCTGTTGCTATTTTGAGCTGTAAACACAAAAAAAGACAAGTTTCAACAGAAACTTGTCTTTTTTTATTTTACCGGAATTTAACTGTCAATCTTACCGTATAAAAATGCGTTAAGGATATTTGCCGGGGCGTCGTAGTAGAAGCTGCTGTTGTAGTCATCGATTTTATCGCTTACAAATGAATTATAGGCTTCAAACAGGGCATCAATGACCGGTATTGATTTTTCTTTTGATATGCCGAGTACAAGTCTCTTATAGACCTTACCGATATCCCAATGTGACGGGACTGTGTATTTTGCTTCGGAAATATTGTCAAAGCTTCCGTTTTTTATTTTGGCAGATTCTATAAATGAATCGGCAACTTTTTCAATGGCATCGCAGTGGTAAACGTCTGCCAGCTCATATATTTTGCTGATTCTTTCTTTTCCTAAGGCGATTACCGTATCTTTTCGGGTGTTTTTTGTTTTTCTTGCAATATAATCAATAAGACTGCAGGTATAAAAAAGGTCATTGCTTTTTTTATCTTCTCTGCCTTCCATTACAGCGCCTCCTCTGATGAAATAAATTCAAGACATTTTATCGCCTCCTGAGACTGATTGTAGCATAAAAGCCTTTATGTTGCAAATGTTTTTCTGTTTTTCACAAAAAAAGTTCTTGCATTTTGTGAATAAGTATGTTAATATAAGTACGAAATATCAATGGCGGCCGAGAGGAGAAAACTCCTCTCGGTCTTTAATATGACTTAAAAGAAGGTGTTTTTGCTTTGGCAGAGAAGAAAAAAGGCGGAAACGTTGTGAACGCCGTCTGGGAGATTGCAGAGCCTCTCGCAGAAGAGCTGGGACTTATTCTCTGGGATGTAAAGTTCCAGAAGGAGGGTGCTAACTGGTATCTCCGCATTATAATTGACAAGGAAGGCGGAGTGGGAATTGACGACTGCGTTGCAATGAACGACGCACTTGATGCCCCCCTTGATGAAAAGGACCCCATTGAGCAGAGCTACAACCTGCAGATTTCTTCCCCCGGCATTGAAAGAGAGCTTATAAGGGATTTCCATTTTGAGACCTTTAAGGGCTCTGACGTAATTGTAAAATTCAGAAGTGCCGTGGACGGAGTAAAGACACACAAGTGTGTGCTTGAGGGCTTTTCTGACGGAAAGATTCTTCTTATGTTCGCAGAGGACGATATAAGGGAATTCGAAAAGGCAGACTTTTCCAGTATTAAGCTTGACGACTTTGACGGCAAGTATGATATGTAAAAAATTTTAATCTGTTTAATTTTAACTTAATATATATGAAAGGATGATCGGAAAAAATGGCTAAGCTTACCAAGAGAGAGAAGGACAGACAGGCAGCGCTGAGAATGGCGATTGACCAGTACATCAAGGAGGCAGGAATTGACGAGAAGTACATTCCCATGTTCCACGAGGAGGTTGCAAACGCAATTGCCGTTGCAGCAAGAAAGGAATGTGAGGTTAAGGACAAGGACGGCGTCGTAACCTGTGAAATCGACCCCGAAACCTTTGCAATTAACATTTCCTGGAACAAGCTTGTAGTTGAAGAGGTAGAAAATCCCTCAAGAGAAATTGAAGTAACAGAAGCTAAGAAGTATAAAAGAGGCGCAAAGGTAGGCGATACGGTATCAATCCCCGTTGAGCTTGACTCCCTCGGCCGTGTTGCTGCACAGACAGTCAAGCACACAATCCGTCAGGGCGTAAGAAAGATTGACCGCATTCAGGTAGCTGAGGTTTTCAATGACAAGATAGGCGAAATGGTTTCCGCCGTTGTTGTAAAGAAGACACAGAGCGGTGACGTAATCGTAAAGGCATACAACAAGGAGCTTCTTCTTCCCGTCAAGGAGCAGAACAGAGACGAGGTTCTTGAAGCAGGCGACACAATAAAGATTTACGTCAAGGACGTAAGAGAAGAGGAAAACGACATCAAAGTTCTTATTTCCCGTATTGACGACAACCTTGTAAAGAGACTTTTCGAGGAAGAGGTTACGGAAATTCAGGACGGTCTTGTGGAAATCAGAGCTATTGCAAGAGAATCCGGCTCCAGAACAAAGATTGCCGTTTACTCTGCTGATGAAAACATTGACCCCATCGGTGCTTGTATCGGTGTGAGAGGCGACAGAATTAACAGAATTATTGCTCAGCTTTCAGGTGAGAAGATTGACATTGTAAAGTACAGCGCCGATCCCAGAGAGTATATAAGTGCGGCTCTTGCTCCCGCAAAGATTCTCGGTGTTGAGATTCTTGACGAGGCAATGCACTCCTGCAGAGTAACCGTACCCGAGGATCAGCTCTCCCTTGCAATCGGTAACAAGGGTCAGAATGCCCGTCTTGCAGCAAGACTTACAAAGTGGAAGATTGACATTGTAGCACTTGACGGTCAGTTTGAATCAATGATTCAGCTTTAAGAGGTGTTCACGGTGCAGGTTAAAAAGCAACCTATGAGAAAATGCACGGGCTGTAACGAAATGAAGGAAAAAAGAGAGCTTGTGCGTATTGTAAGAGACCCCGAGGGAAACATAAGCGTTGACCTTACGGGAAAGAAATCGGGCAGAGGCGCATACATCTGTAAGGATAAGAAGTGTCTTATGAAGGCTCAGAAGGCAAAGAGACTTGAAAGAGCCTTCGAGTGTCAGGTGCCCGAGGAGATTTATTTAAGACTTGAAAGGGAGATAACCGATGGCTGATGTACTCGGGTATTTGGGTCTTGCCAGAAGAGCGGGAAAATTAAGCATCGGACACGATGCGGCGCTTCTCAGCGTAAGAAAAGGTACGGCACATCTGGTGCTTCTGACCGAGGATGCCTCTCCCCGTCACCAAAGGGAGCTTGAGGCAGCAGGCTTTCGGGACAGAACAGCGGTTATTCCCTATAATATGAACGAAACGGGCGTGGCAACAGGCAAGAAAAGCTGTATATACGCACTCGAGGATGAGGGCTTTGCACGTGCCGTGCTCAATACACTTTCTAAGGAGGGTAATTAAGAATATGGCAAAATTCAAGGTTTCGGATCTTGCAAAGGATTTCGGAGTAAAAAATAATACTATTATTGACTTACTTAAAGACTTCAGCGACACCCCTAAAAAAGCCAATTCAAGCGTAGAGAACGAGGAGCTTGACTTCGTTTTCGAGCATTTTACAAAGACACACGAGGTAAAGGGCTTCGACGAGTATTTCGCACGTAAAAAGCCCGAGCACAAGAAGGAGGCTCCAAAGGCTGAGGAGAAGACTGCTCCAAAGGCTGAGGAGAAGACTGCTCCGGGGGCAGAAAAGGCTCCCGAGAAGAAGAATGACAGACCCGAGCGCCGTGACGACAACAGGAAGCAGGGCAATAATCAGGGTAACAATCAGGGTAATAATAACAGAAAGAACGAGAATAATAAGGGTAACAATAACAACAGTCAGCCCAATCTCAATCCCTTCAAGAAGAAGGAAAACAAGAATAAGAACAACTCTGACGGCGTAATGCAGTCAAGAACAAAGGGTGAGAAGAAGACAGTCAACACCCGTGCCGAAGAGGTTGATCTTGACAAATATAACGAAAAGTACGACCGTCTCTCCTCCGCTTCCATTAACGAGAGAGACGCCGACAACCGTAAGCAGAAGCTTAAGCAGAAGTCTCAGCAGTACAATAAGAAGCAGGGCACACGCTCTCACAAGAAGGAGACCGAGCAGGAGCGTCTCAAGAGAATTCAGGAGGAGCGTTCAAAGAGAACAATCGTTGTTACAATCGGTGATGAAATCACCGTAGGCGAGCTTGCCTCTCAGCTGAAGCTCACAGCCTCCGAGGTTATCAAGAAGCTCTTTATGTACGGCATTATGGCAGGTATCAACGAGACAATTGACTTCGACACAGCCGAAATCGTAGCAACAGAGCTCGGTGCAAAGGTTGAAAAAGAGGTTGTTGTTACAATCGAGGACAGAATCATTGATGCTTCCGAAGACGATGACAGCCTTCTTGAGCCCAGAAGCCCCGTTGTAGTTGTTATGGGTCACGTTGACCACGGTAAGACATCAATTCTTGACGCTATCAGAAACACTCAGGTTACGGCTTCCGAATCCGGCGGTATTACTCAGCACATCGGTGCTTACAGAGTAAATCTTGACGGTAATGATATTACCTTCCTTGACACTCCCGGCCACGCAGCCTTCACGGAAATGCGTGCCCGTGGTGCTAAGGCTACGGATATTGCAGTTCTTGTTGTTGCGGCTGACGACGGTATTATGCCTCAGACAATTGAAGCTATCAACCACGCAAAGGCTGCCGAGGTTTCAATTATTGTTGCCATCAACAAGATGGATAAGCCTGCAGCACAGCCCGACAAGGTACTTCAGCAGCTGACCGAATACGGTCTTGTTCCCGAGGAATGGGGCGGTGATACAATCTGCGTGCCCGTTTCCGCAAAAACTCACATGAATATAGATAAGCTTCTTGAATCAATTCTTCTTGTAGCTGAAATGAAGGAGCTCAAGGCTAATCCCAACAGAGCAGCCAAGGGTGTTGTTATTGAAGCACGTCTTGACAAGGGCAAGGGCCCCATAGCTACTCTTCTTGTTCAGAACGGTACTCTCAACAACGGCGATATCGTTGTTGCAGGTACGGCAGTCGGACGTATCCGTGTTATGACCGACTATAAGGGCAGACGTGTTAAGGAGGCAGGTCCCTCCGTTCCCGTTGAGGTTATGGGTCTTGCAGAGGTTCCCAATGCCGGCGATATGTTCGACGCAGTTTCCGATGAAAAGTTAGCAAGAGAGCTTGTTGAACAGAGAAAGCAGAAGATTAAGGACGAACAGTTCAACGCATATAAGAAGGTTACTCTTGATACCCTCTTCTCAACACTTGAGGCAGGTGAGCTCAAGGACCTTAACATCATCGTAAAGGCTGACGTTCAGGGCTCCGTTGAGGCTCTCAGGCAGAACCTTGAAAAGCTTTCCAACAACGAGGTACGTGTTAATGTTATCCACGGCGGTGTAGGTGCTATTTCCGAATCCGACGTTATGCTTGCAAACGCTTCAAATGCTATTATTGTAGGCTTCCACGTGCGTCCCGATGCAACTGCTGCCGCACACGCAGAAAGAGACCAGGTTGAAATGCGTATGTATTCAATCATCTACGACTGCATTGAGGATGTTCAGGCTGCTATCAAGGGTATGCTTGCTCCCAAGTTCCGTGATGTTGAGCTTGGCCGTGCAGAAGTAAGACGTGTATTCAAGCTTTCATCTGCCGGTACAATCGCAGGCTCTTACATTCTTAACGGTAAGGTATCCCGTAACTGTAAAATCAGAGTTGTCCGTGACGGCATCGTTATTGCCGAGGACTCCATTGCATCCCTTAAGCGTGAAAAGGACGATGCCAAGGAAGTTATGTCCGGCTACGAATGCGGTATCGGTCTTGAAAAGTACAACGACCTTAAGGAAGGCGACATCTTCGAAGCTTACCTTGTGGAAGAATACAGAGATTAAGTTCGGAGGTCGGAGGAATGCTCTGCAAATTCGGATTTCGGAATTCGGAATTCGGAGATTTCCCCGAGAAAAAAAGAGTTCGGTAGGGGAGGGGTTTCCCCTCCCGTCTCATAACTTCAGTAACTTTAATTTATTAAAATTACAGCCTTCTGTAACGGGCGGGGCGACCCCGCCCCTACAATGGTTACAACTCTTTTGAGCGGGACGTCGAGGACGCCGTCCCCTACACGAAGAATCAACCCTCGGGAACGGGAGGGGAGACCCCTCCCCTACAATGGTTGCAACTCTTTTGAGCGGGACGTCGAGGACGCCGTCCCCTACACAAAGAATCAACCCTCGGGAACGGGAGGGGAGACCCCTCCCCTACAATGTAAGGTGTTTTTCGGGACCTGCGGTGGGCATTTTAAACAGAGCGAAGCGGAGCAAGGCGAAAGCCTTCCGAAACTTTTGCGAAGCAAAAATATAACTCACCTAAGGTGAATATACAGAAGATATTTCTCTCAGAGGCAGTGCAGTAAAGGTTGCCTTGTAGGGGATGGCGTCCCCGACATCCCGCATTGCAGAAATGAGAAAATCTGTGTTAAGTTCCGTAACGGAAAATAATGTGCCTTTAAGGGTCATAGCTTCTGTATCTTATTTTGCTGCCACTATCCCGGGACGTCGAGGACGCCGTCCCCTACAATGGTTACAACTCTTTTGAACTGGACGTCGAGGACGCCGTCCCCTACACGAAGAATCAACCCTCGGGAACGGGAGGGGAGACCCCTCCCCTACAATGGTTGCAACTCTTTTGAACGGGACGTCGAGGACGCCGTCCCCTACAGGATAAACAGAAATTTAGCATTAAAGGAGAATTTGGCATAATGGGTTATAAATCCGACCGTACTGCCGAAGATATAAAAAGGGAAATTACGGCTCTTGTAAGAGAGCTCAAGGACCCGAGAGTCACGGAGGCTATGCTTACCGTCGTAAGGGTTGAGGTTGCACATGACCTTTCATTTGCAAAGGTTTATATAAGTGCTCTCGGAGGAATCTCTGAGGCCCAAACCGCCTGTAAGGCCCTTAACGGCAATGCAAAGGGCTTTATAAAGAAGGAATTGGGCGTAAGACTTACCATAAGAAAAACTCCCGATATCCGCTTTATCCCCGATGATTCCATTGAAAAAAGTATGGAACTATTCAGAAAATTAAATTCCGTTAAAGGAAAAAGTGAAGAATGACACTTGAGCATAAGGAAGCCTTTGGGCTTTTGGAAAAATCAGATAATATTCTTGTACTCACTCACCGCAACCCTGACGGGGATGCGGTGGGCAGTGCATTTGCGCTCAGAAGCATATTAAAGGAAATGGGAAAGCGTGTGCGTGTTGAAATTGACACGGTGCCCCCATCTCTTTCTATGCCCGTAACAGAAGAAGCCTTCGGGGATTTTGAGCCCGATTTCGTGGTGACTGTTGACGTTGCCGACAAAAAGCTTCTTACAGATGAGCATCTTGAAAAATACGGTGACAGGGTAAACCTTGCCATTGACCATCACGAGTCGAACAAGCCCTTTGCGGAGAATCTTCTCCTTGATTTCAGGGCTTCTGCCGCCTGTGAAGTAATTTTCGATATGCTGGAGGAAGCCTCTTTCTCTGTTTCCGAGGCAACCGCTACGGCACTTTATCTGGGAATTTCTACGGATACGGGCTGTTTCAGATATCCTAACTGCACGGCGCACACTCTTTATGCGGCATCCCGTCTTGTGGAAAAGGGTGCTCCCAATGCCGAAATAAACCGCATTGTTTTTGAGACGAAAACCAGAGCCTATGTGCAGCTTGAAGCCCTTGCAATGAGCTCTATGAGGACTTATTTTGACGGAAAATGCGCCGTTATCGTAATCACTCAGGATATGTTCGGAAAAACGGGCACAACTGAAGCGGACGTACACGGTATTGCGGCTCTCCCCAGACAAATTGAGGGTGTTATGGCAGGTATTGTCATAAGAGAAAAGACTGACGGTACATATAAGGCTTCGGTACGTACAAACGAGCCCCTGAACGCAGCCGGAATCTGCGGAGTCTTCGGCGGAGGCGGACACCGTCTTGCCGCAGGCTGTGACCTTACGGGCACAAAAGGGCAGGTTGTAAATGCGATTCTTGAAGCGGTGGAAGAGGCATTGAAGGAGATATGAACGGGTTTGTTGTGCTTGACAAGTCCGAGGGAATGACCTCCTTCAGGGCTTCGGCAATTTTAAGGCGTATATATAATGAAAAAAAGACGGGGCATACGGGCACACTTGACCCTATGGCGACGGGAGTGCTTCCTGTGGCTCTCGGAAAGGCCACCCGTTTTATAGATTTTCTTCCCGAGAATGACAAGGGCTATACTGCCCGTTTTAAGCTCGGTATAATTACCGACACCCTTGATATTACGGGTACCGTTCTTGAAACAAGGGAAGTGAATGTAAAAAGGGAAGATATCGAGGCAGTACTGCCGTCCTTTACGGGTGAAATAATGCAGCTGCCCCCTATGTATTCCGCAGTTTCCGTAGGCGGGGTAAGACTTTATGAGCTTGCCCGCAAGGGAATCGAAATCGAAAGAGAGCAAAGAAAAATCACGGTATATTCTCTCACTCTCAGGGATACCGAGAACGAGGATGAATATGAAATTGACGTTAAGTGCTCAAAGGGCACGTACATAAGAACGCTCATTGCCGATATGGGTGAAAAATTAGGGTGCGGTGCAGTTATGACTGCCCTCAGACGCACTCTTTCCAACGGCTTTACTGTTGAAGAGGCTGTGACCGAAGAGGAGCTTCACTCTCTCGGGGAAAAGGCAGTCAGGGGCATTGATGCTCCCTTTCTATGCTATCCCGAGGTAAGAGTAACGGACAAGCAGGCAAAACGCTTTTCTAACGGCGGAGAGCTTTCCGCAGAGAGGCTTCACAGAGAGATTTTTCCCTCGCTTTACAGAGTTTACGGCCCCGACGGTGCCTTTTTAGGCCTCGGGGAGGTAAAGCAGGATGATTTAACAACGCTTTGGGCGAAAAGGGTAATAGGAAATGACAGATAATTCGGTGAAAACTGAATATTCCGTAGCTTTGGGCTTCTTTGACGGGCTTCACAGGGCACACCGTGCTGTGCTCCTTTCTGCCCTGGAAAAGGCCCGTATGACGGGGCTTACCCCTGCCGTACTGCTGTTTGACGAGCATCCCCGTACCGTTTTGACGGGGGATGCAGTACCCTCATTGCTGACAAAAGAGGAAAGGGATGAAAGGCTCAGGAAAATGGGCTTTACCCTGCTTTTTGTTTCCTTTAAGGAAATTATGAATATGTCTCCCGAGGAATTTGTCCGTAAGATTTTATGCGAGAGATACCCTGCAGGGGCTCTTTCCTGCGGTTTTAACTACAATTTCGGCAAAAATGCGTCGGGCAACACAGAAATTCTCGGTGCTCTTTGTAAGGAAAGGGGGATTGACCTTTCCGTCTGTCCCGAGTTTACCCTTAATGGGCAAACGGTAAGCTCCACGGAAATCCGAAAGGCCCTTGAAAACGGGGATACGGAAAAGGCAAAGGAAATGCTGGGCTTCCCCTTCGGCTTTACTGCACAGGTGTTTACGGGAGACCGAAGAGGCCGTCTTCTCGGTGCCCCCACAATCAATCAGTTTATCCCCGAGGAGCTCATTGTTCCCCGTTTCGGCGTGTATGCCTCCAAGGTTTATTTTGACGGAAAAGAGTACGTGGGTGTTACCAACATCGGTGCCCGTCCCACCTTCGGAAAGGGCTCTGTCAGAAGCGAAACATATATTGTGGATTTCAGCGGTGACCTCTACGGCAGGGAAGTAAGAGTTGAAATTTATTCCTTTATAAGAGGGGAGAAAAAATTCCCCGATGCCGCCACGCTAAAGGCTCAGATTGAAGAGGACGTAATATCGGCAAAGAAGTATTTCGGATAAGTGCAGAGTGCAGAACGCAGAACGCAGAGTGCAGAACGCAGAGTGCAGAGTGCAGAACGAATTCGGATTTCGGATTTCGGAATTCGGAGGCGAAAATATCGTAGGGGAGGGGTTTCCCCTCCCGTTCAAAAGGGTTGTAATTATTGTAGGGGTCGGCGTCCCCGACGACCCGCCCTGATGAAAATAACAAAATTCGTATAAAATCACGTGGTTTATAAAAATGTGCCTCTACGGGGCATAATTTTTGTATCTTTATTTCCTGCCCCTATCTCGGGATGTCGGGGACTTCCCTCAGAAACATAGTCGTTTTGCTTCCCTTGGGGCGGTCGCAATACTCCTTGTTTCTTCACCTCATTCGTGTGCCTTTGTCTTCCCCCGGAAGCGGCACACTCATTCGTCCCCTACAAGGCAAATTGAAAATTGATGTCCAACGGGACAAAAATCATATAACACATTTTACCGCAGGCGGGAGGGGAGACCCCTCCCCTACGGTAAGGATGATAAATATTATACAAAAATGCTGAAAATGTGGGATAAATGGTGATTTTTGATGAATATTATCGAACATTTGTTCACCTTGCACAAAAACTTTTGAGAATCTGTTCTTATATTCTACACGAAAACCCCGTCTGTGTACTAGACTTTTACATATCGTTTGTGGTATAATGTGCATCGTAAAGAAAAGCTATATATAATAACCAACACCGACATACGTTCTGTATGCCGGTGCATTTTGTTGCTTTAGTTTTTTATATAAGCTCGGCTTCATAATAAGGCTTGCCGTCTTTAATGCTGAGCTTTTTAATCCATTTTCCCGAAATGTAGTTTTTAGGTCTTAAAACTACCTTCGTATCATATATTTCAAGCTGAAGACCGATTCCGAGACCCTGTAATTCTCCGTGGTGATTTCCGCAGGAAAGAGAGGGAAGATTTATAAGGGTTACGCCGTCCTCGGTTTCAAAGGTTGAATAGCCCTCCGTTTTCAGCATATCCTCGCCCGAAAGCCCCATGTGTGAGTGACCGCTGAAATAGAACACATTCTTATATTTCTTAAGAATTTCCGCTATTTCCTCGCTTCTTTCACCGACACCGCCCTCGTCAAAGGGACGGTCGGGCTTTTCGTTTCTGTCCCAGGTTCTCGGCAGTCCGTGCCTGCCGTTGAGGCTCTGATGGCAGAAAACAAATACGGGCTTTCCCGTTTGCCCTGCCTTTTCCATCTCGGCCCTGAACCACTGCATCTGAGTGTCGCCGATAGCCGCCTGACAGCCGCTGTCGGAATCTGTTCCGATGAAAATGAAGTAACAGCCGTTTATAACCTCGGAAAAGTAGGAGGTGCTTATTTCTCTTTTGCAGATGTCACGGTAGGCTGAGAAGTATTCAGCCTGAGCCTTCGGGTAATCGTCCTCATCATTCCAGCCGTCGTGATTGCCCACGGTGAGAATAATTTTCCCTGCGGCATCGGGTACCTTTCTGAAGCAGGTACGGACAAGCTCCCAGTTGACGGCTGTCCCTGCGGATGTGGTGTCGCCAACGGTGATGAATGCATCGGAGCGGCTTTTCTTCGCACCTTTCAGCGCCGACATAAGAATATACATCGGCAGGATTTTTACGGGGTGCTTTACGTCAATGTGCGTGTCGGAAACAATTGTTGCACAAAGCTTTATGTCATCGTGTAAGTAGCTCATAGCTTAAAATTCCTTTGTGTCTGTAATGTGAAATACATATTGTAGGGGAGGGCAGCCGGAGGCAAGGGAATAAGTAAAAGTGAATAGTGAAGAGGTATTTTATGTCGTAGGGGAGGGGTTTCCCCTCCCGAAAAGGAGAGCAGACAGCACGGGTTTGCAGGGAATTTATTCTGAGGCTGTGCCGTGTAATTGATCTTGTCGGGGACGCCGACCCCTACAAGAAAAGGTGAATTTCCATCCTCAGAGGGAACTGCTGCTTCGGGCAAGTCTGCATATCGGATTTATGTTACGGTAAATCAATCTGTATGTTTGCAAGGTGCTTTATGATTTCTTTTCTCTTTATGATTCCGATGAAGACACCGCGGTCGTCAACAACGGGCACGAAATTCTGATAATATGCACGGGTAAGGATTTCGTTTATGGATGCGGAAGCAAGAACGGGCTGATAGTCGTGGCGGATGATGGTTTTCAGCTCCGTTTTTTCGAGCTTTTTTAGATCGGGATTGTTGTTGTTATATAAAGCCCACAGAAAGTCGCCCTCGGTGACGGTGCCCTTGTAAAGCCCCTCGTCGTCAATTACGGGAATGGCGGCATAGCCGTGGAATTTCATTTTTTCAAGTCCCTGCCTTACGGTGCTGTCTATGTTTATGTATTCAACTTCTATCTTTGGGGTAAGAAAACGAAGTACGTTCATCACAATTCTCCTGTCGTTGGTATGTGATTATATTTTAACGGGGAAAACTATATTTTTCCTTAAATGCGAGAAAAATCAAAGAAGCAAGAATGAAGAAGTGAAAAATCTAAATTTATCCGACCTCTGTCCGGATAGTTACAAACCTTTTGAACGGGCGGGGAGACCCCGCTCCTACGGTAGGGATACTTCTCCGAATTCTCACAGTCCGAAATAAGTCTTTGCGTTGCGGAAGGCAATGTCACGCACTACCTCCGAAAGGAAGGCGATGTCATCGGGATATTCGCCGTTTTCCACGAGATTTCCGATAAACTCACAGACGATTCTTCTGAAATATTCGTGACGGGGATAGGAAAGGAAGGAACGGGAATCTGTTACCATACCGATGAACTTTGAAAGCACACCGAGATTTCCCAGAGCCTTTATCTGCTCGCGCATACCGTCAATGTTGTCGTTGAACCACCAGGCTGTGCCGAACTGAATTTTTGAGGCGGCTTCAGAGGACTGGAAGTTTCCGAGCATAGTGCCGAGAACATAGTTATCCTTGGGATTAAGGGTGAAGAGGACTGTACGGGGAAGGGCTTCCTCTTCATCAAGTGAATCAAGAAGACGGGAGAGCTTGAAGGCAACCTCGTTGTCAGCAATGGAGTCAAAGCCTGCATCGGGACCTAATTTTCTGAACATTCTGGTGTTGTTGTTTCTCTGGGGGCCGATGTGGATTTCCATACCCCAGCCGCGCTTATAATATTCCTTTGCAAGGAAGCGGAAAAGCTCGGTGCGGTAGCCCTCTGCCTCTTCTGCCGTGAGAGTATCTCCGGCGAGAGCCTTGCTGAATACAGCCTCAAGCTCCTCTTCGGTCAGTCTCTTATAGGGAACGGGAGTGAAGGCGTGGTCCGTAGCACGGCATCCCATTTTTTCAAAGAGCTCAATTCTTGTAAGAAGAACGGCTTTGAGTTTTTTGTAGCTGTCAATCTTTTCACCCGATACATTTTCCAGAGAGGAAAGCCAGGGAAGGAAGGAGGGGGCTTCAATTGCCAGAGCCTTGTCGGGGCGGAAGGCAGGAAGCACCTTGCACTTAAAGCTCTTGTCTTCAGCTAAAAGCTTGTGATATTCGAGGTTATCTGCAGGGTCGTCCGTTGTGCACACGCAGAAAACATTTGATTTTTCTATAAGCTCACGGGGAGTAAAGCCGCCCTCGGCTATCATCTTGTTTGCCTTTTCCCATATCATATCGGCAGTTTTTTCGTTAAGGGGCTCGTAAATGCCGAAATATCTCTGCAGCTCAAGGTGGGTCCAATGGTAAAGGGGATTGCCGATAAAGTTGGGCATTGCCGAAGCCCATGCCTTGAACTTTTCATAGGGAGATTTATCCCCTGTAATGAAGTCCTCGTCAATGCCCACACCTCTCATACCTCTCCACTTGTAGTGGTCGGCAGTAAGCCACAATTCGGCAATATCACGGGGATTTTTGTTTTCGTAAATGTCCTTGGGGGGAAGGTGGCAATGCCAGTCAAAAATAGGCTCTTCATTCGCTGCGGCAAAAAGTGTTTTTGCCGTGTCGGTGGAAAGAAGAAAATCGCTGTCCATAAATTTTTTCATTTGTGACCTCTTTTCTGCGGAAAAATCCTGCTGGTTATATGTTATTCGGTGAGCTTTTGGGTTATGAAAAAGGAGAGCTTATTCGCCCTTATCCGTCTTTTGTTTTTCGATTTCTTTTTTTAGGAATTCGGGGATTACCTCGGGAAGGGGCTCCGAGAAATCGGGCATCTGCTTCTGCTTCTTCTTGGCTTTTCTGCCCTTCTTCTTTTTCTTTTCCGTGTAAACCTCGGGTGAAGAATCCGTGTCGGGTGTAAGCTCGTTTATAAATACGGGCTTTGAGATTTTTTCGGAAGAAGAATCAGGCTCCCGGGACGGGAGGGGAGACCCCTCCCCTACGGGGGAATCTTCATTTTCAGCCTCAGAGGGGATTTCAGCGGAGGGGGAGCTTTCTTCGGGCGGGAGGGGAGACCCCTCCCCTACGGGGGAATCTTCATTTTCAACCTCAGAGGGAGATTCTTCTGCAGAGGGAGTGCTGTCGGACGGGATGTCGGGGACGCCATCCCCTACGGGGGAAGGTTCATTTTCAGCCTCGGATTTTTCTTCATCGGGTAACTGCGGATTATCTTCGGGCGGGAGGGGAGACCCCTCCCCTACGGGGGAATCGTCATTTTCAGCCTCAAAGGGAGTTTCTTCTGCAGAGGGAGTGCTGTCAGGCGGGATGTCGGGGACGCCATCCCCTACAAGGGAAGGTTCATTTTCAGCCTCAGAGGGGATTTCAGCGGAGGGGGAGCTTTCTTCGGGCGGGAGGGGAGACCCCTCCCCTACGGGTGAAGGTTTATTTTCAGTCTCGGAATTTTCTTCATCGGGTAACTCCGAAATTTCTTCTGAGTTTTCTTTGTTTTTTCTTTCAGTAATACGGGCTTTCAGTACGGGGATTATCTTAATGGTGAAGAGGGTCAGGTTCATAAGAAGAATCACTACGGTGACACCCTCGGGAAGGGGAGTGAAGAAGCGTATAACTGCGGTGAGAATACCTGCAAGCACTCCGGAAAGCAGTCGTTTATTAAGGGTATCGGGGCTTGTTACGGGGTCGGTTGCAATAAAGAATGCACCGAGAATCACACCGCCCGAAAGGAGATAATAAAGGGTGAAAAGGGGACTGAAACCCGAGAAAATAAAGGTGGCGAGTGCGAAGGAGCCCATAAAGGTAACGGGAAAAACGAAGCTTATAACGCCTCTTAAAATAAGATAGATTCCGCCGAGAATAAGAGCTACGGTGCAGACCTCACCTATACAGCCTGCCTTTACTCCGAAAAGCATATTTATAAGTCCGGGAAGCTCTCCCTTGTCGGTAAGGGACCCTATCTGTTCAGCGATATCCCCTGACATATCAAGCTGAGACAGAACTCTTAAGGGGGTAGCACAGCTTACCGCATCAACGGGATTTCTTGAGGGAACGGTGAATTTTGTGAGTGAGGGAATAAATGCAATATAAAGTGCGGCACGTGCCGTAATTGCAGGATTCAGGAAATTTTTTCCCTTGCCGCCGCTAAGGAGCTTTACTATGATGATTGCCACGGCAGAGCCGAAAACGGGGACATAAAGGGGCACCTTTACGGGAAGGGAGAAGGCAAGAATAAGACCTGTTATAACTGCAGTCAGGTCCCCGACTGTGGTGGGAGATTTTCTGATAACGCAGTAAAGATGCTCAAAGAGCACCGAGCTTATAACGGTGACAGCTATAACTGCTGCGGCGCGTATGCCGAAAACCGAAATACCTGCAAAGGCGGCAGGAATAAGGGCAATTATGACGTCAAGCGTTTTGCTCCTTTCGGGGCTGATACGGCTGTTTTCTGTGTCTGACGGGGCGGCTGCCTTGTTGAAAAATGGCATAATTTTATTCTCCGTTTATTAAAAAAGTTCTGTGGCAGGAGCTTCGGTGTGCTCCGTATAAGAGGAATCGAGAAGCTTGAAGGAATCCTTTAAGCCCTCTGTTACATAATAGGTTTTGTCTGAGAAAACGAATACCGCCTCAGCAAAAAAGGCATCAATGTACTCAAGGCTTTTTTCAGTAAAGCCGTTTATAAGAATTGCATCGGAAAGAGCATCTGCGGTAATTCCCGATTCAGTCACAACCGTGACGGAAGCAAGACCGTTATCACAGGGATATCCCGTTTCGGGGTCAAGGTAGCTGTGGTATGCTTTGTCTTTTTCCGAAAAGCTGTTTTCCCACACGCCCGAAGAGGAGACAAAAACATTATTCTGAACGCCTTTCCCCTTGACTGTTATCCTTGCAAAGCCCGTTTCATTTTCTGTAAAGGGGTCACGGAGCTGTACTTCCCATCCGCCGTCACGGGGACCTTCGCCGTAGGCAAGGGTAATATCACCCATAGTTGCGATATAGGGTATTTTACAGAATTTTCCCGCTTCACACGCTCTGTCAAGGGCAATTCCCTTGGAGACGGGTGCCATATCAATTGCCGTATCCTCCGTTATTGTGACCTTGTGGCTGTCACGGGCAATAACGAGCTTATCCATAGTGTGAGCATCAACGGCTTCCTTCAGCTCTGAAGGATCGGGCACGGCAGGGGAGTCCGTGTAAAAGCCCCACAGCTTTAGGGGCTTTCCCATGGTGATATCGACAATATCGCCGAGGGAGGTGCAGACAATAACAGAGTCCTCAAGTGCTTTCTTGAGCGTCGCTGAAACATAGCTTGTTCCCGTTTCGTTAAGCACGCTCAGATATGAGCCTTCACCGAGGGAAAAATCTGCTTCAGCCGCCTTTATTTCATCCATCATATCATTGAAATGCTCTGAAACCGCATCGGGCTCCGACGTGTAAAAGGTGAAATTTACCGTCTCTCCGAGGGCTTCTCCCACGGCTGTCGAAGTCTTTTTGCCGCAGCCCGCAAAGGACGAAATTATAACACATACAATGCAGATAACTGCAAGAATTTTTGCTGCTTTTCCGAAAATTTTCATTATTTTTTCAATACCTCTCAGCACTTTCTCAATTTAACATTATAATACAAATAAGGAAAATAGTAAAGTCTTTAAATTTATTTTATTAACGCGTAAATACTTGTATTACTAATAAAAATATGTTATTATTATTGCGAATAACAATTTTCACGAATGCAGGTGATAAATTTGGATATAAATGAAAATCCCCGCGGTGCAGCCGGAACGGTGTATGAGGGAGCTTCCCCTTCCGACGGCGGAACCGTAAAAAAGGATGTAAGAGTGCTTTATCTTGATGAGCTGCACAACACCTCTGAGGATAAAGAGGCAATTGAAATTGCAAAGAAGGATGTTATGACCCCGAAAGACAAGAGGATAATAACCGTCCTTGCAATTCTCAATGTCCTTGTGTTCTCCTTTATCGGGGTATTCATAAGGATGTCGGGAGGCGCCGACCCCTATGACCACATAAAGGAAGAGGTAAGGTTTGAAACGGATTCGGGACCTGCCGTATATTATGACGGTGCACAGGTTTTTGCAGATACACTTACACCGAATTACAGACAGTCTAAGCTTCCTGCAGGAATGCTCGGACGCTTTGTGCCCCTCTATGCTACAAATGAGGACACGGCAGGCTGGCTAAGAATCAGCGGCACCAATATTGACCACGTGATTCTGCAGACGGAGAATAACGAGGATTACAGCAGATATACCTACTACGGCGACTACTACATCGGCGGCAGTATTTTTATGGACTACAGAAACCGTCTGGGCGGAAGCAAGGGGCTTTCCAAGAACACCATTCTTTACGGACACTATCTTCACAACCAGAGAGGAATGTTTTCAGACCTTGATTCCTATATGGATGTGGAATATTACAGAGAGCATCCCGTAATAGAGCTGAGCACCCTTTACGGAAATTACAGATTCAAAATAATCGGTGCTTTCATAGCGGCGGCAGAGGCAAAGTATGACAATTCCCTGTTCTATTACTGGTGTGACGAGTTTTCCGATGCCAACACCTTAGGCTTTGCAAATGAGGTTGCATTCAGAAGCTATTTCGTCAATCCCTCAATTGACGTACAGCCTTCGGATAAATTCATCACCCTTTCAACCTGCAGCCACTCTCTTGACATAGGCGGTATGGTAAACGCCCGTTTTGTGGTTGTGGGAAGGCTTGTAAGAGAGGGCGAGGACCCGTCGGTAAACACCGATGCGGCATACAGTCAGCCCGACCGCAGAATGCCTCAGGCGTGGTATGACAGACACGGACTTACCAACCCCTATGCACATTACGCAATATGGAATGCATTCGCATAATTGAGAGGAGATAAAAAAATGTCAGATTTTGAAAACAAGAGCGCATTACCCCTTTCGGAGGAAAGCGTTGACGATATCCTCGCAGGGATACTCAATCCCGACGGTTCGTTCAATGATGAATTCAACGGACTTCTCAAGAAATATGTAGGCGGTGACGTCGGAGAAAATCCCGTTTCCGTAAGTGCGGATATTTCCGACAGACGTGATGAAGCTCCCGTAACCCGCATTGAATATGAAGAGCCGGGCGACATCTCCTTCTCGGCAAGAAAGGATGCGGATGAACGTATTGAAGAGAAAATTCCCGAAAGCGTAAGAAGTGTTTACGCTGAGGCTGCAGCATCCGTTCAGCGCCCGGAATTTACCTCCACGGGGGATGTAAGATATCCCGTAATGGGCTCAGGTGCATCGGAGGAGAGAGTTATTTACGATGCAGAATGGGAAGAGACTGCAAGAAAGGAAGCACAGCGTCTTCAGAGAGTCCGTCAGGACAGAATGCTCAGAGGCGACAGTACTTATGTAAGGAGCTATTACGGCGATGCACCTGTGTACGGACGCAATCCCTATACCGTAAATCCCTATGCAACCGACAGGGCTCCTGCAAGTGAATATATTGACCCTCTCTCAAGGGATGACGATTTTGAGAGAGTAACCGAGAATTCTCAGTATTACTCCAGCTCAAAGAAATCTTTTTTTCCGGAGGGTTTTTCCGCAGCTCAAAGAAATAACTATGCTTCGGGCGGAAAAACCGAAAGAACGAGAAGCGTAAGAAATGATTTTGCAGGTGCTCCGGCTCCCAGGGACACAAGCTGGCTTCAGATAGAGGAAAAGCCTCAGAAGAAGAGAGGGCTTTTCGGAAGAAAGAAGACTTCTCCCAAAGTCAGGGAAAATGCACCCTCCGTTGAAGAGACCATTGAAAGGCTTGAACGTGAAAAGCAAGCTCAGAAGGCTCCTCCGGAGACGGAAAACGCTCCCGTGCGTGTTTCTCCCGCAGACGGTGAGGATTTAAGTGCCGTTGAAAAGGAAACCGAGGGTCTTCGCTCCACCGTTGCCGAAATTGTTGACAAATACAACAAGAGAAGCGAAGAGGATGAAAGAAGACGTATTGAAGAGGAAGCAAGGCTTGAGGAAGAAAGAAGAGAAGCAGAGCTTCGGGAAAGAAGACGTCTTGAGGAAATAAGACAGATTAAAGAGAATATGAGCCCCGAGCTTAAAGAGGCGGTTGAAAGTGCCGACTCTGAGGATGATTTTGACGAGTACGAGGACTTTTCCACAGAGCCCCGCGAAGAAAAGAAGAAAGAGGCTCCCCGTAAGGTTTTCGGTGTTGTGTTTGATCCCGCGGCATTTGACGCGGTTGCGGAAAACGGTGAGGAATTCACCGAAAAAATCACATCCGACAGCTGAAAAATCTGCAATACTTTGAATCCTGTATGGTGCTTCGCACTCGGGAAAACGCCCGGCGTGGTTTTCCCGAACCCTTTCCGCGCTTGGCGGACGACAAGGGATTCCGCACTCTGCGGAGTGCGGCAAAGGCTCCGCCTCTTGACACCGTGAGCTTTTGAAAAAGCTCAACCAAAACTTTCAATCGGTGCTGCCGCACCAGCGAAAGTATTACTACCGGAAGGACAGTTTTATAAGTGAGAGAAAATAAAAATTTTGACGAGCCTGCACGTGTCATAAAAAGGGCAGATGCACCCGAAACCACGGTCTATGCCCTGACCTTCAGGGAAGCCGTCACAAATTATTTTACATCCCGTTTCTCCAAGGCGAATTTCAGAAGAATCGTCAAAGAGAGCTTTCCTCAGAGAGAGGACAGCCGCGGTGAAAAAATCAGAAAAATCATTATGGATGTTTCCTTTGTACTTTTGGTGCTTGGTCTTTCCTATATGGTTTTCTATTACTTCGGCTACAGAGAAAGAGTCGAGGACTTCGGAAAATGGGAAGAGACCATAGACAGCTATGACGAGGAGCAGCTTTTTGATTTTGAAATAAAGAAGCTCTGGGAGAATATCAGGGAGCAGTATCCCGACGTGGATTTCCCCGAGGGAATGATGCTGAAATTTGCAGACCTCTATGCCGTGAATCAGGATGCGGCAGGAGCGCTGAGAATCCCCGAAATGGATTTCTTTTCACCTCTGCTTCTCAACAGAAGCTCTCCCAATTACTATCTCTGGAAGAATCTTTACGGGCAGTACAGCCGTTACGGTAACCCCTATATTGACTACCGCTGCAGTATAGAAAAGGGAAATCTCAGCAAAAACACAATAATCTACGGCCACAATACCCACGATAAGCTGGGCTTCAATAAGCTTACGGAATATATGAAGCTTGAGGGCTACAAAAAGGCTCCCGTAATTACAATGGAGACCCTTTACGAAAAGACCCAATGGAAGATATTTGCGGTTATGCTTACAAACTCCACTACGGCTGCCGACAGAGGACATCTGTTTACCTACCTTATTACGGACTTTTCAAGCAGCTCGCAGTTTATGGGGTTAATAGACGGCATAAAAGAGCGTTCTATGATTAAAACGGGCATTGACGTGAAGTCTGACGATAAGATTCTTACGCTTTATACCTGCTATCAGGATATATTTGACGGCGGACGTCTTGTTGTTTTTGCCCGTCTTTTGAGAGAGGGCGAGAGTGCTCAGGTTGATGTTTCAAAGGCATCCTTTAACCATAACGCACGCTATCCTCAGGCTTATTACGATCAGCTGGGACTTACCAATCCCTACGAAAAGCTTACCGAGCCCATTGTCCTTGAAACCGATGAAAACGGCAACTGGGTAGAGGTTGAGGCTACAACGGACACAGCCTTCAGCGACGACCCCTCCGTTGAAGAGCCGGGTACCGGCTCCGTTCCTGCATCAGGAGAGGAAAAGACCACAAAGGCTCCCTCGGCGGAAAAGACAACGAAGGCACCTTCGGAGGAAAAGACCACGAAGGCTCCCTCTGAGGAAAAGACAACAAAGTCGCCCTCTGAGGAAAAGACAACAGCTGCCCCCGGGGCATAACCTACAGCAAAAAGTGAAAAGGGAAAGATTATGAAGATAAGATTTTTTTTATTGGGTACTGAAAATCACGTATCCGTTTCCCGTACGGAAAATGAGCTGAAGCAGATTTTTGCTTCCTGCCTTTCCGACGACGGAGACATTCAGTCCTTTGATACCATAAGGGATGCAACCACGGATATTGCAAAGGCGGTAACCGATTCCCACGTCCTTGTTTTTATATCGGATACCGAGCAGTATGCCACAACGAAGAAGATGCTCTCCAAGGCATTCGGCTTCACCCTTGCCTGCGACAGCGCACTTCTCGGTAAGGCCTGCGAGACTCTGGGAAAGGATACCGGGGAAGAGGACGGCGATTTTTCCGTCGCACACGCATTTGTTCCCAGAAACGCAAAGACCTTTGTGCTCCCGGACGGTCTTTACTCGGGCTTTTCCGTGGCAAACGGCAATCAGACCATAATTTTACTGCCTCTGGAAAAGGCAAGAACCTCGGTGCTTGTCTGCTCACAGGTGGTACCCTATCTCAATGCATCGTATCACGTGAATATAAGTGCGGATGCACTTAAAAAATATAACGGCGACAGGCTTTATGAGGCTCTCTCCCTCCGTAACGTATCCCTTGCGGTTGCAGGTACGAATACCGCTAATTTCTTAAAGGAATACCTGTCTCTTGAGGAAAGACCCGAGGGTAAGGTGGTTATTTCTCCTCTTGCCGAGAAAAGAGGCAATTTACAGCCCGTTGATTATGTTGTGAATCTTTCAATCACGGCTGCCGAGCTTATGTCCTGCCCCTATTCCGTGGCAATTTCAAATGCATTCTATACAGGCGACAGTCCCGAAAGCGAAAAGATAGTTTATCTTGCCGTTTCCAATGAAAGAGAAACTGCTGTAAGGGAAATCCGTTCGCTTCCCGGTGAAGATATTTCATCCTTCCTTGGCCGCTGCTGCGGTGATTTGTGCGTATTCGTCTGCGATGTGCTTTCCGATGACGATGCATTCAAGACCGACATAAAGACAAGAGAGTCTGCGGCGGTGAAGAGATATAAAATCGCAATTGCGGCAGCCTCTGCCGTGCTCGTTGCCCTTCTTATCTTTATTGCGGTTTATTTTACAGCCAACAGCTATTCAATCGGCACCTGGTACGATAACTTTATGGAGTGGGTTTTCCCTGCCGGCAATCCCCTTGATGACCTTTTCGGAAGAGACCCCGGTGCTGACGAATCAACGGAGGGTACAACCGAACAAGGAATAACTTCAATTTTTACAACAGAGGCAGCCGCCACGGAGGAAGCCTCAACTGAGGAGGAAGCTTCCTCCGAGGTGTTCACGGAGGAAAATACTGCCTCCGGAAATGAACAGTTTGTTGTAGGCTGATAATATGAAAAGTACTCTCGGAAAAAAAGGAATACTTTTACGTATTTCCGCATTTTTTGTAACAATCTGTCTTATTCTTACGGCATTGCCTTATACTTGTGCTGCAGATTCAATAGATTTTCTTTTTTGCGATGCGGACTGTGACGGAGAGCTTACAGCCTCCGATGCACGTGACGTGCTTCGCTTTGCAGTTGACCTTGATGCTTATTCCGTAGCTCACCTTAAAATCTGCGGAGCAGGGGAAAAGTTTTCTGCAGACAATGCGAGATTTGTTCTTCGCCTTACGGTAGGGCTCGAAAAGACGGAAATCACTTTTGTAACAGTTCCCGTTTCCGATTTTTCCCGGTATGTGAACAAAGTCCCCGAAAAGGATATTTTTGATATTCCCGTGCCGGAGGCTCCTCCCGTAAATGCTCCCTCCGATACCTTTACCTTTACGGTTTACGGTTGGGGACACGGTGTTGGGCTTTCACAGTACGGTGCTATGTCCCTTGAGGATAACGGCTACACATACGACAGAATCCTTTCCCATTACTACACGGGCACAGAGATTAAATTTATTGAGGAATTTCCCGAAACGGTAATTTACCCCACCCTTCTTCCCGATGAAGAAACGGGAGAGGAGACCTGGCAGTACGTCCCCCGTGACACCGAGGAAATAATGGTGCGTATGGTGTATCAGGAGATTTACGGTGTTACAAAATACGGTAAATATAAGGAAGCCCTAAAGGCTATGACCCTTTGCATTTTCACGAACCTTATGAGCTTTGATTTTAATGTTGAAAGCCGTTGGGATGTAGGCGTAGCCTATGAGGGTGAATACGAAAGCATTCCCGAAAATCTCAAAATTCTTGTAAAAGAGGTGCTGGGGCAGTACATAACCGTAAAGGGAAAGAGTGAGCCCATACTTGCGGTATACAGCGGTCTTGCGGCAGGCTACACAGCCTCAGCCGAGAGCGTATGGGGCTATCCCTATTCCTATTTAGTGCCCGTAAAGAGCCATTTTGATATGGAAAATCCCATATTTATAAAGCAGTTTACCTACACCTCAGCTGAATTAAAGGAACTGATTCTGGGCTACGACCCGTCAATTGTGCTGTCAGAGGACCCCTCGGAGTGGATTGAAATCTTAGCTCATACCGCTTCAATGGACGAAGACCGGGGCTACGTTACAAAAATCCGTGTAGGTGATAAGGTGCTTTCGGGCTACAATCAGTTCCAATTCAATTTAATGAAGAATAAATTTGTATCATCCTGCTTCACGGTGACATACACCCCGTAAGGAGAAATTATGGATAAAGAAAGAATTGAAAAAGCGGTAAGGGAAATCCTTATTGCCATAGGTGAAGACCCTGACAGAGAGGGGCTTCTTGAAACTCCGAAAAGAGTTGCAAAGATGTACGAGGAGGTTTTCTTGGGACTTGAAAACGACCCCGAGCAGCATCTTAAAATATTCAATGAGGAAAAAAATGAGGAAATGGTGGTCGTAAGGGACATCCCTCTGTACTCAATGTGCGAGCATCACCTTCTTCCCTTTGTGGGAAAGGCTCATATCGTATATATTCCCGGCTCGGGTAAGGTTATAGGACTTTCAAAGCTTGCAAGAATTGTGGATAATTTCGCAAGAAGACCGCAGATTCAGGAGCGTCTTACCTCACAGATTGCGGATTTTCTTATGGAGCATCTTGAGCCTCAGGGTGTTGCCGTTGTTATTGAAGCGGAGCACCTTTGTATGACTATGAGGGGGGCAAGAGCCGCAGGAGCAAAAACCACCACCTCGGCACTCAGGGGCAGTATGCGCTCAGACGCCAGAACCCGCTCCGAGGCACTTTCCTTGATTTTGTAACTTCTGTAGGGGTCGGCGTCCCCGACGACCCGTAGCAGTCAGTTTGATTTTGTATATAATTTTTCGTAAGGCACGGTTTTATATACAACGGGGCAAAACACAAACAATATTTTTTTCCACAGCTTTCCCTTATTCTGTAAGTGCAGAGTGCAGAACGAATTCGGAATTCGGAGAACAGAGTATGGTAGGGGAGGGGTTCCCCCTCCCGCTTCAAAAGTGTTGTAATTTTTTATAAATGAAAGTTACAGAAATCTTTATAACGGGAGGGGCGACCCCTCCCCTACGACAAAAAAGGAGATTTTATGTCAACACCTCTTGCAGACAGAATAAGACCGAAGACACTTGATGAAATTTCGGGACAGCGCCATCTTTTTTCCGAGGGCGCTGTGCTTCGCAATATAATAGAGTCGGGAAATATTCCCAATCTCATTTTCTACGGTCCCTCGGGTACGGGAAAAACCACCGTTGCGAGAATTATTGCCGCTGCAACGAAAAAGAGACTGCATATACTCAATTGCACAAGTGCTTCTCTTTCCGATTTAAAAGAGGTTATCGGCGAAATCAATACCATTGCAGCCCCCAACGGTTTGCTTTTATATCTTGACGAAATTCAGTATTTCAACAAAAAACAGCAGCAGACACTTTTACAGTACATAGAAAACGGGGATATCACCCTTATAGCATCCACAACGGAAAATCCCCATTTTTACATATATTCGGCGGTTTTAAGCCGTTCCACCGTATTTGAATTCAAAAGCATTTCTCCCGAGGATGCTACAGGCGGTATCGAAAGAGCCTTTAAGTGTATGGGCGAGGAGACGGGTGAGGAGCTTCTCCTTGAGGACGGTGTTGTTCACCACATTGCCCATTCCTGCGGCGGCGATATGAGAAAGGCAGCAAACATTGTAGAGCTTGCGGTGCTGGGCTCTCCAAGGGCAAGGGAGAACGAAAAGAAATTAATTACCCTTGATGCGGTAAGGCAGGTAAGCACCAAAACCGCCGCACACTATGACAGACAGGGCGACGAATATTACGATTTGCTGTCAGCCTATCAGAAATCCATGAGGGGCTCCGACCCTGATGCGGCACTTCATTATCTTGCCCGTATTCTCGAAGCAGGGGACCTTATTTCAGCCACAAGAAGGCTTATGGTATGTGCCTGTGAGGATGTGGGTCTTGCATACCCTATGATTATCCCCATTGTAAAGGCTGCCTGCGATATCGCAATGCAGGTAGGACTTCCCGAAGCAAGAATCCCCCTTGCGGATGCCGTGATTCTTGTGTGCAATTCACCGAAATCCAATTCGGGTGAAGCGGCAATTGATAAGGCAATAGCTGATGTAAGGGCAGGAAACTCAGGACCCGTGCCCAGACACCTTCAGAATAAGCATTTTGACGGTGAGGATGCCGAAATAAAGGGTCAGCATTATAAATACCCCCACGACTATAAAAACCATTGGCTAAAGCAGCAGTATCTTCCCGACAGTATAAAGGACAGAAAATACTACACCTACGGGGATAACAAAACCGAGCAGACTGCAAAGGAATACTGGGATAAAATAAAAAAATAACGGTGAAGATTATGACAGAAAAGAAGAAAACCGACGGACTTCATATTGATAGGAAAACCATAATCAGCATTACTGCAATTCTTCTTGTTGTGTATATTCTTGCAGGTGCGCTGACGAGAATTCTGCCCCGAGGTGAATATAACACCTTCCTTGACGAGGAAACGGGAAAAATGTCCATTACTCAGGAAAGTGAGTATCAGCCCTCAGAGGACTATAAGATGCCCCTGTGGAAGATTATAGCCGCTCCCGTTATGGTATTTGTTGAAGACGAAACACGGGATACGGGCTTTACGGGGATTCTCATTATCGCCTTTATTGTGCTTATGGGAGGCACCTTCCTGCTGCTTGACAGGTGCGGAGTGCTTAAATACCTTGTTGCGTTGGTTGTCAAAAAATTCTCCCGCAGGAAATACCTTCTTATGGCGGTGCTGACATTTTTCTGTATGGCACTTGCCTCTACTGCTGGAATCCTGGAGGAAAGTGTAACCTTAGTGCCTATTGCCGTTGCAATTTCCCTGGCTCTCGGCTGGGACTCCCTTGTAGGTCTGGGAATGAGCCTTATTGCCGTTGCCTTCGGCTTTACGGCGGCTACCTTCAACCCCTTTAATGTTATGACCGTGCAGAAATTAGCCGGGGATGTTGAGATTTTCTCGGGACTGTGGCTTCGTCTTATAGTCTTTGCCCTCGTATATGCAGGTCTTTACGCGTTCTTATTCCTTTATGCAAAAAGAATCGAAAAGAATCCCCGAAAGAGTCTTTCTTATGAAAGCGACAAGGCTCTTCGTGAAAAATACACCGTAAGCGACATTGACCTTATGCTTGCCGATAAAGGTGCAGGCAAAGCCGCAAAGGCATTCGGAATCTGCCTGGGTCTTGCATTCGTCTGTATCACAACCGATTTCATTGTAAAAGCCGGGGGAGTAATCTCCATGGGCGGTATTGCCGTGTTTTTTGTTGCAGGCGGTATTTCAGCGGCTCTCATTACGGGTGTCAGAGGGAAAAAGCTTTTCTCGGGCTTCGCTGAGGGCATACGCACCGTTGCCCCTGCCATTCCCCTTATTGTCATTGTTATTTCCGTTGCCTACATACTGAATACGGGTAAGATTATGCACACTATTCTGCACTACATTCACGGTGTTATTGAGGGAATGAACCCCTTTGGTGCTATTCTTCTCATCTTTGTTTTTATTGCCCTTCTTGAATTCTTTATAGGCTCGGGTACCGCAAAGGCATTTCTTGTGATGCCTCTTGTTCTGCCCCTTTCACACCTTATCGGGCTTTCCTCAAACAGCGTTGTGCTGTCATTCTGTCTTGCAGACGGCTTTACGAATCTTCTTTACCCCACAAGCGGTATTATGATAATTGCCATAGGAATTATAGGTGTATCCTACACAAAATGGCTGAAATTCTCATGGCCGTTATTTGTAATAGAGGGTGTAATTTCCGTTGCGGTTATGATGCTTGCCGTGCTTGTTAATTATCATTAAATATCTGAACGCATTACCCTTTATGCAGCTGTCCTGTAGGGGAGGGGTTCCCCCTCCCGTGCGCGGATTCGGTTACTTGGTTAAAAAAACATCCCTGCCCGACGGGCGGGAAGACCCCGCCCCTACCCTATAAAGTGTATAAGATGTTTGACTTCGTGTTAAGCTTTTGTTAATATAAACTCATAAATATGAAGGAGAGAAAACTATGCCCAAGAAATTCCTTATAATCAATGCCGATGACTTCGGTCTTTGCCATTCCGCCAATGAAGCGGTTATGGATCTGTTTTTGTCCGGCTCAATCTTTTCATCCACCATTATGGCTCCCTGCCCGGGGGCTGACGAGGCTATTCAGTTCTCAATTGACCATCCCGAGTTTGCCATCGGCGTGCACCTTACCCATACAAACGAATGGCAGGAAAATTTCCCCTGGGGTGCTATGACAGGACTGCCTTCTCTTCAGAACGAGCACGGCAGAATGTGGCCCGAAAGTGAGGATTTTGAGGCACATTGCGACTATGACGAGGCTGTAAAGGAAACAATCGCACAGATTGAATACTGCGAAAACAAGGGTATGAAGCCCTCCCATATTGACAGCCACATGGGCGCACTTTACGGAATGAACGGCAAGCTTCTGATGCTTCCCAAGACCCTTGCCGTATGCGGTAAGAAGGGCTATCCCTTCCGTATGTTCTCCAAGCCCTACACACCTCAGTGTCCCGAGGGCACTCCCGTATGGCTTTTCTCCGTTGCAAGCGTGCTTTCAGGTATGTTCGGCAAGAAGAACAATGTTCCCATGCCCGATTACCTTATTTTCCCCGAAAACATCGAAACGGGCAAAACCTACGAGGAATTCAAGTATAACTTCATTGAATATCTCATAAAGATTCCCGACGGAATTTCCGAAACCTACGTGCATCCTGCAATGCCTACCGATGAAATGAAGTCAATCACAGGCACCTGGCAGAGAAGATACTGGGAATATCTCGTTATGAAGGATCCCGAAACTCACGCAGCCTTCAAGACTCACGGAATAAAGCTCATAAACTACCGCGAGCTTGCCGAAATGCGAAGAAACAAAAACTAAATTTATTTAACGGCATAAGTCTGAAAAAACGGGCTTATGCTCTTTTTTTATACAAATCACAATTTATCAGCAGATGCTGTTACCTGTGAACCGCAAAAATAAATCTGCCCTTGTAGGGGTCGGCGTCCTCGACGACCCGAGATAGCGGCAGACAATAGAATTACACATATTAAGCCCCGCAGAGGTAAGAATTTGCCTCCACGGGATTTTTTTAGAAATTTTGTCATTTTTGCATTGCGGGACGTCGAGGACGCCGTCCCCTACATTTGTAAATTATGATTTATCTGCAAAAAAACCGGCACAGGAAGCTTTCCTATGCCGTTAAAATTTGTTATGCTGTTTTAAGTGCTTTCTGCTTTTTTTCGGAAAGCATCTGGAGAATTATTACAACTGCAACAAGTGCAACACCGATAATGTCCGTAATTGTTTCGGGAACAATCAGACACATTCCGCCTGCAAGAATCATAAGCCTCTGCCACCAGGGGAGCTTTACCGAGTGGTAACCCTCCATGCCCGAAGCTACCGCATAAATGCCGATAAATGAGGTTATGATGATAGATATAACATCAAATATGCCGGCATCTATAAAGAGCATTTTGGGGTTATATGCGAACATATAGGGGATGATGAAGGCGGCAATTGCAAGTCGTGTTGCCGTGACACCCGTTTTCAGCGGATTTGACTTTGCTATAGCTGAGCCTGCATAGGCTGCGAGGGCAACGGGGGGAGTGATATCCGCAACAATACCGAAGTAGAAAACAAACATGTGAGCGGCAAGTGCAGGTATGCCCATCTTGATAAGAATGGGAGCCGTAATGGTTGCCATAATAACATAGTTTGCCGTTGTGGGAACACCCATACCGAGAACGATACAGCAAAGCATTGTAAGAAAGAGTGCTAAGAACATACTGTCCTGAGCAATGGGAACAAGTGTGTTGAGAAGAAGCTGACCGAGAGCTGTCATTGTAACAACACCTGCAATAAGACCTGCCATACCGCAGGCAACTGCAACACCTATAGTGTTCTTTGCGCCGTTGTGGAGGGACTCAATAACAACCATGGGAGAAAGGGAGGTGTCCTTCTTTGCGATAAATGAAACTGCAAAGCAGGCGACTATACCGCAAAAAACTGCCTTTGTCATCATTGAAGCTCCGAAGGGAAGCCACATTCCGAGGGTGATTGCAAGAGGAATTGCAGGGAACACAAGCTTTGCAAGAGTCTTTGCCTCGGGAAGCTTTATGGAGAACTTGTTCTTGAAGCCCTTCTTAGTATCAGCCGCAATTTTTTCAATGCTTATCATTGTAGTAATTTCTCTGGGAATAAGACTTACAATGAGAGAAGCCAGAATTGCGAAGCAGGCTGAAACACCTGCGCTGAAATAATTCATACAGATAACAAGCACGAATATGGGAAGAAGGAGATAGCCGTTGCATATAACAAGCTTTAAGAAGCTGGGAATTGCATCCTTGGGAAGACCCTTGAGGCCGAGCTTCTTTGCTTCAAAGTGAATCATAAGGAAGATTCCCGTGAAGTAAAGGGCTGCGGGAAGAATTGCCGTTACTGCAATTGTTGCATAGGGCACACCCGTGATTTCAGCCATAAGGAAGGCTGCCGCACCCATAATGGGAGGCATTATCTGTCCGCCTGTGGAGGCTGCTGCTTCAACAGCTGCCGCAAAGTGAGGCTGATAGCCCGTCTTTTTCATAAGAGGGATTGTGATTGAGCCTGAGCCTACCGTATTTGCAACGGAGGAGCCTGAATACATACCCTCAAGTGCACTTGAAATAACCGCAACCTTTGCAGGTCCGCCCACGGCACCGCCTGCAATTGAGTTTGCAAGGTCAACAAAGAATGTGCCGATGCCTGTTTTTTCAAGAAGAGCGCCGAGTATAATAAAGAGAACGATAAAGGTGGTGCATACGTAAACGGGAGTAGAGAAAAGTCCGTTTGCCACGTCGTAGAAAAGACCGTATGCAAGGTTTCTCAATGCCTTATCGGGATTTTCCGTAAAAGCCTTTATTGCCGCATAGACTATAAACGCACCTGCAACGAAAATAATGGGAAGACCGACGGCTCGCCTTACAAGCTCAACGAGAAGTATTATCGCAATAAAAGCAATAACAATCTGCAGAGTGCCGATTCGTCTTGACATCATAACGATTTCTTCCTGGCATACTGTATAGTAAAGGAAGGAAGCCGCACCTGCAAGACCTAAGAAAATGTCGTAAACGGGAACGTAATTAATGCGCTTTGTCTGCTTTTTATAGGCAGGGAAAATAAGATAGCCTATAAAAAGTATGAAAGCCATAAAGGTTGTCAGTTTTGTGTATTTTGTGGCATTGGGAAAAATCAGCGCCATTGAAATCATATAAACGCTGAATGAACAAAGAAGACCGGTGATAACGTGCTTTCTCCAACCTGTGAAAATTCTTGTATTGCTTTCACGGTCGAATTCCTGCATTATCTTGTCCGCATCAACGACTTCTTCGTTCTGGGTGATTTTTGCGGTATTTTCATCCATAAGATTTTTCCCCTTTCTTGTGTTATTAAATAAAAGCGCCGCAATTTATGAAAACTGCGGCACCTTGTATTACCGAATGTTCAGTGAAATTTAAGCAGCAGCTGTTGTGTCTTCGATAGCTTCTGCTGTTGTGTCTTCAACTGCTTCTGTTGTTTCGTCAGCAGCCTCTGTTGTTTCTTCAACGTCTGCCTCAACTATGCCTTTTTCTACATAGTACTTGAGTGCACCGGGATGAAGGGGAACGTCACCGATACCGTTAACGGTTGTGTTGATGTCCATCTGAGCAGCCTTAGCGTGACAGGTAGCAACATCTTCAACCTCCCAGAGGTTCTTTGTGATTTCGTAAACCTGATCTTCGCTCATTTCGTTTGTTACAACGTAAGTAGCCATAATAGCAACTGTGTTTACGGGCTCTGTGATAAAGCCGTAGTCAGCGCTTGTCATTTCATACTTTGTGTAGAAGGGGAAGTCGTTCATAAGCTTTGCAATAACATCTTCACCGAGGTCAACTGCAACAACGTTTGTAGCGGTTGCAAGCTCTGTGATAGCTGTTGTGGGAGTACCTGCTGTGATGAAAGCAGCATCAATAGCACCGTCCTTGAGAGCAGTTGCGCTGTCACCGAAGGAAGCGAATGTTGCCTTGATGTCCTTTTCGTAGTCGATACCTGCAGCAGCAAGAATCTGAGTAGCATTGTAGAATACGCCTGAGCCTGCGTCACCGATAGCAACGTTCTTGCCCCTAAGGTCAGCTACTGTCTTGATGCCTGAAGCCTCAGTTGCGATAAGCTGGCAAACCTCGGGATAGATGCAAGCGATAGCGGAGAAGCTCTTGATGGGAGCAGCGAAGCCGTTTGTACCGTTGTAAGCATAGTTCATAACGTCGTTCTGAACTGTAGCCATGTGGTAGTCACCGTCATCAATGCCTTCGATGTTAGCCTGTGAACCGCCTGTGGAAACTACTTCAAAGCCGTATGTACCTGTAGTAATTGCCTGAGTGGAAGCACCTGCAAAAGCATAGTAAGTACCTGTTGTACCGCCGATACCAACCTTGATTGTGTCAAATGTCTTGTCGCCGTAAACAACGTCTACGGGAGCAGCTGTTGTCTCTTCACCGGGAGCTGCAGTTGTGCTTTCTGTGTTGTCGCCGCAAGCAGCAAAGCAAGCTACACAGAATGTGAGTGCGAGAAGAATAGCAATAATTTTCTTCATTGTGGGATACCTCTTTCTTTTTTATTTTTTTACTAAGAATATTAGTCCCGCTTATATTACCACAAAAAACAATATATGTAAAATATAAATAATATATAGGTGATATAAATAAAATTTATGATTATCGGAAAAGTATAAATTTTTTTACATATTATATGCACTATGTCCTGCAATTTTTCTTGTATTTTTTCTTTTTTCAATATATACTGTAATAAAGTAAGTTTTTTACGGGAGGAAGTGAAGCTTATGCTTGACGGTATGGATTACGTATATGAGGTTTACCTTGAAAAAAGCTTTTCGGGTGCGGCAAAAAAGCTTTTTGTTTCTCAGCCGGCTCTGTCTGCCGCTGTAAAAAAGGTTGAAAAACAGCTGGGTATCACGATTTTTGACAGAAGCACAAATCCCATTTCCCTTACTCAGGCAGGACGGGTGTGTATTGAATCTATTGAAAAGATGAAGGCTCTGCAGCACAATATGCTCAATCAGCTCAATGACCTTTCCGATATGAAAAGCGGAAGTGTTATCGTCAGTGCGGAAAACTTCATTTCTTCTTTCATTCTTCCCGACATTATAATCGAGTTTATGAATACCTACAGCGGTATCACCGTGGAGCTTGTTGAATCCCACTCCCACGATCTGAAAAATCAGCTTTTGGAGGAAAAGGTGGATATTCTTGTGGCTCACGACTTTGACCCTGAGCTTTTCACCTCCTTTCCCCTTGCGGATGAAACACTTCTTCTTGCAGTCCCCGTATCCTTTTCCGTAAATGAGAAATTTACGGACAAGAGTCTTACGGACGAGGATGTGAAAAATAAGAAATATCTTGATAAAGGCTGTCCTACGGTTGACTTGCAGGAATTCGCAAATGAAGATTTTCTTGTGCTGAAAAAGGGCAATGATATGTTTACCCGTACTATGCAGCTCTGTGAAAACGCAGGCTTTATACCGAAAGTAAAAATCTATCCCGATCAGCTTCTCACCGCCTACAATATGGCAAGGGCAGGGCTCGGTATCACAATTGTCACCGACAATCTCCTGCGTGCCGAGCGCGGTGCCTCAAAATGTGTCTTCTATAAGCTTTCCGGAGATAATACAAGAAGAAAGCTTGCAATGGGTTATAAAAAGAAGAGATATCCTTCAAGGGCTATGGAGGCCTTTGTGCAATGTGCAAAACAAGTATATGACAGAAAGTGAGTAATCTTATGGAAAAGAAAAGACATTGGCTGAAGGGCGACTGCCACCTGCATACCGTGAATTCCGACGGAAAGTGCACTCCCGAGGAGCTATATGATATGCTTTATGAGTACGGCTTTGATTTTGCATTTATCACAGACCACAACGTAAACACTCCCGGCAGAAAGGCATTTATTCACCGCGGTGTGGCAATTTTTCCCGGTATGGAAATTTCGGGAAGTCTCGGACACGTGAATATCTGGGGCGAAAACCTTCCCTTTGAAAGAATTCAGCGTCCCGACACGGAAGAGGCCTACTATACCCTTATTGATAAGGCAAGGGCTGCAGGCTGTCACGTCAGCGTAAACCACCCCTTTGACAGAAAGCTTTCCTGGAAAATTGACCGTGATAATTTTAAGATGGATTCCGTTGAGGTGTGGAATTCCCCGATGCATACAGATAATATTTACTGTCAGCAATGGTGGTCCGAAAAGCTCCTTCAGGGTGAATTCATTCCTGCCGTAGGCGGCAGCGACTATCACGAGGACTATGTCGTAACCCGTCTTTTAGGCGTTCCCACAACCTATGTATGTGCAGAATCAGCTTCAATTGACGACGTTCTTTCTGCCATAAAAAAGGGACATATTTTCGTTACGAATTCCCCCAAAGCACCGAAAATATTCCTGACCTCGGGGGATGCAATTCCCGGGGACCGTGTAAAATTCACCGAGGGTACATCCGTTAATGTGAATGTTGAAACGCTCAAGAAGGGGCAGACTGTAAGAATCTACCATAACGAGAACGTGATTTTTGAATTTACCGCAAGGAAGAACGAAAAGAATTTTTCCGCTTCCGTCACCGTGCCCTCTGAGGGCTTTGTGAGAGCAGATGTCAAGTTTACTTATAATGCCCTTATAAAGGCAGGCTACGTACAGCTTGCAGGCAAGGGCTTCGGTATGCACGACAAGGGCGAACCCGTCCCCGATATGCTTTACTCTTTCACTAACCCCATTTTCTTTGTAAACGAGACATAAACCACCGTCTTTGACGCACAATATAAAATAAGGGATATCTGCCACGGGGTCAGTGGTCGATATCCTTTTTTGTCTCTGAGGCTGTGCCGTTAATTTTCCCTTGTAGGGGTCGGCGTCCTCGACGACCCGAGATAGAGGCAGTTAATAAAGATACAAAAAATAATGCCCCGCAGAGGCACATTATCTGCCCACACGGAAATTAGCACAAATTCTGTAATTCCTGCATTGCGGGAGGTCGAGGACGCCCTCCCCTACTGCTTGAATTACGGCTTACATCGTAGGGGAGGGGTTTCCCCTCCCGCATTTTTGCTTTATTTATATTTATAAAAAATCCGCAGTACAGAGATTGTACTGCGGTAATTTTTTGTTGAGGTTTTAGATTCCGATAAGGTCGAAAAGCATCTGGAAGTAGGATTTAAGCATATCAATGATTGCCTTTGCGAAGTTTGCGGGGTAATTTACTATTGTAGCCATAAGTGACTGGTCAAGGTCGGATTCTTCTGCCTTGCCGCCTTCATCCTTTACGATACCGTAGGTATCAACAAGTTTGATTTCCTTTGTCTCGTCATCAACGAGGTATGCCTTATAAGTGAGCTTGCCGCCGTCAATTTCTGTTACGGTGAAGCATCCGCCTAAATCATCATCCCTTGTGGAGAAGAGCTTTGCTGCCACCCTTGTAGCAGGATTGGATGCATCGGTGTTTACACCGTATCTCTTTGTTCCTGCCGTTGAGGGAAGAATGTAAACAGTACCCTCGGGCTTTACGGCAAAGGTAATTTCCTCACCGTTTACTGTTTCTGTTACATATTCAACATTTTCAACAGTTGCATCCCCGTAAACCTGAGTTGTTCTGAGATACATATGATCGTGGCCTGCATATACCATATCAATGTCAAGCTCATCAATGAGGGGAAGAAGAATATTTCTCATCATAATCGTGTCGGGCTTGTTGAAGTGCTTGCCTGCGGAATAAAGTGCTCTGTGCATGAATATAAATTTCCAGGTAGCATCGCTTGTCTTCATATCATTGATAAGCCAGTTTCTCTGAGCCTGGGTCATGGGATACATATCATTTGTATTAAGAACTGCAATGTGAGCGTTGCCGTAGTCAAATGAATAATAAACACCTTCAAGTGACTGATTGTCGCTTTCATCAACAGCAAAGGTGTGCTTGAAAACGTTTGTGTTGAATTTGTTTGTAATGTTGCCGTCGTGATTACCTGCAATGGGAACGTGTGTGTAATGGTTGTTCATAAATGCGAAATTGCTGAAGAACCAGTCCCATTCATCATTTGTGTTGTCGTTTACATAGTCACCGAGAAGAGCAATGAAGCCTGCATCGGGAGCAGTTGCAACAGCACCCTTAAGAGTTGCGGAAGCTTCCCTGAAATTCTCGTCGCTGCTTGCCTGAATGTCAGCAGAAACAATGAAGGAGAAGCTGCTGTCGCCGTCATCTGTTGTAAAGGTACAGGTATCTCCCCAGAGATTCTTTGCCTTGTCGCCTACTCTGTAGGTATAGGAAGTGCCTGCTTCAAGAGTGTTTACGTATACCTTGTGGAAATACTGCTCTCTGAACTTTGCGGTTGAACCGCTGTAATTCATAGCACCCGTGAAGTCGCCGTCAAAGTCCTCTGTCTTCATAATCTGAAGGTCAGATGCACCGTCTTCATAGGTGTACCAGGAAAAGCCTCTGCCGGACGCGCCGTCTTCAACCATAGTACAGGCAATTCTCTTTACCTCGTCAGCGGATACGCCGAATGCGAAGGTGCCGAAAAGCATCATAACCGCAAGAACAACGGAAAGAGTCTTCTTTAACGTGTTATTCATAGTAAATTCCCTCCGGAAAAATTAATCATATAAAGTATATCACCACAGTTATAAAATGTCAATTTTTTATTTCTTACGGAAAAGCAAATTATGTGTTTGTGCATATTGTATAAAATTTTGAAAAAACTTGTAACAGGCCTTCTAACAAAATAGTCAAATTTTTGCTTGAAATTAACATAGGATTTTGATAAAATTATATTCGGAGGTGTTTAACTTGAACATCGCAAAAGAAAAAACCTCTGATATTCCCGTTTACCTTTTCAAGCAGGGAAGAAACTGCAGAGCCTACGAGTTCTTCGGCTCGCATATTACGGGGGACAGGACAGTCTTCAGGGTATGGGCGCCAAAGGCAGTTTCCGTAAGCGTTGCCGGTGATTTTAACGGATGGAATGAGGAGAGCCATCCTATGAATAAAATTGCCGACGGTATATGGGAGCTTACTGCAGAGGGTGTAAAACAGTATGACAGCTACAAATACTCGGTTCTCGGTGAAGACGGAGTAAGAAGAATGAAGGCGGACCCCTATGCCTTCCACGCTGAAACAAGACCTGCAAACGCTTCAAAGGTCTACAGTCTCGACGGCTTCGACTGGACGGACGGAGATTATCTGCAGGGTGTTTACAAGAGGGATATTTATTCCTCCCCGGTAAATGTTTACGAGCTTCACGCAGGCTCCTGGAAAACCTATCCCGACGGACAGCCTCTTTCCTACAGAGCCCTTGCAGACGAGCTTGTGCCTTACCTTAAGGAGATGTCCTATACCCACGTGGAGCTTCTTCCCGTTCTGGAGCATCCCTTTGACGGAAGCTGGGGCTATCAGGTTACGGGCTATTTTGCCGTGACCTCACGCTACGGCACGCCTCACGACTTTATGTATTTCGTCAACAAGCTCCATAATGCCGGAATCGGAGTTATTCTCGACTGGGTTCCTGCACATTTCCCAAAGGACGCACACGGGCTTTACGAGTTTGACGGCTCCTGCTGCTACGAATACTCCGATCCCCTCAAGCGTGAGCACGCGGACTGGGGAACAAGAATCTTTGATTTCGGAAAAAACGAGGTCATAAGCTTTCTTACCTCAAGCGCCTGCTTCTTTTTTGACAAATACCATATAGACGGACTGCGTGTTGATGCGGTAGCCTCAATGCTCTATCTCGATTACGGCAGACGTGACGGCGGCTGGAGACCCAATATATACGGCGGACGTGAAAATCTGGAGGCGGTAGCCTTCATAAGATACCTTAACGAAACCGTTTTCAGGGAATATAACCACGCTCTTATGATTGCGGAGGAAAGCACCGCATGGCCACTTGTCACAAAGCCCGTATCTGTTGAGGGACTGGGCTTCAACTTCAAGTGGAATATGGGATGGATGAACGACATTCTCAGGTATTCGGAGCTTGACGGTCTTTCAAGAAAGTATAATCACGACCTTATAACCTTCTCGATGTTCTACGCATTTTCCGAGAATTTCGTGCTCCCCGTTTCACACGATGAGGTGGTACACGGCAAGAAATCCCTTCTTGATAAGATGCCCGGAACCTATGAGGAGAAATTCAGAGGGCTCAAGGCGTTCCTCGGTTATATGTATTCACATCCCGGCAAAAAGCTTCTCTTTATGGGACAGGAATTCGGTCAGTTTATAGAATGGGACGAGAAAAAGCAGCTTGACTGGTTCCTTCTTGACTATGATGCACACAGAAACCTTCACGCCTTCGTAAAGAAGCTAAATAAGGTATATAAGGATAATCCCGCATTGTGGGAAATCGACTATTCCTGGGACGGCTTTACCTGGCTTGTAAGCGATGACAATCAGAACTCCGTTGCCGCCTTCGAAAGAAAGGACCGAAACGGCGACAGAATCATTGCAATCTGCAACTTCACTCCCGTTACCCGCGAAAATTACAGAATCGGTGTGGAAAGAAAGGGCTCGCTTACTTACCTTATTCACTCCGAAAGCACGGATTTCGGCGGTACGGAAGAAACCTCAAAAAAGCGTATATACACGGAAAAGGTACCTATGCACGGCAAGGAGCACTCCTTCCCCGTAACACTTCCGGGACTTTCCTGCATATACCTGAAATATAAACCCTACAAAACAAAATCTAAATAAAATCGGAAAGGACGAACCCCAGATGGCAAGAAAAACAGAATGTATAGCTATGCTGCTCGCAGGCGGACAGGGCAGCAGACTCGGAATTCTTACAAAGAATATCGCAAAGCCCGCAGTACCTTACGGCGGAAAGTACAGAATTATTGACTTCCCCCTTTCAAACTGTGCAAACTCAGGTATCTACACCGTAGGTGTTCTTACTCAGTATCAGCCCCTTGAGCTCAATGATTACATCGGCAACGGACAGCCCTGGGACCTTGACCGTGCAGAGGGCGGTGTGCACATTCTTTCTCCCTATCAGCAGATCAAGGGTACGGAATGGTATAAGGGTACTGCAAATGCAATATATCAGAACATAAACTTTATAGACCGCTATGACCCCGAATATGTTGCAATTCTCTCGGGCGACCATATCTATAAGATGGACTATGCAAAGATGCTTGACTTCCACAAGGAAAAGGATGCAGCCTGCACAATTGCAATGCTTGAGGTTCCGTGGGAGGAGGCTTCGCGCTTCGGTCTTATGTTCGTAAATGACGACGGCGCTATCACAGCCTTCGAGGAAAAGCCCAAGGTTCCCAAGTCCAACAAGGCATCAATGGGTGTTTATATCTTCACATGGAAGAAGCTCCGTGAATATCTTATTGCCGACGAAAACACTCCCGGCTCATCAAACGACTTCGGCAAGAACGTTATCCCTGCAATGCACGAGGCAGGGGAGAGAATGTTTGCTTATAAGTTTGACGGCTACTGGAAGGATGTCGGCACCATAGACAGTCTCTGGGAAGCAAACCTTGACCTTCTCAATCCCAGAATCAATATTGATTTAAGCGATACGGACTGGCCCATTTACTGTAAGAACTCGGCTCTTGCTCCTCATTTCGCATCAAAGGATTCCGATGTTCAGAATTCAATGGTATCCGGCGGCTGCGTAATTGACGGTAAGGTTGATTTCTCCGTTCTTTTCTCAAATGTTACCGTTGAAAAGGGCGCAAGCGTTGAATACTCAATCGTTATGCCCGGTGCCGTCATCAAAAAGGGTGCCAAGGTAAAATATGCTATGGTAGCGGAAAATGCCGTTATTGAAGAAAATGCCTCCGTAGGTGAAGCTCCCGAGGAAATCAAGGACCTTGAAAAGTGGGGCGTTACCGTTATCGGCTCCGACATCACAATCGGCAAAAAGGCTAAAATCTCAGCAAATCTTATGATTGACGAAAACATCAAGGAGGGCGAAGTAAGATGAACGGAAAAGATGTACTCGGTTTAATTTTTGCAAACACAGACGATGACGTAATAAGCGAAGTTACGGGCGTGCGTTCAATGGCATCCGTACCCTTCGGCGGTGCTTACCGTCTGGTTGACTTTGTTCTTTCAAATATGGTAAACGCAGGCATCACAAAGGTGGGCGTTGTTACAAACAATAACTATCAGTCCCTTATGGACCACATCGGTACCGGTAAGAACTGGGACCTTTCAAGAAAGAACGACGGAATTTATTTCCTTCCTCCCTTCAATGCCGAGGCTGTTGAAAACTACAACGCTTCAAGAATCGGCGCTCTCAAGAATATTCTCCATTTCCTTGAAAAGTCAAACAAGGAATATGTGTTTATGACAGACTGCACCTACGTTGCAAATCTTGACCTCAACGAAATTTTCGACTACCACGAAAAAAGCGGCTGCGATATGACTCAGCTTTATATGCACGGCAAAACTCCCGCTATAAAGGACAATCCCGTTCTCGATAAGATTGAAGATGGAAGAATCACAAAAATGTCTCTCGGTACGGGAGAGGGCAAGACAACCGATTTTGCACTCAAGGCAATTATCATAAAGAAATCACTTCTTGAAAGCCTTGTTTCCGTATCCTATGCAAAGGGTCTTGTATCCTTTGAAAAGGATATCATTATGAAGAATCTCAAGAAGCTCTCCGTAGGCGCTTACGAGGTAAAGGGCTTCTGCAAGGTAATTGACTCCCTTGCAGGCTACTTTGATGCTAACTTCTCACTTCTCGATTCAAAGAATTACCGTGCTCTCTTTAACCGTGAAAGACCCGTTTACACAAAGGTATACGACGATATGCCCACAGTTTATGCACCCGAATGCGATGTTAAGAATTCCCTTATTGCAGACGGCTGTATCATCAGCGGTGAGGTTGAAAACTGCATTATTTTCAGAGACTGCCGTGTTGAAAAGGGAGCAATCGTAAAGAATTCAATTCTTATGCCCCACGGCTTTATTGCAGAGGATGCATCCGTAAATTACTGCATTGCCGACAAGGCTGTGACTGTAAGAAGCGGAAAGAATCTCTCAGGTGCCGATTCTTACCCCGTTTACATCGGAAAGAATATCCATATCTGATAATCCGTAAGCAAAAGGAGTAAATTATGAAAGTTTTATATGCTGTAAGCGAAGCCAAGCCCTTTATTGCATCGGGCGGCCTCGGAGACGTTGCGGGAAGCCTTCCTGCAGCTCTCAGAAAAAGACTTATCGGCTGCAGAGTCGTAATGCCCCTTTATGAGGGAATCCCCGATAAGTTCAAGAGTGAAATGAAGTTTATAACACACATTACCGTCCCCGTTGCCTGGAGACGTCAGTACTGCGGTATTTTTGAAGCAAAGTATAACGGTGTTATCTACTATTTCCTTGACAATCAGTATTATTTCAAGCGTCAGGGCATTTACGGCCATTATGACGATGCGGAGAGATTCGCATTCTTCTCCCGTGCAGTCCTTGAAATGATTCCTTATATTGATTTCAAGCCCGACGTTATCAACTGTAACGACTGGCAGACAGCCCTTGTGCCCGTTTTTTATTCGCTTTATTACGGAAATAAGCCCGGCTTTGAAAACATAAAGACTGCATTTACCATCCATAATATTCAGTATCAGGGTAAATTCGGTGAAGAAATCCTTGAGGATGTTATAGGCATACCCCACGAATATTCTTCTCTTCTTCATAACGACGACTGCATCAATCTTATGAAGGGTGCAATTGAATGTGCAAATGCCGTTACGACCGTCAGCCCCTCTTATGCAAAGGAAATTCTTGACCCCTATTATTCACACGGGCTTGACAGTATCCTTGCCGCAAGAAGCTGGAAAATTCACGGCATCTTAAACGGTATTGACACCGTTTCAAATGACCCCGGCGCAGACAAGAATCTTGTAAAGAACTTCTCTGTTGATGATATTTCCGGAAAAGCCCTCTGCAAGGAGGACCTGCAGAAGACTATGGGACTTCCCGTAAGACCCGATACACCTCTTATCGGTATGGTAACACGCCTTGTTTCCCATAAGGGGCTTGACCTTGTTCAGCGTGTTCTTGAGGAGCTTATTGCCACAAGCGATGTGCAGGTAGTGGTTCTCGGCTCCGGCGACTGGCAGTATGAAACCTTCTTTACGGAGCTCGCCTGGAAATATCCCGAAAAGCTGGCAGTCAAAATCGGCTTCGTGCCCTCTCTTGCAAGTAAAATCTACGGCGGAAGCGATATCTTCCTTATGCCCTCTCAGAGTGAGCCCTGCGGTCTTTCCCAGATGTTTGCTCTCAGATACGGCTCAATCCCCGTTGTACGTGCTACCGGCGGTCTTCGCGATTCTGTTCAGGATTCCGGTGACAACGAGGGTAACGGCTTCGTATTTGAAGACTACAACGCACACGATATGCTCCACACCATAAGACGTGCCCTTGAAGGCTACAAGGACAAGGATGGCTGGGCAATTCTCAGAAAGCGTGCTATGGAATGCGACTATTCCTGGGGCAGAAGCGCAAACGAATATATAAGACTTTACAAATCGCTTATCAAAGGAGAATAATTAATGGCAGAATTCATTTTTTCCGCCTTCGCTGACGAGGCGGGCGGAGGGCTCCTTCATCAGATAGAAGCTCTCAAGGCAAACGGCATCACCCATATAGAGCCCAGAGGGCTTGATGAGGGTAATATTTCCACCTTTTCTGCCGCTCAGGTAAGGGAAGTAAAGAAGATTCTTGACGAGCACGGCATCGGTGTTTCATCTGTGGGCTCCCATTTCGGAAAAATCAATATAAAGGACCCCTTTGAGGAGCACTTTGATTCCTTTAAGCAGTGTGTTGAAAATGCCGCAATTCTCGGTACCGAAAACATCAGAATGTTCAGCTTCTATATTGACGAAAGCGAGGATTACGATTCCTACCGTGACGAGGTCTTCGAGCGTCTTGAAAAAATGGCGGACTACGCAAGAAGCGGCAATATCTGGTGCTGTCACGAAAACGAAAAGGGTATTTTCGGTGATAACGATGTAAGATGTCTTGATATTCTTACAACCTTCGAGGGTAAAATCAAGGGTATATTTGACCCTGCAAACTTCATTCAGTGCAAGGTAGAAATTCTCCCTGCATTCGAAAAGCTCAAAAATTATATCGAATATATGCACGTGAAGGACTGCCGTATGTCCGACGGCTTTGTGGTTCCCTGCGGTAAGGGTGACGGCAATATTGAGGAGCTTATCCGCCGCTTCAATAAGGCTGAGGGCAAGCACTTCCTGACACTTGAGCCCCACCTTAAGGTCTTTGAGGGACTTAAGGACCTGGAGCTTACGGGAGGCGCAGAATCCGTCAAGGAGGAATTCGAATATCCCACCAACCGTGACGCCTTCGATGCCGCCTGCAAGGCATTCCATGAGGTATACGAGAGGGCAATGAACTGAATAATGTTAGAAAAGGAAGGTGCAAACCTTCCTTTTTTTCACAAAAATTTCCCTGATTTTATATCGTAGGGGCGGGGTTTCCCCGCCCGCATCATAACTTCTGTATCTTTAATTTACAAAAAGTCAGAACCCTTTTGAACGGGAGGGGAGACCCCTCCCCTACACTTTAACATTCTTTTTCAGGGTAGGGGCGGGATGTCGGGGACGCCATCCCCTACAAGGCTTCGCCTTTCGCCTCCGAATTCCGAATTTGCAAAGCATTCGTCTCCGAATTCCGGATTCCGAAATCCGAATTTGCTTTACACATCTTGTTTTTATTGAAATTCTGTAGTATAATCATTCCGAATTAATTGAAGCAAAAGAGGAAATAAATATGATACTCGGATTTTCTGTCGGAATAGCACTTCTTATTGCCCTTGCCGATGTGTTTGTGAATATCAAAGAGAAAAAGCCGGGAAAGGTGATTCACACACTTTTCCGCGATACAATTCTTGTCTTTCTTTTCCACTTCGGTGTGATGAAGTACATTTTTAAGATTGAAAATGTATATTCTTCTGCACACGAGGGAGCTTATGTCTTTAATACAATAAGCTTCTGCTTCCTTACGGGTGCGGTATATTTTCTTCTTAATACTCTCTGTCAGAAATTCTCTCTCGGAGAGGACGAACCCGTAAAGATGAAGCACGGCAACCGTGCCGTAAAGGTGCTGTCCTCTGTCTTTTTCTGTCTCGGTACTGCCGCCCTTACGGGTACTATATGGGGCAAGGACTTTTTCGGAGACCTCACTCCCGATCAGATTCTTATAAACCTCAATTCCCCCACAGAGGGCACGGATGCAAGCGTTTATATTTCGGGTGTTGAAAATGTTGTGCTTGTAACGGCACTCTTTACCGCAATATTCATCATCCTTACCTCAACCGACAAAAAGCTTGTTCTTACATTAAAGGAAAAGGCAGTAACCGTCTTCCCCCGTATTGCTATGCGCACAGCCTCTATGGTAATTGCTCTTTCAATACTTATAGGCGGCTGCGGCTTCGGTATTCAGGAATTTCAGCTGGTTGACCTTTACCATTCCTACCTTACCGCTTCAACCTTTATTGAAGACAACTTTGCAGACCCCTCGACGGTGAAAATCACCTTCCCCGAAAAGAAGAGAAATCTTATACATATATATCTTGAAAGTATGGAAAACACCTTCCTTTCAAAGGAGCTTGGCGGCTTTTGTGAGGATAACCTGATTCCTCATCTTTATGACCTTCTTAAGGAGGGTGTCAGCTTCTCCCACGACAAAAAGCTTCCCGGAGGCTTTCAGGAGTCCACGGGTGCCGGCTGGTCCGTTGCATCTATGGTAAATATGGGTACGGGTCTTCCCATGAAGGTGCCCGACAAGCAGAATCAGTACGGCGATGCCGAAAACTTCCTGCCCGGTGCTACCGCTATCGGTGATATTCTGAAGGAGCAGGGCTATGAGCAGACTGTTATGTTCGGTGCAAATGCCGATTTCGGCGGTCTTACCTATTATTTTCAGTCCCACGGCGATTACACAATAATCGACCACAAGGAAGTAAAGAAGAGAGGCTATGTGCCCGAGAACTATAAGGTATTCTGGGGCTATGAGGACGACAAGCTCTACGAATACGCAAAGGATGAGCTTACACGCCTTTACGAAACAGGCAAGCCCTTCCACCTTATGATGGAAACTGCCGATACCCACACTCCCGAGGGTTATTTAAGCCCCTCAGCTCCCAAGCCCTATGACAGCAAGTACGCAAATGCCGTCAGATATTCTCAGGAGCAGACTGTGGAATTTATCCGTTGGATTCAGGCTCAGCCCTTCTACGAGAATACCACAATCGTTGTTATCGGTGACCACCTTACAATGGCAAAGAAATTCATTGAAAGCCTTGAGGGAATCAAGAAATACCACCGCTCCTGCTATAATCTTATAATCAATCCTGCAGGGGACTTAGGGGATATTCCCGAGGAAAGACGCTTCTCCCGTGACTGGGCGGTATTTGATATGTTCCCCACAATTTTAGCATCTATAGGCTGTGAAATTGAGGGAGACAGACTCGGTATCGGCACAAACCTTTTCTCCGAGCGTGATACGGTATTCGAGGAATTCGGTGTGGATTATGTAAACGACGAGCTTGTTAAACGAAGTAATTTCTATAATTTCAATATTCTGATTAAATAATTGACAAGGGGCTGTGTTTTCACAGTCCCCTTTTTTGCGGTAAATATTCCCGTTGCATCGTTTTTTGTCGCAGTATGTTTACTTTTTCTTTATATTGTGGTATTATTATGTCGGAAAGATTTTTATTGAAAGGAGAAATTATTATGAAAATACTTTCTGTTTTACTTTCAATTCTGTTGGTTTTAAGCCTCTGTATAACTGCCAACGCAGCGGAGACGGATTCTCCCGTTATGAAGCCTCTTGGTGACGTAACCCTTGATGGTAAGGTTACCGCCGATGATGCAAGATTTATTCTCCGCACAGCAGTAGGGCTTGACAGCATTCCGTCAGACAGTGTCATTTACTGTGACTGTGATTTTGACGGTGCTATCGGTGCCTCTGATGCCCGCTTAGCTCTTCGTACTGCAGTAGGTCTTGAAGAGAAGCAAAGCTATTCCTTTGAAATTACGGATAACAAAGCTGCATCCTGCTCCGAGGAAGGCTTCATTAAAGGCAAATGTGCCGTAACTGATAAGGAAGTAAGCATTACCGTTAAGAAGCTTCCTCATACTCCTCCCGAAAATATCGGCTGTACGGGAAAAGGAAAATGTACTGTATGCGGTGAAGAATTAACTGCTGAGATAGCTCATGATTGGAAATATACATATGAGTATGGTAAGAGGGAATGTCTGAACTGCGGTGTTACGGAATACTTTAAACACACTCATGATTTCAGTGATATAACCCATAGCTGTGCATGCGGAGATGCAAAAACGATATTCCAGAAAGAATTAAAGTATTACCTTCTTGAAAAAGGAAGACATGAGAACAACGAATGTTTCGTTGCTGAATATATCGAGCCTGTTACCTTTGCTTTTTCTTATAACAAAGCTACCTATTCTACATATGTTTTCAGCGGTTTTGCAGTTGAGTCTGAGGGTATGGTTGTTTACTATGAATTCTATTTTGACTTTACAAAGAATACGGTTAACACAAGGGTATTCCTTGATGATACATGGGTGGCAGACATAATGGCTGATATAACTCCCGGAAAGGTTGATGAAACAGCTGACGGCGATGCAGTTTCACTTACACAATATGAGGTTATTGATGACCTTAACGGTATGCAGTCAATGTTCCGCATTATGATAGAGGGCGCTGTATACGATATGGTACAGTGGATGCTGCTTCGTGGTTCCTTGGTCGAATGCGACTATATGGAGCATGTTGTTGCAGATTTCGTAAACGTTAAATAAAATCACAATAAATGGGGGTGTAAATTTTACATCCCCATTTTTCAATGGTAATTGTTCCCGTTACATCGTTTTTTGTCGCAGAATGTTTACTTTTTCTTTATATTGTGGTATTATTATGTCGGAAAGATTTTTATTGAAAGGAGAAATTATTATGAAAATACTTTCCGTATTTATGTCAGTTCTTTTGCTTTTAAGTATGTGCCTTACGGCTTACGCCTCAGAACTTCCCGTAAAGACAAATGATAGTATTGCAGTCCGTTATATGGGTGATCTGAATTCAGACGGAAATGTTACAGCCGAGGATGCAAGATCAATTCTTCGTGAAGCTGCAGGATTCGAGGAGTTTCTCAGCAATATTACGCTTCTTTACTGTGATATGGACTTCGACGGAAAAATAGGAGCTTCGGATGCCCGTCTTGCACTTCGTACCGCCGTAGCTCTTGAGGAAAAACAAGGTTATGCATTTGAAATAATCGAAGACGAATATTCAACCTGTGCCAAGGAAGGTTATACTAAAGGAAAATGCACAGTAACAGGAAAAGAGGTCTGTATTTTCCATAAAAAATTGCCTCATACACTTCCTGTGGAAATCTGCTGTACGGGAAAAGAAAAATGTCTCGTATGCGGTGAAGAAATAACGGCAGCAATAACCCACGAGTACATTAATGATTATGAAAGCGACACGAAAAAATGCTACTACTGCGGTCATATAGCCCCTTTGAACCACGTTCACAGCTTTAATTCCGATCGTATATGCGAATGCGGACAATCAGCAAGATGGATTTTCGCTCAGGACTTAAAAAAATATATTAAACAGCACGGTAACAAGGGCGACGGCTACTACTATATTGAAGAATATATAGAGCCTATGTCATTCGGTATCATTTATGATAACATTGGTGATATCATATATGCCTTCTGCGGTTTTGCTGTTGAGGTAGAGGGTACCGTTCTCTATTATGAGTTCGATTATGAAATTGCCAGCGATATTGTTAATGCTTATGCATATACGGAAGATGCAGCGATGGCCTATGCCCGCGGTTGGATTCAGCCTGCAAGGGTTAAGGAGATGGCAAACGGCGATGCCATAGACTTAATTGAATTTGAAGCAATTCCCGAGCTGCAGAACCAGGCCGCCTTATTCCGTCAGATGATGGAGGCTGCTGTTTACAGTACTGTTTACTGGCTCAGAGGTTATACTGATACAGTCTCAGGAGCTTATGGCGATTACATCTTTTCTGATTTCGTGAATATTAAATAAAAAAGCACAATAAAAAGCGGCTCTTCGGAGCCGTACTCTAAAGGACAAAAAGAGTTAATGTAGCAAAAACTGCATTAACTCTTACTTTTTTGCACTGTCACTAAAAGTGGTGAGTAAGTGCGCTTTTAACTTTAAGTGATATTCTTTCCTTCGGAAAGAGTGATATTATGCACTTTTCGGCATAGTGATATTGAAATCTTCGATTTCAGTGTTATTTTATTCGCATAAAACTGTCCGAAGGACAATATCACAATGCGTAGCATTATATAACTGCGAAGCAATATCACTCGCCGCAAGGCGAATAAAACTGCGTGAGTGTCCTCAGGACACCCACGCATTTTCCTCCCGTTTTTCTTCGCTGTAGGGGAGGGGTTGCCCCTCCCGACTTGCATTTTTTATATGAAGAAAATCAGCGAAGCTAAAAGTATTTCTGCGATAAAGTATGTATACATATTGAAAAGCTTTAATTTGAAATTCTTTTTGTGACGGCGGTCAAACATCAGAATTGAAATCGAAAAGTCCGATGCCACAAAGCTCAGCGCACCGAGTATTCCGCATAGGGCAGCAAGGGGAGAAATTCCGAATTTTACAGCCTCAATGCTGAGAATTGCCGCCTTGCAAAGCATTGTGAGAATTACAATACCGTAAATAATAATCGGTATTCTCATAAAGCCGTGCAGGTTCATATCCGATTTTTCTATAAGGTATATGAAAAGTCCCACAAGAACCACAATCAGAATAATTTCGGGAACCGAATAAAAGAACTTTTCCGGCACGGAAGCTGTCAGGAAATTGATTCCCGTGATGTATGCTCTTATGAAAAGAATGTGGGACGCAAGGAAGCAGGTGAAGCCCACAGCCGTGCAGGCAAAATGAAACCACAGATGTAAAAACAGGTCGCCCAGCCACGAAAGCAGAAGGGCAAGCATCATTGCCTTGTCAAATTCCGAGCACTCACCCGTCATAAAAATACAAAGGGCACCGACAGCCATATATCCCGTAGCACCTGCCATTTTAATAAGCAGGGATTTGGGGCAGGCGCCGTCCTTCTGTGCCTTAACAAAAGGGTATGTAAGGGCAATAACACCTATGGCAATTAAAGCTGTCAGAATTTTAAGAAGCATATTTTAGCCCACCTTTTTTCTTCTTTTGAAGAAATAAATCTGAACAATCACAACAACCGCAACCGCAGCAACGCAAAGGGCAATTCTCACGGGAGTGACGGTAGTACCTGCGCTGCCGTCTTCAAGGGACGAGAAGTTTTTGTTTACGTCGTTTGCTGATTTGAAAAGCCCCGAATAACACTCCTGCATATCACGAAGTGATGAAGAGTTGTCCCCGAGAAGCTCTTCAGACCTTGCCACCGCATCGGTATACGCCTTTTTAAGTTCTGAGAGAATTTCATCCTTGAAATCGGGAAGCGTATGATTTGTTACGTGCTTGTCGTAAAGCTCCTGAAGCTCGCTTCGGGCTTCTGCACAGCTTTCTTTATACTGTGAAAAACGCTCTGCGTGGTCTGTTATAATTACCGAGTACCCCCGGGAAATCAAATCATCCCAGTACATTTCACAGTCTTCTCTGTAGCCGGAAATTTCGGGTGTCGTGGGGTCTGCTATGATTCTTAAGCTTGCCCCGTAATCATTAAGAAGGCTTCTGTAGTAATTTATACCGTAGCGGTTGCTTGTTTTTAATTCGACTGCCGCCGCACTCATATTTTCAAGTCCCTTTACATAGGACATAATATTGAAAATAACATTTCCCTTAATACTGCCTGCAAGCACGGGCTTTCCGTCAGAGGACGAGAGGGCTTCATCTATATCCTTTGATTTTCCGTCCGTCAGAATAACGCACATTGAAAGTGCATCCTTTTCCTTAAGAAGTGCGGTTATCTCGGGAATGAGAGAAGCGCTGCAGCGAAGCATAAGGGGAATATCATACTCTCTTGCACAGTCAACGGCTTCCGCCAGGGTGGGAATTCCGATGTCCGTTACCTTTTCGTTACTGCCGCCGCAGGCATTACGGAGCTTATATGCCGAAAGCACCGAATAATCCGTATCCGCCACGGTGAAAACTTCATCAGCGTCAAGCATTCTTTCCGTTGTGTCATCGCTGAAAAGAATAAGCTGACCGTCAAGGGTGCGCTTTACGTCAACCGCGACGAAATCAATTTCCGTTTCCGCGGCCTTTATAATGGCAGGAAGGGTGTTTTCGGGATATTCGCCCCATTCACCCTTTGAGGAAACGCCGAGTATTACCCCCGAGGGGTCGTGAAAGCTCTCCGTTGAAAGGGAAATTCTGCTCATACTGAGAGAAGTCGCAGATGCAAAGGGAACAAAAGCCGTGAAAAGCACCGTTATTGTCATAAATAAAGAGAAAATTTTTAATTTCATAAAAAAACACTTTCATTTAATACTTTTTTCAATATTCTACCATATTCTGTTTTTATATTAACATACAAAACTTACATTAACAAGCCCATTTTTTACAAGACTGTTGTAAATACAAAAACTTTGTATATATTGTAATCTGTACGAATTTTAATGTTTACAAATAATTGCCTCTGTGGTAAAATTATTTGTCGTGATATTCTTTTCAGAATGGAGAAACTGATATGTCTTTAAAGAAAAAAGCAGTTGTTGCAGGTGCATCCGTTGCTCTTGACGGTGTGCTGAAATACATTGACAAAAGACCCGAGGATGGCTTTGTCAATATTCTTACATTTGCTCAAAAGCTTATCGGCAATATGTTCCCTCCCGAGAACTTCGTTAAGCTCAAAGAGGGTGCAAAGGACCCCGATAACATATATGTAAAGCTCGGAAAGAGCATTATCAAAGATATTGACCACGGAATTATCAAGCATACCCTTCTTTCTCTCGGTGTTGAGGCCGGTTATTTCGGCACAAAGGAAGTAAGAGCAAACCGTGAAAAGTATGACTGTAACATACCCTTCCAGATTCTTCTTGACCCCACAAGTGCCTGCAACCTCAAGTGCAAGGGCTGTTGGGCTGCAGAATACGGACACAAGCAGAGCCTGACCTATGAGGAAATGGATTCCGTTGTAACTCAGGCAAAGGCTCTCGGTACACATTTCTATATGTTCACGGGCGGGGAGCCCCTTATCCGCAAGGATGATATCATCCGTCTTTGTGAGGAGCACACAGACTGTGCATTTATGGCTTACACCAACGGCACACTCATTGACGATAAGTTCTGCGAAGATGTTAAAAGAGTAGGAAACCTTGCATTCGCTCTCAGCATTGAAGGCACCGAGGAAAGCAACGACTTCCGTCGCGGCGAGGGCGCTTACAAGAGAACTATGGAAGCTATGGCAATGTTAAAGAAGCACAAGTGCCTCTTCGGTATTTCCGTATGCTATACAAGACTTAATGTTGATTATGTTACAAGCGATGAATTCGTTGACCTTATGATTGCAAGCGGTGTAAAATACGCCTGGTATTTCAACTATATGCCCGTAGGCCACGGTGCAGACAAGGAGCTTATTCCCACTCCTGCACAGAGAAAGTATATGTACTTCTGGCTGAGAAAAATGAGAAATTCCAAGACCGGCAAGCCTATGTTCGTTATAGATTTCCAGGATGACGGCGAATTTGTAGGCGGCTGTATCGCAGGCGGCAGAAACTACTTCCACGTAAACTCTGCAGGTGACATTGAGCCCTGTGTATTCATCCACTATTCGGACTCAAACATCCGTACCCATACTCTTCTTGAGGCTCTTAAGAATCCTCTCTTTATGGAATACAGAAAGGGTCAGCCCTTCAACGATAACCATCTTCGTCCCTGTCCTATGCTTGAAAATCCCGACAAGCTCCGTGAGATTATAAAGAAGACCGGTGCAAAGTCAACCAACCTTATTGTTGAAGAGGATGTTGAAACACTCTGCTCACGCTGTGATGAATTTGCTTATGAATGGGCACCCGTTGCAGATGAAATCTGGGCAACCACAAAGCATCCCAAAACACACACTCAGTATTACAGAGATAACGGTAAGGCTATAAGACAATAATCTGCCGAAATTTCTTGATTGTGACTTAAAAATATGATATAATAGCTGTGATAAGTGATTATCACGGCTATTTTTTTTCGGAGGAAATAAAATGAAAATAAAAAAAGTCATTGCACTTTTGTGTGCTTTTATAATAGTGCTTGTGTCTCTGTCCTCCTGCGGATATGAAATAAGCATCCGGAAAAAGGGTGAAGGCGATGAGCTTACAACCACGATTGTCCTTGACCCCAATACCTCTCTGCCTCAGGGAGGCGGAAGCTATGTTCAGCTTCCCGAAATTACAACTCTTCCCCCTGCAGAGGAAAGTACAAATACAAGTGCAGGTATTCAGATTGACAATACCTTCAGACCTATGGCTATGTCCTCTCAGGATGTAATTACATTCTATAAGAGTGCTATGAATGACGTAAAGGTCCGTGCTCCCGGCTATACCCGTACTGAGTATCAGGAAATTTCCGATGTTACGGCAGGGGACGGCAACGTTCAGCTTATAAACAGAATCCTCAATCTTGTAGGCACCGAGCTTCTCAAGGATTCCGGGGATGAGCAGAAGACCATACAGATTATGGCACACGATGACATTGCCGTGCGTGAGACCTTCCCCCTTTACAATAAGGACGTAGGCTGTGAGCTCAATGATATGTCAATCATAAAGTCCGCAACCTGCTATACTGACGGGCTCAGCTACAAAATCATCATCACCTTTGACGATCAGCTGAATCCCGATCATCAGTACAGCTCCTTCGCACAGATAATGACACCGATAAACCGTGAGGCTCTCTCAGACCCCATTGAGGAATATCTTGTTGTTCTCGATTACAACAACTATAAGTTTGATATAAATTACACAAACTGCGAAATCACCTGCATAATTGACAAAGCCTCCAACCGTATGACGTCTCTCAAGCAGAAGATGATTATGGATGTTGATATTGCCCTCAATCTTGACCTTATTCTTTTCCAGACAAAGAACGTAAAGGCAGAAGGACGAATCGTCAATTTCCTCGAATATTACAACTTTGATTGGTCATAAAAAAGACTGCCGTATTGAACGGCAGTCTTTTTTTGCAGTTATTTAACCGTAGGGGCGGGGTTGCCCCGCCCGTCACACAGAGAGTTGTAATTTTATAAAAGTAAAGATACAAAAGTAAAAATACGGGCGGGAAAACTGTGTAGTGTGATAACATAGTTTACAAAATGTCCGAGGACATAGTTTACACTTTTAAGTATAATAAAGGCAATCACATCGAAAGGAAGATGGGTATGCCTTGGAAAGAAAAGAGTGTAGAACTTATGCGAGAAGAAT
>JAGAKX010000048.1 GCA_017625435.1 Clostridia bacterium
AACTGTCTGACTCTGTGGCAGTCACCTTTTGGGTGAATTGAATACTCGCTCCTTTCCATAGTGTATTGTGGACTAAATCATCATACTCACCCGAAATTGTTATGGGGCTTTCCGACTGAGTCCTATTATATCACGCTCATCTGTGGAATATTCAATAGCAGGCGAACAGACCGAATTTGCAAAACCGCTTATGGGCACGGCAAGACCTGCACCTGCAATCTTAGCAATTTTGTCATAAACACCGATTCCGGTAAGAATTGCAGTAAAAACAATAACAGTTATTGAAACTGCCGTTCTTGCAACTTTTTCATCTGTAAGAAGACCAGAGTAAAGATTAAACAGCACTTCGCCCGAAATACACATAAATCCCCCGAAAAGAAATGCCGACAGGCAATCCTTCAATATGGGAGATTTCGGTGTAAGCCTTTTCACTTTTTCAGTATATTCCTTATCGGGAACAGCTTTTTTCATAAAAACACGCCCTTTCACGGATATTTTTCGTAAAAGGGCAAAATTTATGCAAAAAAAAATCCGCATCATAAAGATGCGGAAAAAACTGATTAGTCGCTGATATAAGCAATAAGAGCAAGGTGACGGGCACGCTTGATAGCTACTGTGAGCTCTCTCTGGTGAGCAGCGCATGTGCCTGTAACTCTGCGGGGTAAAATCTTTGATCTTTCAGACATAAAACGACGAAGCTTCTGGCTGTCCTTGTAGTCGATAAAATCAGATTTTTCTACACAGAAAGTACAAACCTTCTTACGGCTCTTTCTGTTCATGGGGCGACCGCCTTTGTTATCTTTCTTTTCAAAAGCCATTACTAATATCCTCCTTAAAAAATCTTAAAGGAATCAGAAGGGTAAATCGTCATCTTCCACAACAGATGCAAAATCATCCGCACTGCTGTTATTGTAAGATGAAGGACTTACAGAATCGTAATTGCCGGTACCTGATTCAGCCTTTGAACCGCAAAAGCTTACCTGGTCAGCAATTATTTCATAAGCAACACGCTTATTTCCGTTCTTATCCTCATAACTGCGGCTCTGAAGTGAGCCCTGGACAGCAATCATAGAACCCTTGCGGAAATACTTCGATACAAAATCAGCAGTCTGACGCCATGCAACAACGGGAATAAAATCAGTTTTTCTTTCTTCACCTGTTCTTGCATAACCACGGTCAACTGCAACAGTAAAAGATGTTACAGATAAGCCTGAGCTTGTGGAACGAAGTTCGGGGTCTGCAGTAAGTCTGCCCATAATAATGATTGAATTCAACATACTTTAATCTCCTTATCTTGCAACAATAAGAGAACGAAGAACGCCGTCTGTGATGTTGAATACACGGTCAAGTTCAGCGGGGAAAGCTACGTCTGCGTCATATGTGTAGAGCACATAATAACCGTCTGTTTCGTAGTTGATGGGATAAGCAAGCTTACGAGTACCCCATTCATCTACAGCCTCCATTGTGCCGTTAGCTTCGATAAGAGCCTTGAACTTTTCAACGAGCTCCTTAGCCTTTTCTTCACCGTTCTTAAGTGAGAATACTGCTACGGTTTCATACTTTGCCATTTAGATGCACCTCCTTCTGGACATTGGCCCCTTTGTTTCGGGGCAAGGATAGTTGTAACTTTATACAACTGCGATATTATAACAGATAAAAAACTGCTTGTCAACAGCTTTTTTGTAAAAACCTGACAAGCAGTTCTATTTTTAATTATTTAAAGTAAACAGTTTCGTTGTGTTCGGGAACATATTTACCGAGATTGAAGTCTCTTGCGATAAATTCAACTCTGTCCTCATAAACTTCCATAATATAGCCCGTACCGGGTGCATTATATTCACCGTCAGCGTTCTTGGGACCGATGCCGGGAAGGTTTACAAGTGTAACGTTACCTTCTTTATCTTCTGCCTTACCTGTTTTATGGATTGACCATTCCTCGCTGAAGCCCATATGAAGGTGACCTGTAATGAAAAATACGTTATTATACTTTTCCATTATCTCCTGAAGAGCATCACTCTGTGCACCGATTGTGCCGGCGTTGTTATCGGGAGAGTTCCAGGAATCCCATACCTGATGAGTCTGCTTGAGAGGCTGATGAACTACTACAAAAGCGGGCTTGCCGTCTGCAGTTGCCTTTGCAAGCTCTGCATCGAACCAGGTAAGAGCTTCATCGGAAAAATAAGATTCCTCAAAAACAACCTTATCTGTGCCGAGAACAATAAACGTATAACCGTTTACCTCATAAGTATATGAAAGCTTTCCCTCTGCATAATACTGAGCCTTTTCTGAGAAATTCGTATTTGCAGAAGCACAGAACTCATTGAAGGTGCTTACAACCTGAGAATAAGCTCTGAGTCTTACATCGTGATTACCAACTGTAAAAATGTGATTATCGACATTATCAGCAACTGCAAGATAGTCGAGAAGAAGCTGATATTCAGCACCCTTACCGTTTTCGGTAACGTCACCTGCAACTACAAGAGCATCAAAATTGCCGTCCGCATTGGAAAGGTCAATAGCTGAGTTTTTTGAATACTGATGTCTCTTTGCATCATAGTCAGAAAGCTGTGTGTCACCCCAGAGAACTACTGACATTTCTGCATTTTCATTTACCTTTATGGGGTCATCTGTGCCGGGCTCGGGAATACCTGCACCAAAAAGCATAGTGAATGAAATAAACATCGTGAGAAGCTTATACATAAATGCTGTGAAAACTGAACTCATAATTAATCTGTTTCTCCTTTGTGTTAAAAATTTTTAGATAAACCAAAATATTTCCGAGAAGCCCTTGCCTCCGAAAAAGAAGAGCATTACATCGCTCCAGAACTTGAGAAGCTTTGAAAGAAATGCCGTAAAGAAATCGGGCTCTTCTTCCTTTGCAGTTTCGCCGTATACTACTTTATCAACAGCCTTATTGAATCTGTCCTTTGCAGCATTGAATTCTTCAGTAGGCATATAAGTACTGTTGATGGCCTTCTCCACCTCACTCAGGGCATACTCGAACTCAGCGGCATCCTCAGGGGAAAGTCCTGAGGTATCATAGTCCTTCCAGAGGTTGTACTTATTGATAGTGCCTCTCGAGTCACGTGCATAGTTAAACTGCGGGAAAGCGGGGTCAGAATAAACGTTTTCAAACGTTTCGTCTGTAAGGATTCTGATTGCAAGCCGCATAATAACGTCGTTACGTGCAGTCTGCTCATGATTCTGATTTTTGAAATAGAACGTTGATTCACAAAGAATACCCGTGGAAGCATCAACAAGTCTTGCTTCGTCAATGTGATTATGTGAGGGGTCTGTGCAATATGTATTTGCCTGCACATAATCATCGGGAAGAGACTTATTTACTGCAACGCTTGTTGCACCGAAGGATTCGGAATCGAGATGGATAATACCGTCTGCATTTACGTCATCCCAGCAATCAACGATCTGGTACATTGTTACATTATAATCCACAATGTCGAAAAATTCAACACCTTTTTCTTTAAATTCAAGAATATATTTTCTTGAATTCACCTGAGCGTTGTAGTACCAATCGGTCTGTTCACGCACTATCGCATCCTCGGGATCGGAAAGATACATTTCACGGCAATCGGGATAATCCTTTGACGGAACAAGTGCCCAGAGCATTGTACTGTATTCAAGATAATCCTCAACAAGCACGTGCACCGCAGTATCTAAAATGTTATTAACATCCGCATTGGGTAAAATACGGAGAATAAGATTGATAAGGTATGCGAGCATTTCCTGATCTTCATCAAGAAGAGAGGGGAACATATAGCCGTAAAGGGCATCGTCATCATCAAGAAGACCGTAGCGGTAGATATCACCGAGAACAGAAGCACCGTCTGCAGCGGGAACAACATAGCAGACACGGTTTACGTCTCCTGCAAAATCAAGACCGTTATCAATATAGTACTGCATAAGAGCATTCTCAACGGAACCGCCCTGGCTTATGGGAACAAGATTAACCTTATCGTGACCCGTTTCTGCCTTTGCAGTCTGAATAAGCTCATAAAGCTCCTGCACATTATCAATCATATTGCCCGTTGAATGATAAGAGAAGAAATAGAGGTGATCCATTCCCGCAATTTCTGTATAGAGATCAAGAGGAATCTGATCAAGTGCATACTCTCTCTGCTCTTCCGGAAGATTTGCAAGGCTTGTTGTGTATTTATCAGCCTTGATATTCTTTATCACTCTGCCGGTGTTATCGAGTGCAATGTTACTCAAAAGAGCATCGCCGAGCACCTTTGCAACAGCCTTCGCGCACTGTTCTTCATAGTCATTCTGAGCAATGAGAAGACTTCCGAGGGGCACAAGAGCCTCCCAAAGAGCCTCTTTAATGATATCATTAGTTGACATCATAAAGAACGGTGCAGAATAGGGCTCGCCTTCTTCATTCAGCATTTCATTTCCGTTTTCGTCAAGGTAGCGGACCTTGGACTGGAAAATACCGGGAATTACAATTGAGGGACAGTGCTCACAGTCACAATTTCCGTCTGCTGCAGCAGCCATTACCGCAACAGATGAAAGAAGCATAAGAGCAGCCATCATTACAGCCGCAAGTTTCTTTAAATAATTTTTCAATTTTCTCAGCCTCCCTGTTTTTTACATATTATAGCACTTCACCTTTTCATTTGCAATTATATTCACAAAAAAAATATTTTTATCCGCAGAAAACTTGTAATATCTCACATTAATTGCTACAATACAGTAACAGAATAAACAAGGAGATTGAAAAATATGATAAAATCAGCAAAGAAGGAATTTATTTTTCAGAAAAATGAAAAAGCACCCAGCTGTCACGCTTCAACTGTTCTTCCCCTCAATGACGGTACGGTGCTTGCAGCCTGGTTCGGCGGCGCACACGAGGGTGACAACAGCGTTGAAATATGGGTCTCAAAAAGAGATCTTGAGGGCAACTGGTGCACGCCTGTATCCGTAAGCGAAGGAGACAGCATTGCCCATTGGAATCCTGTTCTCTATATGCAGGAAAGCGGAAGAATAATCCTCTACTACAAGCACGGAGAAACAATCCCCGGTTGGATAACAAGATATATAACAAGTGAAGATAACGGCAGCACCTGGAGCAGTCCCGAAACTCTGGTCCCCGGAGACACCTCAGGCGGAAGGGGTCCCGTAAAAAACAAATGCCTTAAGCTGAAAAACGGCACCGTACTGGGTCCTGCTTCAACGGAACAGAACAAAAAATGGATTCCCTTTATTGATATGTCCCTTGATGACGGCATTACCTGGCAGTTCAACGGCAATATGGAAAGGCCGAAACACAAGGGTGCTTTTGTAGGACTTATTCAGCCTACCTTATGGGAATCGGAAGGGGGCGTGCATTGTTTTATGCGTTCCGACAAAGGTGCAATATACCGCAGCGACTCTTACGACAACGGACTCAACTGGTCAAAGCCGGCAAGAACAAGACTTCCAAACAACAATTCGGGAATTGACTGCGTTAAGGACGACTCCGGAAGACTGTGGCTCATATACAATCCCGTTGATGTAAACTGGGGTGTGCGCCATCCTCTGTCCCTTGCATTTTCAAAGGACAACGGAAAGCATTTCACAGAGGTCCTTGTTCCCGAGCCCGGAAACGGCGAATTCTCATATCCTGCAATCACCTGCAAGAATAATACGCTCTACGTTACATACACATACAAAAGAAAACAGATTGTGTTCTGGAAAATCGAGCTTGAAGACTGATATTTTTCAAATAATTCAAAACACTCTCTTAATAAACTGTATGCTATAAAACATTTTGTTTACTAAAAGTAGGGAAAGAAACACCGAGCAATCAGATTGTCTATTGAATTGTGAACAAATTGTGAATATAATTTAACCATAATGGTATTCAGGAGGACATACAGTTATGTCAGAAAAAATCATACGTGCATTTGACCTGTTAAAGGAACTCAAGGATTACAGCGTATACGAATACTTCCGCATTAACACGGAGGATCTGGGTGATTACTTCGCCTTTCAGCACAAAGGCACGGACCATAAAAAATCGGAAACCGTAAATGACATTGAGGCACTCGCCTGTTTTTTCCGAAATGACCTCGGACTGAAAGCAAATGATGTATTCTCAATTTTCCTTCCCACAAGCGCAGAATCAATTCTCACGTTTTTTGCTCTGAACAAGCTCGGAGTTATAGTAAACTTTATCCACCCTCTCCTTCCTCCGGATAACGTAAGAGAGATAATGGAATTTACAAAATCAAAGGGCATTGTAGCACTCGACAGACTTGCAAAAGGACTTGTTCCCTTTATTGCAGAAAAAGAACTGCCCTGCATTCTGTGTTCAACGGACACTTATGCCGTTTCAGACAAATTCAGCGTAAAGCCTTTGAAGGAAACAACGGATTTATTTGTTTCTGCAGAGATATCCTATGAAGCATATAACGGCATTATAGAAAGATATTCCGGACAGACAACAGAAAGCTTTAAAAACAATTCAAAAGGCATTGCCGTGTATATGAACGGTGGAGGAACAACAGGAAAAAGCAGAACAATAAAGCTGTCGAATGAGGCTCTTAACAATGTTGTATGCAAATGCTGTCAGATAAACAGACCTCCCGAAGAAATCGGTGTTGACACAGAAATTGCCTCAATGCCGTACTTCCATGCCTTCGGTCTGTGTGCAAGCGGTCTTATCGGAATGATGAAAGGCATGAAAATGGCATTTCTTCCTCAGTTCGAGGCAGATGCCGTGCTGAAAATAATGAAAAAGGAAAAAGTTACCGAATTCAATGCGGTTCCTAACGGTTACAAAAAGCTTTTTGAGCATCCCGATTTCGACGGTCCGCATCTTAAAAATATCAAGGCACTTTTCTGCGGAGCAGACGATATAAGACCCGATTTTCTTGAAAAATTCAGAAACGTGCTGAAGAAAAACGGCTCGGATGCAACAATATGTCAGGGCTACGGTCTAACGGAATGCGGTGCAATCTGCTGTGTTAACCCCGTATGGGCAAACAAAGACGGTTCTATCGGCACTCCCCTGCCCGGCAATGTATTTGAGATATGGGATGAAAACGATAACGAGCTTCCCATAGGTGAAATCGGTGAGATAGTAATGCGCGGCAACACAATGATGGAGGGGTATCTTACTGAGGACGGTCCCGTTGACAGCGGCATTTACGTTGCTGAGGACGGTACACGCTGGGTTAAAACCGGTGACCTTGCATACCGCGACGAAGATAATTACTACTACTTTGTAGGCAGAAAAAAGAGAGTTATCATAATTTCAGGCTTCAATGTTTACCCCGGAGATATTGAAAGACTTATGACAGAGCTTCCCTTCATAAAGGAATGCTGTGCGGTTCAGGGTGTTGTTGACGGGAAACCCATTGTCAGACTTTACACAGTTCTCGGTGAGTCCGGAAATGAAGAGGAATACAAGCAGCAGATAATTAACCTCTGCAGTCAGAGACTTTCAAAATACTCTGTTCCGAGAGACATAAGATTTATTGATGCGCTTCCCCGTACCCGCGTTCAGAAGGTTGACTTTATGAGTCTTACGGAAGAGCTTCCGAAATAAAGCTGTATTAAAACAAGAAAGAGGCGCCGAAAACGGTGCCTCTCTTTTTTATAAACTGAATTTTGCAAAGGTCATATAGCCTGAGGGATATGCTTCATAAAGCAGTCCGACAGTATTATCCTCCATGCAGCAAAGGCAGGAATAAGCATAGAAATCAGCATACTTTTCAAAGGATGCATATTTCTCTTTGTCTGTAATATCGTAAGTTTTAATCCATTTGACAGTCTCCCCGTCAATTCTTCCGAGAAAAACCTTACCCTCGGTTCTGGTTCTGTCTTTACCGCCGTGACCTGTTGCGGCAGAAAGCAAAATGTATCTTCCGTCATTCTCAAGATTATCGGGAAGAATGAACTTTTCGGGGACATTTATTACCGAGCGTTGACATTGGGGTGTTTCGGGTTCAACCGCAGAAAGCCTTCTGAAGGTCTCTCCCCCGTCATCGGATACGCTCAGCGGAAGCTTTCCGCCTCCTTTTGGTCTTCCGAAGCAAAAGACCTTTCCGTCGGGCATTTCAACAAGCTGACATTCATCAATGTTTTCGCAGAAATTCCCCTTGTTTCTTCTCCATGTTTTTCCGTCATCATCGCTTATAAGCACAAGTGCTTTATTGAGGATGTAGCAGGGAGCAAGGATTCTGCCTTTGCTCTTCTCGTTTTTAAGAGTGATTCCCACTCCGGGGCCTACACCGAGAAATACACCGTCGGAATCCTTTTTATAATAAGGGGTTATATCAACCGGTTGCGAAAAAGTTTTACCGCCGTCCTCACTTTCAAGCATAAATATGTAGGACAGCATCGGTGCCCTTAAGGGTGCAGGGGATGTTTCAACACAAAGCAGATTTCCGTTATCGTCAAAAACCTTTTTTTTCTGCACGAAATCAATTTGCTTCTCGTTAAAGACAGGCTTTCCCTTGCTTACGTAGATATTACCCACATAAACATCCTCCCCGAAAACACTTTCGGGAATAAGAGGCGGAGCAACATCAAGATACTGCGGTTTTTCTCCGTAGCAGTAATACATATCGCCTATAGTGGAAAAACCGTGCTCAGCCGAATGCTTTTTCGGCACATAAAACCTTGTTTTTCTGCCGTCGGGAGCATAGACAAAGCCGTCAGGATGTAAAGTATATTCCTTTCCTTTTCTCGCAAATATACCGTCGAGCTTAGTTTTTCCCGAATACAGCTTCAGGGCAAATCCCTTGTCAGTACTTACATATCCGCTTCCCTTCTCAAGAAGCCTTGCAGCATGAAGCCCTTTGCACTCGGGATAAAAATCGACAAGCATAATTACTTTACCGTCATCCGTTTCCATCATAAGAGGATCTATGGCAAAGGCAGAAGTATATTCCTCCCCGTCAAAAGGATATTTTCTCACGGGAGGGGTAAAAACTGTCTTCATAGGAGAAAAGCTTTCACCGTTATCTTCACTTATTCTTACTGCAATTTCAATATATCCCCAGTCTGCACCGCAGGATGCTTTATCAGCCGCAGCAATAACATTGCCCTTGTATTTTCCGTTTTTTATACTGAGAAGAGACGGAATTCTTCCGTCCTTCATATTGTCGAACTGTGTCTCATCTTCATAAAAGCCCTTAAAAGCCTCACAGTTTTTACCGACAAAAAGAGGATAATCTTTCATTTTAACAACACCTCACTACTTCTTATTTGTTATAATATCACAAAAAAATGAATTTAGCAACAACCTTTCTATTGCAAATTACTATTATGTATGTTAAAATTATATAAATCAGAAAAAGAGGGATCAATATGTCTGAAAAAACCAACAAGACAAACATATTCCAGTTTATAAAATTTGCGTTGTTTTCCGCTTCTGCAGGTATTATCCAGATTGGCAGCTTCACTCTGATGAATGAGGTGCTTCTGAAAACACAGTTTATGCAGAATCTCATTGCAGAAAATGAAGCCTTCGGAAAAATAATGACTAATGAATACGGTCCCATTTATCTTATTGCACTTTTGCTTTCTGTTATCTGGAATTTCACCTTCAACAGAAAGTTCACATTCAAATCTGCAGCAAATATTCCCGTCGCAATGCTGAAAGTTCTTGGCTTCTATGTTGTATTCACCCCCGTTTCAACAATTCTCGGAAATTACTTTACGGGCAAATTCCCCGATGTTGCGGCAATTGAATACATAGTGCTGGCTGTTACAATGGCCTGCAATATGATTACGGAGTATCTGTTCTGTAAATTTGTTGTATACAGAAATCAGGAAAACACAGCCGTAAAATAACGGCTTTCACTAAGGAGAGAAAATACAATGTCAGATTTTTTTTCATCTAAAAAATTTGTACGTTTTACGGAAAGAACAATCAATAAGCTCCTGGGAAATTTCGCTGACTCATTGAATGACGGCCCCCTTTTTATAAGCGCCGCCGATTATGACAGCAGATATTTCTACAAGGGCACGGAAAAATTCCGCAAAACACCTGCAAAAAATGCATACTGGAGTCTCGGCTATGCCATAGCCGACCTTACTCCCTACGACTATGCCGAAAAGGATTATTATCTCGGCGGTTATCTTACTCCCGATAACGGCTTCAACAACCGTGTTCAGAAAATTATTGACAAGATGCAGGCAAGAATTATTGCGCTTGACGACAATTCCGGCAGCGGTACATCATTCTTTGCAACTATTGACTGTATCGGCACGGGAAATGCAGACATAAAGCTCATAAGAAGACGCTTTGCGGATCTTATGAAATATGCACATCCCGATGCAAAAATCGCATCTGTCAACGTATTTTCAACACACGCACATTCCTGTGTTGACACTCAGGGCTTATGGACAGATACCCTTTCTAAGGTTCTCCACAACAAGAAAAAGAACAAAAAGGGCAAGGGAACTTACTTAAGCGGTGCCGACAGCGAATTTATGAATGCGCTGGTTTCCAAGGTAGCAGAAGGCCTTCTCAGAGCCTATGAGGATATGGTTCCCGGTACAATGACCCTTGCACAGAAGGATATCGGAGATACATATTTCAACAACAAAAACAGAAAATCAGCAACAAGCCTTGTTACCAACATTACAAGACTTGTATTTACCCCCGACGATAAGGAGCAAACTCCTACCGTAATTGCAACAATGGGCGCACATCCTGATGTGGCAGGTCTTCCCACCTCTGACGGTCACGGTACGGGACACGACCTCTGCGGCGAATACATCTACTATATGGGTGAGACAGTCAACAAAGCAGGCGCGAACTTTATGTTCTTCAACGGTGCAATATGTGCCATCTATATGTCCTGCGGTGCCACGGACGACGGGGTTACTCTTCCTCACAGATATGATAAATCCATAAGATTCGGAAGAGAACTCGGAAAAATTGTTCTTTCTCTTACCAAAACTGAGGATGAAATCAAGGCTGACCCGGTTTTATACAACGAAAAAGAAATTGAGGAAGAAATCAAAGACTCCGAAGCTAACGGCTGTAAATACTCTCTCTGGTGCGAAAACTGGACTCCCGTCAAGGAGACTGCAGTAAAGCCTTTACTTAACATCCGGATAAAGGAGGTTCCCCTTGCGGTTACTAATCCCCTTATAAAGATTGTGGGAAAGCTGAATCTTGTTTCCTATAAGGTTCTTCGTGAAAAGGACGGCACTTATACGGTTGTGACAGAAATAGGCTTTATGCAGATAGGAAAGGATCTTAATATAGTTCTTGTTCCCGGTGAATTCTGTGCAGACCTTCTTACGGGCGGCGAATCTCTCAAGGCAGAAGGCTCCTTTAACGAGACGGATTTCCCCTATCCTCCCCTTACGGAAATCTTTAACCGCGACCTTGTTGCCTTCGGTCTTGCAAATGATGCTATAGGATATATCGTTCCCGATAACGACTATGTTCTCGGTGAATTCGGAAATCACTATCACGAGCTTATCGGCATCGGCAAAAACGCGGGCTCAACAATAATAAAAGCATTTATGGAAATGAAAGACGAACTGGGGGTATAAGAATGGATTTTTCAAAGCTTGCATCCTCTGCCCTTAATGGCATCACAAAAATAGGTAAATACGGCTACACAGAGCCTATTCCCGAAAGCGAATTCAATTATACAGAAAAAGCAGAAGCTAAATATTTTACAGCAGGCTTCGGCAAGGCTGTAATGCTTCCCGATGACATCAAAACAAAAAAATACTACATTGCAGGCTACGGTGAAAATAATCCCGCAAAGGGAGTTATTGATCCTCAGTATGCACACGCATTATGGCTTGACGATAACTCAGGCAAGGGCGGACATCTTTTTGTTTCCCTTGATATTGTCGGTCTTCTCAATAAGGACGTAAACGCTCTCAAAAAGGCTCTCGGTGAATTCAAGGAAATCACGGGCTGTCAGACTATTACAATTATGAGCACACACAACCACGCAGGTATAGATACTATGGGTATCTGGGGCAGGCTTCCCCATACAGGCAAGGACAGAAAGTTTATGACCATTCTTTTCAATGCCGTAATTACCGCTGCAGGTATGGCTTACAGAGACCGCCGGGAGGGAAAGCTTTATCTCGGCAGAATTGAAGTCCCTGATATGCAGGAGGACATAAGAACTCCCGTCGTGTATTCAAAGACACTCACACGTCTTCGTTTTGTTTCCAATGACGGAACAAGAGAAATATATTTCCTGAATTTTGCTTCTCATTCCGAGTCTCTTCAGGGCTGTAATTCACTTGTAAGCGCAGACTTTCCCTGCTATTTGCGTGAAAAAATCAGAAGCGAAACAGGTGCGGAAACCATTTACGGCGTCGGTGCCATCGGCGGTATGATAAGTATGGAAATAGAAGACGAGGACAAATTAAGACGCGAGAACCGTCTTCTTGAATCCACAAGAAACATCGGCTACAAGCTTGCGGATTATGCCCTTTCCATCAAAAAGGAAAAGAAGCTGGAACCGAGGATAAGCTATATCAAGCAGGAGTTTTATGTACCCGTAGAAAATCCCGTGCTGACAATTGCCTGTCAGATAGGACTTCTCAATGCCGATGCATATAAAATCCCCTACTCGGATAAAAAAGCTCTTAAATCCGAAATCAGCTATTTTGAAATAGATGACCTCAAGATTCTTATGATTCCCTGTGAATTGTTCCCCGAGCTTGCTTACGGCGGATATCTTTCGGAGGATGAATCGGCAGAAGGCCTCTCCCCCGACATAAATCCCGAGCCTCTTGTAGAAATTGCAGACGATGATGACCTGCTCATTTTCGGTCTTGCAAACGATGAATTGGGCTACGTGCTTCCTCCCAATGACTTTATGCTGAATGACGATACACCTTACCTTGATAGGGCAATTGACCGTTTCGGCAGAAGACATTACGAGGAAACAAACTCTATGGGGCCTGAAACTGCAGAAATAATTGCAGAAAACTTCAGGATTCTTATGAACAAGGTTAATACTGCAAAGTCAGATTAATAAATAAATTGGAGGAATAAACAATGAAAAAAGCAAAAAGAATTTTAGCTCTTGTGCTTGCAGTTGTATTTGTAATGCTTACAATGGCAGTACCTGCATCTGCAGCATCAAAGGTTGACCCTTCCGAAGGTATCGGAGCAAAAATCGAAGCAACATTCTATCAGCTTGTTGACAAAATGGTTTACTATCTCGGAAAAGTACTTAACCTGCTTATTCCCGGTCTGAATTTCGGAGACAGATGGCAGGAATATGACAGCTACGTTTCTCCCGACGGCTATATGCCCGGAGAAGAAACCTTTGACACCGAGGTAAAGGCAGGTGCACAGTGGAGTGCAGGCTATGCCTACGGCTCACTTCTTGAAGGTCTTGATATTTTCGACGGCAGCTACTATATGGCAGGTACACTTGAACCCATTGCCGGCAGAGTTCCCACAGCTGTTATTGATGATCAGGGCGTAAGCGTTTATGCTCTTTCCGACGGCACAAGCGGAATTGTGGTTCAGGCAGTTCTTGACGGCTACGGTTTTGCAAGAGGCGATGTTCTTGAAATCAGAAACAGACTCAAGGACTTTGCTGAAGAAAACAACATCATCAGCATTAACATTTCCGCTCTTCATCAGCATTCAGCAATTGACATTCTCGGTATGGGCGCTCCCCTTGTACCCGCAATTATTGCTAACCCCGCATTAAGCTTTATCGGTGCTGACCTCGACCTTTATGTCGGCGGTAAGAACCTTAATTTTATGGAAAATCTCTATAATGTTGTTGCTGACTGTGTTATGACAGCAGTAAACAATATGGAAACAGGCTCTCTCTACTATGGTAGCGTTGATGCAAGTGAGCTTATCTACGACAAGCGTGAGCCTATCACCTTTGACGGAGAGCTTCACCGCTTCCGTTTCGCTCCCGACAATGAAGCTGCCGATGAAATCTGGCTTTGCGAAGCAGGTATCCATTGCGTAGGCTTCGGTGCAGGAGCAGACGTTATCTCAGCTGACTTCCCCTACTACTTCAAGCAGTACGTTAAGGAAACAACAGGCGCTGATGTTGTTTATGTTCAGGGCGCAGAGCTTGCAATCACAACAGAATATGACAACATTGAATACGAAGAAACAGAACCTAACTCCGGCGTAAAGGCATACGGCACGGCACTTGCCCAGAAGGCTCTTGCAATTAACAACGAAATCGAGCTTCAGCCTGTTCTCAATGTTGCAGTCAAGGAAGTTACAATTGAAACAGACAACCAGATTCTTACTCTTGTTGTAAGAGAAGGTCTCATCAACAGCGTTATCACAAAGGACGCCCACCGCTATAACATCATCACAGAGGTAGGCTATATTGAACTCGGTAACGAAGTAGGTATCGCTCTTATTCCCGGTGAAATCTCCCCCGAAATCCTTTGGGGCGGTGTTGTAGGTGCAGACAAGAGCTGGACAAACGAAACCTGGGATTATGCTCCTCTTGAGGACACAGCAAAGGTTAACAAGCTTCTCTGCTTCGGCCTCAGCAATGACCAGATAGGCTACATTCTTCCTGACAACGACATTCACTCAATGTTTACAGAAAACGAAGAAATCAACGCTTCTTCAACAAAGTCAGGCTCCGCTGTTACAAAGGGCTTCGAAGCTCTCATTGCAGAGGTTAAATAAGACTAATAAACAACAACTCCCCTTCCGAGAAATCGGAAGGGGAATTTTCAATGCAGTTCAGAAAAAGAGGCTGATCATATTTTTAGTATTACTGTCAGTTTTTCAAAGAAGCATTTATACTGAAAAGGCTTTACTTACTACAAATTCAACTCTGCTTTTCAGTATATAATACTTCTTAAAATTACTTCAACTCTTTTTTGAAACAGATAACGCGGTTCGCTTCTTCAAATCCCATTGCAATATGGAAACTATAGCTATTTTTGTTTTCAAGCTCGCAATCGCTTGCAAATTCCGAACAGCCCTTTTCTTTTGCCCATAATTCACACTCACACAAAAGTTCTTTTGCATAGCCTTTATGCTGATGTTCGGGAACAATAAAAATGCCTTCAAGATAACCGACGGGAGAAGAATGCGTACCCTCAACATAATCATAGCGAAGCTGACATTGTGCAAAACCAACGGGAATATCATCAACATATTTTATAAAACAAACTGCATCATTGTCATTAACTATCTTGGCAAAATCCGCATCAAGTTCAGACACGGTGTGATTACTCCACATCTGTATTGCTAATTCGGCTAATACCCTTGTGTCGTTTTGGGTTGCTATTTTAATCATATAAGTAATCTTCCTTTATTCTGAACAACTAATCATAACTGCTAACGTTTTTTATAAAAATATAACTAATTTCATAACATTTCACCTTATTTTATAATCTACAATACATCTCCTGCGCTTTAGATATAAAGCCAAGCTTTTCATATACTTTGATTGCGCCGGAATTGTTTACAAGTACATCAAGATTTATAAAACTGCAATTTTGTTCTTTTGCCCAGTCTTTTGCCGAATTCATAAGAGCTGTACCGAAGCCTTTATTCCTGTGAGCTTCAGTTACAATTATATCCATTATGTAACAATATTTACCGGGGATCATAAAGTCAAAATCAGGCCTTTCCTTTGCCTGAAGCAGGATAAAACCAACAACTGTACCATCATTTTCGTAAACAAGGATATCCGACGCATCATCTGAAATCGTTTTTTCAAGAAACTCTATACTTTGGTCGCCCTCTTTTATAAAATCAGGTATCAGTTTTGACATTTCTCTGAATTGCTCACGATACAACTCTGATATTGCCGATATATCGTTACATATTGCTTTTCTTATCATTTTTTACATCCTTTCAACCATTCAACAGACTGCTTCAATCCGTCAATCGTTTTTGTTTCCAAAACCACACGGCAGTTTTGTTCTTTTGCAAGGTTAATACATTTTTCGATGTCCATTTCACCTGTACCGAGTGCAAGGTGATTTTTCTTGCCCTTTGCATCGTGCAAATGAATATGATGCAGGCGGTCTTTATGGTTCATAATAAATCCTTCATCTGTACCGCCGATACCGAAATTGTGTCCGACATCAAAAGTCAAAGCAAAAACTTTACTTTCTAAAAGAAGTTCAATGGCATCTTTCTGAAATTCCTCATATCCGTCACAGTTTTCAATGCAGATTTTTATATCATTTTCCCCGATAGCATTTTCGCACATATTCCTGAAATCAACAATACTTTTAAGATACTGCTCTTTGTATTCAGAGAAAAGAAGCACTTTTCTCTCAGGCAAAGTGAAATATACACCTTTAGCCATGTGCATATTCAATACCTTAATATCAAGTTGCTTTGCGATTCCTATGGTATCTAAAACAGTCTTTTGGTAAGCTTCTGCAACATACGGATTAAAATCACATACATTCAGATTTTCATCAAGGTGAATTGTATAGTAAATGCCGTATTTATCAGCAATGTTTTTGAAGTAATCCGCATTAATTTTATTAAGCTGATACTGCGGCAGATTCATATTAAGTTCAATGAAATCTAGCCCTAATTCAGCACATAACTTTGCACATTCGCGGAGTGTGCTTGTTTCAATCAGAGTGGGCATACCGTAATTTATCTGATTCATATTATCACCCGTACTTATACCACTTTATCAAATCGCTGTAATTTCCTCTGAAATGATAACTGTTTCCGTTTTTATTCATCCCGATAGTCTGAAGGCCCAGTTTTTTTAATATAGCGATAGATTTTTGATTGTTTACATTAGCATAAGCTTCAACAAACTCCAAATCATTCCGGATATTCTCAATTAAAAAAGCGTAAAGCTGTCTGAAAATACCGCTACCCTGATATTCGATCTTAAACTGAATTTCTTCCATCATAAAGGTGTTTTCATTAGTAAAGTACTGAAAGAAACCAATAATTGAATCCGCATTTTTAATGAGAACAATCTGCCGTTCATCACGTTTTAAGCCGTCTTTGACACTTTCATACCAGAATTTATAATCCTCTTCCCGTGTGTTGCCGGTCGGTGCAATTTTTTCCATATTATCGGCAAGTATATTAAATATAACGGGGGCTGCCTCTGAAAAATCAATCTTATTCAGATATTCAAATTTTATATTAGCGACAGTCATATTTTATATCCTTTTCATCAATTTCAGATATTCTCCGTTTTCGTCGGCACCGTTAAAAAGAACTTCTGTGAAGCCATACTTCTTATATAAATGTAATGCATTGAGATTGTTCTTGTCAACACCGATTGTCATTTCCGAAAAGCCCATACTTTCAGCTTTTCTTATAAGAAATTCAAGAATTTCACTTCCGATACCGCGATTTCTGTATTCCTTTTTAACAATCATTCTTGAAACGTAAACCCTTTTTCCGGGGATGGTGTAATCAGGGTCAATTGTACTTAGAACCAAAGCACCCTCACCGATAAATTCGCCATTGATTTTATAAATATAAACATGACGATTACCGTTTTTTATCTCTTCAAGCCATTTGTAAGAATCAGGCTGTCCTGACATATCCCAGATATTAGAACACTTATGATAATCTTCGGGACTCAGTGGCTCAATTATGATGATTTCATCTTTTTCAGCAAACTTTTTGTATTCTTTATTAAGTCTTCCGTATCTCATATTTGCAATTTCTTTCAACGAATATGATTTCATAATATACCGAACGAAACGACAGCCGAGAAAATAACCTACGTCGGAATATCCGTTATATGAACACCAATCGCCGAAAAAGTCTTGCACACTTTCTTTGTTATCAAGACGACGGAGATATTCTCTTTTTATTTGATTCTCATTTTTATAGCACCAACCGAGCCAACCGTCTTTATCCTGATGATAAAAATCATTGTCACCGCAAAGGATATGCTCGCAAACCATAGCAACACCCTCGCAGTAAAGCTGTGCGATACCTTTTCTTCGTTTTGTGTATTCGGGGATATGCAGATTGCCGTTGAGCTTGTGCCATAAATGACCGATTTCGTGAAATATCAAGGCACGCATATTTGTTTCGTCGCCCCAGTTAAGCTCGATGATTTTTTCAATACCTAATAAAACTGTATTTTTACCGTCAAGAGTTGTTGCCCATCCTGCACCGTTACAAAGTCCGAGATACAATACTATGTTAATATCAGGCTCTTTGTCAAACAGCTTTGACAAATTATCATTCAGTATATCAATTACAGACTGAAAGTTTTTGCTGACATAATCAATTTTTTCGTTATTTAAAGCATTTTCAAGAACAGGCAGAACGTCCCTATTGAAATCATAATTTTTTGCATCATTTTCACATTTTGAGGGAAGCTCCTTTGATATCTCTTCTGCATATTTCCGCCATAAATCAATGGTGAATCCGTCAGCAAAAACTGATTTGATTTTATCACAGGTATTGATAATTTTCATTGTTTCACCTTATTTCACAGCAAGTGTAGCAATATACTGGGGATAGTATTTTCCGATTTCGCTTCCGCCTTCTCTGTCACGGTCTTCGTATAAATCTTTAAGAATAAACCCTGCTTTTAACTGACCGCCGATTTGTTCATCCAATGTATGGCTGAACTGTACGCCGTCACCGTTTGCAATCATCGCGTCAAGCCGTTCTTTCGGCATTTTAAGAGGATTGAACGGCAAGGGATTAACAACCTTCAACGGGTCATTTTCATCAAAAAGAAAACTGATTCCGTTATCAAGTCCCGAAAGCAATCTGCCGCCTTTTTTGAGTATTCTGTAGCACTCATTCCATATATGATAAACATTCTCAACATAGACATTTGAAACGGGATGAAAAATCAAGTCAAAGCTTTCGTCTTCAAAAGGAAGGAGTTTTGACATATCACCTTTGACAATATTGATGCCGTATCCTTCTCTTTCAGCAATCATCTTTTCTGCATCAAGCTGTCTGTCGGAATAATCAAACACCGTACATTCCGCACCGAGCTTTGAAAGCACAGGCATTTGCTGACCGCCGCCACTTGCAAGTCCTAATACCTTTTTCCCTTTCAAGTCACCGAACCATTCACGAGGAACAGGAATACACGGTGTAAGGTAAACTATAAAGTTTTCGGCATTTGTTTTTTTATATTCTTCGTGGGTTATGGGTAAAGTCCACTCACATCCGTCTTTCGCCCACAAATCCCACGTTTCTGAATTTATTTTAGTGTAGTCAAACATTTATTTCACCTTATTTTTTATGTAATCGTCTGCTTCTTCTCTGTTTTTAAAAACAACAATATTCTTTTCTTTGTATTTTTCGAGTAACTCCAAAACCTTCGGTCGGCTTTGAGTGTTGTAGTTTTTTATAAACTCCAAAAACTCTTCATCATCTTCCGTTTCTATCCACGGCATATCTGAGCGAGTTTTTCCCTTTCTCTCACGCACTCCGTTAATGCACACTTCAAGCGGATAATCAAGAAAGAAAACAGTATCGCATTCTGCCATTCGCATTTCCATTGTAGAGCCGTAATTCCCGTCAATTATCCAGCTGTCAAGCAGCAGGACATTCTGCAGTCTTTCACAAAAAACCTCTTTGCTTACAGTTGTTCTGTCGCTATTCCAGTATAACAAATCAAGATGATATAAGGGTAAGCCTGTCAAGTTTTGTAATGCCCTTGAAAAAGTGCTTTTCCCCGAACCGGGGCACCCGATTACAATTACTTTATTCATAATATCCGCCCTGCAGAAGCTTCTCCATTATTACACTTCCGCCGTAATCTTCTGTTACTCTGAATCCGTTTTTTTCGTACATAGAAAAAGAAACGGGAGTGTGCTTAAAGCAATTAAGCACCATTTTAGAAAAGCCTTTTTCTTTGGCATCCTCCTGAAGCTTCACTAAAGCACTTTTTCCGTAGCCAAGGCCTCTGAATTCTTCCTTAATAACATTCTCGGTTACAAATGCGGCATTTTCCTCAAAAGGACTTTTCTGATAGCCTATAACGCCGATTTTTTCATCTTTTTCATTTATAACAACATAAAGATAGTTGTCTGCGGAATCAGCACCGTCGGGAAAAACATCATTAAATTCGCTTTTAGCCGCTTTTCGTGCTCTGAATCTGAATTTTTCGTCACCTGATTTTATAAGATGCTCCGCATAAGCCTTTGCCGACCATTTTGAATATACACGGAATTCATCATTATTCATTCTCTTAAAGCTGATTTGTTTTAATTCACTCTGCAAACAAAACACCTCTTTACTTTCTTGCTTTTACTATCAAAAAGTTAGGTTTTATATATTCCTTTGCCATTGTAGGAAGCTTTTCAATTGCCCATTCTTCCGGTACGGGTTCGCAGACCTCTTCAATTACAAAGCCTGCTTTTGCAAGAGCTGTAATTATATCACCAAAGGTTCTGTGATACTTTATAACGTCATCAACATACCAATGTACTTTTCTTTCACCTGAGCGGTTATAATCGGAAAAAGTATAGGATATGCGATTTCCGTTTTCATCCTTGTTAAAATGGCCCTTACCGTCAACGGTAGCGGTAATAATGGGATGCTCCTGAGAAAACAGAAGATATCCTCCGGGATTCAATACTGAATACATTTCCTTGGAAAAGGCTACAAAATCCTTTACATAATGAAATGCAAGTGAGCTGTATATAAAATCAAATTTTTCGTTCAGATTCCCGATATCAGTCATACTCATATTAATATATCGGATTTTTTCATCAGCTGATTCACTTTTTGCAACGGCAAGCATTTTTTCAGAAATATCAACACCGACAACACCAACTGCACCGCGTTTTACAAAATCAATACAGTTATGTCCGTAACCGCAACCGAGATCAAGAACAGATTTTCCCGACAAATCAGGAAGTAATTTTCTCATTGCAGGCTGTTCTATTAAATCATTGGCATTGCAGTCGCTGTCTCGGAGTGCTTTATATCCGTCAAAAAACGTCTGATTATCAAAAATATTCTGTGTACTCATAATTTTCGTCCCATTATAAATATTTCTGCATATAAACTAAATTCTGATAACTGCCGTCTTTAAGCTTGAAGAATTTCGGTTTTACCGATACAGCTTCAAAGCCGAATTTTTCATAAAGCGCTTTTGCACGGTTGTTACCTTCGACCATTTCAAGGTCAATAATTTCCGTTCCTTCGTGTTCATTTGCAGCCTTTATAAGCTCACGGAACATTGCAGAACCGATACCAATATTCCAGTACTTTTTCTGAATTGCAATACCTACCGTTGCTCTGTGAGAGTTTTTACTGCCGCCTTTGAACGTAATGTCACAATTCCCTGCAATTTCACCGTCTATATAGCACGAGATAACCAACGAGTATTTTGAATCACGCACACCCTGAATCCATTCTTTTTCATTTTCGGCGGTAAAGCCGTCCCAATCCTCAATGGTTCTGGAAAAATTATCTGTTTCAACAGCTGCTGACTTAATACAGTTGAGCTGCTTTTCAGCATCTTCCGGCTCGGGAGTTTTAAGTATTGCGGTTATTCCGTTTTTCAGTATAATTTCCTTTTCTTTAAAAATCATTTATCTCACCTCAAAAAATTTAAGGCACCTCCGAGAAAATACGGAGATGCCTTTTGTGTTTACGTAATCTTTACATTATTAATCGCAAACAGACAAAATGCTCTCCGAAAATGTAACCACGACCATCATTGACATTTTTGTCCGCCTGCCTTTCTTTGTATCTTTTTATTATTCTAAGGCTTATATATATTTTTGTCAACAGTTTCCTTCTCATAGTTCAAAAGTGTTCAAATAAAATGCAAAAATGCAGGACATCCGAAGATATCCTGCAAAGAGTATTTACTTTTCTTCTTTTACTTCAATTCCCTTTTTCATAAGGATAATAAGGGGAATAAGTGCTACTGCAGCAGCAACTGCGGCATAAGCGAACATACTTGCAGAGGGAAGAAGCTTCTGAACGTGAACTTCGTTTTCATAGTAAATCTGTGAACCCATACTTGCAATTTCACCGAGCTTGGGACCGATAACCATAGGAATGAGAACGACAAAAATCATTCTGACACCCTGGAAAAGTCCTGCCTTGCCTTCGGGGGTAAAGTCTCTTACAAGAGCTCCCAGCTGAATTGAGAAAATGAAATAAGCTACAACTGCGGGAAGTGCAAATGCAATAAAGTAGAAAATGTTATTTCCTGCAAACATAGCACCCATAAGACCTGCAAAAACCAAAACTATACTGGGAATGAAAATAGATTTTTTGTCCTTTGCCGCCATTTTCATAAACACAACAGCAACCGCCACGGATACTGCAAGACCGATAACAACCGCAATAATGGGAAGTGCGGTAATCTTAAAGTTTTCAAGTCCGGGAAGAAGTGCGTGCTGAATGTAAATAAAGAAATAGGGGAAGAAGGTCTGGAAAGCAACGCTTAAACAGCATAAAGCAGTAAGTGCAAGATAAAGACGGCTGTTTTCCTTTATAACCGAAGGACGGAAGGTATAAACAAGATTCTTAAAGTAAGGAATCTTTTCATTTTCGGGGCTCTTGGACTTGGGCTCCTCGAGAATAAACAGACCGAGAACACCGCAAAGGATAACAAATATACCGAGACCTATAAAGAAGGTTGTATAGGAAATTGTACCTGACTGTGCCAGAGTATTGAAGCCGAGAACCACAACGGTGGCAACAAGAGGAAGAACGGCAAGAACAGTTTCAACGGTAGGTCTTACCGCAGGAGTTGTAATATCCGTTACCCAGGCATTGAAAGCAGAGTCATTACTGGTTGAACCCATTGCGGTCATTATGCAGTCCATAATAATAACAGCCCAAACACTTGCAAGCAGAAGCTTTACTTCATCTGTAATGCCGGTAAGTGAGGAAATGTTGTCCTTTGTAATAAAACCGAAAAGACCCGTAACAAAGCCCCATGCTATATAGCCGACGGAAATAAACAGGCGTCTGTTTCTGAATTTGTCGCTGAGATTACCCATAATAAAGGTAGTAAGCACGGCAACAACCGCAGAGCAGGCAACCATTACATTAACAGCAGACATTGCTTCAAAGCTTGAAGCGGCTTCCTGAGTGGCATCTGCATAAATTGAATTATACATAAATACGTTAAAGCACATATTTTCAACATTCCAGGCAAGCTGTCCTGTGAGACTGAAAAGTATTATGTTAAACCAGGTCTTTTTTGTAAGCTTCTTTTCCATAATTTTCCTCCGATATAAAACTGCAATTATTTATTTCTTATCTTCCCGAAGAAGAATTCTTTTCTTTCGGGGGTATTTATAACAACAACGGGCTTAATCTGATTAAGCACACGTCCCTGTGCTACAAGTGAAGACTTATATGCGGCATAAGAGCCCGTTTCAAGCTGATAAACAACAGGCTCTCTGAGCATTCCCCAGCGTCTGTACTTGTCGTACTTTTCGTTGCACTCTCTGAATGCTTCATCAATAAACCTCACAAGCTCCTCATTTTTCTCTGTGGGAATATCGGATGCGGTATCACAAAGAAATGCGTATCTGGGAAGTGCACCTGCTTCATCTGTATCACCGTAGAAGCTGTAGCCGTTAAAGGAAATGCCGTATTCCTGCTGAACCTTATTTGCAACAAAATCAAGCATCTGTGTGGTTGTCTTTTCATTTGCAACATTAAGCCCCATATTTGAACGGTAAAGGAATTCAATCTTAGGAGTCTTATTGTGCATACCCGTTACCTTTACGATATCGAGAATACGGTATCTGTAAAGTCCCGAGAAGTTGGTGACAATAATCTCATATTCCTTGCCCACCTCCAGCTCATCCATCAGAAGAGGACGTGTCCCCTCGGGGGCATCTACAGGCAGGAATTCATAAATAATACTTCTGGGAAGAAGCACGTAGTCACTTGCATTAAGAGTTACGGGCATAGCCATAAAGCCTTCGGAAGCAGCATAGCCCATATTGTGAAGAGGCAGGTCGCCTATATATCTGTGGAGCTTTTCAACATAAACGGAAAGCGTGGAGCTTATCATTCCGTAGCCCCAGCAGACCTTAGGCCATATTCTCTTTGCTATGGGGATTTCAGTATCAAAGCCCTTTTGGAATTCCGCACGAAGCTCCGCGGCTCTTTTGGGATTGGGCTTTAATTTTTCATATTTCTTTCTGAGTGAATCTGGACATCTGACAGAGGGGTCAATTGTTCCCTTTTCAATATCATCACAAATCATTTCCCAGTTTGCTTCAAGATATTCGAACATCGTAAGCATAAGGGTAATTACCATTGAGCCGAGATATGTAACCTTGCGGTTTACAAGGGCAAATCTTAACTGGAAATATGACATATCGGTATTCTCTTCATCCTCGGGAAAGAGAATATCAAGAGGAGTTGTAGAGAAAAACGGAATAAGAGGTAAAAGATATGTAAAGGGAATCTGCCCGGCACCGTTACAGCGCATACCGTTTTTGAGGGGATGTCCGTTAAGCGAAAGAAGAAGGGGGCCCATCTGTGCAGGCAATTTCTTATAAATGCCCTTTTCTCTGAAATAATTTGCGGCACACGCAGGTGTTGCGGCAAAGCCCATAGACTGCATATTGAAAAGATCCCTTGCCGTTTTCGGCTGAAGCTTCGGAATGCCTACACTGCCGGAGGAAGAGCAGTATCTGATAATCTTACTGCCCGTAATAATGTTTTCCTCATTATTTTCAACCATACGGTTTATAAGAGGAAGATAATCCTCAAAGGTGGAAAGAGGAACCTTGTCCTGATAATCCCGAAGATTTCGGATTTCGGAAAAGCCGTATTTTTTGCCGAGCTCACAGTCCTTATTTCTTTCCATTATGGTTTTAAGGGTTTTCTGCTGTGTTTCCATAGGAACAGAGGTAAAATGATTGAATCCCTTGAAAACAATGTTTCCGAGAAGAACACCGATATTGGAAACTGCCATAAAATCGCTCCTAAAATATTTTACTTTTCTATGATAACATAAATATATGTACGTTTCAATTATCTGTTTTTACAAATGTGTAAATATCGGCACTTGTCAAAGATGCTCTCCGATATGCTTTTCCATCCATATCATATCGTACCATCTGCCGAATTTATAAGCACATTTGTGAAATCTTCCGACTAAAGAGTAGCCCATACGGGAATGAAACTCCATACTGTTTCTGTTAAGATATTCGTCGTCCGGCTCAGTAAAAGCTATACAGGCATTGGCATTTGTAAAGCCTTTTTTTGTGAGTTCATTTTCAAGAGCTGTAAGAAGAAGTCTTCCGTAACCCTTTTTCTGCAAGCCGTTTTTAAGATAAATTGTTGTTTCAACAGAATATCTGTAGGCTTCACGTGTTTTGAAGGGAGCCGCATACGAATATCCCAGAATGTCCCCATCCTTTTCAAGTACGAGATAAGGATACTTTTCGAGAGTATTTTTGATTCGCTGTCTGAACTCCTTCAAAGACGGTACTTCGTATTCATACGAAATTGCAGTATTTTTTACATAATAAGAATATATATCAAGAAGCTTTTCCGCGTCCGCCGCAGAAGCGCTTCTGATTCTCAGATTTTCCATATTCCTGTCTCCTGACGGCATCCGCTTTAATTAAAGGGCATATACTCTTCAAAAAGTAGCTTCTTTGTCTCATAAAGGTCAGGAACAAGCACAGCCATTCCTCTTATACTTGCATTCTTATAGGTTCCGTCTGCAGGAATGCTGTGAGTCGAAATTTTAAGGGAAGCAAGGGCAGGTGCATATTTTATTGCAATACGCATAATCTGTGAATTTGACATATCTGTTGAAAGATAAGGAAGCACAACATCAACAAGCTTCAGAAGGTCTGATACACTTGATTTTTTTACCTTGTTAAATACGGCAGTAACAATATTTCTCTGCCTTTGGGTCCGTCCGAAGTCGCTGTCAAGCTTTCTGATTCTTGCATACATAAGCGCGTGGTCTCCGTCAAGGTGGCTGACACCCTCGTGTGCACCGTCTCCAATAATTTTAGCCTCTGCAGCGGTAAGCTCAATATCAACACCGCCGAGAATATCTATAACATCCTCAAAGCCTTCAAAATCAATCTTGAAGCATCCGTCAATATTGATATCAAAATTAGCCTTGAATGTATTCTTAAGAAGAGAGAATCCGCCGAAAACATAGGCGGCATTAAGCCTGTTGTCGGAGCGTCCCGGAATCTGAACATAAAGATCACGCAGGAATGAAATCATTGACGCCTCGTTTGTTTCGGGATTAAAGGACAGGAGAATCATTGTATCCGTTCTTGTTCTGCCCACAGATTCTCTTCCGTCCTGCCCTACAACAAGAATATTTACAAGCTTGTCGTCGTTATAAAGCTCCTTGTTATTCCAGTCAACATCCTCGGGATTTATCTCTTCGAGGTTTTCGTTATGCACATCGGTTTCAAAATATTCCTCTACGTAGGATAAATCTTCTTCGTTTTCACGGTTTATTTTACCGAGAAAATGATTTGCGACAAGAACTACCGACAGTAAGAGCAGAAGAATAAGTACAAGAATTATAATCGGTATTACACTTTTCTTTGTAATTTTAATATCTTTGAGTTTCATCAGTCTATCTCCCGAATTACGTTTCTGTTTCAAAGAGCTTAAGCTCAGAGTAAAAATCTTTTCTTTTGCCGGCCTCCGAAATAACAGTCTTCAAATGTATGGAGGGGCGTTTTCCCATAAGAGACCTGTAAACATATCTTCCGCCGAAAAACAGCCAGCCGACAGGCAGTAAAAGCTTAAATTTTCTGACAAAAGGCCAGTTTCTGTAAACTATATCATTAGCGGATTTTATTCCCTGCCTGAAAAGGGATTTTTCTTTTATCCCCTTTTCATTTTTAGAGGAAATAAGAAGACTTTCGTGGCTTCGGTCTTCGCTTTTCTGTCCGAAATTACCCGAAGAAAAAATATCGAGAATAAGCTTTTTACAGGTATCCTCTTTTGCATCATTGTTTGAGAGCAAACACGGCGCTCCTAAAAACATCTCACAGGTTTTAGTAAGAATTTTGGCAAATTCCCACATTCCCGTTTTTTTAAGCTTATCTTCAAACATTTCTCTGAATTGTTCTTCATTCTGAGAAGACACAAAAACCGCCCAGTCACAAAGATGCCTTAGACCGAGACCGTCTCCGGTCAGGTGATGAATTGTATGCAGAAGCAGCAGTAAGCCGTGGTGAAAATCCGACGGCACGGTAATAGCTCCGACAGACGTTGAAGCCTCTTTTGCTTCGTCCGTAATATTTTCGAAATAAGATTTCAGTATCTCCCCCGTTTTCCCCTGAGGAATTCCGGGAGGAAGAAAATGCATCTCTGCACGAATGCCGTTTTTGGTGTAGGTTATGTGATGGGTATGTTCTTTTTTTGTAGCGGTGTATCCGTCTGCAGTAAGAAGCTTATGGACCTTTTTCAAATCGCATTCTTTTACAAGAAAATCCACATCACCCATCATTCGCATAAGGTCATCTGGGTAAAATCTCGCAGAAGCCATTCCCTTTATAATTACATAAGGAATGCCTGCACCGTTAAGCATTTTGTGAATATGTGTATGCTCCCGTGCAATAAGAATATTCTTAATAAACCAATTATTTAGATTGTTTTTTACAAAAGCCACGGCTTCGTCTGAAAAGCTGATTAAGGGCATTTTATTGAAAACGAGCACAGAAACAGTCTGAAGCTGTGATTCATTCCATAGCTTCAGAAAATCCGCACCATCGGCAGAGGGTGTTTTCCCTGTGGAAAACAATACCTCCGACAGCACATCTATAAGCAGATTCTGCTCTTTTGTAAGAAAATCAAATTTTTCAGGCATTTATACCGTTTCTCCGTAAGTATCGGGTTTATTGGGGTCAAAATTTTCGTTTGCCCACATTAAAGTTACCAAATCCTGCGTTTCGGAAAGGTTGATTATATTATGAGTGTAACCGGGAAGCATATAAATTGCCTCAATTCTTTCCCCGCTTACCTCAAATTCAATTATTTCATCACAGCCTATTTTTCTCAGCTGAATAAGACCGTGACCCGACACAACAACAAAAATCTCCCATTTTGTGTTATGCCAGTGCTGACCCTTTGTAATACCGGGCTTACTTACATTGACAGAAAACTGACCGCAGGAGGCAGTTTTAAGTATTTCGGTAAAGCTGCCCCTTATATCAACATTCATTTTAAGAGGCACAGCCACCAGAGTCTCAGGAAGATAAGAAAGATAGGTCGAATAAAGCTTTTTGGCAAATGAGCCCTTTGGAATTTCGGGCATCATAAGATTTTCCGACTGTTTTCTGAAGGAATAAAGAAGCTCTGTAATTTCTCCGAGAGTCACCTTGTGAGTTACGGGAACAAAGCAGTATCTGCCGTTTTCGGAAGGACAGACCTCAATCCCCTTATAGTCACATCTGTGCTCTTTATTCATCAGAATTTCAAGCATTTCATCAACAAGGTCATCAATGTATAAAAGCTCCAATTCAATTGCAGGGTCGCTTACCGTTATAGGTAAATCGTTTGCAATATTGTTGCAGAAGGTAGCGACAGCGGAATTGTAATTAGGTCTGCACCACTTTCCGAAAAGATTGGGAAAGCGGAAAACATATACTTTTACATCATTTTTTTCGGAATACGAAAACAGAAGCTCCTCTCCCATACGCTTGCTTTCACCGTAAGGAGAATCCTTGTATCTGCCCTCAAGACTTGCCTGAATTGAAGACGACAGCATAACGGGAATTATGTTGTTGTGCTTTTTGAGAAACCATATAACCTTTTCAAGAGCGCTGAAATTACCTGCTGCAAATTCCTCAACATTCTGAGGTCGGTTTACGCCTGCAAGATGGAAGACAAAATCCGCCTCTTTACAGTAATTCTCAAGTACTGCATCGTCAGTATCAATATCCGCTTCAAAAATGCTTTCGATTTCAATATCGGGATAGCATCTGTTTTTTCCGTCTTTTATATTTTTAAGGTTTTCGCAAAGGTTTTTACCTACAAAGCCCTTTGCACCTGTTATAAGTATATTCATAAATTACTCCGTATCAGTACTTTCTCCAGACCATTCTGTCAACAATGCCCGTATAACTCTGAATAATTTTAACAATCTTATCGGAAACATTCAGATCCGTATAATCGGGAACGGGTGTCATAACAGTACTGTCTTCATTCATAGAAACTGCAAGCTGGACAGACTGCAGAAGGCTCTTTTCGTCAATACCTGCAAGAACAAAGCAAGCCTTGTCGAGGGCCTCGGGACGCTCCGTTGAGGTTCTTATGCAAACGGCTGCTATAGGACAGCCCTTACTCATATAAAAGCTGCTTTCCTCGGGAAGAGTTCCGCTGTCAGAAACAACTGCAAAGGCATTCATCTGAAGGCAGTTATAATCAATAAAGCCCATAGGCTCGTGCATAATTATTCTGCTGTCAAGCTTGAAATCGGACTTTGCGAGCTTTATGCGTGAACGGGGATGGCAGGAATAGATAATAGGCATATCATACTTTTCTGCCAATTTATTAAGTGCAGTAAAGAGCATATTGAAGTTTTTGTCCGTATCAATATTTTCCTCTCTGTGGCAGGAAAGAAGGATATACTTCTTCTTTTCGAGCCCCATTCTCGTTAGAACATCGCTGTTTTTAATTTCATCAAATTTGCCGTCAAGAACCTCTGCCATAGGTGAACCCGAAACGTATGTACGCTCCTTAGGAAGACCGCAATCGGCGAGATATCTTCTTGCGTGCTCCGAATATGCGATATTTACATCGGAAATTATATCAACGATTCTTCTGTTGGTCTCCTCGGGAAGACATTCGTCCTTACAGCGGTTGCCTGCTTCCATATGGAAAATGGGGATATGGAGTCTTTTTGCGGAAATTGCCGCAAGACAGCTGTTTGTATCTCCGAGTATCAGCAAGGCGTCGGGCTTGATATCCGCCATCAGCTCATAGGATGAAGCTATAATATTGCCGACAGTTCTGCCAAGGTTATCCCCTACACAGTCAAGATAAACTTCGGGAACATCAAGCTCTAAATCCTTAAAGAAAATACCGTTAAGGTTATAATCATAATTCTGTCCCGTGTGAGCAAGCACCGTATCAAAGCATTTGCGGCATTTTTTTATAACCGATGACAGCCTTATTATCTCAGGACGTGTTCCTACAATTATGAGAAGCTTTAACTTGCCGTTATTCTTAAATGAAACGTTTTCTTTCATAATAAGCACCCTTTATTTATTCATTGCTTCAATTTCGTCTCTTATATACTGAAGCTCAAGAAGCTTTGCTTTAACCTCTTCTACGTCAAGGAGCTTTGTATTGTTACTGTTAAATTCAGTAAGCTCGCTTCTCTTCACGTCACCGTCAGAGAAATACTTATCGTAGTTAAGGCTTCTGTTATCGGCAAAAACCTTGAAGAAATCGCCCATATCAACAGACTTTGAGCATTCCTCGTTGGTAAGAAGAGTTTCATAAAGCTTTTCGCCGTGACGGATACCGATAATTCTGATATTATCTTTGTTTCCGCCGAAGAGTTCACAGACAGCTTCTGCAAGCACCTGAATGGTGCAGGCAGGTGCTTTCTTTACGAACAAGTCACCGTTACTGCCGTTTTCAAAGGCAAAAAGCACAAGGTCAACTGCCTCTTCAAGGGACATAATAAATCTTGTCATAGTGGGCTCTGTAATTGTGATGTTCTGACCGTTTTTAATCTGGTCAATCCAAAGAGGTACAACAGAGCCGCGGCTGCAAAGCACATTGCCGTAACGGGTACAGCAGATTCTCGTTCCGCCCTCAGAAACATTTCTTGACTTCGCAATGGCAGTTCTCTCCGCAAGTGCCTTTGTGATACCCATAACGTTTATGGGGTACGCTGCTTTGTCAGTTGAAAGGCAGATAACGGACTTGACGCCTGCTTCAACTGCAGCAGAAAGGACGTTATCCGTGCCGAGAACGTTGGTTTTTACAGCTTCAATGGGGAAAAACTCACAGGAGGGCACCTGCTTGAGTGCTGCTGCATGGAATACATAATCAACACCGGGCATTGCATTTCTTACTGAATTTATATCTCTTACGTCGCCTATGTAGAACTTGATTTTTTCTGCTACCTCGGGCATTTTAGCCTGAAATTCGTGACGCATATCATCCTGCTTTTTTTCGTCTCTTGAAAAAACCCTGATTTCCTTTATATCGGTTTCCAGAAAGCGGTTAAGCACGGCATTGCCGAAAGAACCCGTACCGCCTGTTATTAAAAGTGTCTTTCCTGAAAAATTCATATTATTTATCCTCCGTTATTTTTGTAACACAGGGCAACACCGCATTACCCCAATCCTTGAACCAATGCTTGAGCTTAACTGATTCATCGCTATGTTCAAGCGTAAATCTAAGAACAGTCGTCCTGTCGTAGAACATAACATTACCTGCATCATCTTCATCATACAAAATCATATCAACCGTATATTTTCCGGGAACAAAATATGATGTATCAAGAAGATAATCTGCAGAATTCATTCCTTTTTTGTGAGCAAGGTCGCCACCGAAAACCACACCCACAGGAGTAGCATCAATACCGTTTACAACCATCTTCATACGAAGACGCTCGCTGTCGTTTTCAGAATTCCAGCAAATTCTGAAAGGAACCTTTTTGCCGTACTCAATCTTATTGGTTTCTGTCTCAAGCAGCTGCAGATTCTGCAGAAGATGCCGCTTGTTGCACTTGGGATGGCGCTTGGCTTCTGAAGTATCAAAGAAGGTTGCATTATCAAATTCATCATTTTTCATATAAATAGCAATTGCTTCTTCTGTGCTTCCTTCAAATATTTTCTTGCCGGCAGACAGAACTATACAGCGGCTGCAAAGACTTTTGACGGTTGCCATATTATGGCTTACATAGAGAATTGTTCTGCCCTCTTTTTCCGCAACCTGCTTCATACGTGCAATGCACTTATTCTGGAAATTTACGTCACCGACAGCAAGAACCTCGTCCATAATCATAATTTCGCTGTCAAGATGTGAAGCAACCGAGAAAGCGAGCTTAACCTTCATACCGCTTGAATATCTCTTAACGGGGGTATCAATAAACTGTCCGACCTCGGAAAACTCAACAATTTCATCGAATTTCTTGTCAATTTCAGCCTTAGTCATACCGAGAATCGCACCGTTGAGGTACACATTTTCCCTACCCGTAAGCTCAGGATGAAAGCCCGTACCTACTTCAAGCATTGAGGTAATTCTGCCGTTCATATAAATGTTACCCTTTGTGGGAGCGGTAACACGGCAGATAAGCTTGAGTATTGTGGATTTTCCCGCACCGTTATGACCTAAGATGCCGATGGTTTCACCCTTTTCAACGTCAAAGGAAAGGTCGTCGAGGGCTAAAAAGCGTTCGTTTTTACCGTGTACCTTCTCCCCTATTTTAAGGTTGGGATCTTCCTTTTTACGAAGACGGGCAAGCTTTGACTGAATTTCACCTTTAAGGGTAGCTCCTCCGATGGCACCGAGACGGTATTCCTTGGATACATTTTCAACTCTTATAGCTAATTCTTTCATACTATCCACCTCACACCGTATCCATAAAGGTCTTTTCAGATTTTGAGAACATCAGAGCACCAATAAATGCCACCGCAATTGTTGTTACCCAGCTGATACCGTAGAAAAGCCAGTCAACCTCACCGCAGCCGAGATATGCGTTACGGAAAAGGTTTATTGCAGGTGTTACAGGGTTCAGCATATAGATGTAATAAATAGCAGATCCGGGTGCTAACTGCGAACGGCTGAACATATCGTAAGCAACGGGGGAACAGTATGACCAAAGAGACACACCGAAGCCCACCACCATTGCAAGGTCACGGTATTTGGTTGTAAGGGAGGAAATTATCATACCAAAGCCCATACCGAGAACAGCCAGCTGTATGAGAATTACGGGAGTCATAAGAATCAATAAATTGGGGGCAAGTCCCGCATCTGTAATGAGGTAATAAGCCATAAAGCACAGCATAAACGCAAACTGAATAAAGAAGGCTATGTACTGTGAAATCGCCGTTGAAATGGGCATTACAAGACGGGGAAAATACACCTTACCGAGAATTCCGGCATTGCCGGTAAATGTGTGTGATGTTTCTGTGAGGCAATGAGCAAACAGAGTCCACACAATAGTTCCGGAAAGATAAAATATGAAATTCGGTACCCCTGTTGCTCCAAGCCCTGCAATATTTCCGAAAAATACGGAATATACGACCGTTGTAAAAAACGGCTGAATAACTGCCCAGGCAGGACCTAAGACAGTCTGCTTATACTTCGCCACAAATGTACGGCGCACAAGCAGAAGAATTAAATCTTTACATTTTGCAAGCCCCTTGATATCCATATCAAAGGCACTGTTACCTGATTTTACAATAGTTGTCCAGTTTTGTTGTGCCATAATTATCTCCTATATTCAGATAAATCAATCCATTTACCTAATTCTATTTCCCATGCATCATTAAATAAATGCATAGCACCACCATAATAAAAGGTAATTTCCCCTATATACAATTTATTATCCCATACATTAAAATCAATTCTTACAAATGGAATATCCTGAGATAAGGTTTCTGCTATTTTCTGCATTTCCTCAAAAAAGACTGGTTTTGAATACACATCGCCTTTTGCAGGTTTTCCAGTAACATCAATATGTTTCCAATTGCAATCATAATGGTCTTCTTTTGGGAAACCGCTAAATCTTTCACTATTGATTTCTGTCAGCAAATGCCTTCCATTAAAGCAAAATAATTTATAATCCAACAACGGATCATCAGGTTGATTTTCCATAAACTTCTCACAAATAATCTTACGATCAACATTTTTATATGGCCATTCGCGAAGTTTTCTGTAATAATCTCTCTTTAATCGCCATGCAAGATTTTTCTTTGCTGCTTCAATATCAAATGTACTTTTGTCTCGGCATATAATTACGCCATTATCATGATTGCACTTTAATACAAATTCATTGGGAAGAGAATCAAAGTCAATTTCTTCAGGAGAATCCCAAACGCCAAGCAACGGAACAAGGTATTCCTCACCGATTTTCTCTGCGACATATTCTCTGACTTTATACTTATCAACCATCATTGTATATTCAGGTCGTCTGTCATAGAGCTTCAGCCAATTCTGTTTTTCATTAAAAGTCTGAGGATTTTTAAGATTAAGCTCTTTGCCGGTTCTTGCCTTATAAAGCTTTTTTATGTAAATCTTATCGGGAAGAATGCAATCATAAAGCCCTTTTACGGTAAAATACTTTTCGTAAAAAGCAACGATTTTTTTCTTTATTTCGTATAAAAAATCAAGAATTTTCATTTAATTACTCCTCATTGTAACCGGTCAATGAATATGACATAATTTTTTTATTCAGAAGCCTTACTAAGCTGATATTTCCGGGAAAAGGTCTTGTATCTCTTAATATGCCATCGGGGTTCCACTCTTCATTCCAGAAAACCTCACATTTGTGCTTTAGAGGCTTTCTGTTATTAAGCATAAACTTGTTGCTGAAAGGTAGTGCAGCAAATTCTTCTGTTTCTTTTTCTGTACACAAATCCATTCTTGAAAACTTTAGTATTATATGGTCAAAGTTTACTCTTTGTTTTCTTCTGTTCCACTTTTCTGAGGCTTCTTCTTTTGTAGAATAGTGAAGAAAAACGATTTCAACATCTAAAATTTTACCTATTGGCTTGTCCAGCTGATTTCTTTTCTTTAATTCTTCAAAATACCGGGATTCCTCGGGAGCAATAAACTCAAGAGGTGCATCAAGGTACTTTTTTAAGTCTGACACAAATTTTATGTAATCAGGCGCAAAGAAATAAAGTCCTGCTGTAGGAGAAAGATACGGCATATCAAGATACTGATATACTCTTCCTGCCCAACAGTTATTTGAAATTATGGAAAAATCTTTTTTTCGCACCAAGAGCTTCACAAAAAAACGTCTTGTTTCATAAAAGAATTTTTCAATTTTTTCTCTGATTTTTTTCAGTTTTCTCTTTGTGTAGTTGCCTTTCATTGCTTCTCCTTTATCAGGTTACACTTTCAATATAATCTATCCACTGCTTAGCTATACTTTCAGCATTATGAGTAGCTCTTACTTTAGCTGCATTTTCCGAGCACTTTTTAAGCAGCTCTTCATTCTCAATCATACGCTTCATTGCAAGATAAAGAGCATTTGCATCATTCATAGGAACAAGCAAACCGTTTTCACCGTCTGTTATCATTTCTCTTGCGCCTCCGCCAAGACAATCTGTGCAAACACAAGGAAGACCTATTGCAAGTGCTTCAAGCATTGAGTTTGAAAGCCCCTCAAAGTCAGAGGAGGAAACAAACATTTTAGCGTCCTTAATAACCTCGTGAACATCTCCACGGGGCGGTAAAAGCTTAATATAATCCGAAGCACCAAGCTTTTCAACGCTTTCTCTGTATTCAATTAAAAGCTCTTCTTCCTCTTTCACCACGGTGTTTCCGTAAATTTCAAGGATGTATTCAGGGAAATCATTATGTAAGAGCATAAATGCTTCGAGAAGAAGAGGAAGATTCTTCTGCTTTGCAATTCTGCAGAAATTAACGATAACTTTTCTTCTTTCACCTTGATAAGGGTCGGGAAGACCTGCTTTTACGGGATTATTTATAACAACAGGAGCATGAAGTCTGTTTTCAAAAAATTCAAGCTCTGTCTTAGTCTGCAAAACTGCACCGCAGGCTTTTTCGACTATTGATAACAGATACACTTTATTGTATTCGGGATATTCAAGCTCAGGAGCATTTCTTTCAGCATAAATAAGCTTACAGCCGAGATTCTTTGAAGCACAGTATGTCTTTTCGAAACTACCGATTCCAAAGGTTATGTATACTGCATCTTTATTGTCAGCCATAAAAACCTGAAGCTCTGCACCTTTTCTGAGTTCTTTTATATTTTCAGCTAATTTTCTGTCAGCAATTTTGTTAAATTTTGCAATATAGCGAAGCTGTTTAATTCTTCGGATTTGTTTTTCTCGATCCTCGTTTATTTTTTCTACAGTTGCCTTATTTACACTTATATATTCCTTGAGGGACACAAGCCTTACGTTTTCGTGCAAATTAAAAAAAACCTCGTTACCGATTTCTCTTGTTACAAGAATGGTACAGATATACCCTTTTTCAGCAAAGGCATTTGCAAGATTGGTAGAACGCATCGCCACTCCGCCGTTTTTATAATTGCCCACAACAAAAACTATGTGTTTCATTTTTTCACCATGCTTATTTTAGTTTCTTAAATAAAAACCCTGTTATTTTACCATTTATTAGTTTTCGGGCAAAAGGTTTATATATCTTATCTCGGAAATGTGCCCTGAAATAACTATAATAAACAGCCAAACCGTTACCGCCCTTAATACCCTCATATACCATTCGAAAATAGTTATTGAGTTTTGAACTATCAACATATTTAATAGCGTTTCTTATAACCGGGTCTTTTACAACTTCATTAAGCATTCTGATTTTTTTGAAAAAGCCAAAACTGCTTTTTTCATATTCATTTTGCACGCCATTAACAGCAAAAAAGAATGCACACAGATGCATATAATAACTCAAATCCTGCTTTTTGTAGTTCGTTACATCTTCATAAAGTTTATCTATAAGAGGTCTTATAAGCTTCCAATAGTTCTTTGTATATCCACGGGATAATGAACTGCCATTATTATCATTTCTGTTGTGATACAAATATTCATCATTTATAGATACATATTTCTGTGCATAAAGTGCAGTTTCAAATGTAAGCTGCAAATCCTGACTGCGTCTGAAACCACGACCAAACTTCAAGCCATTTTCTTTTATCAGTGACATTCGATAAATCCTTAGCCAATTGCACCACCGGATTACATCATTTGCGCCTTTTGGGGTAAGACCGGCCAAAGACCTGGGAAGAATTTCTTTTTCTATTCGCTCTCTATCATAAACTCCGGGCTCAAGGTAATATGGATTTTTCTTATCTTCGTCCTCAAAACAATTACAAAAAACAACATCCGCATTTTCTTTCACAGCGACTTCGTACATTCTTTCATACATATTAAGCTCAAGCCAGTCATCGGAATCAACAAAACCGACATATTCGCCGTGAGATCTCTCTATACCGTCCTGACGGGCAGCCGCGAGCCCTTCGTTTTCTTTGTAAAAGTATATAATCCTGTCATCCTTTGCCGCATATTCTTTGCAGATTGCACCTGAGTTATCAGTAGACCCGTCATCCACAAGAATTATTTCGACATTTTTCAAGGTCTGATTAACAACAGAATCAAGACATTTTCTTAAATATTTTTCAACATTATATACGGGAACAATAATACTTATTGCTATATTTTCATTCATAAAACAAATACCCCTTTTACCGCCGACTTATTTTTATATCAACCAACACAAACCAATATCTTATTGGGAGAAAAAGAAGAGGTTTTATTTTTTTTATGCCCTTCTTTTTCTGAATCTGAAAATATACTGTTTCTGCCCATTTTTCATAAAGCATTTTTTTCAGAATTCTTTGGTTGTAAACCTTCTTACTTCTATTCTGTCGGAGAATACTTTCAATCCATTTTTTCTGGTTTAAGTCATATTTTTTTCTGCCGACAAAAAAACCAAAATGCATATTTTCCCAGTTTTCCGGTAATGAAAGCTCAAGCCAAGATAACTGCTCTGCCATTATATCTCTTGCACATTCCATCTGAGGATTTTTGTCAAATGACGAAACTGCTTTTTTGTGAATACGGTATTTTAGTAAAACCTCATCAACATTTTGGCATTCGCCGTATCTGCTGCATTCCACCCACATACGGTAATCCTGTGCATATCTGTAATTCTCATTATACGTTATGTTGTTTTTACGAAGCGCCTCAGCACGGAACATGGCAGTCGGATGGATAATGTTTGTATGATTGCCAAACAACAGCAAAATCTGGAAAATATCCCGTTCCGGTATTGCTTTACACACAAGCTTCTCCTTGTGAACATCCGCCCCGTCGCCAAAAAGCTCAACACCCGTTCCGCAGACTATAACTTCAGAGTTTTTATTAAGAAAATCTATCTGTTTCTGGAATCTTTCAGGAAAACTGATATCATCGGCATCCATTCTGGCAATAAACTCTCCTTTTGCAATTTTGAGAGCTCGGTTAAGGGATTTTGTTATACCAAGATTCTCTTCATTTTTAATGACAATTATTCTTTCATCAGTATAAGACTCAATTACCTTTAGTGAATCATCAGTTGAACAATCATCAACAATAATGAATTCAATATTGCTATATGTCTGCGACAATATGCTTTCAATTGCTGCCCTCAAATACTCCTCAGGGGTATTAAAGTTACTCATTATTACAGAGACAAGTCCCTTGCAAATTTCCATAAAAAATTATCCTCGGATTTTTCTTATAAATTCCTTACACATTATTTTTGTAGTTTTATGATTACTCAAATCCTGCCATACAGGCAAATAAGACTGACGAACATAAGGATTATCAACAATCCACTCATTAAAATTATCAAGAAGATAAGTGTTCCAATTATATTTTATTACATCAGCTTTTCGTTTTACTGACTTGCTTTCACGCAAATATCTCAAGATGTAATAAACCGTCTCATTAAAATTGCGAGCATACAGCTTCTTTTTCGTGTCTGTATCATCAACCCACCACTGTGGCAGAAAATTCAGTAACAATTCACAAACATACCTTGTATTGAAATAATCAAAGTCTTTACGTTCAAAGCCCTCTGATGCCCCGGCAGGATTTTCACGGTAAAGATAAAGGCTTTTGTTTACAAAAAGAATCGTCTGAGCATTTCCTATTGCGGAAAAGGACTGGTATGCATCTTCTCCGAATCTGCTGTTACAGACGCTTTCGGAAACATTGAAATTCTCAAGCATCAGTTTTTTCTTAAAAAGCTTAGACCACAACGCACCCGACAAAGTTCCGTCAATAATCTGCAAATATAATTCTTTTCTTTTTTCCGCAGTATCATATAAACAGCTGTCAGCAGGAAGATTATACTGTTTTGTAATTTCGTTTTCGTAAAAACGACAAAAGCCAAAGCATATAACATCAGGATAGTTATTAGTTGTTAAAGCTTCCGATAAGTCTTTCATATAATCCTTGTCAAGAATATCATCAGCATCAAGAAAACCGATATAATCGCCGGATGCATTTTCAATACCACATTTTCTCGACAAAAACTGCCCTTCATTATTCTTATGTATAACCTTAATCTGCAACGGATACTTTTCTGAAAAGCTGTCACAGATTTTTCCGCTGCTGTCTGTTGACCCGTCATCAACAATAATCAATTCCCAAAAGGATGAAGCTTGAGCCAATACAGAGTTTATGCTTTCCTCAAGATACTTTTCTGCATTATATACCGGCATAACGATACTTATTTTCATAAATAATCACCTTAACACAGACTTGATTTTTTTATATAATTTCTCTCTTAAAAAAATCAGTCTGATTCTTCTATAGCTCTTTTTACAAATCAGTTCAAACATTTCAAGAGTTGAATTATTTATAAAACTATTACTCTTCTGTAAATCATCCGGTAAAAAACTGCACCAGTTAAAATCAATAACCTTTTTTTGTTCAATAAAACTTTGTGTTGATTTATAATACTGATTGAAAATATGAATCATTACATTAAGCCATTGCGCCTGTAAACGGGCAACCGTTTCCTCATTATCCATTCCCCATATAGGCAAATGATTCAAAAATTCATAATAAATATACAGCATATTCTTTTTTGCTATTTTTTCATAATCAAAATTTCTTGATATACTGAAATTATCCACCCTATAACAATACAAAGGCTTGTTTATATAGCAAATCTTTTCTGCAAGAGTAAACAAATGAATTGACCTGAACTGATCTTCCCCCATACTGTTTTCATAATACAGGGAGTAATTCGTTGTGTCTTTTTTTAATAACGATGCTCTTATGGCTTTCAAACACAAAGAGCTTACGGTTACGGAAAACATTAATGCTTCATAAATATCTTTTTTGTTGTTTTCATCAACAATTGCATATCCGTCACAAAAACTTGCTTTTCTTGGTATCTTCCGTGAATCTTCAAAATAAGCCAAATTAAAAACTACAATATCAATGCTTTCTTCTGAAATAAAAGCCTCGTTCACAGATTCAAGCAGATTACTTTCAACATAATCATCAGAATCAACAAACAGACAGATTTCGCCGTTTGCATTCTGAATCCCCCACTCTCTTGCAGAAACAAGCCCCTCATTGGATTTATGAATAACCTTTATTATATCGGGGTATTTTTCCTTGTAATCATCGCAGATTTTGCCGGAGGAATCCGTTGAGCCGTCATCAACAAGAATTATTTCAAAATCACGGTATGTCTGCCCCAGCATTGATTCTATACACTGTGGCAGATATTTTTCAACATTGTATACCGGCACAAGAAATGAATATTTCATTAAGCATTAATCCTCCAAAAGTCGTTTCCATTGTTTTTTGAATTTCTGTAATTCTTCGGAATCGTCAATTAAATTAAGCTCATTAATAATTGTATCATACAAAGTCTTATCATTTATAAGCTTCAAAATGCTTTCAGCAAGAGACTCTGCATTTATATCAGAAATCAGTCCCGTTTTTTTGTGGGAGACAAGCTTTTTCCCGCCAACGGTAGCCGTTGTAATTACAGGCTTTTTTAATTTAAGTGCTTCTATAATTGTAACAGGCATTGCTTCTTCATAAGACGGCTGAACGTATATATCTGCTGCTTTCATATAAGGGTAAGGATTTTCCTTCATACCCGTTATAGCAATACAGTCTGAAAGACGGTTTTCCTGTATTTTTTTCTCCAGCTTTTCTCTTTCGGGACCGTCACCTACAAAATACCACAAGAAATCAAAGCCTTTTTCTTTAAGCATTTTGGCACTTTCTATTGCTATATCAAAACCCTTAACAAAAGATAGTCTTCCGCAGGAGCAAAGAACAGTCTTACCTGCCGGTTTTTCAACACTATACTCTTCGCTTTGTCCTTCAATTGCCGGACGGCTGACAAAATTTTCAACTATCGTAATTCTATCGGACACACAGGGATACCATTCCCTGATAAGCTCTGCCTGAGTATCGTGTAATGCGGCAATTCTCTTGAAGTGCGGCAGTACTTTTTCGTGAAGAAAATGTACTTCATCTTTACTTGTATGAAAAAAAACATACTTGTCTTTTGAATTTATGTATTTATCAACAAACTCAACAGTATAGCCTTGCACATAAGCAATGGCTTTGTCAAATACAACATCCTTAAAATATGCATTGTGCTCATATTCCATTGATTGCTCACGGATAAAATCAGAGAGTTTTTTTTCAATTTCAGCAGATTTTTCTTTAAGTCCGAAAACGCTCAGAAGCTTTGAAAAAATCTGCAAAAATACAGAATACGGCTTTCTGTAATACTTTGTCGTATCTTTATTAATTATAACTTTTACCCTTTTATCAACATAAGGCAGCAGGGTTGTCCGGTTTTTCCGAAGATATAATGTAACGTCATATCTGTCATAATCCAATGACGGTAAAGCAGAAATCAAGGACTTCTGCACACCGCCTATTGTAAGATGCGGAATAACTAATAAAAGCTTTTTTTTCATAACTGTCCTTCTTTATTGATAATTCTTGCAGGAACTCCGGCAATCACACTCCCGGGAACGTCAAAAGACTTCGTAACAACAGCACCGGCACCAATTATGCAATTATCTGCAATCCTTACATTTCCGATTACCATAGCACCAATTCCGACATCTACATTTTTTCCTAGTACGGGAATTTCACCTTTTGCACCGCTTCTTTTGTTTCCCACAACATTATTACCGTGAAAAACACAACCTGTTCCTATATTGCCGTTAAGAATAACATTTGGATGACAGATGCGAATATTATCTGCAATATTACCGGATAACATTTCAACACCTATTTTTAATCCATAATGATTTTTTCGAATATCACAATATTTTATCAATAACGAATAAAGTTTAGAAATGAGAATATTCTTACAATTGTCTCTTCTGTAAATACAAAAATCCATTATTCTGAAATACCTGAAAAATCTATATAAAACTGACTTAAACGGTTTTCTTAAATAATCCTCAATTGTTGCCTTACTTTTGCCAAAGCAACAGATTTTATCGCTTTTAAGCAGTTCGTTCAGTTCTTTCTTCGTTCGAACAACATTATCAAAACTCATTAAAACAACTCCATCCATTGTTTTGCGATATTTTTCAGCGAGAGTTCTTCTCTTATTTTTGCTGCGTTGACTGAGAGCTTTTGGGACAAGACGGAATTTTCGAGAACCTCAATTACAGCCATTGCAAAATCTTCGTGGTCACAGACCTTAGTCAGCATTCCGTTTTCTTTGTGTTTTATGACGGCTGCGGCACCGCCTATGGGACAGTCTGTACACACAACGGGCATACCTATTGCCATTGCTTCAAGCATAGCGTTTGACATTCCCTCATAGTCGGAAGAATTTACATAAAGCGCATCGGTGATTATTTTCTTATGCACCGACGGACTGAAGGGTAAGAATTCCACAAAATCGGTAAGACCGTATTTTTCGATAAGAGCTTTGGTTTCAATAAGAGCCTCTTCATCGTCCTTGTTGCTCGTCTGCCCTATAATTCTCAGGATATATTCAGGAAAACGCTTATGCACAATATTGAATGCATTTATGAGCATCGGCAGATTTTTCTGCTTTGATATACGGCAGAAGGTTGTTATGTATTTGTTCCGCTCTCCGGAATACGATTCGGGTAAGCTGCCGTTTATGGGATTAAAAATTACTTTGCCCTTTGCTGAAATATTTGCGGGGTATGTATTCTTTGCGTCCTCAGTCTGAAAAACCGCAGAATCTGCACGGGCATAATATTTTTCAATAAATTTATAGCCGTATCTGCTTTTTATAAGTCGTTTGGGGTCTCCGCGCTCGGAGATAATAATTTTATTGGGAAGTCCCCTTGCGGCAAGAAGAACAATGGGAATGCTCGGTTGTAAAAACACAACAACAGTTGTATCGGGTTCGTTTTTCAGTTTTTCACGCATTGCTTTGATTTCTCTTCTGTATTCTGAAATAAACGACAGATAAGAAAAACATACGGGGACATCTTTTTTTACTGCTTCAAAAAGCCGACACGCAACAGATGAAACAATTCGGAGTAACTTATAAAACAGCTTCTGTAATGCATTTTCAGACTCAAACAGCTTTCTTAAAACCGTTATGGGGATATCCTGATTCAGGTCACGGTTTATGATTTCATCCTCATCTGATGAAGTCAGCAGATATTCGGTTTCATAACCGCTCTCATTAAATTCATTTGTAAGCATAGAGGAAACCCTCTCTGCTCCACCGCCTCTGAGAACTGAAATAACAGTTAAAATTTTTCTTTTTTCTGACATATTTTCTCCTCAGAATCTGCCGATAGTTTTTTCATAAAATTTATATACAACCCACAACAGGTTACTGTAACACTTCATTTTGAGTGCAGTATTTGAATATGCATTATCCCGCAAAATGTCTTTCTTTACATCCGAAAGCTTATCCTGGCACAGTTTTTTATCCTGTTTGTTCAGCAAATAATAATTATTGAATACATTAAAAGCATTTCGGGCTATATATTTTTTTGCAAAATCAAACTCTGTCAGATTATTATCAAAAGAAAAGTCTCGTATATACTCATAAACAGCAACGCTGCTGTCAAAATACTTTTTTGATTTTTTTGATGTCATTGTTGAGTTTTCTCTGTACCTTCTTTTGTATAAAACCTCCGGGCACTGAGAGACTGTACCGGCACGGCACAAAAGCTCGTAAGTGTACGCCATATCTTCGTAATAAATGCCGGGAATAAACTCAATGTCATTTTTCTTCAGTAATTCTTTCCTGAGTAACATTCCCCACACAACACAATGATACTCATTCCTATTCTGCATAAGTTCAAAAGTCTTAATGCCGCTTTGTACCGGATATTTATGTGTTCGAAGATAAGTCTGCTTCATTTCAGCATCAGGCTTTTCATCAATAAAAGACAGGGCATCAAAAAACACTACATCGGCACAATCCGCTTCTGCAACGGCACATAATTTCTCTAATGCATCAGGAACAATAATGTCATCACTATCGAGAAAATATATGTATTTACCCTGTGCTTTTTCAAGTCCCATATTACGGGCTGTTGACTGACCGCCGTTTTCTTTATGAAAAACCTTAATATTACTGTGATTTTCAGCAAAACTGTCACAAAGCTTACCCGAGGAATCTGTTGAGCCGTCATCCACAAGGATAATTTCTATGTTTTTATAGGTTTGTGCCAAAACGCTGTTCACACATTCCTCAAGATATTTTTCAACATTGTAAACGGGAATTATTACACTTATAAGCGGTAAATTTTCCATAATTTAACCCTTTAATCTCTCTTTAATCACAATCAGTACAGTAAACAAAAGCTTTTTCATATCCGAAATGAAGCCGTAGGAATAATGCTTTTTCATTATTTTCTGAATACGGTTATCGACACCTAAATTCTCAAGTTTAGGACAAGCAATCGCATTTGAAAGATCAACTCTCATTTTTTCCGCATCATCGGATGTGCTGTGTACACCCGATTCGTCACAGCCGATATTCTGAACGTAGGAATATCTGGGATAGACCGTAAGCCAACCGTTTTTCACAAGATGCGCACCGAATCTTACAGACCAGGATGAGCCGTTACCCTTGGTCTGTCTGTAAAGGCGGATAAAGCGGTCACTTCCGTTGGAGTTAAGACGTCTTATAAGGGAAGGATTTTTGTAAAAATCTGAAATGTACTGAAGCTCCCAGTCTACGTTCTCCCAGCGGTCTGCCCAGGTAGCCCATGACCAACTGCAGGAACGATATGCCATAAAAACATCCTTATTATAATCGGCAGGTAACTCAATCTGCGGAATATATCCTGCAATACTGCCGATTTTCTTATTATCGGAATAAAACTCAAGAGCATTGTTCATATACTTAAGAAAATGCTCGGAAGGCATACAGTCGTCTTCCACAACAATTACCCTGCCGTATTTTCGGATTACCTCCGTTACACCTGAAATTACAGACTTTGCAAGTCCTTTGTTAACGGGGCTCTCGGTTACGTTAATACTTCTGAAAAAGCTGTCCGTCTGAATCCTTTTAAGCTCATCTCTTACTTCGTTAACCTTTTTTGCCCCTTCTTCATTTTTAGGTCCGTCTGAGAATATGAAGAGGTCGGATTCTTTTGCTTCAGGGCACCTTGAAAGAGCCTCATAAGTTTTATTAAAATGGTCTGCTCTGTTATAAACAAACATAACAATAGGTGCAAAGCTCATTTTATTTCTCCTTGATTTCCTTTAAGATATCATTATATGCAAAGAGTAAATCATCTGCGTTGTTCTTGGCATTGTGGGTAATACGTGCCCTTTTTCTGCCGTTTTCTGAAAGGGTCAGAGCCAATTCATCATTATCAAAAATCTGTTTTATGTTCCAAGAAAGAAGCTTGGGGTCATCATTTCTGTAAAACAACGCTTCTTTTTTATCCTCTGCCATATCGGAAGCACCGCCGACGTAAGCGGATACACAAGGTGTTCCTATCATCATAGCCTCACCCAATGTGTTGGGGCTGTTTTCTATTGCAGAACACAGAACGTAGGCATTAACCTTTGATAATCTTTCTGCCACCTCGTGTGCTTTAAGAGGTCCCGTAAACACCACGTGATTTCCGACGCCGAGATCATCAATCAGCTTTTTAAGATATGCTCCGTAGCCTTTTTTTATAAATGAACGCTGGTCTCCTTCACTAAAGGGCTTGTAGCCTGCAATATTAAGCTTTAAGTCCGGATATTCCCTTATTAACTGCGGCAATGCCATAATCACAAAATGGACACCCTTAAGAGCATAATAGCCGTTACCGACATATATAGAATGCCTTTCGATATTTTTAATATCCCAGTCCTTTTCATAAAAAGGCTGTCTCAGTACTCTGTTACACGAATAATATTTTGCTACGGGATTTATTGCATAAGAATGAGCTCTGTCCCATGTGGTCCTTCCGAGAATGTAATCAGCCTTTTCAATTATCTCCTTTTCAGGCTTCATTCTGGGTTTATACCACAGCACCTTTCTCAGATGTAAAAGCCATGCCGACATAATATCAGTCAAAGACTTTGAGAACATCATATCATCAAGCTGCAGCTGACCGCACTGATAATTATACTGACCGTTTAGTATCCCCTGGAGGGAAACGATAACGGGAACAGAATTGCTTTTACAATAATCAATCATTGCCTTGGCGTGCAGAAACTCCGTTCCTTCAATCTGGACAATATCGGGAGAAAAATCAGATATAATTTCGCGGCATCTGTTTTTAATTGAATCAACGTCATCTCCGTCAGAATAGCCAAGGCTGTAGTATGTAACACCGCTGACCCTTTCCTTAAAAGTAATATCGGAAGAGCACTTGCAGGCAATAGCAAGCTCTATGTTTTCGACATTTCTCAGCTGAGCCGCCATAGACTCTACCCAACCGCCGAGAACCTCAGTTTTTATACCGAGCTTAACTGCAGGCTCTTCAGGTATTAAATTTACTGTCCAGAGTATTTTCATCGTCATCACTCGTCCATTTTAATATAGCTTCATAGTATAGGGGTAAAACCAAAAGAATCATTCCGGAAAAAGCATAAGTAAAAGAATCAAGTATTGAAACTATCATAATGCTGACCAATGTCGCGTTACATACTCTGGTCATAATTGCATTATTTCTATATAACCTCTTGTAAGAATTCGGAACAAAATATATCATAAAGCAATAAATTGCACCGCCCCACAAGCCGTACTTTGCAAAAGTATCAAGTACAGCGGAATGACCGCCGCCTCCGGATTTCCACAGAGCACCGATAACAGGATAAATAAATATTCTTCTGATACTTGCCAGATATCTTGTCATACGTGCAGCTATTGAGCCCGACGCATCGCCGCTTTCCGCACTTGCAATAAGGTCATTTATTTTTTTGTGAATAGCATTACTCTTGAAGGTTTCCAGAATCCAATTACGGAACTCTTCAACATAAAGAATAAGATACATTATTGCAATGAAAATAATAAGTGCCACCAAAAATGCCTTAACAGCACTGTTTCCCCTGTAGAAAAACAGCAGAAAAACACCGATTGCAGTAGCAAATATTGCAATTGAATACCCGGCATTAAAAATAACCAACAAAAATGAACAGCTGCAAACCGCACCTAAAACAAAGTACAGTTTATTCTTCTTAAAAGCACTTATTGTCCACTGAAGAAGTGCCGGAAAAACACAAACCTGCGGATAAATAAGGCTGTATCCGCCGATTCCCTGACGTAAATACTGATACATATTCTCATCATTCCGAACAAGCTGACGTGCAAGAGCAGGGTCTTGAAGAAGAGCAGAATATGTTCTGAAATTAAAGATAATAAGCAGAACCAATATGACGGGGATTATCATTTTCAGTTCATCCCATTGCTTTTTGTAATACTGACAGATAATAAAGCAGATAACCATCATAAAATACGAAATCTGTTTTATTATTCCGCTGGCTTTTCCCGTTTCGATATAGGTAATCCCCACAACCGCAACAAGAAAAACTAAAGCAAATATCGTATTGGTTTCAATAAGAAGCGGCTTTTGTCTTAGAATAAGAATAAAAGCCCACAGTCCTGCAAAAGCAACAGCTAAAAGGCGGTATATCATATCAATTTCCATAAAAGGAGAAATTGTCCAAACGACAATATATAACACCGAAAACATCTGAATAGTTCCGTAATTTATTCCTTTTTTCAGCATATTTTCTCCTTTCATAAAAATTTATTTCAAAAAATTCTTACATAAATCAATATAGTTTCTGTAATCAAAGGTTGTCCTGATATCAGCCATACCTGTTTTACCCTCTTTTATTTTTGCTTCCATTGCGTTTCTTACGGCTGTGCAAGAGCAATCGGGAAGCAAAACATCCCGTGTCCCATCAATATACATTGAAATATCGCTGATATCTGTAGCGATAACGGGAACACCCAGCGTATAGCCTTCAGCAAATTTTGTAGGAAAGCCTGCATTATTGCGCCTGTCAGAGGGTCTTATAAATATATAACAGTCACAATCAGCAACATATTCCAGAGTTTCTTTATGAGAAAGCTTTCCCATAAAGACAATTCTTTCATCCTCTGCTTCATTTTTTAATGAAGGATACAATGAAACAAAATGCTCCTTTGTAACACCTATTATACGCAGACGTGTCTTATCATCGTTTATCTTACAGAATGCGGTAACAATTGAATCAAGGCTCTCCTTGTTACCGTCCGGAACACCTGCGAAACAGAATTCAAAAATACCGTCATTACGCCCTTTTTTCTGATGCCAGATACTATCCTTAACATCCACAAGAGGCGGAAGAAGTATCATATTTTTGCATTTTTTGTACTTATTCTGCATCATAGAGCTTATTACGATTATATTGCCGCAAAACCTATGAAGAAAATTGCGAACAAAAAATTCGTCAAATTTCTTAAAAAGCCGTTTAGGTAAGCTACCATCGGTAAAAGCAGTCCATTCGGTGCAGTCATACATTATTCTTATTTTCGTCCCGCGAAACGCAAGCTTCACAGCAAGCAGAGTCACAACGGGAAGATTGTAAAGGATTACAGCCCCGGCGTTATATTCCGTAACTAATCTGAGAATACTGCCTGTGCTGAAAATATGCTTTGCCCACTGCATACTTGACTCAGGATGGGCTTCTTCATACATATTTTCCGTTCCCGGAATTCTTCTTATTCCTTCAAAATGCTCCTTTGAATCGGAAGCTCCGAGAAAAACCGTATTATACCCGGCTTCATTGAAAGCCTTCGCATTTGACACAACACGGTTGGCTGCCGCACCCTTGTCGGGTAAAATAAATTCACCCACGTAAATTACAGTCTGATTCATCAAAGATTCACCTTGTACCATTCGATAGCAGCCGCAATACCTTTTTCAAAGCTCCAGTCCGGCTCGTAGCCGAGCTTTTCCCTTGCTTTGGAAATATCGGCATTGCTGTGTTTTATATCGCCTGCTCTGTCGGGACCGAAATTGGGCTCAACCTTAAGCCCCAAAGCTGAAGTCAGCCCGTAATATATATCAATAAGATATTCTCTGCCGCCGTAAGCTACATTATATGCTTCGCCTGCAGCATCGGAAGAAGCAAGGCAAGCCTTGAGATTAGCCTCAATTACGTTTTCAATGTAGGTAAAATCACGGCTCTGCTTACCGTCGCCGTTGATAGTCGGAATCTCTCCGTTAAGAAGCTGCTTTAAGAATTTCGGAATAACAGCGGCATAGGCCCCATCAGGATCCTGACGTCTGCCGAACACATTGAAATATCGCAGTCCGTACGTGTCAAGTCCGTAATGTCTGGTATACTGCTTTGCCCATTCCTCATCGCACATTTTTGTAAGCGCATAAGGGGAAAGAAGATTTCCTTCCCTTCCTTCCTTTTTGGGAAGATTGGGTTCATCTCCGTAAACAGAAGAGCTGGAAGCATAAACAAACTTTTTTACCTTGTTCTGTCTTGCGGCTTCAAGCATATTAAGAGTACCCTGAATATTGTTTGCACAGTAGAAAAGAGGCATTTCAATGCTTCTGGGTACGCTGCCCCATGCAGCCTGGTTGAGAACGTAATCAACACCCTCGCAGGCCTTCATGCACGTTTCAATGTCCTTTATATCGCCTTTTATAAATTCATAACGGGGATTATCCTGAAACATTTCAACGTTTTTCATTTTACCGGTTGAAAGGTCGTCAAGACAGCGCACACGGTAGCCCAGTCTCAGAATTGCTTCGCAGAGATTGGAGCCTATAAAGCCTGCACCGCCCGTTACAAGAAATAAAGAATTTTCAGGGAATTTTATATCGGAATAGCCCATAATTATAATCTCCAGTAAGTATATCCGGCTGTTTCGAAAGCCTTTTTATCGCAGATGCCCTTGATATCAACAAGCACCTTGTTTCCGCCGTCAAGAAGACAGTCAACCGTTTCAACGGTGAGCTCTTTATATTCCTCGTGTGCAACAGCTACGATTACTGCAGAAGCATCCTTTATATCCTTCATATCGATAAACTTAATGCCGTAGAATTTTTCTGCCTCCCAGGCTTCTGCCTGCGGATCGGTTACAACGGTTTCCACACCGTATTCCTTAAGCTCATTTACTATATCAATTACTCTTGTATTTCTGATATCGGGGCAGTTTTCCTTGAAGGTAAAGCCGAGAATTGCAACCTTTGCATCCTTTACGGGCTTACCTGCAGCTATGAGCTTTTTAACAGTCATTTCGGCTACGTATTTTCCCATATCATCAT